>JAXMEZ010000099.1:0-7381 GCA_046348035.1 Rubrivivax sp. | reverse complement strand
AAGCGCGCCGCGGCATGAGCCCGCCCGGCCGGCTCGACGCCTCGGTCCTGGCGCTGTCGCCGGCCGAGCTGGAAGCCGAGGCCACGCACATCGCGCAGTGGATGCGCGAGACGATCGGCGGCCCGCTGCGCCGCCGTGGCGCGGTGGTGGCGATGAGCGGCGGCATCGACAGCACGGTGTGCACGGCGCTGGCCGTGCGCGCGCTCGGGCGCGAACGGGTGCTCGGCCTCATGCTGCCCGAGCGCGATTCGAGTGCCGCCAGCGGCGAGCTGGCCGCGCGGCTGGCCGCACACCTGGGCATCGCCAGCGAGCGGCACGAACTGGCGCCGGCGCTTCAGGCGCTGGGCTGCTACGCGATGCGCGACGCGGCGTTCCGGCGCGTCTTCCCGGCCTATGGCGAAGGCTGGCGCAGCAAGATCGTGCTGAGCGGCGGGTTGGACGGCGGCCTGAACCACTTCCGCCTCGTCGTGCGCGACCCGCAAGGCCGGGAGTTCGACGCCCGGCTCGGTGCGCGCGAGTACCTCGAGATCGTCGCCGCGACGAACATGAAGCAGCGCGCGCGCAAGCTCGTCGAGTACACGCACGCCGACCGCCTGAACTACGCCGTCGTCGGCACGCCCAACCGGCTCGAGGTCGACCAGGGCTTCTTCGTCAAGAACGGCGACGGCGCCGCCGACCTGAAGCCGATCGCCCACCTGTACAAGACGCAGGTCTACGCGCTGGCGCGCCACCTCGGCCTGCCGGCCGAACTGTGCAGCGTGACGCCGACCACCGACACCTACAGCCTGGCGCAGGGGCAGGACGAGTTCTACTTCGCGCTGCCCTACGCGCAGATGGACCTGGCGCTGTGGGCGATGGACCACGGCTTCGGCGCTGCCGAGCTGGCGCCGGCGCTCGGCGTGGACGAGGCGCGTGCCGCGCACGTGCTGGCCGACATCGAGGCCAAGCGGCGCGCCGCGCGCTACCTGCACGCGCCGGCGTTGACGGCGCGGCCGGTGGCCGCGATGCACGCGCATGGCCGGGCCGGCTGAAGGCGAGCGGCCCGACCGCACGCGCCGCTCGCTTGCCCTCAGCGCCGCCGACACCTACGTCGGCCTGGTGCTGCAGATCGCCAGCCGGATGCTGCTGGCGCGCCTGCTCGTGCCCGACGACTTCGGCGTCTTCGCCGTGGCGGCGGTGTTCGCGTCACTGGCCGGTTCGATCCGCACCTTCGGCGTCAACGAGTACCTGATCCAGCACCCCGCGCCGACGACGGCGACGTGGCGCGCCGCCGGCGCGGTGGTGTGGATCGTCGGCGCGACGCTGGGCGTGGCGCTGATCGTGCTTTCGCCGTGGGTCGCGCGCTTCTACGGCCGCGACGAGGTGGGCCAGGTGCTGGTCGTGCTGGCGCTCAGCTTCTTCATCACGCCGCTGGGCAGCGTGACGCTGGCCTGGTGCCGGCGTGAACTGCGCATGGCGCCGGTGGTGGCGGCCAGCTTCGCGGCCAACGTCGCCGGCTTCGTCGTCGGCGTCGTGCTGGCGCTGCGCGGCCACGGCCCGATGAGTCTGGCCCTGGCGACGCTGGCCGGCGCGGTGGCCACGACGCTGGTGGTGCTGGCGATGCGGCCGGCGCACCTGCCGCGCTGGCCGAGCCTGGCCGGCGCCGGCGAGGTGTTCCGCTTCGGCCGCCAGGCCGGCGGCGTGTTCCTCTACGGCCAGGTCGGGGCCGGCGCGCCGGAACTCGTCATCGGCAAGGCCGAGGGCCTGGAGCCGGTGGCGCACTTCGGCCGCGCGCAGGGGCTGGTGGAACTGTTCAACCGCCTTGTGCTGCAGGCGGTGGGCCCGGTCATGCTGCCGGCCCTGGCGCAGCGCGCGCGCGCCGGCGCCGACCGCGGCCGCATCGCCGCGGCGTACCTGCGCGGCACGGGCCACCTGACGGCGGTGGCCTGGCCGATCCTCGGCGGCATGGCGATCCTCGCCTGGCCGGCGGTGCGCATCGTCTACGGCGCGCAGTGGATGCAGGCGGTGCCGATCGCGCCGGTGCTGTGCCTGGCCGCAGCGGTGGCGTTGGCGCAGCACCTGGCGAATCCGCTGCTGTTCGCGCTCGGCCTCGTGCGCCAGTGCAACGCGCTCGAGTTGAAGGTGCAGCTGTTGCGCGTGGCCGGCACGTTGCTCGTGCTGCCGTTCGGGCTGGTCGGCGCCTGCTGGGGGCTGGTGGCGGCGGCGCTGGCCGGGGCCTGGCTGACGCAGCGCGCGGTGCGCGCCGCGGCCGGCGTCACCACCGGCGCGCTCTGGCAGGCCACGCGCAAGAGCGCCGCCGTGGCGCTTGCTTCGCTGCTGCCGGTGGCGGCGCTGGTGGCGTGGGCCGCGCCGGATGAGGGCAACTACCTGCGCGTCGGCGGTGCCGGGGCGCTGCTGCTCGCGCTCGGCTGGCTGGCGGCGCTGAAGGGTCTGGCGCACCCGCTGTGGTCGGAGGTGACGGCGCTGGCGCGCGCCGCCGGGGGGCTCGTGGGTCGGCGCCGATAATGCGCGCCGCCGCCACGTCCATCCCGTACGGGAGCCCTCTGAATGACCCGCGCCACCAAGATCGTCGCCACCCTCGGCCCCGCCTCGAGCGACCCGGCGGTGCTCGAGCGGCTGCTGCATGCGGGGGTCGACGTGGTGCGGCTGAACTTCAGCCATGGCAAGGCGCAGGACCACATCGAGCGGGCGGCGATGGTGCGCGAGGTGGCCGCGCGCGTGGGCAAGCCGGTGGCGCTGATGGCCGACCTGCAGGGGCCGAAGATCCGCGTCGGCAAGTTCGCGCAGGGCAAGGTGCTGCTGGAAGCCGGCGCCACGTTCGTGCTCGACGCCGGCCGCAGCGAGCCGGGTGATGCCGCCGCGGTGGGCCTGGACTACAAGGAGCTGCCGCGCGACGTGCGCCCGGGCGACACGCTGCTGCTCAACGACGGCCTCATCAAGCTCACCGTGCACGAGGTGCGCGGCGAGCAGGTGGTGACGAAGGTGGTGCTCGGCGGCGAGCTCTCCAACAACAAGGGCATCAACAAGGCCGGCGGCGGCCTCACCGCGCCGGCGCTCACGGCCAAGGACATGGAGGACATCCGCACCGCGATGTCGTTCCAGTGCGAGTACCTGGCGGTGAGCTTCCCCAAGAGCGCCACCGACATGGAGATGGCGCGCCAGCTCGCCAACGTGGCCGGCGAGTCGGCACGGCACAAGCCGGCGATGATCGCCAAGATCGAGCGCAGCGAGGCGATTCCCGTGCTCGACCAGATCCTGAAGGCGAGCGACGGCATCATGGTTGCGCGCGGTGACCTCGCCGTCGAGGTGGGCAATGCGGCGGTGCCGGCGCTGCAGAAGAAGATGATCCGCATGGCGCGCGAGATGGACAAGATCGTCATCACCGCGACGCAGATGATGGAGAGCATGATCCAGGCGCCGGTGCCCACGCGCGCCGAGGTCAGCGACGTGGCCAACGCCGTGCTCGACGGCACCGACGCGGTGATGCTCAGCGCCGAGACGGCCGCCGGCAAATTCCCAGTGGAGACGGTGGAGCACATGCACCTCATCGCGCTCGAAGCCGAGCGCGCCGAGGAGGTGGCGATCGACAACGACTTCACCAACAAGCGCTTCGCCCGCATCGACCAGAGCATCGCGATGGGGGCGCTGTTCACGGCGCACCACCTCGGCTGCAAGGCGATCCTGGCGCTCACCGAAAGCGGCAGCACGGCGCTTTGGATGAGCCGGCACAACGTCAAGGTGCCGATCTTCGGCCTCACGTCGCAGACCGGTGCCGAGCGCCGCATGACGCTGTACCGCAACGTGCAGCCGATCCTGATGCCGCGCATGAACGAGCGCGACGCGGCGCTCGCCAAGGCCGAGGCGCTGCTGGTGGAGCGCGGCGTGCTGCGCCCGGGCGACACCTACGCCATCACCTGCGGCGAGCCGATGGGCTACCCCGGCGGCACGAACATGCTGAAGGTCTGCCAGGTCGCCTGAGCTCGCTTGCCTCGGTGCTTCGGCGCCTCCCCGCCGCGGCGCCCGCCCGCGGCGGCCGCGGACGCGATGCTTCTGCGGTCTCGTCCGCGAGGCGCGAATTGCGCCACGAAGAGCGGCCGCTGCGCAGGCGCGGCTGCGCATACGCCCTTCGGGCAGGCGGCTTGCCGCAGGGCCGTCGCTAGAATTTCCGGCAGTCCGCTTCGCCGTCATTCCAGTCCACCCAGAGCCCTTCCGGAGCACGTCCATGCCTCTCGTCTCGATGCGCCAGCTGCTCGACCACGCGGCCGAGAACCAGTACGGGATCCCCGCCTTCAACGTCAACAACCTCGAGCAGGTGCAGGCGGTGATGACCGCCGCGGCCGAGGTCAACGCACCGGTGATCCTGCAAGCCAGCGCCGGCGCCCGCAAGTACGCCGGCGAGGCCTTCATCAAGCACCTGATCCAGGCCGCCGTCGAGGCCTATCCGCAGATCCCGCTGGTGATGCACCAGGACCACGGCCAGAGCCCCGACGTCTGCAAGGGCGCCATCGAGCTGGGCTTCAGCTCGGTGATGATGGACGGCAGCCTCGAGGCCGACGGCAAGAGCATCGCCAGCTACGACTACAACGTCGACGTAACGAAGAAAGTGGTGCAGATGGCGCACCAGCTCGGCGTCACGGTCGAGGGCGAACTCGGCTGCCTCGGCTCGCTCGAGACGATGAAGGGCGACAAGGAGGACGGCCACGGCGCCGAGGGCACGATGACGCGCGAGATGCTGCTCACCGACCCCGAGCAGGCGGCCGACTTCGTGCGCAAGACGCAGCTCGACGCGCTGGCCATCGCCATCGGCACCAGCCACGGCGCCTACAAGTTCAGCCGCAAGCCCACCGGCGACATCCTCGCGATCAGCCGCATCAAGGAGATCAACCGCCGCATCCCGAACACGCACCTCGTGATGCACGGCTCTTCGAGCGTGCCGCAGGAGCTGCTCGAGCAGATCCGCCAGTACGGCGGCAAGATGAAGGAGACCTACGGCGTGCCGGTCTCCGAGATCCAGGAAGCCATCAAGCACGGCGTGCGCAAGATCAACATCGACACCGACATCCGCCTGGCGATGACCGGCGCGGTGCGCAAGTTCCTGGCCGAGAACCCCGAGAAGTTCGACGCCCGCGAGTGGCTCAAGCCCGCGCGCGAGGCCGCCTACAAGGTGTGCAAGCAGCGCTACCTGGAGTTCGGCTGCGAAGGCCAGGCGGCGAAGATCAAGGGGCAGTCGCTCAGCGAGGTCGCGCAGCGCTATGCGCGCGGCGAGCTGGCGCAGACGGTGGTCTGAACGCCGCTCAGAACAGGATCATCGACAGGCGCCGCCTTCGAGGCGGCGCCTTTCATACCGCGCCGCCCTCGAGGCGGCGCTTCTCTTTTCGCCAGGCGTTCTCGCCAGGACTCAGGCGCCTTCGAGCACGCCGTCGAGCGAGTGGTTCTGCGGCCCGCGGCTGGCGATCTTGATGGCGCCGATGCGGTTGGCGAGCTTCACGCTGCGCTCGAGCCTCCAGCCGCGCTCCAGGCCGTAGAGCATGCCGGCGCGGAAAGCGTCGCCGCAGCCGGTGGGGTCGACGACGGCCTTGGCCTCGATGCCCGGCACGCGCGTGCGTTCGCCGCGCTGCCACAGGTCGCAGCCCTCGTGCGCAAGCGTCACCACGACGCCGCGGATGTTGGCGCGGCGCGAGATCGCTTCCAGCGACTCGCCGGTGCGCTCCGAGAGCATCTTCGCTTCGTAGTCGTTGAGCGCCAGCCAGCTGGCGATGCCGAGCATCTCGCGGTGCTGCGCGCCGTCGAACTGCGGCAGCTGCTGGCCGGGGTCGAAGACGAACGGGATGCCGGCGCGGTGCATCTGCTGCGCGTGCTGCCACATCGCGTCGCGCCCGTCGGGGGCGATGATGCCGATCGCCAGGTCGCCGCGGTGGCCCTTGGCCGGCACCTCGATCTTGTGCGCGTGGCTCATCGCGCCGGGGTGGAAGGCGGTGATCTGGTTGTTGTCGCGGTCGGTGGTGATGTGGCACTGCGCGGTGTGCAGCACCGGGTCGCGCCAGACGAGCGAGGTGTCGCCGCCCCACTGGGCGATGCGCGCGAGGTAGTCGCCGCCATCGACGCCGAGCGCGGCCATCACCACCGGCTGGCCGCCGAGCGCGTGCAGGTTGTAGGCGATGTTGCCGGCGCAGCCGCCCCATTCGCGCCTGAGCGTGGGCACGAGGAACGAGACGTTCAGGATGTGCACCTGGTCGGGCAGGATCTGCTCGGCGAAGCGGCCCGGGAACGTGGTGATGGTGTCGAACGCGAGGGAGCCGCAGATCAGGGCCGGCATGGTGTGATGAGAAGCGGGATCGCTCAGGGATAGAAGAGTTCGATCGTATAGCCGGCCACCGTGCCCGAGCCGACCTGGATCGTGCTTTGCAGCGTCAATTCGGCGCCCGAGGCGAGGGTGCCGGCGCGAGCCCCGAGTTCGTTGGCGCGCAGCACGCGGCGGGCGATGAGCTGGCCCTGCGTGTCGGTGAGCGCGAGCTCGAACGCCGGCAGCGCCACTTCGTGCGAACGCATGTTGCGCAGCGCCACGCTCAGGCGATAGAGGTCGCTCTTCTCCACGCGCGCCAGGCCGCTGCTCTCGACGCGCAATGCGTCCAGCGCGCGCGGCGGCTGCACTTCGCAGCCGAGCGCTGCGCAGGCGGCCACGAGCAGCGGCTTGGTCGCCGGGGCGCGTGCCGCGACGAGGTCGCGCTGCGCGATGAGCCACTGCGCAGCGAGCACGACTGCGGCCACCGCGCAAGCCGATGTGAGCGCAGCGCGCGCACGCGGCGTGCGCCAGCGCGCTTCACGCTCGGCGCGGCGCACGAACGAGGGCGTGTCGCCGGGCTCGACGTGGATGTCGGCGCTGCCGGCACCGCCTTCCGCGGCGGGTGCTTCGCCTTCGGATAGCGGCAGGTCGAGCTGCGATTCGCTCGTGGCTTCTGGCGCCGCAACGTCGGCCGGCAGCAGCGCTTCGGCCGCGGCAGCGTCGCCGGCTGCAGCGGCGGCCGGCGCGTTATCCGCGACCGTACCGGCCTCGCCCTCTGCGACCGCGGCGTCCTCGATCGAAGCGATCGATGCGGCCGAAGCGGTTAATGAGGTCGATGAGGTCGATGGGGCCGAAGGCAATGGCTCGGCGGCGGCGGCCTCTGTCGCCGGACTCGTGCCGTCTGCTTCGACGACGAAGGCTTCTTCAGGATAAGGCGGGGGTGGTTCCGGGCGCTGAGGCGCAAGGGCAGGCGCTGGCGCTGGAGTCGGCGCAGGGGTCGGAGCGAGAGTGGGTGCAGGCGTGGGCGCAGGGGTGGGTGCAGGAGTCGGCGCAGGAGTCGGTGCGGGAGTCGGTGCAGGAGTCGGTGCAGGAGTCGGT
>JAXMEZ010000098.1:0-7682 GCA_046348035.1 Rubrivivax sp. | reverse complement strand
TTCATGTCGGCGTGCGCACCGGCATCGACTCGGCTGACGAGACCCGGCTTCGGAAAGAGCGCGACCTCGTCGTAGAGCGCGCGGATCGCCTGCGCGCCGATGCGCTCGCTGCGCGAGCGATCGATGTCGTGTTGTCGCGCGGGCAGCGCCGCCGGGCTCCCGCTGCGCAGCAGCGGCCGGCGCTCAAGCGTCAGCATCGGCCAGCTCCCTGCTGCTGCGCTGGCGCGCGGGCTCGTGCTCGTGCGCGTGCTCGTGCTCAGGCTCGTGTCCGTTCACGAACGCGTCGACCGTCGAGAGCCACACGCGACGTTCACCCTTCACCAGCACCTGCACATCGCAGCGCCCGCGCGCGGCGAGCAGTTCGCGCCAGGCCACGGCGCGTGTGCCACCCAGGCGGATCTCGCCGTCGATGCGCAAGGGCAGCGCGGCGTCGAGCGCGGCGAGGCGGTCGATGCACGCGGAAAGCTGTCCAGCGTCGGGCACGTTGCCGGGCACGTCACAGATGAGGTCGATGTCGGAGGGCTCACGCCCGCCGTCGCGCCAGTAGGCTTGCCCGCTCGTCACCTGCCAGGCCAACGAGCCGTAGACGCCGACCCGCACGCCCAACGCGCGCAAGGCCTCGGCCAGGCGCAGCAGCGGCACGCGCAGTGTCGCCGGCAGCAGCGCCGCGCAGCGCGCGACCGTGAGCGCAGGTTCGACCTGCCGGATCGAAGCGGCCAGCACGCGCACGCCGATGCGCCGCACGGCGCTGCCCGGCGGCAACGTCAAGCCGAGCACGACGTGGCCGTCGGCGACTTCCGGCTGGCGCGCCGCCACCAGCGGCAAGCCGGCCTCGAGCCAGGCCCGCACGGCCTTGGCTTGCGGCAGCGGATCACCGCAGCTCACGATCTGCAGCGCCGCCTCGGGCGCCACGTGCACGCGATCGTGCCGCCGCACGATGAAAGCGCTGTGCGTCATGCCGACAGCACGCGTTCGAACGTCGCCCGCGCCGCAAGGCGGCCGCCGCGTTCAAGGCCGAGCTGCATGCGGCCGTCGTGCACGGACGGTGCAGCGATCAGTTCGCCGAGCGCCGCATCGAGCAGTGCCGCCGAAGGCGCCGGCCACACCGCTTCGATGGCGCCCATGCGCACGAAGTTGTCGGCACCCGGCGCGAAGGTCGGCACGGTCTTGGCCAGTTCGACCAGCCGCTCGTGGTCGAGCTTGGTCACGCGCGCCATCGCGCGCAGGTCCATCACGCGCACCTCGGACTGCGCCAGCGCAAAGACGCGGTCGCTCATGAGGCCGAACGAGAGGAAGCCGCCGCTGACGGCGACGCCGGTCACGAGGCTGAGCGTCGCGTGGCCGCGGCGCCGCGCCGCATCGACGCAACTGGCGAGATGCGCGAAGCTGCCGTTCAGGCATAGCAGCTCCTCGGCGCGCGACAGCGCCTGGCCCTGCGTGTCGACGAGGAAGACGATCGGGCGCCGCGGATGCAGGCGCATCACGTCGATGATGCGGGCGGCGAGGCCGAGCGCGATCTCGTGGCCGATCGCCGCGGCGTGGGTCGTGCCGAGCACCGCGACCGTGCCGTGCGCCGTCTGCGCCTCGCCGGCGACCAGGTCGCCGAGCACGCTGACGCGGTGGCCGGCGGGGAAGAGCGCATCGAGCAGAGGATTCAGGTCCATCACGCAAACTCCTCGCGCGGTGCACCGGCGAATCCGCCGCGAGACGGGCTCGCGAGTTCATCGCACGATGCGCCGGCCAGTTCGGCGCGCACGGCGCCCAGTTCGTCGGGCTCCATCAACGCCACGCGCTCGGGTTGGCGCAGGCCCATCGCGCGCCAGACTTGCGGGCCGTCGTTCATGCCACCGAAGCGGCGCGCTCGTTCCTGCAACTGCTGTTGCCGGGCTTCGAGCTGCGACAGGCTGGGCGCCGGTTCGCGCTGAGTGGCGCTGGTGGCGACAGTGGCGACAGTGGCGATGGTCTCGATCACGCACCGGCGCAGGTCGTGCGCATCGTCGTCGGCGAGCGCAACGCAGTCGCGCATCAGGAAGCGGTGCTTGCCGCCGGTGACGCGCCGCACCAGCGCGCGGTCGCGCGAGTCGAACTCCTCGACACCCTTGACGGTCTCGATGACCTCGGGCCCCGAGAGCGCAAGCCGGCCGTCCTCGGTCATGATCAGCGCGGAACACAGGCTCGTGACGATGCCCATGCCGCCGAAGGCGCCGCACAGGCCCGCCGACGACGCCGATCACCGGCACGCCGGCGGCGTGCGTGGCTGTATGGCGCGCATGATTTCCGAGATCGCGATCAGCCCGGCGTTGGCCTCGTGCAGGCGCACGCCGCCGAGGTCGGTGAGCAGCAGCACCGCGTCCGGGTTTCTCCCGTGACGCGCGCGCCAGCAGGCCGCAGATCTTGGCGCCGTGCGTTTCGCCGACGCGCGGCGCCGCCCATGAAGCGCCCTTCCTGCGCGATGACGAGCACGCGCCGGCCGTCGATGCGACCCGAGCCGATGACGACGCCGTCGTCGAACGCCGGAATGCCGAGTGCCGCGAGGTGCGCGCTGGGCTCGGCTGCTGCGGCGGCAGGAACTCGGCGAACGAATCGGCGTCGAGGGAGGCGCGGCGACGCGGGCACGCGCGGTGGCTTCCAGATAGCTGCGCATGTCAGCGGCCTCCGGTGGATTGCCGGGTTTGCGTGGTCTGCGTGTATTGCGACAGCGCCTGGCGCAGCCGCAGCGTGACGACGGCCGGCGTGGCGCCCATGTCGTGGATGCGCACGCGCGTGCCGCCGACGGCGTGCTGCGTCGAAAGCTCTCGAGCACCGCCTGCCAGATGGCGCCGAAGCCGCGCGCGGCCGTCTGCACGGTGATGTGGCAGGCCTGCGCGTCGCCGGCAGCCAGCTGCATCAGCACTTCGAGGTTGCCCGAGCCGACGACGCCGCACAGCACCACCGGCGCATCGGCGCAGCCGGCGCCTCGGCGCGCGCGCTCGGAGTGGTAGTCGAACTCTTCCATCGTGTTCACCTCACAAGGTGCGCCTTGTCACCAATTGCGGAAGCGCGCGGGCGGCTCGTACAAGTGGCCCGAGCAACGGACCAGGTCCTTGATCGAGCGCGCGCGGCCAGCAGGTCGCGGGTCGCCTCGCGCGGAGTCGATCTGCATGTCCTCGGGGCGGCGCACGATTCGCCGGTCGCGCAGGTTCTCGACCATGCGCTCGTCGCGCGCCAGGCCCTGGCATTGAACCCGGCGACACCGCGGATCGCCTGTTCGCGCTCTTCCGGGCGTGCGGCACAGCAGCAGGTTGGCGATGCCTTCCTCGGTGACGACGTGGCTGATGTCGTCGCCGTAGATCATGATCGGCGGCAGGTCGGCGCCCATCGCTTCCTGCAGCTTCCAGGCGTCGAGCGATTCGACGAACACCGGCGCCATCTGTTCGCGAAAGGTCTGCACCGTCTGCACCACGAGCTTGCGGCCGCGGATCGCGTCTTTGCCACCGGCCTCGCCGGCCTCGCGCCCGGCCTTGAGCCACGCCGGCGTCGCGTGGCGCCGGCCGTGCGGGTCCGAGCCCATGTTCGGCGCGCCGCCGAAGCCGGTGATGCGGCCCACCGTCGCCGTCGAGCTGTTGCCCTGCAGATCCATCTGCAGCGTCGAGCCGATGAACATGTCGCAGGCATAAAGCCCCGCCGTCTGGCTGAACGCGCGGTTGGAGCGCAGGCTGCCGTCGGCACCGGTGAAGAACACGTCGGGGCGCGCCGCGACGTAGCGCTCCATGCCCACTTCGGAGCCGAAGCAGTGGATCGACTGCACCCAGCCGGCCTCGATGGCCGGAATCAGCGTCGGGTGCGGGTTGAGCGCCCAGTGCGAGCAGACCTTGCCCTTCAGCCCGAGCGACTCGCCGTAGGTGGGCAGGAGCAGCTCGATGGCCGCGGTGTCGAAGCCGATGCCGTGGTTCAGGCGCTGCACGCCGTACTCGGCGTAGATGCCCTTCAGGGCCATCATCGCCATCAGCACCTGCACGTCGGAGATCTGCGCCGGGTCGCGGGTGAAGAGGGGCTCGATGTGGTTCGGCCGCGGCGCCTCGACGATGAAGTCGACCCAGCCGGCGGGGATGTCCACGCGCGGCAGCGTGTCGGCCAGCCGGTTGACCTGCGCGATGACGATGCCGCCGCGGAACGCCGTGGCCTCGACGATGGCCGGCGTGTCTTCGGTGTTGGCGCCGGTGTAGAGGTTGCCCTGCGCATCCGCGGCCTCGGCGGCGATGAGGCTCACCTGCGGCGTCAGGTCGACGAAGTAGCGCGCGAACAGCTCCAGGTAGGTGTGGATCGCGCCGATCTCGATGCGCCGCTCCTGCACCAGCCGCGACAGGCGCGCGCCCTGCGGCCCCGAGAACGAGAAGTCCACCTTGCTGGCGATGCCGCGCTCGAAGAGGTCGATGTGGCTGGGCAGCGCCAGCACCGACTGCAGCATGTGCAGGTGGTGCAGGCGCTCGGGGTCGCAACCGGCGAGCACCTCGGCCAGGTAGTCGGCCTGCTTCTGGTTGTTGCCTTCGAGGCAGACACGGTCGCCGGGCGCGATGACCGCATGCAGCAGATCGCGCATGCGCTCGCGCGGCACCAGCTTGCCGATCTGCTGGCTGGCCGCGCGCGCCATGCGGCATTGCCGACGCGGCCGCGTGCGTTCCAGGGGTTGGAGGTCGTGGTGTCCATGGGCATGGCGCTCGCGGAAGTGAGGTGGCTGAGTGGCAGTGCGCAGGCCGATCTACTTCGCCAGCGGCTTGCCGCTGTTGTCGGGCAGGAAGTACATCGCCACGGCCGTGATGAGGCTCGCCACCGTCAGGTACCACGCCGGTGCCAGCGGGTTGTCGAGCGTCTTGACCAGCCACGTGATGAGGAACTGCGTCGAGCCGCCGAACACCGCCACCGCGATCGAATAGCTCACCGCGATGCCGGTGGCGCGGATGCGCGCCGGGAAGGCCGCCGCGATGCCGACGATCGACGCGGCGCCGCCGACCATCGCCGGCGCGGCGAGCACGAAGGTGACGAGCAACAGCACGGCCGGCGTCTTCATCTCGACCAGCAGCCAGAAGGCCGGATAGGCCAGCGCCGCGACGACGATGCGCGACCAGACCATCAGCGAACGGGCGTTGAAGCGGTCGCTGGCCCAGCCGCCGATCATCGCGAAGACGAAGGTCGTGAGGCCGAGCACGAGCGTGGCCGCCATCGACACCGTGGGCGACATCTTCAGCGTCGTGATCGCGTAGGTGGTCATGTAGCCGCCGACGTAGACCGAGACGGTGCCGCCGAGGATCACCAGCATCGACAGCACGACGAGGCCCGTGTAGTGGCGCAGGCGCGGCTGCTCGGTGCCGACGCTGCGCGCCGGCGAATGATGGCCGTGGCCGTGCTCGGCCGTCTCGGGCATCGAGCGGCGCAGGTACAGCGCCACCGGGATCAGCAGGAGGCCGACCGCGAACGGCACGCGCCAGCCCCAGGCCTGCATCTCCTGTGGCGACAGCGAGGCGGTCAGCAACATGCCCGAAAGGCCCGCGGCCAGCATCGCCAGGCCCTGGCTGGAGACCTGCCATGCGCCGTAGAGGCCGCGCTGCCCGGGGGGCGCGATCTCGATCAGGAAGGCGCTCGCCGGGCCGACTTCGCCGCCGAGGCCGAGGCCCTGGATCAGACGTGCCGTGACGACGATGATCGGCGCCCAGATGCCGATGCTCTCGTACGAGGGCGTCAGCGCCAGGCCCATCGTGCCGACGGTGATCAGCACGATCGTCAGCAGCAGCGCCGGGCGCCGGCCGGCGCGATCGGCCAGCGCGCCGATCAGGATGCCGCCGAGCGGCCGCGTGACGAAGCCGACGCCGAAGGCCGCCACCGAGGCCAGCAGGCGGCCCATCTCGGTAGACGCCGGGAAGAAGGCGTTGCCGATGTAGACCGCGAAGTAGGCGTAGGTCATGAAGTCGTAGAACTCCAGACAGTTGCCTGCCACGGTGGCCGCGACCACCTTGCGGGTGACTTGCCCGGCTTGCCCGGCTCGTTGCCCGGCTCTTTCCTGCGCGGCCCTGCCGGCAATGGGCAAAGACCCGCCGGTGGCCGATAGAGAGGTGCTCATGCGTGTTGTCTCCTGGAGGGATGAACCGCCAACGGGAGCCTGGCGGCGGCAACGGGCGGCCGGATCCCTGTGGGGAGACGCGCACCGATCGATGCCTCAATGCTGGAGTTGCCGCCCAGAGGATCAGTAGCGGCAGCGCATGCGGTCGAACTTGAAGTTAATGGTTCGGCGAGCCACCCGCTACGGGCGCGCTCGGCCAGCGCCGGATCAGACAGCGAGATTCATTTGCCAACTGGTATTGCAAACCCTAGACTTGGCGTCTGGTTTTTGGGCGTGGCGGCGCATCGCCTCCGCGGCCGCTCTGTCCGGAGCCCGCATGAAGGATCAGAACGACCTGCTGCTCGCACGCCGGCAGCAGGTGCTGGGCAAGGAGACCCCGCTCTTCTACGACAAGCCGCTGCAGCTCGTGCGGGGCGAAGGCGTCTGGGTCTACGACGAAGCCGGCCGCCCCTACCTGGACGTCTACAACAACGTTCCGCACGTGGGCCATTGCCATCCGCACGTGGTGGAGGCGCTGTGCCGCCAGGCCCGCACGCTGAACCTGCACACCCGTTACCTGAGCGAGAACGTCGTGCGCTACGGCGAACGGCTCACCGCCACCTTCGACAAGGCGCTCAACGTGGCGCTCTTCGTCTGCACCGGTTCCGAGGCCAACGAGCTGGCGCTGCGCATCGCGCGCCATCACACGGGCGCGACGGGCCTGATCGTCACCGACCACAACTACCACGGCAACACCGCCACGCTGGCCGCGGCGGCCACCGGCATCCGCGCGCCGGAATCGGCGCCCAACGTGCGCACGATCCACGTCCCCGACCTGTACCGCGAAGCC
Source organism: Rubrivivax sp. (assembly GCA_046348035.1). Classification (GTDB taxonomy): domain Bacteria; phylum Pseudomonadota; class Gammaproteobacteria; order Burkholderiales; family Burkholderiaceae_C; genus Rubrivivax. Next base: position 759 of record JAXMEZ010000098.1, on the reverse strand, counting down.
GCGGGCCGCAGCGAGGCCGCGCTGCGCAAGGAGGCGCTTGCGGACGTGGAGCGCGCCATCGACGAGCTGCAGCGCGAAGGCTTCGGCGTCAGCGCGATCTTGCTCGACACGCTCTTCTCCACCGAGGGTCTGTGCCAGCTGCCCAAGGGTTGGCTGGAAGGCGCCGTCAAGCGCGTGCGCGCTGCGGGTGGGCTCTACATCGCCGACGAAGTGCAGCCCGGCTTCGGCCGCCTGGGCGACCACATGTGGGGCCACCAGGCCTACGACACGGTGCCGGACATCGCGACGATGGGCAAACCGATGGGCAACGGCCACCCGATCGGCGGCGCCGTCGTGAAACGCGAGCTGGCCGATGCCTTCCTGCACGACGCGATGTACTTCAACACCTTCGGCGGCAACCCGGTGTCAGCGGCCGTCGGCATGGCGGTGCTCGACGTCATCGAGCGCGAGAAGCTGATCGACAACGCCGCCACCGTGGGCGCCCGGGTGCAGCAAGGGCTGCTCGCGCTGCAGCAGCGGCACGACATCATCGGCGCCGTGCGCGGCCGCGGCCTCTTCTTCGGCCTCGATCTCGTGCGCGACCGCCGCAGCAAGGCGCCGGCCACGGCCGAGTGTGGCCGGCTCGTCAACGAGATGCGCCGGCGCGGCATCCTCATCAGCCGCATCGGGCCGCACGACAACGTGCTGAAGATGCGCCCGCCGATGGTGTTCTCGCAGGCCAACGCCGCGTTGCTGCTCGAGACGCTCGATGACGCGCTG
>JAXMEZ010000097.1:0-7693 GCA_046348035.1 Rubrivivax sp. | reverse complement strand
GGCAGCGTGTGGTTCATGAAGGTGGTGCGGTCCTCCACCTTGGCGGTGTCGGCGGGGGCGGAAGGGTTGGAGCTCACGATTTCGGGCGGCCGCGGCTTCGAGGGGCCGGCGGCAGGGGCTGGCCAAGCCCGGATCATCGCTTCAATCCGGCCCCGTGCAAGCCCTCAGGCGCACGAGGTGCGGCCAAACGTGAACGGCCCGCCCTCGTGCACAGGAAGGAGCTGCCGCCGCGCCGGGCAGCGGCGTTCAGGTGCCTTGAGGTGCCGCTTCAGGCTCGCGCGCGCCGGCGCCTGCGCTGGCCGGCGCTTCCCGCCCACCGGGGGCCGCCTCGTCCAGCGTCCAGCGGCGGCCCAGCAGCGCCGGGATGTCAGCGGCTGGCACGGGCCGGCTGAAGAGGAAGCCCTGCAGCTTGTCGCAGCCCATGCGCCTGAGCATGCGCGCCTGCTCCGGCGTCTCCACGCCTTCGGCCGTGACCCGCATGTTCAGGCTGTGCGCCATCGCCAGCACGGCGCGCACGATGGCCTCGCTCTCGCCGCCGCCGAGCAGGCCGCCGACGAAGCAGCGGTCAACCTTGATGTTGCCGATCGGCATGCGCGTGAGATAAGCCAGCGACGAGTAGCCGGTGCCGAAGTCGTCCAGCGCAATGCGCACGCCGTGCTGGCGCAAGGCCTGCAGCGCCTGCCGCGTGGCGGTGGTGTTCTCCATCAGCACGCCTTCGGTCACTTCCAGCTCCAGCAGTGAAGGCGGCAGTCCGGCCTCGCGCAGCGTGTCGGCGATCAAAGGCACCAGGCCCGGCGCGCCCACCTGCAGCGGCGACAGGTTCACCGAGACGCTGAGATCCAGCCCGGCCCGGCGCCAGGTCGCGGCATCGTGGCAGGCCGTTCGCAGCACCCAGGCGCCGATGCGCTCGATGAGGCCGTTCTCCTCGGCCAGCGGAATGAAGTCCAGCGGCGACACCGGCCCGCGCGTGGGGTGGGCCCAGCGGATCAGCGCCTCCACCGAGCGGATGCGTCCGCTGGCGGCGTCGACCTGCGGCTGATAGACGAGGTGGAACTCCTCGCGCTCCAGCGCCTGGCGCAGGCTGCCGTCGAGTTCCATGCGCTGCACGATGTCCTCGGTGAGCGAGGCGCTGTACAGCTGCGCGTTGTCGCGGCCGGCGCGCTTGGCGTGGTACATCGCGGTGTCGGCGTGCTTGAGCAGCGTCGCCGCGTCGGGCCCGTCCTGCGGGAACACGGCGATGCCGATGCTCGTGGTCAGCGTCACTTCGCGGCCTTCGAGCGCGAACGGCTCGCGCATCAACAGGCCGATGCGCTGCGCCACCGCCATCGCATCGTCGGGGCTCTCGAGGTCGAGCACCAGCGCCGTGAACTCGTCGCCGCCCAGGCGCGCGAGATCGACGTCGGCGGCCACCGCCAGGCTCGTGAGCATCGGCCGCGACACGAGATCGGTGGGCCGCAAGCCGTCGCGCAGGCGCTCCGACGCCGCCTGCAGGATCAGGTCGCCCGCGGCGTGCCCCATCGTGTCGTTGATGTTCTTGAAGCCGTCGAGGTCCATGAACAGCACGGCGAGCTGGTCGCCGCGGCGGCCGGCGCGCCGGATCTCGCGGTCCACCCGCTCCAGGAACGAGCGCCGGTTGGGCAGGCCGGTCAGGCTGTCGAAGTAGGCCAGCCGCGCGATGTGCGACTCGGCCTCCTTGCGCTCGGTGATGTCGCGCGAGAGCACGATGAAGCGCGGCTTGCTGCCATCGGTCACCGCCTTGCGCGAGACCGACAGCTCGAACCAGTGGCTGCCGCGCGCCAGCGGCAGCTCGAACTGCTGGCCGCCGGCCGAGCCGCGTTCGAGCGCCGTGTGCAGCGCCGCCATGCAGACCTCGGCCGCGGCGGGCGGCAGCACCTCGCTCACCGTCTTGCCGAGCAGCGAGGCGGCCGGCGCCGCCAGCAGGTCGCCGCGCGGCGCGCGGCAGTCGAGGTAGCGCCCGTCGATGTCGACTTCGAACAGCAGGTCCGGGATCGCGTTCAGGATCGCCGCGTTGCGCGCCGGCGACGCGCAGCGCGCGCATCGCCTCGTGGCTGCGGAACAGGTAGCGCACGCGGTGGCCGATCAGCGCCCAGTGCACCGGCTTGGCGATGAAGTCGGTGGCACCGTGCCGGTATGCCGTCTCGACCGAGGCGACATCGTCCATGCCCGTCACCATCACGATCGGCAGCAGCGGCCCCGCTTCGGCACGCAGCGTGGCGCAGACCTCGTGCCCGCCCATGTCGGGCATGTCGACGTCGAGCATCACCAGGTCGCTCGGCTCGGCGCGGAACTGGCGCAACGCGTCGTGGCCGCCCTCGGCCAGGCGGACGTCGAAGCCGGCCTTGCGCAAGGCCGCGCGCATCACCAGTGCGCGTCGGGGTCGTCGTCGACGACGAGGATCGTGTGCCGCCGTTCGCTCACTGGAGTACCTTCGTTCCGCACTGCGGGATGAGCCCTTCGGGCGGCCGGGCGGGCTCATGCGGGCTCCATCAGCAGTTCGCGCAGCGCGGCGAGGGCGCGTTGCTGTTCGCGCCGGGTCGGCTCGAGCAGGCCGCGTGCGTCATCGATGCGACCCTCGCGAGCGCACTTCTCGAGTTCGCGGTAGCAGCCGGCCAGGGCCTCGGCGCCGAGGTTGGCGGCGCTCGACTTGAGCGAGTGCGCGACCTGCGCGAGCACCTTGACCTGGCCTTCGGCGCAAGCCGCGCTCAGCCGCGCCAGGCTGGCTTCCGCCGACCGGAGGAACGAGCCCACGAGGTGGCTGACCAGCTCGTCGCTGCCGGGCTCGTCGAGTTCGCGCAGCGCTGCGATGGCCGCGGGGTTGACGGCCGGCCCCGGGTTGTCTTCGGGTGCGGCGGGCCTGCTCGTCGGCGTCGTGCCCGGCGCGCAGGTACCGGCGCGGATCTCGCCCACCCAGCCCGCGCCCGCCGGCAGCCAGCGCGCCAGCATCGCGTGCAGCGTGGCCAGCGTGTAGGGCTTGGCGAGGAAGCCGTTCATGCCCGCCTGCAGGCAGACCTGTTCGTCGCCCTGCATCGCGTTGGCCGTCAGCGCCACGATCGGCAGCGCGGTGCCGCGCCCATCGGGTAGGGCGCGGATGGCGGCGGTGGCCTGGTAGCCGTCCATCACCGGCATCTGGCAATCCATCAGCACGAGATCGAAGTCGGTCTCGCGCACGCGATCGACGGCTTCGGCGCCGTGATTGGCCAGCTCCCAGCGCAGGCCGATCTTGCCGAGCATCGCCTTGGCGACGCCCTGGTTGATCGGGTTGTCCTCGACCAACAGCACGCGGCCTTGGAGCTGGCGCACCTGCTGTGCCTGCGGCACCGGCCGCGGCGGCGGTACGGGCGCCACCGCCGCCAGCACGCCGGCCACGGCGCGCCGCAAGTCGGCGCGTCGCACCGGCTTGTTCAGGTAGCGCCGGATGCCGGCCTCGGCGCGCGTGCGCTCGTCGGCGCTGGCATAGGTGGAGCTGAGCATCATCAGGTGCGTGCGCGCCAGCGCAGGCAGGCGCTGGATCTGCTGCGCGAGCTGCAGGCCGTCCATGCCGGGCATGTGCATGTCCAGGATGCCGAGGTCGAACGGGCGGCCGGCCTCGGCCGCCTCGGCCATCGCGCGCAGCGCCTGCGCGCCGCCTTCGACGCAGCACACCTCCAGGCGCCAGCCCTGCAGTTGTTCCAGCAGGATGTCGCGGTTGGTTCGGTTGTCGTCGACGACGATGACGCGCGCGCCGGCCAGCGCGCTCCCGTCGGCCGCGGCAGCGGCCGGCGAGGGTGCTTGCGGCAGCCGCAGGTCGACGATGAACGTCGACCCCTGCCCCGGCGCGCTTTCGACGCGGATGCTGCCGCCCATCAGCGCCAGCAGGCGGCGGCAGATGGCCAGCCCCAGCCCGGTGCCGCCGTAGCGCCGCGTGGTCGAGCCGTCGGCCTGCGAGAAGTGCTCGAAGATCTTCGCGCACGCCTCGGGCGCGATGCCCACGCCGGTGTCTTGCACGCTGATGCGCACGGCCGCCTCGCCGGCGGTCTGCTCCTGCAGCGCGACGCGGACCACCACTTCGCCCTCCTCGGTGAACTTGATGGCGTTGGCCAGCAGGTTGGAGACCACCTGGCGCAGCCGGAAAGGGTCGCCGCGCAGGACCAGCGGCGCATCGGGCGGAACGAACTGCACCGCCAGCTCCAGGCCCTTCGCCTCGGCCGGCTGGGCGAACATCGCCAGCGCCTCTTCCACCGCATCGACGAGGCTGAAGTCCACGGCCTCCAGCTCCAGGCGCCCCGACTCGATCTTCGAGAAGTCGAGGATGTCGTTGATGACGCCTAGCAGGTGGCGGCCGGAGCTCTGCACCGCCTCGGCCCAGCCGCGCTGCTGCGTGTTCAGCTCGCTGTCGATCAACAGCTCGTTCATGCCCAGCACGCCGTTCATCGGCGTGCGGATCTCGTGGCTCATCGTGGCCAGGAACTCGCTCTTGGCCTGGCTGGCGATCTCGGCGGCTTCCTTGGCCAGCTGAAGTTGCGCGGTGCGCGCGTGCACCTCGTCTTCCAGGTGCTCGCGGTGGGCGGCCAGGCGCGCGTCGCGTTCCTGGATCTGCTCCAGCATCGCGTCGAAGCCGCGGCCGAGCGCGTCGAGTTCGGCCACGCGGCTGCGCGGCGCGCGCACGCTGAAGTCGCCCTTGTCGGAGACATGCGCCATCAGCTCGTCCAGGCTCGCCAGCGGCCGCAGCACGCTGGCGTTCAGGCGCCGCAGCAGGAAGCGGCTGGCCAGCAGCGCCAGCAGCGCCGCCGCCGCGGTAGCGGCGAGCTGCCAGGCGGTCTGCCGGTACAGGCTCGCCAGGTCGACCGTCAGCAGCAGGTGGCCGGTGATGCCCGGCGCGGCGTCCACCGGCTGCGCCACCACCAGCGACCTGGCGCTCGCCGGCAGCGGCCCGGCGTCGTTGGCCGGCGGCGCCGAACTGCCGTCGCGGCGGTACAGCGCGAACGGCTTGCCGTCCTTGTCGAACAAGGCCGCGCTGCGGATGTCCGGCGCGTTGCGCATCGACTGCAGCAGCTCGCCGGCGGCCTTGGCGTCGCCGAACGCGAGCGCCGCAGCGGCGTTCTCCGACAGCACGCGCGCCTGAGCGCGGGTGGCATCGGCCAGCGTCCACAGCCCGAGGCTGAAGCTGCTGACGACGACGGCGAGGGTGACGATGCCCACCGCGGTGCCGAGCGCGATGCGGTTGATGCGCACCAGCAGCGAGCCGAGCGGCAGCAGCGGCAGCACCGGCGGCGCGGGCGGCGAGTGCGGCCGGGGTGGCAGCGGCTTCATTGCTGCACCTCCGTGGCCAGGCGCAGCAGCTTGCTGCTCAGGCCGAGCCCGGCGGCGCGCGCGGCCTGCAGATTGGCCTCGAAGGTGACCTTACCCTGGGCGACGTTCATGTTCAAGGCCACGCCCCGGTGCATGGCGCCGGGGCTGTCGGCCAGCGTGAGCACGGGCAGGCCGCGCAGGCTGTCGAGCACGCGTGCCAGGCCGTCGATCATCGATGGCGCGATGAACACCGCCTGGCAGTTCTTCAGCGACTCGCCCGCGCCCTTGCGCTGCACTGCGACCGTTCGACCGTTAGCCACCTTGCCCTGCAGGCCGTCGATCTCGGCCCCGAAGGGATCCTTGCCGTGGATGCACAGGTTCAACGTGCTGCCGGTCTCCGGCGGCCACTCGGCGAAGACGAGGAAGTTGTAGATGAAGGCGGCCTTGAGCCGGTACTCGGGCAGCTCGTTGGCCCGCACCGGTGGCGGCGCGAACAGGAGCGCCAGCACGAGGGCGGTCGCGAGCAGGGGCGTGAACAGGCGGGCCGGCCACGACCACGCCTCGATGCGGCTTGCCGGGCGCCTCATCGAACGCTCCGTGCGGAGGGCGCAGGCGCTGACGCGGCCGCGGCGCCGATGCCTCGCGCCGGGGCGGAGATTTCCAGGCGCAGCAGCTGCTCCAGCGGCAGCCGCAGCAGTTGCGGCAGCGTGATGGGGTAGGCGCCCGAGAACACCAGCAGCAGCGCCATCAGCAGCGCCGGCAGCAGCGCCGGCGCGCGCGGCGCTCGAACCGGGATCGACTCGACGCCATGACCATCAGAAGCGCCAGCCGAGCTGCAAGCGCACGCTGCGGCCGTCCTGCTCGAGGGCGTTCTGCCAGTTGGTGTCCGAGCAGGGTGGGCGTAGCGCTTGTCCAAGGGTTGCGGATGCCCAGCGCCACCTCCCAGCCGTGGCCCAGCGCCGAGGTGCTCAGTTGCAGGTGCGAAAGCGCATAGCCGCCGAGCTCGCTGCCGTCCAGCGTCAGGCGGCGGCTGTCGTAATGCAGTTCGTAGGCGGCGCGCGAGGCCGGCCCAGGGCAACAGCGCCGACACGTTCACCTTGCCCAGCGGCCGCGGCGAGTTCAGCAGCCGCGCCCGCCAGCTTGGGTCACGTCCTGCATCGACACGCTGCCGCGCAAGGCGCACCCGGCGGCGAAGGACTTGTCGGCCGAAAGCTCCAGGCCGCGCGCGCTGACCTTCTCGCCCGACTGGTATTGCGTGAGGCCGCTGACCAGGTTCGACGCCGAGCGTGACCAGGTTGCGCATGACCCATTGATAGACCGAGCCGCGCAGCGACAGGTCGGGTGCCACGCGGTGGTCGGCCACGAGTTCGAGCGTGTCGATGCTCTCGCCCTTCAGCGCCGGGTTGGCGATCTGCGAGACGCCGTCTTCGTAGTCGCGCTCGTAGGCATTGGGTTCGCGGTGTGCGCGGCCGAACAGCGCCTTGAAGGACGTGGCGGGCGTCGCCTGCCAGATCAGCGCCGCGCGCGGGCTGAAGCGCGAACCGGCTGTGTCGTTGCGGTCGATGCGCAGGCCCAGCGTCGCCAGCAGAGCCGGGTCCAGGCGCCACTCGTCCTGCGCATAGACGCCCACGCGGTGCCTGGGGCTGCGGATGAGCCGGTCGGCCGCGGGGTCGGCGAGGTTCTGCATCGCCTGGTCGATGCGCGTGTTCTGCTGCGCCTCGACGCCGAACATCAGCTTGTGCGCCACCGCGGCGGTGGACAGCAGCCGCAGCTCGACGCCGCGCCAATCCGCCGACATCGGGAACGAATACGCGGTGCCGAAGACGAGGTGGCTGGTGTAGCGCTGCTCGCCTGCGAACAGGCGCGCCGAAACGTCCAGCGTGTCGCCGGCGAACCGGTCCTGGAACTGCAGCTGCGTCACCGCGTACAGGTCGCCCTGGAATTGGCCGCTCACCAGCGGGTCCGAGAGGAACGCCCCCGTCGGGTCGTCCTTGCGCCGCTTGCCGTAGGCATGTTCGAACGACCAGGCACCGCCGGCGATGCGGCCGAAGAACTGCCGGCTGCGCTCGCCGTCCAGCCCCGCGGCCACGCCGGAAACACCGGTCGCGCCGAAGGTCATGAAGCGGTCCTCGCCGCGCGAGCGCATGCCCGAAGCGGAGACGAGGACGTCCAGCCCGTTGTCGAACTTCCGGCCCCAGGTGGCCCGGCCCTCGCGCATGACCTGCGGGTGCCGATACGCCGCTGCCAGCTCGGCGCCGCCGAGGCCCGCGCCGTCACGCGTGACGACGTTCACGACGCCGAACATCGCGTTCTGGCCGTACACCGCGCCACCCGGGCCGGGGATGAATTCGATGCGCTCGATGAGGTCCATGTCGAGCGGGAACTGGCGCCCCATCGGGCCGCC
>JAXMEZ010000096.1:0-7924 GCA_046348035.1 Rubrivivax sp. | reverse complement strand
GTGGCAGCGTGAACGACAGAACCCCGGACAGCGCGCAGTTCAGCGACGAGGCACTGCGCATCGGCGGCGAGAAGGTGAGCACCGGTCGCCGCCTCGACGTCTTCAACCCGTACAACCGCGAGCGCGTCGGCACGGTGGCGATGGCCGGCGTGCAGCAGGTGCAGCGGGCGATGGAGATCGCCGCCGGCTACAAGCCGACGCTGTCGCGCTACCAGCGCTCGGCCATCCTGAACCGCGCCGCAGCGCTGTTGCGCGAGCGCACGCAGGCCGCTTCGGACCTGATCACCGCCGAGTCGGGTCTGTCGAAGAAGGACAGCGTCTACGAAGTCGGTCGCGTCGCCGACGTGCTGAACTTCGGCGCCAACGAGGCGCTGCGCGACGACGGCCAGGTGTTCTCGTGCGACCTGACGCCGCACGGCAAGCAGCGCAAGGTGATCACCACGCGCGAGCCGCTGCTGGGCGTGATCACCGCCATCACGCCGTTCAACCACCCGATGAACCAGGTGGCGCACAAGGTGGTGCCGAGCGTCGCCACCAACAACCGCATGGTGCTCAAGCCCTCGGAGAAGGTGCCGTTGTCGGCGTACTGGTTCGCCGACCTGCTGTACGAGGCCGGCCTGCCGCCGGAGATGCTGCAGGTCGTCACCGGCGACCCGCGCGAGATCGCCGACGAGCTGCTGACGAACCGGCACGTCGACCTCATCACCTTCACCGGCGGCGTGCCGATCGGCAAATACATCGCCAACAAGGCCGGCTACCGGCGCATCGTGCTCGAGCTCGGCGGCAACGACCCGCTGATCGTCATGGACGACGCCGACCTGGACAAGGCTTCCGACCTCGCGGTGCAGGGCTCGTACAAGAACTCGGGCCAGCGCTGCACGGCCGTGAAGCGCATGCTCGTGCACGAGAAGGTGGTGGCCGGCTTCACCGAGCGCGTGGTCGAGAAGACGCGTGCCTGGCGCCACGGCGACCCGATGGACGCCGGCAACGACATGGGCACCGTGATCGACGAGGCCGCGGCGCGCCACTTCGAGCAGGTGGTGAACGAAGCCGTGGGCCAGGGCGCACGCCTGCTGATGGGCAACCGGCGCGAAGGGGCGCTGTACTCGCCCACCGTGCTCGACCGCGTGCGGCCCGAGATGACGGTGGTGCGCGAGGAGACGTTCGGCCCGGTGTCGCCGATCGTCACGTTCAAGAACATCGACGAGGCGATCGCCATCTCCAACGGCACGGCCTTCGGCCTCTCGTCGGGCATCTGCACGCACCGCATGGAAGACGCGATGCGCTTCGCCAAGGAGCTGCAGGTCGGCACCGTCAACCTGTGGGAGGTGCCCGGCTACCGCATCGAGCTGACGCCTTTCGGCGGCATCAAGGACTCGGGCCTCGGCTACAAGGAAGGCGTGCAGGAAGCGATCAAGTCGTTCACGAACTGCAAGACGTTCACGCTGCCTTGGTGAAGGCCAAGAACCGTTCGCGCTGAGCTTGTCGAAGCGCCACCCTTCGACGGGCCTGGAAGGGGCTTCGACAAGCTCAGCCCGAACGGATCCTTATGCATTGATGGCGAATCCGTATCAGTTGATCGGCAACTCGATGCGCATGTCGCGCCAGCGCACGATGGCCGACTTGGGCCCGATGCGTTCGAGCATGACGCCCGGCGCCGCGGTCTCGCCTTCGCGCACGACCATGCCGTTGATGACGACGAAGCGGCCGCTGGCCTTGGTCGGTGCAGATCGCGCCGCCGATCAGCATCTCTGCGGCAGTTCGATCGCTGCTGCGCGGGGAGGTCGGCGAGCAGCGTCGGCTTGTTCGGCGCTGCGGGTGCGGTGGGTGCTGCGGGCGCAGTAGGTGCTGCTGGCGTTGCGGGCGTTGCCGGCGCGGGTGATGGCAACGGCGCGGGTTGCGGCGGCGTCGGCCGTGGTGGTGGCGGTGGAGCCGTCGCCACGACGGGCACGGCCGGTGGCGTCGGCGGTGCCGGCGATACCGCAGGCGCTTGTGGAGGTGGACGAGGCGCGGGCGGTGGCGAAGGCGGTGCCGGCGGCGCCACGAGCAGCGGCGGCCCGGCGGTGGCGCCGCTGCTCGCGAGGGTGTCGGTGTCGACGTCGATGACGGCGCGGTCGTCGGCGCCGGTGCTGGCGTGACCGTCGCCGGCGCAGTCGATTCCGAAGGCGCTAGCGGCGATGACAGCCGGCTCGCGCGCCGTCGTGCCGCTGCCGTCGCGGCTCGACACGCCTGTGTCACCGGCGTTCGTGTCACGCGACCGCGTGCCGCTGCTGCTCCACCACCAGCCGAGTCCGCCGAGCACGACGAGCGCCGCTACTGCAACGCCAGCGAGCCGCAGCACCTTGGCATCGCGCCGAGGCGGTTCTTCGCCGACACCCACCGGCACCGGCTGCGCATGCAGCCCCGGCACCTGGCCGCGTTCGCGCTCGCTCTCGGCGCGGCGCAGGGCGTCGAGGATGTACGACATCGCTCAGCGCCCCGTGCCGCTCGCCGCAGCCGCAGCGGTGGAAGCCCTGGAGCCTGCGGCCGCGCCGGAAGCGCTCGGCGCTGCGGAAGCTGCGGCACCTGATGCACTGCCCGCAGCCGCCGCGCGCGCGGCCGCCTCGTTCGGCTCCGGCCCTTGCAACACCGGCTCGTCGAAGCCCGGGCTGCCGCGGCCGAGCTGCATCATCGTCACCGGGCCGAGCAGGCCGTCGGGCGGCAGGCCTTGCGCCACCTGGTAGGCCCACAAGCGGTCGCGCAGCGGCTGACCCATGTCGCGCACGCCGGCGCCGACGAGGCGGTCGTTCACCCAGGCGCGCGCGCTCGCGCTCAACGCTGCGGGCGGCAGGGCGCTCGCGGCTTCGCGCCAGCCGGGCGGCGTGCGCCACAGCGTCGCGAAGTCGCCGCGCCACACCGTCGCCAGCCCCGCGAGGCTCAGGCGCCAATGGCGGCCTTGCGTCTGCAGCGTCGCGCCGCGCTCGTCCAGCGCCACCAGCAGCGCCACCACCGGCGGTTCGTCGCGCTGGCGCAGGAACACGATGCCGGGGCGGTCGAGCTGGCGCACCGCGGCCAGGCCACCGCGCGTGCGGTGGCACGCGAGGCCCGCCGCCGGCGCGGCCTTGGCGCAGACGTCGCCTTCACCCAGCGGCGCGTGCCAGGCCATCGCCAACGCGCGCCACGCCGCTGCTTCATCGGCCCAGGCGGCGGCCAGCACCATCGCCGGGTCTTCGTTGCGCGACAGCACATCGGCGGGAACGGCAAGGCCCGCGCCCGCGGCGAGGCGTCCCGATGCGCCCGCAGACGATGCGCCGCCGCCGGGTCTCACGCCTGCGCCGCCACTGCCTGCGTCGCCACTGCCTGCGCCGATCGCGGGCTGCGCTGGCGTCGCCGCGCTGGCCGCAGCAACGGAGGACGAGGCGCCTGCGGCGCCGCCTGCACCGGCAGTGCCGCCGTGCATCCAGCCATCGCGCCAGGCCCAGGCGCCGAAGCCGAGGCCGATCGCGCCGCCCGCGGCCAGCGCCACGGCCAGCAGCGCCCCGGGCCGCATGAGCGCTTCGCGCCACGAGCCTTCGGCGGCGGACCTGCCGCTGCCGCCTGCAGGAAGACCCCAACGGCAACGGTCGGCTCGCACTGCCCGAACCGGAAGACGAAGAGCCCGATCGGCCGCTGCCGCGCGCAGAGGACCCCGCCTCGACGCCCGCCGCGCGCGCCGCGGCCGCGCGCGCGCCGCCGCCGCGGCGAACGTCGAACACCTCGCGCGCGGCCTGCTCGACCATCGCCTTGTCGACCTGGTTGCGGCCGTGCGCGTAGGCGCCCAGCATCGCGCGGCCGGCGAGCAGGTTGATTCGCCGCGGCACGCCGCCGGTGAGCTGGAACAGGCGCGACATTGCCTCGGGCTCGAAGGGCACGCTCGTGCCGCCGGCCGCGCCGGCCACCGCCAGCCGGTGCTGCACGTAGCGCACCGTCTCGCCGGCGGTCAAAGCGCCGAGGTGGCAGCGGGCGATGACGCGCTGCGCCAGCTGCTCCAGGCCGGGGCTGGCGAGCATGTCGCGCAGCTCGGGCTGGCCGATGAGGATGATCTGCAGGAGCTTGCGCTCATGCGTCTCGAGGTTCGTGAGGAGGCGCAGCTGCTCGAGCACGTCGGGCGCCAGGCTCTGTGCCTCGTCGATGATCAGCACGGCGCTGCGCCCGGCGGCATGCGCGGCGAGCAGGAAGCGGTTGATCGCATCGACGTACGTCTTCACCGTCGTCGCCGCGGCGGGCTTGCCGGCTGCCGCCTGCGCGTCCGCTGCGCCGGCCAGCGCCGGCTCCGACAGCGCGACGTGGAACTCCTCGCACACCGACTGCAGCAGCTCGGTGACGGTGAGCTTGGGGTTGAAGATGTAGGCGACGTCGCAGTGCCGGGGGATCTGCTCGAGGAAGGCGCGGCACACCGTCGTCTTGCCGGCGCCGATCTCGCCGGTGAGCAGCACGAAGCCGCCGCCGCCGCCCACGCCGTACAGCAGGTGCGCCAGCGCCTCGCGGTGCTTCTCGCTCATGAACAGGAAGCGAGGGTCCGGCGCGATCGAGAACGGGTCCTTGCTGAGCCCGAAGAACTCGGCGTACATGCCGGCAAGCATAACGAGGGCGGGCGACCGGCAAGCCGCGGGCCCGCCGCGGCAGCACCGCGGCCGCGCGCGCCTGCCGCCCGCCGCGGCCCTGCGCTGCTTCAGCGAACGGCCGCCTACGTCTTCGGCAGGGGCTCCAGCTCCATCTCGTCGCCGCTGCTGCGCAGCGTCTCGGCGAACTCCTCCTCGAGCACCGACTGGCCCAGCTCCTTCACCTCGATCTTGTCGTCGACGAGGAAGGACGAGATCGGCTGCACGCCCGGCAGCGTGGCGGCCATCGCGGCGCTCTTCTGCTCGATGGCGTCGGCCAGCTCGGCCAGCAGCCGCGCCACGCCCGGCGCCGGCGGCTGCGACACGAGACCGTGCAACTGCCTCGCCATCGACTGCAGGGATGACAGCGTCAGCTCGTGAAAGAAGGGCCACGGTTGCACGCCGAGGTGGCGCTCGAGCGCCGCCAGATGCTTGAGGACGACGCGGCTGTCATGCCGGCTGTCCAGCAGCGCGCCGAGCGAGCGCTTCATCGCCTGGGCGGGCTCGGCGGCCTCGGTGAGCGCTGCCGTCGTCACCGCCGCGGCTGCGGCCGGCCGCATCGCCGATGCAGGCGACGCAGGCGACAGACCGCCGTGCACGCTCAGCGCGATCTTCAGCTTCGCGCCTTCGCGGCGCAGGCGCAGCTGGTCGACGAAGACGGCGCGCAACAGGCGCCGCGGCGACAGCAAGCCGAGCAGGCGCTTCAGCTCGGGGTAATCGGTGGGAGGCGCGGCAGGGCGCGCGGCAACGGCGCGTGCAGCCCCTTCGTTCTGCTTGACCGGCGGCCGGCCGCCCGCCTTCGACACTGGCTTCGACATCATTCGCCGATCGGCACGCCGCGGGCGCACTTGAGGCCGGGCCGGCCCGCATCGCGCCGGGCGCGGCAACTTCTTGGCGCCGGATCGCGACGCGCCCTTCGCGCGCGCCGGCGGCGGCGGCGAGGCGGCGGCGTCGAGGCTCAGCGCAGCACGCGACTCTCGCCCGCTTCGCGGATCAGCCGCGTCGCATCGTCCTGAAGCAGGAAGCCGGCGTTGATCGCCCGCTCGGCCGCCTTGCGCACGCCTTCCACATAACCGTCGTGCGTGCCGTAGCGCTCTTCGAGCGACAAGCGCGGGTCGCCGCTCGCCTTGCGCTCGGCGGCCGTGCGCGCGAAGGGGATCATGCCGCCGACGTAGTTGCAGATCTGCCCCTGGTGGAACGGGCGCGCGCCGCCGGCGGTGATGTTCCAGCCGAGGTACGTTCCGAGCGGCGCCTCGCGCAGCACCACCGGCACGCCGCCCTTCTCATTGCCGTCGGCGTCGACCTTCGGCGCGAACATCGGCAGCACCTGCCGGATCGGCGGCGGCGCGTTGCCGGCGATGCCCGAGCCGTCGACGGCGACGAAGCCCGGGCCCCAGTCGTAGTCGAGCACCGGCATGATGAAGTCGACCTCGGGCACGGTGGGCCGCAGGCCGAGCTGCCGCGGCAGCGTCGGGAAGCCGATCGCCGCCTTGTGCGCCGGCGCCAGCGTGCCGTCGGCCAGCCGCGGCCAGCGGCTCGCCGGGGGCTCGACGCCCTTCATCACCCAGTTGCGGAAGTGCACGCGGATCGCGTTCACCGTCTCGGTGTGCGGCATCGGGTTGGCGGGCAGCACGCCGGTGCCGTAGTTGTTGCCCGGGCAGGCCGGGCCGGTGGCCGGCAGGCCGGCGCCGGGCACGCTGCTGTCGAAGCCGCCGGCGCCGCTGCCGTGGTTGGAGCTGCCGATGTAGTAGCGGCGCACGTTCGGCGGCAAGGGCAGGTCGGCCTTGCCGTCAGTGCCCACCCATTCCGGCGTTAGCTTGAGCGCCCACACCTCGGCCGAGCCGAAGTGCTCGACGATCTTCGGGCAGGTGCCGCTGGCCGTGCAGCGGTCGAGCAGGCCGACGCCAGCGCCGCCGCCTTCACCACGCACGGGGTCGGGGTGCGGCAGCCACCACTGCGGCCCTTCGCTGCCCGCCTGGTACAGCTCGAGCACGCCGTCGGGCTGCGCCCAGCGGAAGTCCAGCGCGATGCGCCGCCCGGCGATGATCGGCCACAAGCCGTCGTGCACGCGCTGGCCCGCTTCGTCCTGGTTGAAGCCGAGGTGCAGCCAGCCGCGCAGGAAGTTGCCCGACTGCGAGACGCCGCGCGCGATGCTGTGCGTCACCGCGCCGGCCACCGGGTTCGCCGTGCCGCTGTCGTCGGCGCGCGCCGTCTTGAAGAACATGCCCACGTCGCGCCAGGCGGCGAAGCCGATGCCGAGCGCGTAGGCTTCGGTCGACGTGTACGTCACCATGTAGAGGCGGCTCGCGTCGAAGCCGTTCTTCAGGCAGATCTGCGTGGCGTCGGGCGTGCCGGGGAACGGGTTGCCCGCGTCGCAGCGCGCCCAGGCCCAGTCAGCGGGCGCGATCTCGGCTTCGCCGATCACCTCGCCGCGCGTTGACTCGGCCACGCGCGAGACCAGGCGCGCGCGGCGCGTGTCCAGGCTCGCCGGCTTGTATGGCACCGGGTTGGTCTGCACGATGAGCGGCTGCGAGCCCGGGCCGCTGCGGTTGACGATGCGCCCGAACACGAGGCCTTCGATCGGCGAGCCGTCGGCGTTGCGCGCGATGGGCAACTGCAGCCAGTGCGGCAGCGCCACGCCCATCGTCGGCCGCACCGCCGTCGCGCCGGCGTTGTCGCCCTGCCAGGCGCTCGTCAGGTCGATGTCGCCGTTGGCGCGCTCGGCCACGACGCTGGGCCGGCGCCCGCCGCGGTTGGGCACCTCGTGCCACATCAGGCCGCTGGCGCGCGCCAGGTCCACGGGCTTCGTGATGACGAAGGTGGCGACATAGCGCACCTTGCCGTCGCGGTCCTTCACGCGTTCGATGTCGTTGACGATCGCGTTCGCCGGCAGTGCCGGGTCTAGCTCGCCGAAGGCGCGCCCGGCGATGCGCTCGGAAGCGATGCCGCCGGCTTCGGCGGCGGGCACCGGTTGCCGCTCGTCGATGACGATGCGGGTGACGCGCGCTTGAGCAGCGCCGGCGGCGGTGAGCGCGAGCACCGCGCCGAGCGCCAGGTGCGTGAAGGCATGGCCGGTCGCGCGGCCTCTGATTCGCTGCATGTCTTGTCTCCTCCAAAGCAGACGGCAGTTCTTCTGCGGCCGGATTCTGACAAGGCGGGCGCGGCACGGCCCGCAAACGCGAACGGCAAGCGCGAACGCCGGCCACGAACGGCGAGCGCGGCGAAACGACAACACGCATTCCAACGCTCGCGTCAACGATCGGCGGCGACGATGGGCGCGCCGTGGCCTTCCCGCCGTCGCACCT
>JAXMEZ010000095.1:0-8568 GCA_046348035.1 Rubrivivax sp. | reverse complement strand
ATCGCGCAGCGCTCGGGCATCGCCTTCGAGCAGGTCGCCGAGGCGGCGGCCGCCCTGCGCGAGGCGAAGCTGCTCGAGGTCGTGCCATGACTGCCGCGCCCGAGCTGCCGAAGGCGCCGCCGGGCGCGGTGGCGCTGGTCACCGGCGGCGCCGGCTTCATCGGCAGCCACTTGTGCGCGACGCTGGCCCATGCCGGCATGGCCGTGCACTCCGTGAGCCGGCGCGAGCAGCCCGCCGGTTCGACGGCCGGTTCGCCGGCCGTGCGCCACCACCGCGCCGACCTGGCCGATTTCACCGCCGTGCAGCGGCTGCTCGACACGGTACGGCCCGACTACGTCTTCCACCTCGCCAGCCACGTGCAGGGCGCGCCCGACCTGGCGCACGTGCTGCCGGCCTTCCACGGCAACCTCGAGACGACCGTGAACCTGCTGACGGCGGTGGCCGGACGCGGCTGCCGTCGCGTCGTGCTGACCGGTTCGTTCATGGAGCCCGCCGCGACGGCGGGCGACCTGACGCCGACCTCGCCCTACGCGGCCGCCAAGTGGGCCGCCAGCGCCTACGCGCGCATGTTCGCGGCGCTGTACGCGGTGCCGGTGACGACGGCGCGCGTCTTCATGGTCTACGGGCCGGGGCAGCAGGACCTGACCAAGCTCGTGCCCTACACCATCGGCCGCCTGCTGCGCGGCCAGGCGCCGCAGATCTCCAGCGGCCGGCGGCTCATCGACTGGATCTACGTCGACGACGTGGCTGAAGGTTTCCTGAGGCTCGCACTGGCCGACGGGGCGGTCGGCCGAACGGTCGACCTCGGCTCCGGGACGTTGATCGCCACCGCCGATCTGGTGACGAAGATCTGCCGCCTGGTCGCCCCGTCGATCGCGCCCGAACTCGGCGCCCTGCCCGACCGGCCCCTGGAGCCCACCGGCGCGGCCCGAATCAATGACAGCTTGCGCACGATCGGCTGGTCGCCGCGCGTCGGCCTCGACGAAGGCCTGATGCGCACGGTCGACTTCTACCGGCACAGTGCCCCAGCGTGACACGAGTGATGTACGACAGCGTTCCAGCGCCGGCCCCCACCGCGGCCGCGGCCGCGGCCCGGCACTACTGCTTCTGCACGCTGGCGCTCGGCGAAGGCTACGCGCTGCTGGCGCTGCAACTGGCCGGCGACATCGCGCGCTTCGCGCCCGGCGCGAGCCTGTTCGTCCTCAGCGACCATTCGCATCTGCTGGCCGGCACCGCCAACGTCGTCGTGCGCCCGCACGTTCGCCGCAGTGCGCTCGGCTACAACGACAAGCTGTGCGTCGTTGCCCAGGCGTTGCGCGAGTTCGACACCTGCATCTTCCTCGACGCGGACGTGCGCATCCTGCAGCCGGTGCATTTGGAGCCCACCGTCTTCGAGCCCGGCCTGCACGCGTGCCGGCCGCTGACCTGGGCCATCGTGCGCGACCGTCACAGCAGCGGCGTGCCGGCGCACTGGAAGCGGGAGTTCCTGCGCATGCAGCTCGCGCTGCGGCGCGACCTGAAGCTTCAGGTGCCCGACGAGCACGTGCCGCATGTGCAGGAACAGGTGTTCGCCATCAGCCGCGGCGAACAGACCACGCGCTTCCTGCGCCTTTGGAACGACGTGGCCGCCCGGTGCGAGCGCAAGGGCTTCTTCCGCTGGGAGGGGCTGACCATCGGCGTCGCGGCATTGCTGTCGGGCATGCCGGTGGTCGAGGAGGCATTCCTCGGGCTGCGCTTCTTCGAGCCGGTGCAGTCGCTGCAGGACGTCGAAAGGGGTGTGCTGTCGCAAAGCGTCTACGACGCGCTGCTGGCGACGGTGGCGCCGTTCAAGAACTCCGGCGCGCTGCTGTCGCGCATCCGCCGCCGGCTGGCGGCGACGGTCACGTTCATGAAGACCCGGGTCTTCGGCATCGACCTGCTCGCCTGAGCCGACTGGCCGCGCCGCGCAACGTTGGCGCGTCTTCTCGTGCCGTCAACGCCCCGCGGCAGCGTCGGCGAGAAAAGCGCTGACGCGCGCCCAGTCCTCGCGCAGCCGCACCCAGCCGGCGCCCGCAGCCGCGCCGACGAAGAGCAGGCCGGCGGCCCACCCGAGCGACGGCACGAACACGGCCAGCAAGGCGCACGGCACGAAGATCGCCACGTGCAGCAGCAGCAGCGAGCCCAGGCGCCCGAGCACCGGCGGCCAGGCCAGCGCCTCGGCGCGGCGCAACTGCGCCAGGGCATAGGGCAGCGACAGGCACTGCACGAGGCCGATCGCCAGCACCACCGCCTCGATGCCGTGCGCGGCGGCGGCGACGATGGCGCCCAGCAGCAGCGCGGCCACGGCGATGGCCAGGCGCCGGTACGCCGCGGCGCTGCCGCGCGCCACCAGCGCCACGCCGACCCCGTTGATCATCGCGCCGGCCGGCGCGAGCGCCGCGAGCACGGCCATCGGCCGCGACGCCTCCAGCCAGGCCGGGCCGAACAGCAGCGGCACGATCGTCGGCCCCAGCAGCGACAGCGTGCCCAGCACGATGAAGCTCGGCCACACCGCCAGGCGCACGATCGACGACACCATCAGCCAGCGGCCGCTGCCGCCGGCATTGGACTTGGACAGCACCACCATCGCCAGCTCGCTGGGCCCGTTGAGCGCCACCGCCTGCGCCGCCATGACGAGGCGGTTGGCCATGAAGTAGATGCCCACGACATGGTCGCCGAGCTGCGAGCCGATGGCCAGGTTGTCGAGCTTGCGCGATGCGTTGGTCACCAGCTGCGCACCCATCACCGGCATGGCCACCGGCAGCAGTTCGCGCAGCGCCTGCCGGTCACCGCGCGCCAGCGTCGGTTTCAGCGGCGAGCGCCAGGCGAGGAAGACGATGCCGACGACTTCGTTGGTCCACTGCTGCGCCACCAGCGACCATTCGCCCATGCCCTGCCAGGCGCAGACCACCGCCACCACGGCAGCCACCGTCACGGCCAGCAGCGTGCGCAAGGCGATGGAGCGGAAGTCCATCTGCCGCCGCAGCACGGCCAGCATCGGCGACATGAACGCGCGCAGCAGCGCCGTGGGCAGCAGCGCCGAGAGGATCCACGTGAACTCGGGCCGATGCAAGGCCCAGCCGAGCGGCCAGGCCAGCGCCAGGCCGATGACCATCAGCGTCGCGGCGAACGCCAGGTTGGCAGCGCAGGCGGCATGGAAGTGCCGCGGCTCGAACTTCGGATGCTGGATCAGCGACTCGAGCGAGCCGTTGTACAGCGCCACCTGGATGAGCTGCATCACGCTGCCGGCCAGCGCCACGGCGCCGAAGTCCTCGGGCACCAGCAGCCGCGCCAGCACGATGAAGCCGGCGAAGGAAAGGATTTCGGAGCCCGCTCCCTCGAGCAGGCGCCAGAAGGCCGAGGCCTTCAGGCTGGGAGCTTTCATGAGCGGTCCGAAAGCCGAGCGCCAGGAACAGTGGCGTTGCGGCGCGTGCGCCGGAAGACCCGGTCTTCGTCGTCGTCGTGGTCACCGCACCGCACGAGCCGCGCCGCGCGCAGACGACGGCGCGCACTGTACCGAAGCCGGCGTCTTGAAAGCCGCGCCTGCCGTGCCGATCGGCCGGCTTTGCACGGCCGGGAGACCCGGCTCAACCATTGACGACCGAGCCCCGCTGCCGTTCGCGGGCGGTCGAGTGGCTCGGCGCGGCCGGCTGCCGGTAGGCCAGGTCCAGCCGCTGGGCGAAGCCGGCAGCGTCGAAGCGGCGACGCGCTTCGATGCGAGCCGCGGCACCGAGGCGAGCGCGCAGGTCGGGCGAATCGAGCAGCTGCGCGATCAACGCCAGCGCTTCGGCCGCTGTGTGGTAGATGACGCCGGTACGCAGATGCTCGACGACATCGCGGTGGAAAGGGGTGTCGGCGGCCATGCAGGCCAGCCCCGCCGCCATGGCCTGCGCGAGGCCGAACGGCACCCCGCGGCCTTCGGCGGGCGCCATGTAGATCCAGGCCATCGACAACAGCCGCAGGCGGCCGGCCTCGTCGTCGGGCTCGATGATGCGCACGTTGGCCGCCTTCAAGCGGACCCGCTGCTCGGGCGATGCATTGCCCAGCCAGACGAATCGCGGCGCCGCGTCGGTATCGCGCAGCAGCACCACGAAGCGCACGAAGGTGTCCAGCGCTTCGTCGTCCACCGGTGTCATCTGGCTGCCGGCGACGATCGTCGGCGCCTTCGATTCGGCGCGCGGCAGCTCGAAATAGCACGCCGCCACGGGGCTCTCGACGAGGCTGACCTCGGCGTGGGTGATGGTCTCCAGGCGGCTGAAGTCGGTGCCCAGGTTGGCGATCGGCCGCGGCCGCTCGCCCCTGCCCAACGCGCCGATCAAGGCCATCGCCGGCCTTGCCAGCACGCGCAACCGGCCGAGCACACGCGAGCTGTGCGGCGAGAAGTACACCGGCACGCAGGTGCCGAGGCCGCGCCGCGCGCTCATGCCGAGCGCACTGGAGACGAACCCGTGCAGGTGCAGCGCCGCCACCTGCGGCCTCTCGCGCAGCACCACCTTGAGCGCGGCGCGCAGGCGCATCCAGCGCGCCACGGCGCTGCCGTGCACGCTGACGCGGCACAGCTCGACGTTGGGGCCGAAGCGGGCGAGCACGGCCCGCGTGGCCGGCTCGTCGAAGGCGATCACCAGCTGCGGGCGGCCGCGGGCGGCCATCGACTCGGTGGCCGGCCCGAGGAAGGTGAACACCTCATCGGTGACATAGGTGGCCACATGCACCATTGCCGGGCGCGTGCTGCGCGCCGCGGCGTCGGCCGAGAGGTGAGGGTCGGAATGCATCGTCGATGCCTGAGCGCGCACGCCGGCGCGGCCTCAGACGGCACCGTCGCGCGCCACCACGACCTTGACCGTGCGCACGAGGATGCTCATGTCCAGCCACAGCGAACGCTGCTCGACGTAGCTGCGGTCGAAGTTGACGCGCTGCTCGTAGGTGGTGCGGTTGCGCCCGCTCACCTGCCACAGGCCGGTCATGCCCGGGCGCACGGCCAGGTAGTGCCAGCGCACGTAGCCGTAGCGGGTGAGCTCCATGACGGTGATCGGCCGCGGCCCGACGAGCGCCATCTCGCCGCGCAGCACGTTGAACAGCTGCGGCAGTTCGTCCAGGCTCGTCTTGCGCAGGAAGTCGCCGATGCCGGTGACGCGCGGGTCGCGCATCAGCTTCTGGTCGCGCTCCCATTCGGCGCGGGCCGCCGGATCGTTGCGCAGCAGTTCGGCCAGCACCTCCTCGGAGTTGCGCAGCATCGTGCGGAACTTCAGGCACCTGAAGATGCGGCCGCCGTAGCCGACACGGTAGTGGCCGTACAGGACCGGCGCGCCATCGACGCGCCAGATCGCCAGCGCGATGAGCGCCAGCACGGGGCTTAGCGCCACCAGCAGCAGGCCGGCGACCACGCGGTTGGCCGCGTCGCCGAGCCAGTCGGGCCAGACCACCCGAGACCGGCTCGCCTCCTGCACCTTCTGGGCTTCAACGAGTTGACCCGCGATCGTCATGTTCTTCTCCCTCCGTTCAGCACGCCTGTCACTGCCGCGCCGTGAACGCATCAATGGCAGTTCATCACCAGCCCGGCCATGGCAAGGCCCGACTGCTGCAACTGCGTCACCAGTTCCTGGACGTCGTCCATCCGCGAACGACCCTTGCGCGCCACCACGACGGCGGCGCCGCAGCACTGCGCCACGACGCGCATGTCGGCGCCGCAGCTCGCCGCAGGCGTATCGACGATCACGTGTTCGTACTCGCGCGTGAGCGTCTCGACCAGCACCGTCGTCGCCGGCTGCTCGAGCAGCTCCAGCGGGCTGCGCTGGCTCGGCCCGCCTGCCAACAGGTGCAGGTTGGGCAGGTCCGGCAGCGACGCGACGGCATCGCGCAGCAGCTCCGAGCCATCGAGCACGCCGGCCAGGCCGGCGACGGCGTCGGTGCCGAACAGCCGCTGCAATCGCGGCGTGCGCAGGTCGGCGTCGATCAGCATCGTGCGGCTGCCGAGCTGCGCGAAGCTCAGCGCCAGATTGGCAGCCAGGTACGTCTTGCCGTCGCCGGCGTCGGCGCTGACGACTGCGAGCGCACGGCGCGGCGCATCCTTGGCCCCGAACACGCCGGCCAGCAGCTGCGAGCGCACGTTGCGGATGAACTCGGCCGCGGCGCTGTTGGGCTCGCGCACGACGATCAGCTCGGCATTGGCGCCGGCCAACGTGCCCGCGCGTTGTTCCGGCCGCCCGAGGCCCGATTGCTGGCTCAGCGCCCACAGCAGGTCGGAGGCGTCGAGCACCCCCATGGCGATCGCCACTTCGCCGAACCGTCCCCCCGCCCGGCCTTGCTGCTTGAGGACCACGTCGACGTTCGCCAGCGCCATGCGCCTGGCCTGGGTCAGGATCTCGCCGACGCGCGGACGCACCGCGGCGGCGACGAGCGGGGACTGCACCATCGGCACCGGATAGGAAGGCTGGGCAGCGGCTGCCTGCGGTGCCTGCGGCCAGGGAACGGCGTCGCCTGGCAGCGATTCATCGCCGGCAACGCCAGGGTCGGCGGCGCTTGCCTCGAACGCGCCGGGCTGGGTGCCGAGCCGGTCCATGAAGCGCTGCACCGGACCCGGTGTCCGCGTCGACGCCGTGTTCGGCCCCTCGGCCGGCGGCGGTTCGGCCGCCGGCAGGGCGGAGGGCTCGGCAGGCGAACGTTCGCCGGCCGTCAGCTCGGCCGCGGCCGGCGCCGCCGTTGCCGACGCTTCCGCGGGCTGCGCTGCCGACTTGCCTGCCTTGCGGCGGCGGCGTCCGCCGGGCGCGGAACTCGCCGCAGCGTCCTTGCGCTTGTCGGCCTTGGGCTGGCTCATCAGCGCCCCTCGGCGCTGCAGGCCGGCGCCCGTGCACAGGCCGCACGGGCAGAGGCAAGCGACGTCGACCGTTCATTTCGCAGGCCCCAACAGGGCAGCGAGCGGCCGGGGCCAGCCGAGCAGGCGGCGCGACCCGGCCTCGGCCACATCGGCCAGTTCACCCAGCATGCGGGATGCGCAGATCCATGATGACGTCGTCGCGCATGCACGCAGCCGCCGGTCGAGCGATTCGCGCAGCACCGCCGCGCCCAGCGCCACGATCAGCCCGACGACCGCGGCAATCGCCAGGTTCAAGGCCAAGAGCGGGCTGCTCGGCGTCGTGGGAACCGACGCGACCTTCAGCACCGTGACGCCGGTCTGCGTGCTCTGGCTCTCCAGGCTGGTCTGGCTGGCCCGCGTGGCGACCATGTCGTAGGCCTTCTGCGCGTTCTCGACGTCGCGCATCAGCACTTCGACCTTGTCGCGCCGCTCCTTCAGCGTCAGCACCTTGGCGCGTTGCGCGGCGAGCGCCGACTCGACATACGCGAGCCGATTGCGATTGACCGCGTCGGTCGACGCCAGGCCGCTGCTGACCTGGCTGGACGTGGCGGCGATGCGGCGCCGCAGCTCGCTGATGCTGGCGCGCGCCTCGATGACCTGCGGGTGCTCGTCACCCAGCCGCGTCATCAGCTCCTGGAGCCTCTGCTGCTGCCGGTTCAGGTCGACCGTCAGGCCGGCCACCAGCGAGCTGTTCATCACCTCGGGCGAGCGCGACGGATCGGCGCTTGCCACGTCGCGGCGGCTCGCCGAGTCGGCCACCTGGGCCTGCAAAGCGATCAGCTGCGCATTGAGCTCGTTGAGGCGAACAGTCTCCATGTCGAGCCGCTCGTCCTTGGCCAGGATGCCGTTGGCGCGCTGGTACGCCGAGAGCCTGGCCTGCGCCGCCTCGAGTTCCTCGCGCAGCTTCTTCGAGCGCTCGTCGAACAGGCCGGTGAACTGGCGCGTCGGCTCGGCCCTCATGTCCACCGCGGCAGCGATGTAGCCGCGCACGACGGCGTTGGCCACGTCGGCCGCCAGCTGCGGGCTCGGCGCCGTGTAGGCGACGTACAGCGCGTTGCTCTGCAGCGTCGCCTTGACGTCGAGCTTCTTGTGCAGCTCAGCGGCGATCCAGCTGCGGAACTCGCCTTCTCCCTTCGTCGCCTTCAGCCACGCCTCGCGCTGCTGCGGCTGGCGGTCCAGACCCAGTGCGTCGATCGCCTTCAGCGCGACCAGCTCGCTCATGAGCACGTCCACCTGCGTGGCGATGTAGCTCGGCACCCAGCCGGCATTGAGCGAGTTCGTCGAGCTGAACAGCTCGGGCGCCTTGATGTCCACGGCGACGGCGGCTGTGGCCGTGTAGCGCTTGGGTAGCAGCAGGCTGCCGGCCGCAACCGCCGACACGATCGCAAGCCAGACGAAAAAGATCTCCCTCCTGCGCCCTTGAAGGAGCGCCAGGAACCGGCTGAAGCTCAACATTGACCCCCTCGACTTCCACTCGGTCGGCGCGAGATCGGAGGCGCACCTCTCGCTTGCTGTGTCCGCTCGACTCGATCGGTTACGAGTCTAAGAGTATGTCTGGATGAAACACGCCCCACTACGGGATGGCTCAACAGCCACCCCCCCGTTTCAAGTGGTCGCTACGGGGTTCGCGGGTGAAGTACACAGGGCGAACAGTGCGGCAGTACGGCTTCGCACCGCACTGCATGCCTTGCTTCGCC
>JAXMEZ010000094.1:0-8586 GCA_046348035.1 Rubrivivax sp. | reverse complement strand
GCGGCTCAAGCTGCCCAGGCTCCTGTTGATGACGTGCGCGCCGTCGTCGGTGGCGGGGTTGCCGTCGGGGTCCACCGCGTGCAGCAGCGCCTCGGCCAGCACCCAGGCGTTGCCGTTGCCCTCGGCATCGAGTACGCGCAGCGGCACGATCTGCGCGGCCGGCGCCACCAGCGCGACGAGGCCGGCCACGTGCGTGCCGTGGCCGAAGCCGAGGTTGGCCGGCGTTCCGGCTTCCGAAGCGTCGAGGTCGCCGTCGACGAAGTCGCGGCCCGGCAGCAGCCGGCCGGCCAGCGCCGGGTGCGTGAAGTCGACACCGGTGTCCAGCACCGCCACGCGCACGCCGCGGCCCGTGGCGAGCGCCTGCGCCTGCGGCAGCCGCAGCGCGTCCGGCGCCCACTGCGCCTGGTAGGCGCTTGCCGCGCCGATGGTCCACGGCAGGTTGCGCCGCGCCTCGGGGCTGCTGTGCACGAAGTTGCGCTCGGCGATCAGCACCGCCGGTTCGGCCGCCAGCGCGTCGAGCGTCTTCTCGACGCTGGCGGCACCGATCACCTGCACCCTGAAGATCGGCCGCGCGCCGAAGCGCGCCGCCAGCGTCAGCGAGTACTTGGACAGCAGCGCCGGCAGCGCATCGGCGGTGCGCAGCTTGAGCAGGATCTCGCCGGGCACCGCGGGGTCGGCGGCCCGCGCCTCGGCGGGCGAAGCCAACGCGAGGCCGAGCACCGACAGCGCGTGCAGTGCCAGCAGCGAAAGGAAGCGGAGTGGTCGCATCACGGCAGGTCTCCCGCGGCGGTGGCCCAAGGGGGGCGAGTTCGCAGACGGAGGCTCGACAGAGGTTCTGCGCAAGCCAGACAGAGGATCGACGGCGCGCCCTGATACATCAAGCGCGCAGACCGGACCGGCGCGCGGCGCGGCGCGGGGCGGCGGCCCCGGCGATCCGGGCTCACCACCCGCCGTGCAGCACGAAGGCCGCCCAGTAGTAAGGGTGAGGATGGGTGCGCCGGGTCTGCTCCTGCGCCCGTTGCAACGCCTGGGCCAGCCCGCATCCGCCGCGCCACGCGGCGTACAAGCGGCTCATGAAGGCGGCGGCCACGGCATCGTCCACCGGCCACAGCGAGGCCAGCACGCGCGCCGCGCCGGCGGTGATGAAGGCGCGCACGAGGCCGAACATCTCGTCGCCGGCGGCGTGGTCCGCCAGGCCCGTCTCACAGCCGCTCAGCACCACGGTGGCCCGGTTCAGCGACAGGCGCTCGACCGCTTCCACCGTGAGCGCGGTATCGGCCAGATGCAGCGCCGAGAACATCGGGTTGTCGCTGCGGAACTCGGCGTGGCAGGCCAGGTGCAGCAGGTCGGCGCGGCCGGCCTGCTGCAGAAGAGTTTCGACGGTGGCCTCGGGGCCGACGTAAGCGCGGCCGTGCGGGAACGAGGCCGCCACTTTGCGCGCCTCGGCGGCGGCCTGAGGCAACCGCGTCGAGTCGCCCCAGGCGCGCACCTGCCGTGGCGCGGGCGCCGCCGTGGCCAGGCCGCGCCAGGCGACTTCGAGGCTGCCCGCCAGCGCCAGTTCGTGGCGCTGCGAGAGCACCTGCTGCCCGTCGTCCAGGGCCGCGAACGGCAGCGCCGCCAGCTCGGCCGTGGGCACGATCAACACGCGCGCCGCGTCGCCGACGGCCGGCACCAGTGCCGCCCACACCAGCGCGTGCAGGCGGCGCAGGCAATGGCCGATGCGATCGGTGAGCACGGCCAGATGCCGCTGCACCGGCACCGTGCCGTGGCGCAGCGTGTCGAGCTGGAAGCGCATCTGCCTGAGGGCCGGCGCCAGGTCGGACGCGCGGGCGAGGTGCCGCAGCACCTGCCATTGCGCCGCGGCGCACACAGGCGAACAACTCGTCGTCGAGCCGGCCGTAGACGACGAGCGCGGCGTCGCCGGCGATGACAGGTTCTTGCGGTCCGGGCGCGGTCAAGGGCCGGCGGCCCCGGCAGCATCGCGCGCGGATCCGCCACGCGGGCGCCTTCCGGCGCCGGCCCGGCAGCGCGCGCGATGCGGTGCCGCCGCGTGCGTTCGAGCAGCTCGCGTTCGAGCGCGCGCTTCGCCCAGCAGTGCCCCAGGCGGCGCGCTCTCGCCTTGCAGCGGGTGAATCTTGCGGTACAGCCAGCTCAGGCGCGTGCGCAGCGCGACGATGCGCGCGTCAGCGGCGGCTGCGGCGTCGTTGGCATCGCCGTCGTCACGCGCATCGCGCGCCTCGCTCACATCGCGCCGCTCGCGGCGTTCGAGCCGCTCGCCGAGCGTGCGCGCGCGCACGCGCTCCAGCGCCGCTACTACAGACGCCGCGGTTGCTGCGGCGGGCTCCCGTTCGCGCTCGTGCCGATCGAGCGCCAGGCGCAGCAGCGCTCGAAACGGCTCGAGGCGGTGACCGAGAAAGGCGCTGCGCAGGTCGTCGCCCGGCAGCGCGCGGCGCTGGTCCTCGTAGCGTTCGGCGGCTTCTTCGAAGGCCGCGGCGGCCGCGCCGGCGTCGCCGCGCGCAGCGGCCACCTCGCCGCGCGCGCACAGCATCGCCGCTTCGATCGACAGCAGCTGCTGCTGGCGCGCGGCGGCCAGCGTCGGCTCCAGCAGCGCCTGAGCGGCGTCGACGCACGCCAGGTCGAGCAGCGCCCGCACTTCGAGCGCGCGCGCCTGCAAGGCGCCGTCTGCACGCCCGGCGGCGTCGAAGCCGCGCTCGGCCTGACGCGCCGCATCGAGCGCTGCTTCGCTGTCGCGTGCTTCGAGCGCGCGTTCGGCGCGCGCCAGCGCCACCGTGGCCTGCCCCACCGCGTTGCCCTGAGCCTCGAACAGCGAGCGGGCGCGTTCCAGGGCGGCTTGGGCCTGGCGCGGCCGGCCGGTCAGCGCCAGGCAGCGCGCTTGCAGCGCCAGCGTCCAGGCCTGCTCGTAGGGCATCTGCAGCGCCTCGAAACGCTGCAGCGCCGGTTCGAGCAGCGCCAGCGCCTCGCGCAGCAGGCGCAGCTCGAAGTAGGCCTCGGCCAGCAGCCGCTCGGCCTCGGCCAATTGCTGCGGCATCTCAAGTTGCTCGTAGGCCTGGCGCGCTTGCGCGAGCCCGGCGAGCGCGGCGCGGTAGTCGCCGCGCGCCAGCTCCAGCAGCGCCAGCGACTCGGCCGCCATCGCGTCGAGCACGGCGCGGCCCTGGGCCTGCGCGCGCCGCCGCAGCTCGGCATAGCGGCTCGCCGCCGCGGTGAATTCGCCCAGGCAGGCGAGCGCACCGGCCGCGCCGATGTCGGCCATCAGTTCGCGCTCGTCGTCGCCGGTGCCGGCCAGCAGCGCGCGCGCCTGGCCGTACTCGCGCGCCGCGGCGGCGTAGTCGTCGCGCCGCATTTCGAGGTTGGCGAGGTTCAGGCTCGTCTTGCCCGCGGCGTGGCGGTCGCCCTGGGCGACGAACTCGGCGCGCACCGCCGCGGCGCAGCGCGCCGCCTCGTCCAGGCGCCCGAGCATCGACAGCGCGAAGATGCTCGCCACCTGCGTGTGCGGCGCATGCTGCGGCAGACCGCAGGCGCGAAAGGCGCGTCGGCTCGCCCAAGCGCGTGAGCGCGGCTTCCATGCGCCTGGGCGGCGAGGTCGGCGATGCCTTCGGTCCAGGCGCAAAGCGCGGCGATCTCGCCTTCGCCGGGAGTGGCGACCTCGCCACCCGCTTCGCGATCGGCGTGACCTTGGAGGCGTCGCGCAAGCGCGCGCAGTGCCACGGCGGCGTGCTCGCTGCGCGCCGGCTCGCTGGTCCAGGCGGCGAAGGCCATGTCCTTCAGCGCCCAAGCCAGGCGCCGGCGCTCGGCCGCTGTCGCGGGCGCGGGGATGGCGCCGGCCGCGGCGACGAAGCGCCGGCCGCGGCTTCGTCGAGGTCGTTTTCGGCCTTGACGTGGGCCGCGGTTTGGCAGCGTCTCCGCCAGTTCCGGGCCGCGCGTCTCCGACGCGAGCGCGGCCGAGCTTCGCGCCGTCGATTCACTCGTCGGCCCGGCTGCCTGCGGAACCAGCGCTTCGCTCACCAAACGAACAGTCGAAACGAACAATCGAACGAACAATCGAACGAACAGAGGCACGGTCAGCCAGGCCGCTCGCCCACGTTGATGGGCGGCAGCGCGATGGCTTCTTCGCCCAGACGCAGCTTGCAGCTCGTAGCGCCCAGGCTCGACGCCTTCGAGGTGGAAGCCGCCGAGCTCGTCGCACGTGAACACCTGGCCCGCGGCCGAGTCGCCCTGCCCGGGGCCCGCCGCCGCCCAGCGCACGCCATTCCAGCGCGGCCGGCGCGGTGCTCACCCCGGGCGTCGCGCCCGTACCCAGCAACTGCTGACGGTGTAGGCCTCGCCCTCGGGCACGCAAGGCGCAGGCCGACATCGAGCTCGCCGGCGCGGAACACCAGGTGCCGCGGCGCGCTGCCCGCCGAGCGCATCAAGCCGTCGCGGAAGCCAGCGGCGCGGCGGCCCAGTCAAGCCGAAGCCGAGCACCGCCTGGACGTGTCGGTGCGCTGCCGCGAACAGATCCGACCAGCTCGGTCTCGGCGCGCGCGACCTCGGCGGCGCGGGCCGTGCGGGCCGCGCTGGCAGTGCGCGCGGGCCACAGGCCGAGCGCGCGCTGCACCAGCGCTTCGGGCACCTCGGGCAGCGCCAGCGCGGCGGTGACCTCGCGGCCCAGGTCGTCGTCGTTCAGTCGCTCGAAAGGGTTCATGCCTTCATGCCCGCTTCAGGGTTATGCAGCACAGAGCGGGTTCGAAGCGGCCAGATATCGGTGGGGGCATCGCCGCGGACGTCGCCGCGCACGTCGACATCGACCTCATCGCCGGCGACATCGAAGGCAGGCGCCTCGCGCAGCGCGGCCGGCATGCGGCAGCCATCATCGCAGCAACTCGCGCAGCTTGGCGAGGCAACGCGCGCGCGTCGGGCCGATGCTGCCCACAGGCATCGACAGGCGGCGGGCCACTTCGTCATAGGGCACGCGCTCGTCCTCGTCGGCGAAGAGCAGCGTCAGCAGGCCGCGGCAGCGCTCGTCGAGGCGATCGAGCGCGGCGCGCACGAGTTCGGCGCGCTGCAGTTGTTCCAGCATCGCTTCGGCGCCGCCCGGGTCGGCGAAATCGGCCGTACGCCGCCGGGCCGCCCCGGCAGCGCCTTCACCGTGCTGCTCCGAGGGCAGCGGCACGTTGCGCAGGCCGCGCGAGCGTTGCAGCCAGACTCGCGCTTGGCGGTGGTGACGATCCACGCCCGCAGCCGTTCGGGCTCGGCGATGTGTTCGAGGTGCGTCAGCAGCCGCGAGAAGACGGTCTGGAAGACATCGGCAGCGTCGTGATCGTCCAGGCCGCCGCGGCGCACGACGGTGTAGACGACAAGCCGGTGGCGCTGCACCAGCGCGGCCCAGGCCGCCTGCTCGCCGCGACGGCAGCGCGCAACCAGGCTGCATCGTCTTCGGAGCCGCTGTCCATCGTCCCTCGTGCAACGGCATTCTGCCTGCCTCACCGCGGCGGGCTTTCGCCGGCTCGCCGGGCGCGATCACGACGCGCGCTGCCGCGCGTCCGCACCCGGCGCACGCCGGCCGCCGCGCGGCGCGGCGCTGGACGCGCCGCGCTCGCGGGGCCGATGGCCTCACTTCGGCGCACTGGCGGCGCGCGCGGCCGGCGCTGCGCGTCATGCTTCTGGCCGGCGATGTTGGCGCTGGCGCGGTTCTGCATCTGCGTGATGTGGGCACGCTCCTGCGCCGTCACCTTGCCGCTGGCGCGCAAGCGGTCCTCGGCGCGGTCGATGTGGCCTTGCTGCGCTTCGATGGCGCGTCTCGCGGCTGAGCTGGCCCGAAGCAACGCCTTGATCGATGCGGCGCTCCTGGTTCGCCTGGCGCTGGTCGATGCGCGGCGTGGATGCGGCGGCAGCGGGCGCAGCGCCCTGGGCCAGGGTGCTCAGCGAGGCGGCAGCGAGCGTCATCAGCGCGAGGATTCGTTTTGGACATCGTGGGCTCCAGTGAGTGGTGGTTGGATCGCAGTATAAATGTGCATGCCGCACATATTCAACGGAGCGTCAAGCGCGGCGGCCGACGCCGACCCAATCAACCGGCCGCAAACTTCTGTGAAGACCCGCCGGCGGCGTCCCCTCGGCAAAGGAGAGGCACCGCCCGAGCCGGGCGGCCCGGCGGCGGAGAGCGGGACGCATGCGCTCGAAGGCCGCGAGCCGGTCGCGTCGATCAGCGGCGTTGGGCAACCTGCGAAAGCACCAGCTTGTCGCCGGTCGGCGAGCCGTACTCCCACGGCTGCTGCGCGCCGCGCGCGTGCTGTCCATCACCTGCTGGCGCACGCGGCGCAGCACGATGGAGATGTCCTCGGCCTCGTCCAGGTGTGCCAGCAGTGCCGTCGTAGGGGCTGTTCGGGCCGGAGCCGTCGCTGGCGGTGCTGCCGTCGCGCGTGGCGTAGGAGATGAGCGTCCCGGCGGCTGCGTTCATCGGTGCCAGGCCGCCGCCGCTGCCGCGCGTGTGGCTGCTGGCCATTCGCGCCAGCGGGTTGTCGCGGGCAGGCGTTCGAGGAACACCCGCGCGCGCGACCCGGCAGGTGGTCTTCGAGCAATGCGTTCAGCGATACCGCCTCGTAGGTGAGCCCAAGCGCCTTGGTATTGGCGAGGTCCAGGTCGACCGGGATCAGGTAGTTCACGCCATGCAATTGCAGCCCGTGCCCGGCGTAGAAGACGATGGTCAGGTCGGAGCGGCTGGCCTTCTCGGCGAAGCGCGACAAGGCGTCGACCATCTGCTTGCGCGTTGCGTCCAGCAGCAGCGTCACCTCGAAGCCGTAGGTCCGCAATCGCTGCGCCATGGCGCGCGCGTCGTTGCCGGAGTTCAGCAGCGGCGCGCCCTTGTAGGCGGCGTTGCCGATGACGAGCGCATGCACCGAAGCCGGGGCCGTCGCGGCCGGCCTGGCCACGGGCGGTGCAGCCGCGGGGGCTTGCGAGGCCGCCTGGGGCGCGGCCGGCGGCGGTCGCGGTGCGGCCGTCGGAGGCGCTGCATTGCCCGGTGCGGCCGCCGCCACCGTCGAGGGGCGAGCATTGCCGAACACGAACTTCGGCACTTCGGCGGCATTGCCTTCGAGGTACTGCTGATAGACGGCCGTGGTGTAGCCGTCGAACCACTCCGCGAACGTCCGCGTGTACCGGCGGGCGACCTCGGCCCGGTCACCCAGCCTGTCCGGGCTGCGGAAGAACGGCCCGCCATCCGGCGCCGCCTCCAGCCCGTGCGGAGCCGGGTTGGCGTAGGCCCACGCCTCGAGCCAGTCGCCCCGGTGGGCCGACATGTAGGCATGCCCCACGAGGGTATGCACCGGCAGCTCGGCCGAACGGGAAGACAGCGTCGCGAAGCGCTTGGACAGCCATGCGTTCGGCGACATGTTCCCCTGGCCAACCGAGCGGCGGAAGTGGTCGAAGGCGAAGACGCGGTTGCAGCGGATGTTCAACGAACTCGCGGTGCTTCCGAACGTGTTGCTCGACAGCGCCGGGCTGGCGTGCGGCGTGTCGCAAGGCTGCCCGGTCCACGAGGCCCGGGCCAGGTCGGTGAACCGCAGCACCAGCACCGGAATGTCGGCCTGCCGATCACCGTTGGAGAGCACCAGGTTGTGGATGGGCATCTCCAGGCGGCCGACCTGGTTGAGGCCCTGCTTCTCCTCGAACGAGGCGTCGACCTTCCACCGCCCGGGAGGCAGGGGGATCTTGCGCAGTGCACGAACATCGATGGCGTTGCGCACTTCCTGGCCCACTTCGAGGCCGAAGGCGGCCCGCGCCGGTGACGGTGCCACGGCGCCCGCGAGCAGCAGCAAGGCGACAACGACGAGGGTCATTGCCTGGCACAAGCGTCGGGCGTGCATGTTCGGATCCTCCCGGGCGCGGCGGCGAACGAACCCGTCGTCTCTCGCGGTTCCCGTCGTCGGCGCGCGCCGGCGCACTCTAGCGCCTGTCCTGTGATCGGTGCAGGGAAGCGCGAGCTTCCTACAATTCGCGCTTCGCTCGTCGAAGCCGGAAGCTGCGCGAATGATCTCCCGCGAACCCACCCTCGAACGCCTGGCCATCGCGGAGCAGCTGATGCTGGCGCCGTTCGGTCTCGACGAAGCCGTGCTCGCGCGGGCGCTGGCCACCATCGGCGAGCACCGCGTCGACGACGCCGACCTCTACTTCCAGACCACGCGCCACGAAGGCTGGAGCCTGGAAGAAGGCATCGTCAAGAGCGGCAGCTTCAGCATCGACCAGGGCGTGGGCGTGCGCGCCGTGGCTGGCGAGAAGACCGCCTTCGCCTACAGCGACGACCTCGGCGTCGAGTCACTGATGGATGCCGCGCGCACCGTGCGCACCATCGCCGCGGCCGGGCAGAGCCGGCGCGTGAAGGTGAGCAAGAACGGGGGCGAGCGCAAGGTCGCGGCCAGCCGCACGCTCTATGCGCCCACCGACCCCATCGCCACGCTCGACAGCACGCAGAAGGTGGCTTTGCTGGAGAAGGTGGAGAAGCTCGCGCGCGCCAAGGACCCGCGCATCGCGCAGGTGATGGCCGGCGTCGCCGCCGAGTACGACGTGGTGCTGGTGGCGCGCGCCGACGGCACG
>JAXMEZ010000093.1:0-8677 GCA_046348035.1 Rubrivivax sp. | reverse complement strand
GCGCGGCGGTCCACGCAGCGGGCACCGGCAACGGCGTTGCCGGCGTGTCGGGGCGCTGCAGCGAGGCGCAGCCGCTCAGAAGGAGCAGCAGCGACAACAGAGACGAGGTCCATGCACTGCCGACGGTGGCCGGTATGCGCGAAGACGAATTCATGATCCAGGTTTGTACGAACCCCGGCATTCGGTGCGTTTGCCCGAAAGCAAAGAATCCTTGCTGCGCCGCGGCAAGGCGCGTACCGGCAACGCCTGCCGGCCGCAGGCCTCTCGCTACTGGAACGCCACCTCGGCGAAGCTGCGCAGCTTGCGGCTGTGCAGGCTGCCCGGCCGCTCGCGGCGCAGCAGTTCGACCGCGCGCATGCCGATGCGCAGGTGCTGGTCGACGCGTTCGCGATAGAACGTGTTGGCCATGCCCGGCAGCTTGATGTCGCCGTGCAGCGGCTTGTCGCTCACGCACAGCAGCGTGCCGTAGGGTACGCGGAAGCGAAAGCCGTTGGCGGCGATGGTGGCGCTTTCCATGTCCAGCGCCACCGCGCGGCTCTGGCTGAAACGGCGTTCGGGGCCGGGCTCGGGCAGCAGCTCCCAGTTGCGGTTGTCGGTGCTGACGACGGTGCCGGTGCGCAGGATGCGCTTGAGCTCGTAGCCCGAAAGCTTCGTCACGTCGGCCACGGCCTGCTCGAGCGCGAGCTGCACTTCCGCCAGCGCCGGCAGCGGCACCCACAGCGGCAGGTCCTCGTCGAGCACGTGGTCCTCGCGCATGTAGGCGTGCGCGAGCACGTAGTCGCCGAGCTGCTGCGTCGTGCGCAGGCCGGCGCAGTGGCCGAGCATCAGCCAGGCGTGCGGGCGCAGCACGGCGACGTGGTCGGTGATCGTCTTCGCGTTCGCCGGGCCGACGCCGATGTTGACCATCGTGATGCCGGCGGTGTCGGGCCGCACGAGGTGGTAGGCCGGCATCTGCGGCAAACGCGGCGGCGGTGCGCCGGCATCGTCATCGGGTTGCGCAGCACTGCCGGCGCGGCGCGTGACGACGTTGCCGGGCTCGACGAACGCGTCGTACTCGCCCTCAGGGTCGGCCATCAGCGCATGCCCGAGCTTGATGAACTCGTCGATGTAGAACTGGTAGTTGGTGAAGAGGACGAAGTTCTGGAAGTGCTCGGGCGCCGTGCCGGTGTAGTGGCGCAGCCGGTGCAGCGAGTAGTCGACGCGCTGCGCGGTGAAGAGCGCCAGCGGCAGCGGCTCGCCGGGTTGCGGCTCATGCGTGCCGTTGGCGATGCCGTCGTCCATCGAAGCGAGGTCGGGCAGGTCGAACAGGTCGCGCATGCGCAGCCGCCGCTCGGCGCTGAGCGAGCCTTCGAGGTGGTCGTTCTGGTCGAGCGAGAAATGCACCGGGATCGGCGAGGCGCTGGTGCCCACCTCGAGCGACACGCCGTGGTTCTGCAACAGCAGGCGAAATTGCTCGGCGTAGTAGTTGCCGAAGAGGTCCGGCCGCGTCAGCGTGGTCTCGTAGGTGCCAGGCCCGGCGACGAAGCCGTATGACAAGCGCGAGTCGGCGCGCGCCACGGTGTCGGTGCGAACGCGCACGAACGGATAGCAGGCGCGCACGTGGCCGAGGTCCTCGCCGGCGACGAAGCGGCGCAGCGCGTCGCGCAGGTGATCGACGCTGCTGCCGTAAATGGCGCGCACCTGCGCCAGCGCGGCGGCGGCGTCGTCGAAGCGGGCGGGAGCGATGTACAGCGGCAGCGAGGGCATGCGTTCACGCCCCGGCGGCGGTGGCGGCACTGGCACTGGCGCTGTCGAGGGCCGCGATCTCTGCCGCCGTCAGCGCCAGGCGCGCCGCGCCAGCCAGTTCCTGCCATTGCGCGACGCTCGTGGCGCTGGCGATCGGTGCCGTGATGCCCGGGCGCGCGATCTGCCAGGCCAGCGCCACCTGCGCCGGCGTGGCGCGCTCGTTGGCGTGCGCCGCAGCGATGTCGTCCAGCGCCTTCAGCACCGCATCGCCGCGCGCGTTGAACCAGCGCTTCATGCCGCCGCCGCGCACGCTCTTGCTGACATCGGCCTCGCTGCGGTACTTGCCGGTGAGGAAGCCGCTGGCCAGCCCGTAGAAGTTGATGACGCCCAGTCCCTCACGGCACACGAGCGCCCAGTTCGGCCTCGTAGCCGGCGCGCTCCATCAGGTTGTATTGCGGCTGCAGGCTCTCGTAGCGCGGCAGCTTCAGGCGCGCGCTGGTCGCCAGCGCTTCAGCCAGGCGCGGCGCGTTGTAGTTGCTGGCGCCGATGCGCGCACCTGCTCTTCGGCGATCAACTCGGCGAAGGCGGCGAGCGTCTCCTCGAATGGCGTGGCGGTGTCGTCGTCGTGCGACTGGTACAGGTCGATGCGGTCGGTCTGCAAGCGCTGCAGCGATTCTCGTGCACCGCCTGCCGGATCCAGCGCCGCGACAGGCCCATGCGCCCGGAGCCATCGGCGCCCATCGGCTTGCCCACCTTGGTGGCGATGAGGATGCGGTCGCGTCTGCTGCTCGCAGCACCGGCCTTGAGCCACTTGCCGATGATCGTCTCGCCTTCGCCGCCCGTGTGGCCGGCACCCAGTGCGAGTAGACATCGGTGGTGTCGATCAGGTTGAAGCCGCCGGCGACGAAGGCGTCGAGCAGCGCGAACGAGGTCTTCTCGTCGGCGGTCCAACTCGAAGACGTTGCTGCCCAGCGCGCCAGCGGCGCCACCTGCAAGCCGCTGCGGCCGAGCCGAGCGCAGCCAGGAAGGGTGGATGTCATTGGGAGCGTCTTGTCGGGAAGGAGCGCGACGCCAGTGTAGAGGAGGCGTTCCCCGGAACGAACGCGCTCTTCAGTGCCGGCGTGGCCGAGCGGCCGCTTGGCCACGAGACCGCGTGCGGTGGCTACCGTCAAGGAGGATCTGAAGTCGCGCTGGGCAGCGCGCCTCCGGATTGCGCCAGCCAAGCTTCGACGCGCGACGTGGCCGCGATCATGCTGTCGCGCCGCGCGGCGCCGCTCGTGCCCGGCGGGCGCACGAGCGGTTCCCACAGCTCGCGGCAGCGCGGCGATGCGGGCCCGGCGTTCGAGGTCGCTGCTGCTGGCAAGCCTGGCGCAGAAGTCGGGCACCACCATGCGCGTGTACATCGCGGCCTGGCGTGGAGCCTCGGCCAGGTAGAGATGACGGTGGCGTTCGGTGGTGTGCGTGGCGATCGTTGTCGCCGTGCCGCCTCGTCGCCTTTGAAGCGGCGGCTGAGGTCGCTCGATCCGGCGAGCGTGGTGCTCGTCAGCGGCGCCGGCGGCGGGATGCCGAGCGTGCCCGCGTCGGCCTTCACTTCGTCCAATACGCTCGCCAGTGCGGCGCGTGCGCCCGCGCCGGCGACGGCGCCGAGCGCGAGTGCATCAGACAGCTGGCTCGCGAACCCGAGGTTGCGGCTGAGCCGCCAGGCGGCGAGGCGCACTTCGGGGCCGAGCGCGGCATCGCGCGCCGCCGCGCCGGCCGCCACGCGCTGCGCGTCGCGTTCGATATCCGAACCTCGACACGCCACCGGGGCGCAACCCGGTGTCGAGCGCGAGTCCCAGGACGCCGAGCAGGAGCCACTCCAGCGCGATATAGAGGCCGACGACGAGAAGCGCCGCCAGCATCAGCCGGCGGCTGCCGCGCAACGAGAGAGCGATCGGCATCGTCAGATGCTCCAGGCAGGCGACATCGCTCAGGTGCAGGTGCATGCTGATGCCGTACCAGGCGCCGCTGGTCGCGGCGCCGCCGGCCGCGAGGGCACAGACGATGCTCGAGCAAGGCTGCTGCACTTCTTCCTGCTGACTCTGGCGGTGACGGCGATCGTTTCGCCGCTCGCGGTCTGGCGGTACGGCGCGCCTGGTGCTGGCGGGGATGCGGCGCCTCAGCGGTGCGCCGTTGCCCGTGCCGCCGCCTGACCGGCTCGCCGCTCGGCCGGCGCCTTCCTGCGGCGCCGGGCGATCGCGCTGCGGCGCGGCTGGCGGGAGCGCCGAGCGCACCGGCGCGCGGCGGGCCTGGGTCGCCTCGTTCGTGCTGGCGGCGTTGCTGATGTCGATCGGCTACATGCCGTCGGCCGAACTGCTTGCACGCCGCTGCACGCGCTGCTGACCGCTGCGGTGATGGCGCTGGTGGCCGTGCCGCTGCTGGCGCTGTCGCTCGGCTGGGGTGTGGTTGCAGGGCGCTGCGCGCGCTCGTCGTGCTGGCCGGCGGTGCGGTGTTCGCTGTCGTGCTCGGCATGCTGCAAGGGCTGGCGAAGGGCCGTGTGCCGAGCACCGACTATCTGCTCAACGCGGTGCATTTCGTGGGGCTGGCCGCCGTGCTGTTGTCGGGACCCGCGTTGCTGCTGGCGGCCAGCGGCTGGCGCGTGTGCGCGGTCGTGCCTCGGTATTCGGCGGCTTGATTGTTCGCCGCGCCGTTCCTTGCCGGCGAGTTGTGGGACGCCATCGCGGCAACGGAGGCCGGCTCGCGCGCCGTGATCGAATCGGAATGGGGCGTCCAGGTTCAGCACGCGCTGTTCGCGGTGCTGGCACTGCCGGCCACGGCGCTGCTCGGCTGGCGGCTCGCTGGCGCGCTGGCGCGCGCCTACGAGGCGAAGCGCTTCTCCGACGTGCAACTGCTGGCACGCGCGTGGTGGTTGATGGTGGTGGGGCTCGCCGCGCTCGAGATTCTGGACTCGCACGCGAAGCCGGCGGCGGGGTGATCGGCTGCGCGCTGTCGGCACTGTTGCTGGGGCCGCTGCAGCGGCTCGTGTTCACGCGCCGACATCGTGGGCGACGTCGCCGCCGCGGCGCACGCTGCTGTTGCTGCGCGTGTTCGGCTTTCGTGCCTGCACCGAGGCTGTTCGACCGCGTGCGCATTTCGGCGCTGGCACGGTCCGGTGACGATGATCGCGGCGTTCGATGTCGCCGCGCGAACGATCGACGCTGTGGATTTCATGCGCTGGCTGCTCGGCCGCATCGACGACACCTTCGTTCGCACCGGCAGCGAGCTTGCGGCGCGGCTCGCCGGTTCCGACACCGCGCGCGACCCCGACGGCCGCTTTCGCGTCAACGACCTGTGCTGTGCCGACGACACCTGGCGTGCGAGCGTCGTCGAGCTGATGCAACGCGCAGACGCGGTGCTGATGGACCTGCGCGGCATGAGTCGCGAGCGCAAGGGTTGGGTGAGTTCGATGGAGCAGCTCGGCGCGAATCGATCCGGCAAACGAGGTCTTCTCGTCAGCCGTCCACCCGAAGACGTTGCCGCCCAGCGCCAGCGGCGCAACCTGCAAGCCGCTGCGGGCGAGCGGACGCAGCGGCAGCCCGCCGCTGGCGGCGGCCGGGGCGGGTTGGCTGGTGTTCATCGCGCGCCTCCTTCGGGATTTCTTCGGGGTTTCTTCTTGCAGGCCAGTGTAGGCAACCCTCGTGCGAAGCCTGAGCGGGCCCTACAGGATGAAGCGCGACAGGTCTTCGTCGGCGGCGAGGCTGCCGAGGTGCTGCTCGACGTCGGCGCGGTCGATGCGCACCGTCTGCCCGCCGCGCTGCGGGGCGTCGAAGCTGACGTCGTCGAGCAGCCGCTCCATCACCGTGGCCAGGCGCCGGGCGCCGATGTTCTCGGTGCGCTCGTTCACTTCGAAGGCGATCTCGGCGACGCGGCGTACGGCTTCGGGCGTCAGCTCCAGCGTCACGCCTTCGGTGGCGAGCAGCGCCTTGTACTGCGTGACCAGGCTCGCCTGCGTGCTGGTGAGGATGGCCTCGAAATCGGCCACCGACAGCGACGACAGCTCGACGCGGATCGGGAAGCGCCCTTGCAGTTCGGGGATCAGGTCGCTCGGCCGCGCGAGGTGGAAGGCGCCGCTGGCGATGAAGAGCACATGGTCGGTCTTGACGACGCCGTACTTCGTGCTGACCGTGGTGCCTTCGACGAGCGGCAGCAGGTCGCGCTGCACGCCCTGACGGCTCACGTCGGCGCCGCCGACCTCGGCGCGCGCGGTGACCTTGTCGATCTCGTCGATGAAGACGATACCGTTGCCCTCGGCATTCGCCAGCGCCGCGGCACGGATCTCGTCCTCGTTGACGAGGCGCGCCGCTTCTTCCTCGGTGAGGCGTTCGAGCGCCTCGCGCACCTTCATCGTCTGCGCGCGCAAGCGCCTGCCGCGCGCCTGCTCGAAGAGGCCCTTCAGCTGCTCGGCCATCTCCTCCATGCCCGGCAGCCCCTGCGGCCCGAGCACTTCGAGCGTCGGCCGCGTCTCGGCCAGTTCGATCTCGACCGCCTTGTCGTCGAGCGTGCCTTCGCGCAGGCGCTTGCGCATGCCCTGGCGGGCGGCGTTGTCGGGGGCCGGCGTCTCGGCGGTGAAGCCGACGCCCGCGCCGGTGTGGCGCGGCGGCGGCACCAGCACGTCGAGCAGCCTTTCCTCGGCGGCATCTTCGGCGCGCGTGCGCAGCGCGCGCATCTGGCGCTCGCGCTCCTGCTTCACCGCCACGTCCACCAGGTCGCGCACGATCGTGTCCACATCCTTGCCGACGTAGCCGACCTCGGTGAACTTGGTCGCCTCCACCTTCACGAAAGGCGCATCGGCCAGCCGCGCCAGGCGGCGCGCGATCTCGGTCTTGCCCACGCCGGTGGGGCCGATCATCAGGATGTTCTTCGGCGTGATCTCGCCTCTGAGCTTGTCGTCCACCTGCTGCCGGCGCCAGCGGTTGCGCAGCGCGATGGCCACGGCGCGCTTGGCCGCCTGCTGGCCGACGATGTGGCGGTCGAGCTCGGAGACGATTTCGCGCGGCGTCATCGCGCTCTTCGCTTGTTGCGGTGTCGCCGTCGTGCTCACCCGAGGACCTCGATCGTGTGCTGCTGGTTCGTGTAGATGCACAGCTCGCCGGCGATCGTCAAAGCCTGCTTGACGATCTCGGCCGCCGGCAGCTGCGTGTGCTCCAGCAACGCGCGTGCCGCTGCCTGCGCATAGGGGCCGCCGGAGCCGATGGCGACGATGCCGTGCTCGGGCTCGAGCGCGTCGCCGTTGCCGCTGATGATGAGCGAGTGCTCCTTGTCGGCCACCGCGAGCATCGCTTCCAGGCGGCGCAGCACGCGGTCGGTGCGCCAGTCCTTGGTCAGCTCGATCGCCGCGCGCGTCAGGTGGCCCTGGTGCTTCTCGAGCTTGGCCTCGAAGCGTTCGAAGAGCGTGAAGGCGTCGGCGGTGGCGCCGGCGAAGCCCGCGAGAACCTGGTCGCGGAAGAGCTTGCGCACCTTGCGCGCGCTGGCCTTGACGACGATGTTGCCGAGCGTGACCTGGCCGTCGCCGCCGAGCGCGACCTGCCCGTCGCGGCGCACGCTCAGGATGGTGGTGCCGTGGAAGGTGTCCATGAGGACACCACTGTAGCGGTGCGCGCCATCACTGCCGCGCGCGGGGCCACGTGCGGGCCCGCCGCGGCGAGGTCAGACCTTGCGGACGCCGACCTTGGCGTGCTCGTTGATGCCCATGGCGCCGAAGAACAGCGCGACGAGGCGGTGCGCCTCGGCGAACTGCACCGTGCGGCCTTCGCTGCGGCGCGCCAGCACCCAGTTGAGCAGGTCGCCGGCGGCGATGAAGTCGACGCGGATCAGCCGCGAGCACGAGACGTTGACGAGCGTCGCCTGGCGCAGTTCGCCTTCGAGCTTCTTCAGCGTGCTGCTGATGTCGCCCACGAGCTGGCCCGACAGCTCGACGTTGGCCACCTCGACGCCGCTGGCGGCGTCGTCCGAGAGGCTCGACTCCATGAAGCTCGTCGAGACGTCGCTCACCACCGACATCGGCGGCGTGCGCGTCGAGACGCTCTGGCCGCTGATGTAGACCTTGCAGCGCGCCGCCTCCCACGAAGGCGGCGAGACCTCGTAGGTGACGCAGTAGTCGATGGCGGCCTCGTCGAACTGGTCGGCGCGGTTGGCCAGGCGCAGCGCGTCCAGGCGCGTCAGCCAGAACGCGGGGTCGGCGTCGCGCACGCCGGTGGGCGCGGCTTCGGCCAGCACCAGGAACAGGCGGTCGCCGCCGATCCAGCGCATCTCGATCGCCTGTCCGGCCCAGAGGCGGAACAGCGTCGACAGCTGCATCGCCGCTTCGGCTTCGATGCCGCGCAGCTGGCCCCAGTCGAAGATCCACGGCAACGGCATCTGCAGCGTCTGCGAGCGCAGCCGCGCCACCGCGTCGATGTCCAGCAGCGGCGGGCTGACCCAGCCGACGTCGCCGCCGGCAGCGCGGCTGGCCGCCGCCGAAGGCGTGAGCACCGGCTCGTCGGCGATGGCTTCGGCCACGAGCTTGGGCAGCGAATACCACTGCGGCGCCGACCAGCCGAACTGCTGCGCGTAGTCGAGCGCCAGGCTCTCGAAGCGCTGCTGCTGGCCGGTGGCGCGGTACAGGTCGAACAGCACCAGCCACGTCTCGGCGTGCTGGTGGCGCACGCCGCCGGCGCTGGTGAGACGGTGCAGCGAGTCTTCGGCGCCCTGGAAGTCGGCGTTGGCGAAGGAGATGACCGGCTCGTCGAGTTCGGGGTCGTGCATGACCTCGTTCACTTCGACGGCGAAGGGGCTGTTCAGGTCGCCGGTGGCGGCATCGGTGGTGGGCGCGAAGTGCACCGGCGCGAGAGCCGGCGCCGGCGCGATGGGGCTCGACAACGGCGGCAGGCCGCGGGCCGCGCCCGCCCCGGCAGTGCCTTCGCGGGCGCCGTTG
>JAXMEZ010000092.1:0-8783 GCA_046348035.1 Rubrivivax sp. | reverse complement strand
TGTCGTCAAGGTCGAAAAGCCAGACGCGCGGTCGCACGAGGTGTTCAGTGCGAACGTCAGTGCGAGCGGATCTTCGTGCCGTAGGGCTTGTCGGTCAGCACCTCGAGCAGCAGCACGTGCGGCACGCGGCCGTCGATGATGTGCACGGCGTTGACGCCGCTCTTGGCCGCGTCGAGCGCGCCGCTGATCTTGGGCAGCATGCCGCCGCTGATGGTGCCGTCGGCGAAGAGCTCGTCGATCTCGCGTGCGCTCAGGTTGGTGAGCAGCTTGCCGCTCTTGTCCAGCACGCCCGGCGTGTTGGTCAGCAGCAGCAGCTTCTCGGCGTTGAGCACGGTGGCGAGCTTGGCGGCCACGAGGTCGGCGTTGATGTTGTAGCTCTCGTTCACCTCGCCGAAGCCGATGGGGCTGATGACGGGGATGAACTGGTCGTCCTGCAGCGCCTTCACCACCGAGGGGTCGATGGTGCTGATCTCGCCGACGTGGCCGATGTCGTGCTCCTTGCTCGGGTCGTCGCGGTCGGGCATGCGCAGCTTGTGGGCGCGGATGAGGCCGCCGTCGCGGCCGGTGAGGCCCACCGCCTTGCCGCCGGCGGCGTTGATGAGGCCGACGATCTCCTGCTGCACCTCGCCGGCGAGCACCCATTCGACGACGCCCATCGTCTCGGCATCGGTGACGCGCATGCCCTGGATGAAGGTGCCCTTCTTGCCCAGCCGCGACAGCGCTTCGTCGATCTGCGGCCCGCCGCCGTGCACGACGATCGGGTTCAGCCCCACCAGCT
The DNA here is from genome assembly GCA_046348035.1 of Rubrivivax sp. Classification (GTDB taxonomy): domain Bacteria; phylum Pseudomonadota; class Gammaproteobacteria; order Burkholderiales; family Burkholderiaceae_C; genus Rubrivivax. Next base: position 8,005 of record JAXMEZ010000092.1, on the reverse strand, counting down.
TCAGCAGCACCACGTCCTCGGCGAAATCCTGCGTCAGCGCCTCGTCGGTCATCGCGTTGCCGCCGTACTTGATAACGAGCGTCTTGCCGTGATACTTGCGGATGTACGGCAGCGCCTGGGCCAGGATCTCGGCCTGATCGCGCGGGGTGATGTGGGCGAGGTCGTGCACTGCGGCGTTGTGGTCGTCGGGCATGGGGCTTTTTCTCTGCGGGCTACTCTGCAGGTCGGTCGCCGGGCGGATTCATCCGTTGGCAGCGCGGGCATTGTAGGAAGCGCCGGGCGGCGACAATGCCGCGTTGGTTCCATCGCAGGCGCGGCCGGCGGCTGCGCGAGCAAGGAGCTGAGGAGCAAGGAGCAAGGAGAGAAGGCAGTGAAGACGATGAAGCGACGCATCCTGGTGGCCTCGGCCGCTGCAGCCCTGGCGTTGACCGCGCTGGCGGTGCGCGCCCAAGGTGGCCAGGCCAGCGGCGAAGTGACCAAGATCGACAAGGCCGGCAGCCGCATCGAGCTGAAGCACGGCGAGATCAAGGCGCTGGACATGCCGCCGATGCGCATGATCTGGCGCGTGCGCGACGCCAAGATGCTCGACGGCCTGGCCGTGGGCGACAAGGTGCGCTTCACCGGCGAGAAGATCGGCGGCCAGTACACCGTGACGGCCATCGCCAAGGCTTCCTGACGGAGCCGGCGCAGCGGACCTTCCGATGAGCGCCGTGCGTCTGCACGACCTGCGCGGCGCGGCGCATTCGCACGGCTTTGCCGACGCCGGCCGCGCCGGCCGCAAGCGGGCGATGGGCGCGGTGACGCTGCTGACCATCGTCACGATGGTCGCGGAGTTGCTGGCCGGCTGGTGGAGCGGCTCGCTGGCGCTGACGGCGGACGGCTGGCACATGGGCACGCACGCGCTGGCCATCGGCGGCGCGTGGGTCGCCTACCGCCTGGCCGCGCGCGTGGAAGCGCATGCGGCCGCAGGCCACGCCGCCGGCACGCGCTACACGTTCGGCGGCTGGAAGATCGAAGTGCTGTCGGCGTACACGAGCGGCCTGGCGCTGCTGGTGGTGGCGGCGTGGCTGGCCATCGACGGCGTGCTCAGGCTCGTGAACCCGGCGCCGGTGGCCTTCGGGCCGGCGCTCGCCGTGGCCTTCGTCGGTCTCGTCGTGAACCTGGCGAGCGCGGCGATGCTGATGCGCGGGCATCGAAGCGGGAGCAAGGACCACGGTCACATGGCGCACGACCACGGTCACGGCCACGACCACGGCCATCACGACGGTCATGCCCACGGCCACTCACACGACCACAACTTCAACGCCGCCTACCTGCACGTGCTGGCCGACGCACTGACCTCGGTGCTCGCCATCGCGGCGCTCGGCGGCGGCGTGCTGTTCGGCTGGCTGTGGCTCGACCCGGCGGTGGCGCTGGTGGGTGCGTTGGTCATTGCGCTGTGGTCGCGCGGCGTGCTTGCCGGCAGCGCGCGCGCCCTCGTCGATGCCACGGCCGACCCGAAGCTCACCGCGCGCATCCGCGAGGCGATCGAGCGACGGCGACGCGACGATCGCCGACCTGCACGTGTGGCAGGTGGCCGGGCGCGCCTGGAGCGTCGCGCTCGCCGTGGTCGCCGACGACCCGCAGCCGCCGGCGCATTACCGGCAGCGCCTGGCCACATCGGGCTGCTCAGGCACGTCACGGTGGAAGTGCACCGCTGTCCGGGATGCGACGCCGCGCCCGATGTGGCCGCGGTCGCGGCCGCGGCATCATCGAAGCCCGCCTGAGGCAAAGCACGCCGGGCGCCCGAAGAAGAGGATGCCCGCGATGAACACCGCCACTGCAACGGTCGTCAACCACCAGGTCCGCCTCGCCGCGCGGCCGCGCGGCCTGCCCACGGCCGCCGACTGGCAGTTCACCGAAGAGCCGGTGGGCGACGCGCCCGAAGGTGGCGTGCTCGTGAAGGTGCTGGCGCTGTCGCTCGACCCGGCGATGCGCGGCTGGATGAACGAAGGCCGCAGCTACATCGCGCCGGTGGGCATCGGCGAAGTGATGCGCGCCGGCGGCGTGGGCATCGTCGTCGCGTCGAAGCACGCCGGCTTCGCGGTGGGCGACAAGGTGAGCGGCACCACCGGCGTGCAGGAGTACTGGCGCGCCGATGCGGAGCAGGTGAAGCGCGGCGCGCTGACGCGCATCGACACGCGCCTCGGCAACCCCGCGCAGTGGCTCAACGTGCTCGGCATGCCGGGCATGACGGCGTACTTCGGCTTGATGGAAGTGGGCCAGCCCAAGGCCGGCGAGACGCTGCTCGTCTCGGGCGCGGCCGGCGCCGTCGGGCAGACGGTAGGGCAACTCGCGCGCATCAAGGGCCTGCGCGCCGTGGGCATCGCCGGAGGGCCGGCCAAGTGCGAGTGGGTGGTGAAGGAACTCGGCTTCGATGCCTGCATCGACTACAAGCAGCCGGCGCCGCCCGGCGTCGAGCGCTGGGACGCGGTGCGCGAGGGCCTGAAGCGGCATTGCGGCAACGGTGTCGACATCTACTTCGACAACGTCGGCGGCGACATCCTCGACGCGGCGCTGGCGCGCCTGAACCGCAAGGCGCGCGTCGTGATCTGCGGCGCCATCAGCCAGTACAACGCCACCGGGCCGACCGCGGGGCCGAAGAACTACTTGTCGCTCTTGATGAACCGCGCCCGCATGGAAGGCATGGTCGTGTTCGACTACGCCGATCGCTATCCGCAAGCCGTGGCCGAACTCGCCGGTTATCTCAAGGACGGCCGCCTGAAGAGCCGCGAGGACGTCGTGCAAGGCACCGTGCGCGACTTCCCCGCCACGCTGCTGAAGCTCTTCAGCGGCGAGAACTTCGGCAAGCTCGTCCTCCAACTCGCGACCGAGTAGTCACCGCCGACCAGCCCACGAAGCCGCCGCATGGAGCCGACCCCAATAGGCCCAGCCAGCCGCCAGCCGACCTTCCCCCAGCGAGACAGCGCCGCCCGCCGGGCGGCGCGAATTTCAAACCAGCGCAATGAGCCGCGGCGCCAGCCGCCGGCTCCATTGCGCCTCCGGCGCCCTAGAAGTGAATGCCGCGCATCAGCTGCTGCATCGCCACCGCCTCCGCGCTCAGCTGCGGCTTCGCCGACCCAGCCTTATCGCCCTTCGCCGCCGACGAATCGGGGAACATGCGGAAGCTCGTGTTCATCACGATCTGCGCCACGCGCGGCACGGTCGCGTGCAGCAGCTCCCCGAACATCCCGAGCCTCGTCGCAATCCGCACCGGCTTGTCGATGCACGCCTGCGCCACCATGTCGGCCGCCTCCTCGGGGCTCAGCGTGGGCACGTTGTTGTAGAGCTTCGTCGGCGCGATCATCGGCGTGCGCACCAGCGGCATGTTGATCGTCGTGAACGTGATGCCCTGATCCGCGAATTCACTCGAGGCACAGCGCGTCCAGGCGTCCAGCGCCGCCTTGCTGGCCACGTAGGCACTGAAGCGCGGCGCGTTGGTGAGCACGCCGATCGAGCTGATGTTGACGATGTGGCCGCTCTTCTTGGCCACCATCGCCGGCAGCAAACCCATCGTGATGCGCAGGCAGCCGAAGTAGTTCAGCTGCATCGTCCGCTCGTAGTCGTGGAAGCGGTCGTAGCTGCTCTCGATGGCGCGGCGGATCGAGCGGCCGGCGTTGTTGATGAGGAAGTCGACGCCGCCATGCTTCTCCAGCAGCAGCGCGACGAAGCGGTCGACGTCGGCCATCTCGGCCAGGTCCACCGGGTAGGCGATGAAGGCGTGGCCCTTCGCTTTCGCCTCGGCGCAGGCTTCGTCGAGCTTGTCCTGGTCGCGGCCGCAGATGATCGTCGTCGCGCCGGCCTCGGCGAACTTGTGCGCGGCCGCGAGGCCGATGCCCGAGCTGCCGCCGGTGACGAGCACCACCTTGCCGCCGACCTTGCCGCGCAGCGAGCGGTCGATGAACAGTGCCGGGTCGAGGTGCCGCTCCCAGTAGTCCCACAGGCGCCAGGCGTAGTCGTGCAGGTCGGGGCACTCGATGCCGCTGCCTTCGAGCACCGCGTCGAGCGCGCGGCGGTCGTAGCGCGTGGGCCAGTTGAGGAAGGTGAAGATGTCCTCGGGTAGCCCGAGGTCCTTCATCACTGCGCGGCGGATGCGGCGCACCGGCGCCACCGCCATCATCCCCTTCTTCACGCTCTTGGGGATGAAGCCGAGCAGCGCCGCGTTGACGAAGAGGTTCATCTTCGGCGCGTGCGCCGCCTTGCTGAAGATGTCGAGCACGTCGCCGACGCGGTAGCCCTTGGGGTCGACGAGATGGAACGCCTTGCCGGCGATGGCGCTCTTGTTGTGCAGGTGGCTGATGTGGTCGATGCAGGCGACGACGAAGTCCACCGGCACGATGTTGATGCGCCCGCCCTCGAGGCCGACGCTGGGCAGCCACGGCGGCAGGAACTGCCGCATGCGCTGGATGAGCTTGAAGAAGTAGTACGGGCCGTCGACCTTGTCCATCTCGCCGGTCGTGCTGTCGCCGACGACGAAGGCCGGGCGGTACACGGTCCACGGCACCTTGGACTCGGTGCGCACGATCTTCTCGCTCTCGTGCTTGGTGCTGAAGTACGGGTGCTCGAGGTTCTCGGCCTCGTCGAACATGTCCTCGCGGAACACGCCTTCGTACAGGCCCGCGGCGGCGATGCTGCTCACGTGGTGCAGGTGCTTCGCCTCCACCGCCTTGGCGAACTCCACCAGGTTGCGCGTGCCTTCGATGTTCACGCGCACCTGGCTTTCCTCGTCGGCCGAGAGGTCGTACACGGCGGCGAGGTGATAGACGGCGTCGATGTGGCCCTTCATCGCCTTCAGCGCGTCGGCGGCGACGCCGAGCTTCTTCGCTGTCAGGTCGCCGGTGACGGGAATGGCGCGCGCCTTCGTCGTGCCCCAGTACGCGAGCAGGTCGCCGACCTTGCCTTCGCTGCCGGCGCGCACCAGGAACGACACCGTCGTGCCGCGCCGCGCCAGCAGCGCCCTGACGAGCCGCCGGCCGATGAAGCCGGTGGCGCCGGTGACGAAGTAGTGCATCGCTTCTCTCCTCTTGCTGGCGAATCGTTGGGGTGGTTCGGGCCTTCGCGGTTGCAGTTGCCGGCGGCCTTCGCCGGGCAAGGATAGAGCGCCCTCACTAGAGATTCGGGCTGCGCGCACCGCGGGGGAACCCTATATTCGCTCGCGCTTTCCGTGGCAGCGGCGGGAAGCGAACCACCACCACCCACGAGACACACGAGAGGACACGCACGCCATGGTCAAGAAGATCAGCAAGGGCACGGCCGGCAGCGGCAAGGGCAGCGCCAGGAGCGCCGCCGCCGACTTCGCCGCCGGCCTGAACACGAGCAAGCTCGCCGCTTCGGTGAAGGACTCGGCGCAGCAGATCTGGCTGGCCGGCATGGGCGCCTTTGCCAAGGCGCAGGAAGAAGGCGGCAAGGTCTTCGACGCGCTGGTCAAGGAAGGTGTGAGCCTGCAGAAGAAGACGCAGGGCATCGCCGAGGACAAGATCGCCGAGGTCACCGGCAAGATGAGCGCGATGGCCGACACCGTCACCAGCAAGGCCGGCCAGAACTGGGACAAGCTCGAAGCCATCTTCGAGCAGCGCACCGCCAAGGCGATGGGCAAGCTCGGCGTGCCCACAGCCAAGGACGTGGCGGCGCTGAACAAGCGCGTCGACGAACTGGCCGCCGCGGTGGCCAAGCTGGGCGGCGGCAAGGTCGCCAGGGCCCCGGCGGCCAAGCGCGCGCGCAAGACCGGCACGGCGGGCTGAAGCAGCGAGCGGCAGGCCGCCGCTCGCGGGGCGCGTTTGCGGTCGGCTCGCTGACTTTGCCGCGACGTTAGGGAGGCAAGGAACCTCAAGCGGCGGCGCGGCGGGGCCGATAAGCGGGGCAGAGGACAACCTGCCGGCCTTCCTGGCTGGCCTGTCGCCTGCCCTGCCATGTCCGCCCGCCCCGCCGCCACCCTCGCCGCCATTGCAGTCGCCGACCGCCGGTCAGCGCCTGCCGCGGGCGCGCCGCCGCCGCTGGCGAACCAGGCCACCTCGGCCGAGTTGCTGCGCGGCCGGCTGATGCAGCGCTCGCTGCAGGCGCTGCTGGACCGCGTGCAAGGTTCGCGCGCCGCGCTGCCGTACCTGGCGGCGCTCGAAGTGGCGCTCATCGAGCACGGCGCCGCCGCGGTGCCGGAGATCTCGGCCAAGGGCCTCACGAAGATCCACCAGCAGCTGCGCATCCTGCCGCTGGACGCAAGCGACGGCCCCATCCAGGATCTGCTGGCGCTGGTGCACCGCTCGCTGCGCCAGAACGCGCGCGAGCAGCACACGCACCAGCTTTCGCCGCACGACCCGCAGAGCACGGTCGTCATCAGCGAAGGCAGCGAGAGCGACTTCATGCACGCGCTGGCCGAAGCGCGCTCCGGCGGCGGCCACTGAGCCGCTGCCGCTCCCCTCTGCAGCCCGACGCCGCGCGCCTCAGTTGAGGTAGCGCGCCTCCAGGTGGGCGCGGAAATGCGCCGGGTTCAGCGCCTCGCCGCTGGCGCGCCGCGCCAGTTCGTCGGTGCTCCAGCGGCTGCCCTGGCTCCAGATCTTCTCGCGCAGCCAGTCGAACACCACCGCGAAGTCGCCGCGGCCGATGCGCGCGTCGAGGTCGGGCACGGCGCGGCGCATCGCCGCGAACCACTGCGCCGCGTACATCGCGCCCAGCGAATAGCAGGGGAAGTACCCGAACAAAGCCTCGGGCCAGTGCACGTCCTGCAGCGGGCCGTCGCCGAGGTTGCCGCGCGTATCGAGGCCGAGCAGCTCCTGCATCTTCGCGTCCCACAGCGCCGGCACGTCCTCGGGCTCGATGTCGCCTTCGATCAGCGGCCGCTCGATCTCGTAGCGCAGGATCACGTGCGCCGGGTAGGTCACCTCGTCGGCGTCGACGCGGATGAGCCCTGGCTTCACGCGCGTGAGCAGCCGGTGCAGGTTGCCCGCCTCGTAGGCCGGGTGCGGCCCGAACGCGGCCGCCACCAGCGGCGCCAGGTGGGCGACGAAGCCCGGGTGCGAGCCCAGCTGCATCTCGAAGCTCAGGCTCTGGCTCTCGTGCAGCGCCATCGAGCGCGCGTTGGCCAGCGGCTGCCCCAGCCACTCGCGCGGCAGGTTCTGCTCGTAGCGGCCATGTCCCGTCTCGTGCACCGTACCCATCAGGCTGCCGAGGAACTCGTCGGCGCGAAAGCGCGTCGTCATGCGCACGTCTTCGGGCACGCCGCCGCAGAACGGGTGCGCGCTCACGTCCAGCCGCCCCGCTTCGAAGTCGAAGCCGAGCAGCTTCATCGCCTGTTCGCAGAGCGCGCGCTGCCGCTCCACCGGGAACGGCCCCACCGGGTGCACCAGCGCCTCGCCGGCCTGGCGCGCCATCACCTTCTGCACGAGGTCCGGCAGCCACTGCCGCACGTCGCCGAAGATGGCGTCCAGGCGCGCGCTCGTCATGCCGGGCTCGAAGCGGTCCATCAGCGCGTCGTACTTCGTGAGGCCGCTCTCAGCGGCGAGCAGCGCCGCCTCCTCGCGCGCCAGCGCCAGCACTTCGCGGAAGTTGGCCAGGAACCCGGCCCAGTCGTTGCGCGGCCGCTGCGTGCGCCAGGCGTGCTCGCAGCGGCTGGTGGCGAGCTGCTGCCGCTGCACCAGCGACTCGGGCAGCGCGTTGGCCTGCCGCCATTCGCGCCGCATCTCGCGCAGGTTGGCGCGCTCGGCTTCGGCCAGCGGCTCCTGCTCGGCGCGTTCGAGCTGCTGCGGCAGCTTGGGGTCGGTGCGCAGGCGGTGCAGCAGCGCGGCCATCTCTGCCATCGCCGCGGCGCGCGCTTCCACGCCCTTGGGCGGCATGTTGGCCGCCTGGTCCCAGCCGGCGATCGACTGCAGATGCGACAGGTGGTGCAGCCGCGTCCAGGTGGCGGCGAGTTCGTCGTAGTTGCGCGTGCTCAAGGGCGGCCCGGTCGAAGAAGGCGAAGCGGCGATTCTCGTGT
>JAXMEZ010000091.1:0-9071 GCA_046348035.1 Rubrivivax sp. | reverse complement strand
GTTCGCCGCTGGACACCTGGCGTTCCTGCGTGACGCCAGGGCGTGGCAGCTCGGCTTCTCGATCCTGCCGCAGACACCTGCCGACCCCTACTGGGCCACCCTCGGCATCGCGGTGCTGAACACCGTCACCCTGTCCGCAGCGGCGATCGCTGTCGCCACACTCATCGGCAGCGTGATCGCATTGGTATCGATTGCGGGCAACCCGACATGGGCGGCGCTGGCGCGCGGGTACGTGCAGTTCTTCAGGAACATGCCGCTGATCCTGCAGGCCCTGTTCTGGTTCGCGGTGATCGCGCACATGCCTGGCCCGAAGCAGGCCATGCGCTTCATGGGCATGGCGGTCAGCAATCGCGGCGTCAGCATCCCCTTCTTCTCAACAGCCGGCCTCGCCGTCGCAGCAGCCGCCGTGCTCGCCGCGGCGAGCCTGGCCTGGGCCTTGAGCCGGGCGCGGCGATGGAACAGACGTACCGGCGTGCTGTGTGTGTGCGCTGCCGCGCTGGCCGGCTGGGTGACGGGGCGATGGGGCTTCCCCGGCGCACCCCTGTGGTCAGCACCTGAACTCGTAGGCTTCAACTTCAGCGGCGGCGTGCACCTCAGCACCGAGCTGATTGCCATCCTCATCGCGCTGTCGATGTTCGGCTCGGCCTACGTGGCCGAGATCGTGCGCGGCGGCTTCGCCACCGTGCCGCGGGCAACGATCGAAGCAGCACGGGCCCTGGCCCTCCCTGCGTGGGTCGTGGAGTTGAAGGTCCGCGTTCCGCTGGCCCTGCGCGCGATCATCCTGCCGCTGGGAAGCCAGTACACCACGCTCATCAAGGCAACATCGGTCGGGTTGGCCGTCGGCTACACCGACCTCTTCGCCGTGACCCTGATGTCCATCAACCAGTCTGGGCACACCGTCGCACTGCTGTGCGTCATGACGGCCTGCTTCGTGTTGCTCAACCAGGCGGTCGTCTCGACCGCCAACGCGTTGAACCATGCGTTCGAAATCCCCGGCTTTGACCGCCGCTGAGCCGCCGGCACCACCTTGGTCGGCAAGGCGGGCGGCTTCGTCGGCCGCGACGGGCCTGGCCGTCGTGCTCGTGGCCTGGGTCTTGTGGACGGCGTTTCAGTGGGCCTTCGTGAATGCCACGTGGGTTGCACCATCGTCCGCCCAATGCGATCCGGCCGGCGCATGCTGGGCCGTCATCGCCGCGCGCTGGCGCCTCGTCTTCTTCGGCCTCTTTCCCATCGAGGAACAGTGGCGCGCAGCCACCGCCTCTGCGGCCGTGCTTGCCGCCGTCGGCTTGCTGCAATGGCCACGGACGTGGACGTTGTCCAGAATCGTCGGCCTTCTCGGGGGAACATCGGTGCTGTTTCTGGTCCTGATGTACGGCGGCATCCTCGACATGCCCTACGTGCCGACGGACCGCTGGGGCGGGTTCGCGCTGACACTGTTCCTCTACCTGTGGGGGGTGGTGATCGGCTTCCCGACAGGTGTCGCGTTGGCCCTGCTGCGGCGCGGCCGCAACCACCGCGTGGCGCGCATGACGGCCTTCGTGGTCGACACGGTCAGGACCTTGCCGATGGTGATGGTCCTGTTCACTGTCGGCGTCCTCGCGCCGATGCTGTTGCCTGGCATGGCATCCGGCGACAAGCTCTGGCGCGTCGCTGTTGCCTTCGCCTTCGTGTATGGCTGCTACCAATCCGAGATCGTTCGTGCCGGCCTGCAGGCGATTCCCCGAACGCAGGACGAAGCGGCCCAGGCGCTGGCGCTCAGTCCTTGTCTTCGGCTTCGGCTCGTGTTGCTTCCGCAGGCGCTGGCCAACGGCCTTCCGGCCACGGTGAACCTGCTGGTCGCAACGTTCAAGGAGACTTCGATCGTGGCGATCATCGGCTTCTTCGACTTCACCGCATCGGCGCAGGCGGCGTTCGGAACGGCCGATTGGGCGAATGCGTTCGTCGAGGTCTACCTCTTCATCGGCGCCGTCTACTTCGCCTGCGCCAGTGCGATGGCGTGGCTCGGACATCGCATCGAGCGCCGCCTGGCTGCGCGAAGGGCCTAGCGCGTGGACATCGACTACCTGCACGTCTCGGCGTTCACGCGAACACCGGGCAAGGGCAATCCGGCTGCCGTGGTCGAGTTGAATGCCTGGCCCTCCGACGAGGCGCTGTCGCGCATCGCCCGCGCCATCGCGCTGCCGGTCACCGCCTGCCTGGTGCGTGGAGACGCGGGCCTCGAGTTGCGTTGGCTATCCAGGGCGGGGTCGTTCGTGCAGTCGATGTGCGGGCACGGCACGTTGGCCGCCTCGCTCGCGGTCGTCCTGCCCGATCCATCGTTGACGGTGTTCTCGTTCAAGACACCGGGGGGACCGGTTCCGGTCCGCCGCGATGGAGAGATGTTCCACCTGGCCTTGCCGCGCTGGGATTGCACGCCGATCGGCCCCTGGTCCGAGCTCTCGGGCGCGCTCGGCACTGCACCGCGCGAGTTGCTCGACGCCGGTCGCGACGTCGTGGCCGTCTTCGACTCGGAGGCCGAAGTGCGGGCGTTGTCGCCTGACATGCGCAGGCTCCTCGCGCTCGGCCGCCGCGGTTTCATCGCCACGGCCGCAGGCCGGCAGTTCGACTGCGTCTCGCGCTTCTTCTGTCCGTCGTTCGGACTGGGTGTCGACGAGGACCCTGTGACCGGATCGGCACACTGCTCGATTGCGCCGCTTTGGTCGCGGCGGCTCGGCAAGACGCGGATTCGCGCGTTCCAGGCGTCGCCGGCCGGCGGCGAACTCATCTGCGAGGTGGCTGCGGACACGGTGACGATCGGAGCCCCGGCGGCGCTGTTGGCACGCGTGCGCGTCAGCGTCCCGTGACGACCTCCCGGAACATGCAGTTCTTCGACGAAGCCGAGACGCGCGAGGCGCTGCCCTTCGGCGCGCTGATCGAACGCCTGCGCGACATGTTCCGCGCCGGCTGCACCGTGCCGGCACGGCACGTGCATACCGTGGGCACCGGCGCAGCCAGCGGCACCGTGCTCATCATGCCGGCGTGGAGCGACCGGTACCTCGGCATCAAGGTGGTCAACGTGTACCCCGAGAACGGCACGCGCGGCCTGCCGGGGCTGTTCTCGACCTACACGCTCTTCGACGCCGCGACCGGAGAGCCGCTCGCCCAAATGGACGGCAACGTCATCACGTCGCGGCGCACGGCGGCGGCATCCGCGTTGGCCGCGTCGTACCTCGCCCGCAAGGACGCCAGATGCCTGACGGTGCTCGGCGCGGGACGGGTCGGCAGCCTCGTCCCGCACGCCTATTCCAGCTTGTTCGCGCTCGAACGAATCGTCATCTGGGACAGGACACTGCTCAATGCCCAGCGTGTCGCGACCGCGCTTGCAGCCGCCGGCCTGCCGGCCGTTGCGACGGACGATCGTGAACGCGCCGTGCGCGAGGCCGACATCGTCAGCACGGCAACGCTTTCCCGGACCCCGATCGTAGAAGGCGCATGGCTGCAGCCCGCGAGCCATCTGGACTTGATCGGCAGCTTCACGCCCGAGATGCGTGAAGCCGACGATGCCGCGCTCGCAGCCGCTGCCGTCTTCGTCGACACGGACGAAGCGCTGCGCAAGAGCGGCGACTTGCTGATGCCGATGTCGAGCGGCGCATTGAGCGCCGGCGACGTTCAGGGAACGCTCGCCGACCTGTGTCGAGGAACGAGCGTCGTGCGAACGTCAACCTCCCGGCGCACGGTGTTCAAGTCGGTCGGCACCGCCTTGGAGGACCTGGCGGCGGCCATCCACGTGTACTCGGAATGGAGCCGGCGACAAGACTCCGATCGCGCAGCAAGCGCCGACGCCCGGCCTTCGTTCTCGGCAACCGTGACGCCGCCTGTGCCTCGCCTACAGCGCCGGCACCTACCCAGCTGCTCGCGCCCGAGCCACGACCACGCGCGTTCGATGCTGAACGCGCCGCCGAAGACACCGACCAGCGCCTCGCGTAAAGCGGCATCTGCAGGTTCGCCGTCGGCGACGAGGCGGCCCGCTTCGAGCACCAGCACGCGGTCGGCGGCCAGCGCGGCGCCGAGGTCGTGCATGACTGCCAGCACCGCCGCACCGGCGCGCGCGCGCGGCGAAGGTGGCGAGCAGGTTGCGCTGGTGCGGCGCGTCCAGGTGCGCTGCGGGCTCGTCGAAGAGGAAGAGCCTCGGCTCCACGGCCAGCGCGCGCGCGAGCAGCACGCGCTGGCGTTCACTCACCGGAGAGCGACGACAGCCGGCGCGCTGCGAACGGCGTCGATTCGGTCTCGTCCATCGCGCGGAGCACCGCCTCGTCGTCGTTCGCGTCGGGGCTGCCGAGCAGGCCGTGGCGCGGCAGGCGGCCGAGGGCCACGATGTCGCGCGCGGCGATCTCGGCGTCGCCGGCGCTGCCGCCGGCCTGCGCCAGCCAGGCGATCTGCTGCGCGCGCTGGCGCGCCGGCCACGCCGCCAGCGGCTTGCCCAGCCACTCGATGCGGCCACCGCGGCCGCGCAGCGGTTCGAGCAGCCCGGCCAGCAGCGCCAGCAGGCTGCTCTTGCCGGCGCCGTTGGGGCCGACGAGGCTCGTCCACTCGCCGCCGCGCAGTTCGAACGTTACGCCATCGAGCACGCGCTGGCCGTCGAGGTCGAGCGCAAGGTCGTACGCGCGCAGCAGCACGGGCTTGTCGCCGTTGTTCACAGCTCGCCCCAGCGCCGGCGCAGCAGGCCGAGCAGGTAGGCGCCGCCGAGCAGCGCGGTGACCAAACCGACCGGCAGCTCCTGCGGCGCGATTGCAAGCCTCGCCAGCACGTCGGCCGCGAGCAGCAGCACGCCGCCGGTGGCCGCGGACAGCGCCAGCAGCGCGCCGTGCGCCACTGTCACCCATCGGCGCACGAGATGCGGCGCGACGAGGCCGACGAAGGCGATCAGCCCCGCCTGCGCCACGGCGCAGCCGGTTGCGAGCGACAGCAGCACGAGCAGCAGCAAGCGCAGCCGCGCCACCGGCAGGCCGAGGCTTTGCGCTGTCGCTTCGCCGAGCACGAGCGCATCGAGCAGGCGCGACACGCGCATCGCCAGCGGCAGCGCCAGCGCCAGCACGAGCGCCAGCGCCGCGACGCTGCTCCAGCCGAGGAAGCTCGTGCTGCCGAGCAGGAAGATCTGCCGGTTGCGCAGCGCCTCGGGCGACACGAGCGTCAGGAGATCGGCGATCGCGGTCAGCACGACGCCGACGATGACGCCGGCCAGCAGCAGCACCATCGGCCGCCCTGCCCCGTGCGCCAGCACGAGCGTCAGCAGCACGCCGAGCAGAGCGCCGGCGAACGCGGCGCCGACAAGGCCCAGCCGCAGCAGCGCGCCGGCAGTGGCCAGGCCCATCGCGGCGCCGAACACGCCGCCGGCGGCGAGCACGGCGACCACGCCAAGGCCGGCGCCGGCCGCCGTGCCAAGCAGATACGGATCGGCGAGCGGATTGCGAAAGAGCCCCTGCGCGATGGCGCCGGCGAGCCCGAGCAGCGCACCGACGCCGAGAGCGCCGAGCGTGCGAGGAGCACGGATCGCGATGATGAGGTCGAGATCGTCGCGCCAGACCGACGAAAGGCCATCGGCGCCGGCGGCCAAGCCCAGCAGCACCGCCGCCGCTGCGGCGAACGCCAGCGCCAGCACGAGGCGGCGCAGCGGCCGCGTCGTCGTCGCGTCCACGCCCGAGATCGCGACAGCGCGCACGTTCAGCGCGCCTTCATCGCGCCGTTAGCCCGCGCATCGCTGCCGATGCGCTGCAGGCACTCGACGATCGCCTCGGCCGCTTCGGCCAGCCGCGGCCCGGAGCGGACCACCGTGTCCCACGCCGGCGGCGGCAGGCCGCAGGTGCGGCCTTCGCGCAGCGCGCGCAACTGCGTCCACCCCGGCCGCACGCTCATCTCGGCCACCGCCGCTGCGGTGGCGATGACGATGTCGGGGTCGGCGCGCAGCACGAACTCGGGGTTGAGCTGCGGAAAGGCGCCGAGCGCCGCCGGCACGACGTTGGCCAGTCCCAGCCGTTGCACGAGCGCGCCGATGAACGACGCCTCGCCGGCCGCGAACGGCGCGTTGGCCACCTCGACATACACGCGCTGGCCGCGCAACGCCGCCGGCACGCGCGCGGCCGCCGCGGCGATGCGCGCGTCGAGCCGCTGCCACAGCCGCTCACCGGCCGCTGCTTCGCCGAGCGCCGCCACGCCGACGACACCGGCCACGCGCCGCACGTCGTCGAAAGTCTGCGGGATCAGCACCGCCACCGGCAGGCCGAGCGACTCCAGCCGCTCGACGAGGCGCGGCGCGTTGGCCGCGAGCACGAGGTCGGGCTTGAGCGCGACGATGCGCTCGACCTGCGCGTCCTCGAGCCCGCCGAGCTTGGGCAGCGCGCGCACCGAAGGCGGCCAGTTCGAGTAGCGGTCGGTGCCGACCAGGTGCGCACAGGCGCCGAGCTCGCACAGCGTCTCGGTGAGTGACGGCAGCAACGAGACGATGCGCTGCGCCGGCGCCTTGAGCAGGAGGCGCTGACCGCGGTCGTCGTGCAACGTGAGCGCGGCGCCTTCGCCTGCCGCGTTGGCTGCGCTCGCTGCGCGCGGCGACGGCGGTGGCGGCGTTGCCGTCGCCAATGCGCTTGCGCACGCAAGCGCGGCAGCGATGAGCCAGGCGCTCCACCGCGACGCGTGCGACCGCGCCACGAGCCGCGGGCTCACCGAGCGCGAGCGCCGCCGCACACATCAGAACGCCCCTGCCCAGCGCAGCACGAGCCACGCCTGGCGCCCGAGCGCCTGGTAGCCGCGCAGCGGCTCGATGTCGCGGTCGGTGGCGTTGAGCAGCTTGCCCTGGATCTCGACGCCGGCGAACGCCGGCCACGCCGGCCGCCACGTCGCCAGCAGGTCGAGCGTCGTGTACGAGGGCAGCATCACGCCGAAGTCGGGCCGCTCGCCGACGTGCACGACCTCGGCACCGAGGCGGAAAGCACCGAAGCGCTGCGCCACGTTCAGGCTCGCCTGCTGCTTCGCGCGCCGCGGCAGCGTCTGGCCGGTGCTGCGGTCTGTGGCGTCGAGCCACTCGAAGCGCGCGCCGGCCGTGCCGCCACGGCCCCAGGCCACGCGGCCGTCGATGCTGGCGCCTTGCAGCCGTGCCGTTTGCACGTTAGCCGCGCAGCCGAACGCATACGCGCCGCCGGCCGGGCAGCGTGCGGGGTCGGGCTCGAAGCCGATCAGGTCGCGCAGGTCCTGGCGGTACAGCGTCAGGTTTCCTTCGGCGCCGTCGCTTCCCGCAGCGACCGCACCTGCGCCGGCACGCCAGCCGAGGCCCACTTCGACGCTGCGCCCTTTCTCGGGCCGGATCGTCGACACGCCGAAGCCGGGATAGACGAGGTCGTTGAAGCTCGGCGCGCGAAAGCTGTTGCCGGCCAATGCGCGCAGCGACCATTGCCCGCCGCCGCCGTCCTGCGCCGAGGCGAACGACCACACGCCGCCCAGCCGGCCGGTGGTCGTGTTGCCGTAGGCCGTGTTGTGGTCCTCGCGCACTTCGGCCTGCACCGCCAGCGGCTGCAACGCGGCCAGCGGCAGCGCGCCGGCATAGGCCAGCACCGCAGCGCGGTTGCGGCGCGAGGCGTCAGCGACGAAGTCGGTGCTGCTCGCGGTCTCTTCGATTTGTTCCAGCGCCAGCGTCAGCTGCCCCGCCTGCGCGAAGCGGCGGCTCGCCTGCACGCTGCCTTGCTCGCGCTTCGTGGCGAAGCGGCTCGTCTGCACCGCGCCGCTGACGCTGCGGCTCGCTTCGCCGGCGGCGCGCGCCGAGAGCGTCCACGCCGGCGCGATGTCGCCGCGGTATTCCAGCGCCGTCAGCTCGTCGCGCACGCGGTTGCGGAAGTCGCCGCTCGCGTCGGCCGCGAAGGTGGGCGGCAGGAACTCGCTCGCGTCGTACTGGTTGTTCAGGCGCCCGCCGCGCAGCACGAGGCCGATGCGGTGGCCCGCGGCCGGCGTGAAGCCGAGCCGCGCCTGCGCGGTGCGGCGCGTGAAGCCGTCGTCGTCGGGGTTGAAGTTGCCGAACGGGTCGCCGGCGCGCACCGCCGTCGTTCCGCGCTGACGCTCTTCGGCCAGCGACGCGGCGAGGTCGAAGGCGCCCGCGCGCACCTCCAGCGCCGCGGCCGCCTCGCACGCGCCGTAGCCGCCACCGGCCAGGCGCAGCGATGCGAGCGGCTGGCTGCCGGCAGCGCGGCGTGTGATCACGTTGACCACGCCGCCGAGTGCATCGGCGCCGTACAGGCTCGAGCCCGGGCCGCGCAGCACCTCGATGCGTTCGACGCCGGCCAGCGCCAGCGTGTCGAGTTCGGGCGTGCCGAGCGTCGCCGAGCCGACGCGCACGCCGTCGATCAGCAGAAGCGTCTGCCCGCGCGAGCCGCCGCGGATCGAAATCCCCGCACTTTGCCCCGGCCCGCCGTTGCGCAGCAGCTGCAGCCCGGCTTCGCGCCGCAGCAGGTCTTCGAGCGAATCGGCGCCCGAGTTGCGGATGCGTTCGGCGTCGATGACGACGACATCGGCCGCCACCTGCTGCCGCGCCAGCGGCTCGCGGCTGCCGGTGACGACGAGCGGCTCGCTGGCTTGTGCGCCCTGCGCGTGAACTGGCAGCGGCATTGCAGCGCCTAACGCAGCGGCAACGAGGATCGTGGAAGAGGAAGAAGCCGCGGCGCGGCGGACAAGAGGGAAAGAAACAGGGAACGACATGATCGCCTTCCGGCCGCACGCCCCGTGCGGCATGGCGTTGCACTGACGCCCGCGCGGCGAGAAGACCCGGAAGACGGTTGCGGACCTGCGGCTTCGCCCGGCGCGTGAGGACAGACAGCGACGCGAGCACGGACACCGCGGGCACGCTGCCCTCCGCAGCGCGAAGCTCCCATGCACGACGAGGCCGGTATCCGGGCTTGCGAGTGCCGGTGGCTGCGACGTATGAAGCCGCAGCCGCCGGAAGCGTCTCGCGCCTTCCCAGGGCCTTTGTCGCTGACGACGGCGACCCCAGTGGCTGCGTGTGCGAAACGCTCCTCGCTGACCGTTGCGGGGGCAGCGCCGGAATGGCGGCGTGA
>JAXMEZ010000090.1:0-9165 GCA_046348035.1 Rubrivivax sp. | reverse complement strand
CGAGTGGCGCGCCATCGTCGGGCCGGTCTTCGCTGCGCCGCCGGTGGTCGAGCACTTCACGCTCGTGGGCAAGCAGGCGTGAACGGCGCAGCGAGCGCCGCCAGCCGCGCCGCCGCGCTGGCCGCCGCGGCGGCGCACATCGACGACGGCGGCTTCACGCGCGACCTGGCGCGCCGTGTCGCCATCCGCACCGAGAGCCAGGACGCGGCGTCCGGACCCGCGCTGCACGAGTACCTCGAAGGCGAGATCGGCCCGACGCTGGCCGCGCTCGGTTTCACGCATCGCATCCACGCCAATCCGCAAGCGCCGTTCGGCCCGTTCCTCATCGCCGCGCGGCACGAAGGCGACGAGCTGCCCACCGTGCTCGTCTACGGCCACGGCGACGTGATCCGCGGCCAGGACAAGAGCTGGACGCGCGGCAAGGGTCCGTGGCAACTCGCCGCCGATGGCGAGCGCCTGTACGGCCGCGGCACCGCCGACAACAAGGGCCAGCACAGCATCAACATCGCCGCGCTGGCGCAGGTGCTGGCCGTGCGCGGCGGCAGGCTCGGCTTCAACGTCAAGTTCCTCGTCGAGACCGGCGAGGAGACCGGCTCGCCGGGGCTGGCTGCCATCTGCGAGCAGGAGCGCGAGGCGCTCTTCGCCGACGCGCTGATCGCCAGCGACGGCCCGCGCCTCACGCGCCACCGGCCCACGCTCTTCCTCGGCACGCGCGGCGTGGCCAACTTCGACCTCACGCTCACGCTGCGCGAAGGCGCGCACCACTCGGGCAACTGGGGCGGCCTCCTGCGCAACCCGGGCACGGTGCTCGCCAACGCGATCGCCAGCATGGTCGACGCGCGCGGCCGCATCCTCGTGCCGGCGCTCAGGCCGCCGCCGATCCCGGCCAACGTGCGCGCGGCGCTGGCCGGCGTGGAGTTCGGCGGCGACCCCGGCGACCCGGCGATCGACCGCGACTGGGGCGAGCCGGGCCTGACGCCCACCGAGCGCGTGATCGCCTGGAACACGCTCGAAGTGCTGGCTTACCGCACCGGCAACCCCGAGCAGCCGATCAACGCGATCCCGCCGAGCGCGAAGGCGACGATGCACATGCGCTACGTCGTCGGCACCGATGTCTCGCGGTTGCGCGAAGCGGTGCGCGAACATCTCGCGGCGCACGGCTTTCCCGACATCGAGGTCGGCGAAGTGGTGACGATGGCCGCCACGCGCCTGGATCCCGACAACGCCTGGGTGCGCTTCGCGCAGCAAAGCATCGAGCGCACGACCGGCGCGCCGCCGGTGCTGCTGCCCAACCTCGGCGGCTCGCTGCCCAACGACGTGTTCGCCGACATCCTCGGCCTGCCGACGGTGTGGGTGCCGCACAGCTACCCGGCGTGCTCGCAGCACGCGCCCGACGAACACCTGCTGGCGCCGGTGGCGCGCGAGGCGCTGCAGATCATGGCGGGCATGTGGTGGGACCTGGGCGAGCAAGCGGCGTCGCTGCCGCGCCGAACGCGGCGCTAGTACGGCGCGCTGCATGCCTCGAAGGGCAAAGCCCGTTGCAGGACAATCGCCCGGCGATGGAAATCACCGACCTCAACGCCTACATGGCGCACCTCGGCGCCGCTGCGCGGGCCGCTTCGCGCCGCATGGCCGCGGCGCCGACGGCGGCCAAGGACGCTGCGCTGCGCGCGCTGGCGCGCAGCCTGCGCGAGAAAGTGAGCGAACTCGCTGCCGCCAACGCGCCCGACATCGCCGCGGCCGAGGCGGCGGGCCTCGCCGCCCCATTGGTCGACCGCCTGCGCCTGACGCCGAAGATCGTCGAGACCGTGGCCGAGGGCTGCGAGCAGATCGCCGCGATGCCCGACCCGGTGGGCGAGATCACCAGCGTCAAGCGCCGCCCGAGCGGCATCAGCGTCGGCCAGATGCGCGTGCCGCTGGGCGTGTTCGGCATGGTGTACGAGAGCCGGCCCAACGTCACCATCGAAGCGGCGTCGCTCGCCATCAAGAGCGGCAATGCCTGCATCCTGCGCGGCGGCTCCGAGGCGTTCCGTTCCAACCTTGCGCTGGCGCGCCTCGTGCAGGCGGCGCTCGTCGAAGGCGGCCTGCCGGGCGACGCGGTGCAGCTCGTCGAGACGACCGACCGCGCTGCGGTGGGCAAGCTCATCACGATGCCCGAGAGCGTGGACGTCATCATCCCGCGCGGCGGCAAGAGCCTCATCGAACGCATCGCCCGCGAGGCGCGCGTGCCGGTCATCAAGCACCTCGACGGCAACTGCCACGTCTATGTCGACGCCGAAGTGGACCTCGAGCTGGCGGTGCGCGTCACCGACAACGCCAAGACGCAGAAGTACAGCCCCTGCAATGCTGCCGAGTCGCTGCTCGTGCATGCGACGCAGGCGCAGGCGTTCCTGCCGCGTATCGGCGCCGTGTTCGCGGCCAAGGGCGTGCAGATGCGTGCCTGCCCGCGCGCGGCGAAGGCGCTCGCGGGGTTGACCGATGTCGTGCCGGCCACCGAGGCCGACTGGTCCGAGGAGTACCTGGCGCCGGTCATCAGCATCAAGGTCGTCGATTCGCTCGACGAAGCCATCGCGCACATCGAGCGTTATGGCTCGCACCACACCGACGCCATCCTCACCGCCAGCCACGCCAACGCGATGCGCTTCCTGCGCGAGGTCGATTCGGCCAGCGTCATGGTCAACGCCAGCACGCGCTTCGCCGACGGCTTCGAGTACGGCCTCGGCGCCGAGATCGGCATCTCCACCGACAAGTTCCACGCCCGCGGCCCGGTGGGCCTGGAAGGGCTCACGTCGATGAAGTGGATCGTGCTCGGCCAGGGCGAGATCCGCAGCTGAGAAGGCACCGTGTGAGCCACAGCGCGCCATGAGCGCAGCCGCCTGGATCGCGCTCGCCGTTGCCGCGGTGCTCGGCTTCTGGATGCTGGGCGCCTACAACCGGCTCGTCTCGCTGCGCAACGCCGTTGCCGCCGCGTGGGCGCAGGCCGACGAGGCGCAGCGGCGGCGCGCTGAAGGAGCGCAGGCGCTCGTGGCGGTGCTGCGCAAGCCGCTCGACGGCGAGCAAGGTGCGCTCGATGCCCTGTGGGCGGCGCAGAACGCTTCGGCGCGCGCGGCCGGCGCGATGTCGGCGCGGCCGCTGGCGACAGCGAATGCCGCAGCGTGGGCCGAGGCCGAACGCAAGCTCGGCGCCGCGGCGGCGCGCGTGTTCGCGCTGGCCGAAAGCCATGCGCCCGCTGCGGGCGTGACGGCTGCCATGAGCCTCGGCGCAGGCGAAGGTGATGATGACGACGCAGCGGCGACTGAGGCGTGCCCGCGCCGCGTGGAGCGAAGGCGAAGAGCGGCTGCGCTTGCGCCAGCTCTACGGCGACGCCGCTGCCGCCTACGACGAGGCGATCGCGTTGTTCCCCACGTCGCTGTTGCGGCCGCTGTTCGGCTTTCGCGCCGCCGGCCGGCTGTGAATGATGTGAGACCGCGGTGGCAGCGCGGCGCGTGCCGCCGTGCCGCGCGACCTTCGCGACCTCAGGCCGACTTGCCCGCCGCCAGCGGCACCAGCCGCTCGGCCGGTGCGATCTTCTGCGTGCCGTCCAGCTCCGGCGGCGATCTGCCGGCACACCGCGCGGCACAGCAGCGCCGCGCGCTCGCTGGCGATGCGGTAGTAGATCTGCGTCGCATCGCGCCGCCGCGCCAGCACGCCGGCGCGGTACAGCGCTGCCAGGTGCTGGCTCATGTTCGGCTGCGTGGTGTCGATCTCGGCCAGCAGCTGCGACACGTTCTTCTCGTGCTCGCATAACGCGCTGATGATGCGCAGCCGCATCGGCGTGGCCAGCAGGCGGAACAGCTCCGCTGCCGACGCGAAGACGGCTTCGTCGCATTCGTCGCCGTAGGTTGCGAACCTCGTGTTGCGGGTGTCCATCGCGCGCCAGTGTGAACGCAAAGCGAAGCCCTTGCTCGCGTCCCTGCTCGCTGGCTTGCGCGGTTCGCGTTCGCATCTGACGGCGTCGCCGCCGGCGGGTCGGGTTTCCACGCTCCCCCGCGCCTGCGAATCGAACCGTACATTCGCATCCAGTGATATTCGCTGCGCCGGCTCACGGGCTGCGCTGCAGCGAAGCGCCGTTGTCGCCGCCGCCCGCGTGCGGGCACACTGCGGCCGCCGTCTCGAACGGAAGATCCACGGAAGTCACACGGAAAGCCATCCAAGCCCAACCCGTCACAAGGAGAAGAGTCGATGAGCCCTGTCCGCCGCGGCCCGCGCCGCGTTCCCCGCGCCGCCTTCGCAGCCGCGTCCACTGCATCCGTTGCCGCGCTGCTGGCCTTCGCGCCGCCGCCGGCGCTGGCGCAGGACGCCAACCTCGGCCGCAACCTCGCGGCCACCTGCGCCAACTGCCACGGCACCAACGGCAACGCGCGCGGCGACATGAAGCAGCTCGCCGGCATGCCGGCCGAGAAGATGCTCGCGATGCTGGCCGACTTCAAGAACGGCAACCAGCCCGCGACCATCATGCATCAGCTCACCAAGGGCTACAGCGAAGAGCAGGTCAAGGCCGTCGCCGCGTACTTCGCGGCGCAGAAGCCCGCGGCTGCCAAGTGAAGCGAAGAGGAGCGCCAACACCATGACCCAAGACTCTCGCAACCTTCCTCCTTCGCGCGGTGTGAGCCGCCGGCGCGTGCTGCGCGCCGGCTTCGGTGCCGGCATCGCTGCCGGCACGCTCGGCCTGGCGGGCTGCGCCACGATGGGCGGCGCGCCGATCGGCCGCGTCGTCGTCGTCGGCGGCGGCTACGGCGGCGCCACCGCGGCGCGCTATCTGCGCCTGTGGGCCAACGTCGACGTCACGCTCATCGAGCGCAACGACACGTTCGTCTCCTGCCCGATCAGCAACCTCGTTCTCGGCGGCCACAAGCAGATCGGCGACGTGACGCGCAGCTACGAAGGCCTCAAGGCCGCCGGCGTCAAGGTCGTCAAGGCCGAGGTGACTGCCGTCGACGTTGCCGGCAAGAAGGTGCGCACGTCGGCCGGCGAATTCGCCTACGACCGCCTCGTGCTCTCGCCGGGCATCGACTTCATGACCGAGCAGGTGGGCGGCCTGCAGGCGGCGCTGGACAGCGGCCGCGTCCTGCACTCGTGGAAGGCCGGTCCGCAGACGGTGGCGCTGCGCCGCCAGCTCGAGGCGATGCCCGACGGCGGCGTCTACGCGATGTGCATCCCGCTGGCGCCGTACCGCTGCCCGCCCGGGCCTTATGAGCGCGCCTGCATGGTGGCCAGCTACCTGAAGACGGCCAAGCCGCGCTCGAAGGTGATCGTCCTCGATGCCAACCCCGACATCACCTCGAAGGCGGGGCTGTTCCGCAAGGCCTGGGCCGACCACTACGCCGGCATCATCGAATACAAGGCCAACGCCGTGCTGCGCGAAGTGGCCGGCACGACGGCCAAGCTCGAGTTCGAGGACGTGAAGGCCGACGTGCTCAACGTGATCCCGGGGCAGCGCGCCGGCGACATCGCCAAGAGCGCGGGCATCGTCAACGCCAACAACCGCTGGGTCGGCGTCAACTGGCTGACGATGGAGTCCACCGCCGCGCCCGGCGTGCACGTGCTCGGCGACGCCACGCTGTCGGCGCCGGCCATGCCCAAGAGCGGCCACATGGCCAACCAGCACGCCAAGGTGGCGGCGGCGGCCATCATCGCGCAGCTCAAGGGCGATACGGTGAACCCGACGCCGGTGGTGGTGAACACCTGCTACAGCTTCGTCACCGCGCGCGACGTGGTGCACGTGGCCAGCGTGCACCAGTACGACGCCAAGGACGCCACGTTCAAGGCCGTGCCGGGCTCGGGCGGCTTGAGCACGGCAGCCAACCAGGTCGAAGGGCGTTATGCCCTGAGCTGGGCCGACAACATCTGGGCGGATTCGCTGGCGGGCTGAGTCGAGGAGTCGGCGAAGTCGCCACGGGCGTCGCGCTGCGGGCCGGGCCGAGGACGCCAGGTGGCCGACCCCGGCTCGTGTCCTCTTGGCTTCGCTTCGCTCGCCCGCGATTCCCCCTTTACCTCGCCGGGTCGGCCACCGGCGTCCTCGACCCTCGGTTGGCCGCCTCGGTTGGCCGTCGAGAGATGCCCTACTTCGGCTTCCGCTGATGTAGGCCGCCACCGCTTTCCTTTCATCTCCAGCTCGGTGAGCTTGCTGGCGATGGCGTGCATGACGGCGTTGTCGTTGGTGCGCTCGCGCTTGTTGAGCTGCTTGAGCTGGTTCTCGGTGTAGAGCGCGTGCTGGCCGGCCAGGCGCGGCAGCGTTCGGTGCCGTGGCCTGCCGCGCCGTGACAGGTGGCGCAGGCGGCCACGCCCGAGCAGGTTGCCGCGGTTGAAGATGTAGCGAGCCCATGCCGGCAGGCTCGGGGTCATCCACGGTGTGCACGTGCACCGGCTTGGCGGCGAAGTACGCGCCGAGCGCGTTGAAGTCCGCGCTGGCGAGGTCATCGACCATCGGCTGCATCGTCGAGCTCTTGCGGCGGCCGCTCTTGTAGTCGGCGAGCTGGCGCGCGATGTAGGCCGAGTGCTGGCCGGCCGGGCGCGGGAACATCGGGCTCAAGGCTTTCGCCGTCGGCGCCGTAGCGGACGAAGCACTTGCCCGAGACGATTTCCTGCGCGCGCGCGGCGTCGCTGGCGAAGCCGGCCGGTGCAGCGACCGTCAATGCGAGCGGCGCGAGCAGCGCAAAGCCCGGCGCATCTTCATCTGCATCCTCATTGGCGCCCTCGACGGCTGCGGCCCCATCGCTCAGGGCTTGATGTACGCGGCGCCCTGCTTCTGTAGCTTCGCCAAGCGCACCACGCCCGAGGGCGTGAACTCGGCCTCCTGCAAGGAACTGCTCCTTCTTCAGGCCGCCAGGGCCCGCGCGGCGTGATCTCGCACACCTCGAACTTGACGCCGCGCGCCACCGGCGCCGCCACGGGGCCGGCGTGGGCTGCCGCTCGCGTCCTTCGCGCCTTCCATCAGGAAGTCCACGCCGAGCGTGCGTGACCACGGTGATGCGCGCCGAGGGGTCGGTGTCGAGGTGGTTGCAGATGTTGCGCAGGCCCTTGAGCGCCTGCTGCGCGGCGTCGTCGATGTGGTAGACGACGAGATCCTGCGCGCTGGCCAGGGCAGTGCAGGCGGCCAATGTGAAGGCCGCGGCGAGGTGGCGCCAGTTCATCGGTTAGGCTCCTTCGCAAGCTCGCCGCCGCTTCACCGGGCGCGGCATGGGCGGCAGCGGGCGAATCGTGCCACCGCAATGCGCCAGGCGGCGCGGTCGCGAAGCGCGCGAGGGGCGCTGCCCGGGAAGACCATACTACCCGGATGGGCTACGCTCGATCACCCGTCGCGGGAGTAGCGCCGGCCCGGCGCAACGACGCTAATGCCGCTTGATCGTGGCAACCCGGCGCGCGGTGCCGGGCTGCGCCATTGCACCGCCGCACACACCCTGCACCGCATAGACACAGGAGCGAAGACGCCCATGAAGTTCGACAAGGAATTCGACGCCTCGGGCCTCGCCTGCCCGATGCCGATCGTGAAGACGAAGAAGTCGCTCGCCGACATGACGCCCGGCCAGGTGCTGCGCGTCGTCGCCACCGACCCCGGCTCGGTGGCCGACATGGCCGCCTTCGCCGAGCAGACCGGCAACGCTTTGCTCTCCTCGGGCCAGGAGGGCGGCAAGTACGTCTTCCTGCTCAAGAAGGGCTGAGGAGCGCACGTCATGGCGGCCAAGAAGATGGCGATCATCGCCAGCAAGGGCGCGCTGGACATGGCGTACCCGCCGTTGATCCTGGCGTCGACGGCGGCAGCGATCGGCTGGGACGTGCAGGTCTTCTTCACCTTCTACGGCCTGCAGCTGCTGCGCAAGGACCTCTCGGGCATCGAGATCAGCCCGCTCGCGAACCCGGCGATGCCGATGCCGATGCCGATGCCGGTGATCGTCTCGGTGCTGCCGGGAATGCAGGCGATGGCCACGAGCATGATGAAGGCCAAGATCAAGAAGAAGGGCGTGGCGTCGCTTGAAGAACTGCGCTCGGCGTGCCTGGAAGCCGACGTCAAGCTCATCGCCTGCCAGATGACGGTGGACCTGTTCGAGTTCGACAAGAGCGACTTCATCGACGGCATCGAGTACGCCGGCGCGGCGTCGTTCCTGGCCTACGCCGGCGACACCGACGTGTGCCTGTTCGTCTAGCCGTGCGCGGGGCGTTGCGGTGAGCGCGGCCGAGGGCATGGCCGCTTCGGTGAGCACCGTGCTGTGGGGCGGCTTCGCCATCGGCGCCGCCTTCGGCGCCGTGGCGCAGCGCTCGAACTTCTGCACGATGGGGGCGATGTCCGACATCGTGAACATGAACCACTGGGGCCGCGCCCGCATGTGGCTGCTGGCGGTGGCGGTGGCCATCGCCGGCGCTGCGGCGCTGCAGGCAACGGGGCAGGTGAACCTCGCGCATTCCATCTATCGCCGCGGCGCGAACCTGCCGTGGCTGAGCCTGCTCGTCGGCGGCACGCTCTTCGGCGTCGGCATGACGCTGGCCGGCGGCTGCGCCAACCGGAACCTCCTGCGCCTGGGCGGCGGCAGCGTGCGTTCGCTGGTGGTGCTGGCGTTCATGGGCATCTCGGCCTACATGACGCTGAAGGGCCTGTTCGGCCAATGGCGCGCGAGCTGGCTCGACCCGGTGGCCGTGCGCCTGGAAGGCACGGCGCTGCAGGACGCGACGCTCGGCCAGGCGCTGGCGGCGCTGGCCGGCGTGAATGCGGCGAGCGCGACGCTCGCAGTGGCCGCGCTGCTGGTGCTGGCGCTGCTCGGCTTCTGCTTCAAGGACGCGCGCTTTCGCCGCAACCGGCTGCAGGTGGCGAGCGGCATCGCCCTCGGCGCGCTGATCGTCGCCGGCTGGTACCTGAGCGGGCACCTCGGCTACGGCGAGAACCCCGAGACGCTGGAGACGGTGTACTTCGCCACCAACACGCGCACCATCGAGTCACTGAGCTTCGTGGCGCCGGCGGCCTTCTCGCTGGAGCTCTTGATGCTGTGGACCGACAAGGCGCTGCACCCGACGCTCGGCATCATGTCGCTGCTGGGCGTGATCGCCGGCGCGGCATTGGTGGCTTGGCGCACGAAGGCGTTCCGCTGGGAAGGCTTCGCATCGACCGGTGACCTGAAGACGCAGCTCGTCGGC
>JAXMEZ010000009.1:0-105030 GCA_046348035.1 Rubrivivax sp. | reverse complement strand
CTCATCCGCACGATCGGCCAGGCCGCCAGCGGCGCCGTCGCGCCGCGCGACGTGGTGCTGCTGCTGGGTTACGTCGCGCTGGGACATCTGCCGACGATGCTGGCGCTGTCGCTCTTCGTCGCCGTCGTGCTGGCGCTCGGCCGCATGTACCGCGACAGCGAGATGAGCATCTGGTTCGCCGCCGGCATCGGGCTGGCGCGCTTCGTCAAGCCGGTGCTGCGCACGGTGTGGCCGGTGCTCGTGGTGGTGGCGCTGCTGCTGCTGTTCGCATGGCCGTGGGGCAACCGCAACGGGCTCGAACTGCGCGAGCGCTACCAGCAGCGCTCGGACCTCTCGCGCGTCGCGCCGGGCGTGTTCCAGACTTCCAGCGACGGCCGGCGCGTCTTCTTCGTCGAGCGCGACAGCGGCGAAGGCGCCGACAGCGGCACCGCGCGCAACGTCTTCATCCTCAACCGCCAGGAGCACTCCGAGGCCGTGACGTCGGCGCGCCGCGGCCGCCTCGAACCCGACGGCGGCGACCACTACCTCGTGCTCGAGCGCGGCCAGCGCAACGAGGTGAACCTCGCCAACGGCGAACGCACGCTGTCCAGCTTCGACAGCTACCGCGTGCTCGCCAGCGAGCGCGCCGTGCGCGAAGCCGAGACGCGGCCGCCGAAGGCCGTGGACACGATCGACCTCATCCGCGAGCCCACCGCGCGCCACCAGGGCGAACTGACGTGGCGCCTGGGGATGCTGCTCGGCGCGACGAACCTCGTGCTGCTGGGCATCGGCCTTGCGGCGACGAACCCGCGCCGCGCCAGCAACTGGAACCTGCTGTTCGCGCTGCTCGCGTTCGCCGTCTACTACAACGTCGTCAACCTGTCGCAGGCCTGGGTGGCCACCGGCAAGCTGTCGATGGGCGCTGCACTCGTGGCCATCCACGGCGGCGCGTTCGCCTTCGCGCTGGCGCTGCTGTGGTGGCGCGAGCACGCCGCGGTGGCGCAATGGCCCGGCCGGCGGCACCACGCCGCCGCGGCCTGAGCGGAGCGCGGCTGCAAACGAGGGCCGGCAATGAAGACGGTGCGCCGCCTGCTCTACCGCGACATCGTCGCGTCGGTGGGCTTCGTCGCGCTCGCGTTCCTGGCGCTCTTCTACTTCATCGACTTCGTCGAGTCGCTCGGCGACGTCGGCACGCGAGGCCGCGCCGCGCTCGACGCGGCGTGGCAGTCCGCGCTCGAACTGCCCGGGCACCTCTACGAGCTGATGCCCATCGCGGTGCTGATCGGCACCATCTACTCGCTGGCGCGGCTGGCGCAGTCGTCGGAGTTCACCATCCTGCGCACCGGCGGGCTCGGGCCGGGCCGCGCGCTGTCGCTGCTGGCGCTGCTCGGTGTCGCCTTCAGCGCCCTCACCTTCGCCATCGGCGACTGGCTGGCGCCGCGCGCCGAGCGCGAGGCGGTGCTGTTCAAGGCCCGCATCAGCGGCGGCATGCGCGCCGGCGGCGCCGGCGCATGGCTGAAGGAGCGGCGGCGCACGGCCGAGGGCGAGCACAGCTACTCCATCAACGTCGGCGGCACCACCGGCCGCGGCGGCCTAGCGGACGTGCGCATCTTCGAATTCGACGAAGACGGGCGCCTGGCTGTGCGCATCGAGGCGCGCGAAGGCCATGTCGCCGACGACGGCACGTGGACGCTGCACGACGCCGAGGAGACGCGCTGGCCGCGCGCCCGTGCGCCCGGGCAGCCGCCGGTGCAGGTGCGCAAGCTCGCCGAGCTGCAATGGGCCGGCACGCTGACGCCGGCGGTCGTCGCCGCCGCGGTGTTGCCGTTGCCGACGATGGGCACGCTGGAGCTGTGGCGCTACAGCCGGCACCTCTCGGACCAGGAGCAGTCGGCGCAGCGCTACCAGATCCAGTTCTGGAAGAAGGCGCTGTACCCGATGGCCTGCCTCGTGATGGTGGCGCTGGCGCTGCCCTTCGCCTACATGCACGCACGCTCGGGCAGCATCAGCCTGAAGGTGTTCGGCGGCATCATGCTCGGCATCGCATTCGTGCTCCTGAACAACCTCGCCGGCCACATCGGCCTCTTGCAGGGCTGGATCCCGTGGGCAGCGGCGTCGGCGCCGAGCCTGCTGTTCCTGGCGCTGTCGATGGCCGCGTTCGCGTGGCTGGTGCGCTACCGCTGATGGAAGCGGCGACGCAGGGCCTGATCCTCTTCGCCCACGGCGCGCGCGACGCGGCGTGGGCGGCGCCGTTCGACGCGATCGCCGCGCTCGTGCGGCAGCGCCAGCCCGCGTGGCAGGTGCGCGTGGCCTTTCTCGACCTGATGCGCCCCACGCTCGGCGAAGCCGCCGCAGCGCTGGCGCAAGGCGGCTGCACGCGCGTGATGGTGCGGCCGATGTTCCTCGGCACCGGTGGCCACCTGCGCCGCGACCTGCCGCCGATGCTCGCCGACCTGCGCCGCGCTCACCCCGGCATCGCGTTCGAGCTGCACGAGGCGATCGGCGAGGAAGCCGCCGTGCACGCGGCGATGGCCGAGGCCATTGCCCGGGCAACGTCGCCGCAGCCGGCAGCCGAATCAGGAAGCGAACGGGAGGAGCCGCGTTGAACCTGCAGCAGCTTCGCTTCGTGCAGGAGGCGGTGCGCCGCAACCTCAACCTCACGGAGACCGCGCGTGCACTGCACACGTCGCAGCCCGGCGTCAGCAAGGCCATCCGCGAGCTGGAGCAGGAGCTGGGGGTCGACCTCGTTCGCCACGGCAAGCGGCTCACGCGCATCACCGAGCCGGGGCAGGCGATGCTCGCCTCGGTGGAGGCGATCCTGCGCGAGGTGGGCAACCTGAAGCGCATCGGCGACGAGTACGCCGGCCGCGAAGCCGGCACGCTGTCGATCGCCACCACGCACACGCAGGCGCGCTACTTCCTGCCCGGCCCGGTGACCGAGCTGCGCCGGCGCTACCCGCAGGTGCAGGTGGTGCTGCACCAGGGCGTGCCCGAGCAGGTGGCGAAGATGCTGCTGAGCGAAGTGGCCGACATCGGCCTCGCCACCGAGGCGCTCGCCGCGCACGACGATCTCGTCACGCTGCCGTGCTACGAGTGGGAGCACGTGCTCGTCGTGCCGCGCGCGCACGCGCTGGCCACCGAGAAGCGGCCCACGCTCGAGCAGCTCGCCGCGCAGACGCTGGTGCTGTACCACCCCACGGTCACCGGCCGCACGCGCATCGACCAGGCCTTCGCGCGCGCGAAGCTCTCGCCGCGCGTGGCGCTGGAAGCCATCGACTCGGACGTCATCAAGACCTACGTTCGCCTGGGCCTGGGCATCGGCATCGTCACCGAGCTGGCGATGCACGAGGAAGCGCGTGCCAATGCCGCCGCCTCGGCGCCAGCCGACGAAGACCTCGTCTCGGTGCCGCTCGGGCACCTCTTCGGCGCCAACGTCACGCGCGTGGCCTTCAAGCGCGGCGTCTACCTGCGCCACTTCGTTCTCGCCTTCGCCGAGCTGCTGTCGCCGCGGCTCAACGCCACGCTGCTGGCGCGGGCGCTGAAAGGCGGCCTCGCGGCAGCGGGCGACGGCACGGGCGCTGCCGAGTCGGCGAGCGACTATCAGCTTTGATCTGGCGCTTGCGCCCTCAGCCTTCACCCACCGTAGAACCGACCCAACCTTCTCTCCACCTTCGGCCCATGAGCACGCCCGCCATCGAATCCCGCCTGCCCAACGTCGGCACCACCATCTTCACCGTCATGTCGGCGCTGGCGCAGGAGGTGAGCGCGATAAACCTCGGCCAGGGCTTCCCGGATTTCGAAGGCGACCCGGCGCTCGTCGAGCACGTGGCGCAGGCGATGCGCGAGGGCCTGAACCAGTACCCGCCGATGGCCGGCGTGCCGCAGCTGCGCGAGCGCATCGCGGCCAAGATCGAAGCGCTGTACGGGCGCCGCTACGACCCGGGCAGCGAGATCACCATCACCGCCGGCGCGACGCAGGCCATCATCACCGCGGTGCTCGCCGCCGTGCACCCGGGCGACGAGGTGATCGTGCTCGAGCCGTGCTACGACAGCTACGCGCCGAGCATCGAGCTGGCCGGCGGCCGCATCGTGCGCGTGCCGCTCGTGCCGCGCACGTTCCGGCCCGACTTCGCGCGCATCGCCGCGGCGATGACGCCGCGCACGCGCATGCTGATCATCAACTCGCCGCACAACCCGAGCGCCACGGTGTGGACGCGCGCCGAGATGGAGCAGCTCGAAGCGCTGCTCGCGCCCACCGGCGTGCTGCTGGTGAGCGACGAGGTCTACGAGCACATGGTCTACGACGGCGTGCCGCATGTCAGCGCCGCTTCGCTGCCGGGCCTGGCCGAGCGCGCCTTCGTCATCTCGAGCTTCGGCAAGACGTACCACGTCACGGGCTGGAAGGTCGGCTACGTCGCAGCGCCGGCAGCGCTGACGGCCGAGTTCCGCAAGGTGCACCAGTTCAACGTCTTCACCGTCAACACGCCGGTGCAGCACGGCCTGGCGCGCTACATGGCCAACCCGCAGCCGCACCTGGAGCTGCCCGCGTTCTACCAGCGCAAGCGCGACCTCTTCCGCGCCGGGCTCGAGCACACGCGGCTGGCGCCGCTGCCGAGCCAGGGCAGCTACTTCCAGGTGGTGGACTACGCAGGCGTCAGCGACCTGCCCGAAGGCGAGTTCTGCCAGTGGCTGACGCGCGAAGTGGGTGTGGCGGCGATTCCGCTCGCGGCGTTCTACGAAGGCGGCTTCGAACAGAAGCTGGCGCGCCTGTGCTTCGCCAAGCGCGACGAGACGCTCGAAGCGGCGCTGGAGCGGTTGCGCAAGCTGTAGTCGCGCTCTCGCGCGGCGGCGGCTCGCAAGCCGCCGCATGCAGGGCCAGGGCCTCTACGGCCGCCGCTGCCCCGGGCTCGTCGGCGGGTCGAGGTCGCCGAACAGGCTCGGCCGGCCGGTGGCGGGGCCGGGCCCGATGCCGCTGCGCGTGACGTCGAAGTCCAGCGGCTTGGTCGGCCGGTCGCCTTCTTCGCGCAACGGCGCCGCGTTGTCGCTCTCGAGGCCGAGGTACGGCACCGGCGCGGTGGCGCCGAACTCGGTGGCCTCGCTCATCGGCGGCAGCACGAAGTCCACGTTGCCGGCTTCGGCCGTCTTGCGGTCGAGCAGGTCGCGCGCCAGCGAGTACAGCAGGAGCACTTCGCGGTACGCCGGCAGGTCGAACAGCTCGCCGCGCGACTTGCGGAACAAGAGTGCCTCGAGCTCGGCCATCGCATCGAGCGGTCGCGGCCACACCTGCTGCAGGCGCGGCACGACGCCCGGGTAGTCGTCGAGCGAGCGCCCGGCGGCAAGGTCGGCCCCCCACTCGGGCGCGTAGGCGTTGAAGCGGTGGTTGAAGCGCGTGCGCGTGCGCTCGTAGGCCTCGCGGTCGCCGCGGCGGCGGTAGATCTCGAGCAACTTCAGGTACGGCAGCGGGCTGCCGCCGCCGGTGCTGCGCAGGTGCTCCATCAACAAGTCGATGGCCGCTTCGTCCTGCCCGAGCACGACGAAGAACTCGGCCTGCTGCTTCGAGGTCGATCAACTCGATCGTCGTCGCGCGGCGCGTCGTCGTGGCCGGCGAGTGCCGCCAGGGCGCCGGGCTTGCTGCTGGCCTCGGCGCGCCCTTCGGGCGTGGCCAGCGGCGCGGCTTGTTCGCGCGAGGTCCGGCAGACCCCACGGATCGACCGGCGCCACGGCCGGCGGCGGCCAGGCCGGCGTGCCGCGGGCCAGCGCGCCAGCCGGGGCGACGCCGACGGCCGGCACCGTAACGAACGAAGTGGTGGCCGACAGGCCGCGGTCGAATCCTGCGCCGCCGGCGACGGGGCCGCTGTCGCCGGGCTCGTGCCCGGGGCACGCCAGTCGACGCGGCGCTCGCGCTTGCAGCGCCGACAGCCGCCAGCCGAGCCAGCCGGCGAGCGCGCCCAGCACCAGCACGGCAGCGGCCAGCGGCAGCATCCAGCGGCTCGTCTCTTCGCTGGCCGCCAGGCGCTGGCGCAACTGGTTCGATTGTTCCTGGCTCGTGCGCGCCTCGGAACGCAACTGCTCGATCGTGCGTTCGAGGCCGGCGATGCGGGCCGCTGCGGCCGACGCTGCGGCTTCCGCGGCGCGCGCCGCGCTCGCGGCCTGCGCCACCGCTTCCATCGCCTGCGCGATGGCTTCGGCCTGCGCCGGCTTCGGCGGCTCGGCGGCTTCGAGCCGCAGGCGGTGCCACGGGCGGCTGCGGCCGTTGCGCCTGCGCGACAGCCGGTCGCGGGGGCCGCGGGCGAGGCGGCCGCGCGGCGGCGGACGCAGCGCCGGGCGTGCGCGCGCGCAGCACGTAGCGCTCGCCCGGCGCAGCACCGGCGCGCACGCCGGTCGCGGGGCGCGAAGCAGCGGCTTGGTGGTGTTGCCGGAGCAGCAGGAGCAGCAGGAGACGCGCCCGGTGTGCTCTCCCGGCCGCTCCTGGGCCAGGCGCAGGCGCTGGCGGCGCGACTGGCGGTTGCGCTGCTGGCTGGCCCGCCGGCTCGCCAGGAAGAAGTGATCGGCGTCGGCGGCGGCACCGCCGCGACGTCGGCGGCGCTGCCGTCATCGGCGGCTCGGCGAAGACGACGTAGCGCCGCGCCAGCCAGGCGCCGAGCGACAGGCCGACGTTGACCACCGGCTCGATGACCTGCGACGTGGCCACGCGCAGCCGCACCAGGTCGGCGCCGGCCGGTTCGACGATGATGCGCGCCGGCACACGGCGCTCGCCCGACATCACTTCGGCGGTCACGCACTGGGGGGTCACCGTCTCGCCGGCATCGGTGCGCACCTGGACGACGAAGTCCAGCGTCTGGCCGAGCAGCGTGGTGCTCGAGGTCATCCGCCGGCAGCGGACGGACGGGAGACGCCAGTCATCGCCGCCGCGAACAAGGGCGACAACGGGCGCGTCAGGGTCGGCATTCGGTCGACTGCAAAGCGGCGAGCGGAAACGGGTGCAGCGAGAAAAATCGCCGGGGACTCTAGCATGAAGCCCTGGCCTGCCCGCCGGCCCGGCGGTTGGTCGAGCCCGGTTCGTGGCGCGGGTCACGTCCACCGCGTCGCCGCCGTGGCGAGGCCGCCACCGGAAACGCAGGGCACGGCCGCTTGCAGGAAGAACGGCGAGAACCGACAACCGGAGCGTCCGCTCGGGCTGTCGCGTCAGGGACAAAGCATGCCGAACCCGGTTCTTACAATCAGCGAGCGCCAACACCGAAGCCGGCTCTTGGTTCAGCAAGCTCGTTGCCCTGCGCCAGGCCATTCTGCTCGCGCGCCACGTGCGCCGGCTGGCCGACGGCGCGCCGCTCGCCTCGCGCGGTTCGCCGGCCGAGGAATGGGTGGGCGTGGCGCTCGGCGCCGTGCGCATCAGCTCGGTGTCGCTGTCGGGCAAGCAGGTCACACTCACCTACGTCGAGCCCGGCACCTGGTTCGGCGATGATCGCCCCTTCGACGGCCTGCCGCGCACGCACGATGCCGACGCGCATGGCGCCACCACGCTGCTGGCGGTGGTGCGCCGTGCCGACTTCAAGGAGCTGCTGGCGCAGCACGTCGAGCTGTACGAAGCGCTGCTCAGGCTCAACTGCCGCCGCCTGCGGCTGATGTTCGACCAGTTCGAGGACCTGAACACGCGGCCGCTGCGTTCGCGCCTGGCGCGCCAGCCGCTGCTGCTGGCCAAGAGCTACGAGGACCGAGGGCGAGGAAGCGCATCGGCCTCGCCGCAGGAAGACCTGGCGCGGCCGCTGGTGCCCCCGCGCCAGCGCGTCAACCAGGAACTGAAGACCTTCGAGCGCGAAGGCACGCTGCGCGTCGAGCCGACGAAGCTCGTCATCCTCTCGCGCGACAAGCTGCTGGCCACCGCGCGCCAGCCGAAAAGCCGGCTGCAAGGCCACGCCCGCCATGCGCCCGCCGCAAGCCGCGGCCGGCATGACGGCGCCGTGAGGGTGGCATAAGCTACCGCGCCCTCCACCCCGAAGTTGCAGCGATGGAACAGTTCACCGGGTCAGCGCGAGATGTCCGCGCCGGCCACGCCTTCGACGCGGCGCTCGAGGCCTGGCTCGGCAAGCACCTCGCCGGCTCGAGGGGCCGCTGACGGTGCAGCAGTTCAAGGGCGGGCAGAGCAACCCCACCTACAAGCTGCTGACGCCCGGTCGCCACTACGTGATGCGCAGCAAGCCCGGCCCGGCGGCGAAGCTGCTGCCGTCGGCGCATGCCATCGAGCGCGAGTTCCGCGTCATGAAGGCGCTCGCCGGCACCGGCGTGCCCGTGGCGCGCATGGACGTGCTGTGCGACGACGAATCGGTCATCGGCCGCGCCTTCTTCGTCATGGAGTGCGTCGAGGGCCGCGTCATGTGGGAGCAGGCGCTGCCGGGCATGACGCCGGCCGAGCGCGGCACCATCTACGACGAGATGAACCGCGTCATCGCGCGCCTGCACAGCGTCGATGTCGCCGCGGTGGGCCTGGCGGACTACGGCAAGCCGGGCAACTACTTCGAGCGCCAGATCGGCCGCTGGAGCAAGCAGTACGTCGCCTCCGTCACCGAGCCGATCGCCGAGATGGACAAGCTCATCGACTGGCTGCCCGCGCACATGCCCGCCGGCGCGCGCGACGCGAGCCGCGTCTCGGTGGTGCACGGCGACTACCGCCTCGACAACCTCATCTTCCACGCCACCGAGCCGCGCATCGCCGCCGTGCTCGACTGGGAGCTGTCCACGCTCGGCCATCCGCTGGCCGACTTCAGCTACCACTGCATGAGCTGGCACATCCCGCCGGGCACCTTCCGCGGCATCGGCGGCCTCGACCTCGCGGCGCTGGGCATCCCGAGCGAGCAGGAGTACGTGCGCCGCTACTGCGAGCGCGTGGCCGAGTTCACCGGCCAGAAGCGCGATGTCGATGCGCTGATGGCCGAGTGGAACTTCTATCTCGCCTACAACCTGTTCCGACTGGCCTCGATCACGCAGGGCATCGCCAAGCGCGTGGTCGACGGCACCGCCTCCAGCGCGCAGGCGCGCGCCACGGGAAGCTCGACGCGCGCGCTGGCCGAGATGGCCTGGCGCTTCGCCGAGCGTTTCGCGGCCTGAAGACGCGCCGAACGAAACGGCCCACGACACCCACGACACCCATTACCCCCGGAGCACCTCCATGGACTTCAGCTACTCCAAGCGAACGCAGGAACTGCAAGCGCGCGTCAACGCCTTCATGGCCGAGCACGTCTACCCGGCCGAGGCCGCCTACGAAGCCGAGCAGCAGGCCAACACCGCTGCCGGCAACCGCTGGCAGCCGCTGCAGACCATCGAGCGCCTCAAGCCGAAGGCGAAGGCCGCCGGCCTGTGGAACCTCTTCCTGCCCGAGAGCGAACTCGGCGCCGGCCTCACGAACCAGGAATACGCGCCGCTTTCCGAGATCATGGGCGCGGTGCCGTGGTCGAGCGAAGTCTTCAACTGCTCGGCGCCCGACACCGGCAACATGGAAGTCATCGTGCGCTACGGCAATGCCGAGCACAAGGAGCGCTGGCTGAAGCCGCTGCTGGCCGGCGAGATCCGCAGCGCCTTCGCGATGACCGAGCCGGCGGTGGCCAGCTCCGACGCCACCAACATCGAAGCGCGCATCGAGAAGCGCGGCAACGAGTACGTCATCAACGGCCGCAAGTGGTGGACCAGCGGTGCCGGCGACCCGCGCTGCAAGGTGCTCATCTTCATGGGCAAGACCGACCCCACGGCGCCGCGCCACTCGCAGCAGTCGATGATCCTGGTGCCGATGGACACGCCGGGCGTGAAGGTGGTGCGCGCACTGTCGGTGTTCGGCTACGACGACGCGCCGCACGGCCACATGGAAGTGGACTTCAAGGACGTGCGCGTTCCGGCCTCGAACATCCTGCTCGGCGAAGGGCGCGGCTTCGAGATCGCGCAGGGGCGCCTCGGCCCCGGCCGCATCCACCACTGCATGCGCACCATCGGCCTGGCCGAGCGGGCGCTGAAGCTGATGTGCGAACGCGCCGGCAAGCGCGTCGCCTTCGGCAAGCCCATCGCGCAGCAGACGGTGACGCAGGAGCGCATCGCCGAGGCACGCTGCATGATCGAGCAGGCGCGCCTGCTGACGCTGAAGGCGGCGTGGATGATGGACACCGCCGGCAACAAGAGCGCCAAGGGCGAGATCGCGATGATCAAGGTCGTGGCGCCGAACATGGCCTGCAAGGTCATCGACTGGGCGATGCAGGTGCATGGCGGCGCCGGCGTCAGCCAGGACTTCCCGCTCGCCTCGCACTACGCGCACGTGCGCACGCTGCGCTTCGCCGACGGCCCCGACGAAGTGCACCGCAACGCCATCGCCAAGATCGAACTCGGCCGCCACGGCGCGCTGCCGCCGCGGAACTGAGCTCTGGGTCTTCCTCCCTCTCCCGCCTGCGGGAGAGGGTTGGGGTGAGGGTGAAGGGAAGTCCCCTCACCCCTGCCCTCTCCCGCGCCGCGGGAGAGGGAGCGAAGTCACTTCTCCCGTTCGCTGCCCGGCAGCGCGCTTTGCTGCCAGACGCTCGGCGCTGCGCTCGGCGAGAGCGAGTCGGGGTTGTCGGCGGCCACGCGCTTGGCTTCGCGCATGGCGCACTCGAAGAAGCGCAGCCACCCCTGCAGCTGCCCCACGTGCGCCTCCGCCAGCGGCGTGCGCAGCATCAGCCGCCCGCGGCCGATCATCAGCACCACCGGCACGTTCGCGTCGACGTGCACCGCGGCGAGCGCCGCCGTCAGCGGCCCTTCGAGCCACTGCTTGAGCCACGCCGTCTGGCTGGACAGCGCCACCCAGCGCTCCTTCAGCGG
Organism: Rubrivivax sp.; assembly: GCA_046348035.1. GTDB lineage: Bacteria > Pseudomonadota > Gammaproteobacteria > Burkholderiales > Burkholderiaceae_C > Rubrivivax. The sequence continues at coordinate 94,221 of JAXMEZ010000009.1, read as the reverse complement.
CCCCAGTTCGCTGCCGCCGAGCTTGCTGAACATCACCAGCCAGCGCATCTCGGGCGGCGTCTGGTTGTCGATGCGCGTCTGCACGCCTTCGACGTACTGCTCGAAGACGGTCTTCTCCATCTGCTCGGCCAGCACGCGGTTCATCACCAGCGCCTGCAGATCGGAACCGAGCCCCAATTCGCTGCGCAGCCGCAACTCGTGGCCCTCGATGTACGGCCGCTGCGAAGGGCCCCACTCGAGCCGCCACGCGGTGGCACCCAGGCGCCCGTCGACGACGAAGCCTTCGTCGGGCACGGCGCGAAAGCCGTACTGGTGCGACTGCGCCCACGGCGCCACGCTGTCCCACTCGGGCGAGGCGGCCTTCGGCGAGCCGCCGAGCCAGCGCTTGATGCCGTCGAGCATGGTTTAGAGTCCGTTCGACGCTTCAGGCCCGGCCGTTGCCGGAACCCCAGGGACAAAACGAATGATCGAAGTGTATTCGTGGCCCACGCCCAATGGCCACAAGGTGCACATCATGCTCGAAGAATGCGGCCTGCCGTATCGCGTGCATGCGGTGGACATCGGCGCCGGCGAGCAGTTCCAGCCCGAGTTCCTGGCCATCAGCCCGAACAACAAGATCCCGGCCATCGTCGACCACGACGGCCCCGACGGGCAGCCGATGCCGCTGGCCGAGAGCGGCGCCATCCTCCTGTACCTGGCGGCCAAGACCGGCCGCTTCCTGCCCGAGGACATCCGCGGCCGCTACGAGGTGCTGCAGTGGCTGATGTTCCAGATGGGGCACATCGGCCCCATGCTCGGCCAGAACCACCACTTCCGCAGTTACGCGCCCGAGAAGATCCCCTACGCGATCGACCGCTACACCAACGAGGCCAAGCGCCTGTACGGCGTGATGAACCGCCAGCTCGCCAAGAGCAAGTACATCGGCGGCTTCGAGTACGGCATCGCCGACATCGCCATCTACCCGTGGCTGCGCAACTGGAAGAACCAGGGCATCGACTGGGCCGACTACCCGCACCTGAAGGGCTGGTTCGACGAGATCGGCGCCCGCCCCGCCGTGCAGCGCGGCGTGCAGGTGCTGGCCGACCGCCGCAAGTCCATCGTCAACGACGACAAGGCGCGCGAAGTGCTCTTCGGCGCCGTGCAGTACCGGCAGACCTGATCCACCGCGGCCCGACGCTGTAGCGAAGCGGCGCGACAATCGCCGCCGGCTGCACAGCGCCGCGCGTTGCGCACCACCGTCTGCCCGTAGCTCAACTGGATAGAGCAGCGGCCTTCTAAGCCGCAGGTCGGGGGTTCGAGTCCCTCCGGGCAGGCCACCCGGTCGCTCGAGAAGCACTCCAAGCAGTCCGCGAAGCGGCGTTCAACGCCGATACGGATTGTCGGGCCAGCGGTCGCGCCGGTTCGGCACGCCGTCGTTGTCGCGATCGCGGTCGTAGCGGTTGGGCACGCCATCACGGTCGTGGTCGCGCACCGCGGGGCCGGGATGCTGAGGCGGTGGTGCCACCACGCACGCGCTGAGGCTGGTCAGGGCTGCCACGGTGGCGGCGGCAGCGCAGATAGTCTTCCACATGGTCCGATCTCCTTGGAGAGGCGACCACTGTGCGGCCCGCTGCCGGCGCGCGCGATCGGCCAGCCGGCTCAGTCGGCGTAGGACAAGGCCGTTCAGGGCTTACCGCCAACGCACCGGTGCGTAGTGGAGCAACGTTACGAACCCGCCGTGGCGAAGCTCATGCGGTCATACACGTACGCATAGGCCCGTGCCGTCTTCTCCGCCCTGACTTCCTTGGTGAAGGCTTCGGGCAGGTACGGCGGCCTGAACGAGACCCTGATCGTCTGCATCACGCCGGCCCTCGCCTGCTGCTTGTCCATGAAGCGGCCGGCAAGCGCTCCACCGGCATCATCGAGGCGCACAGCACCAGGCTCAGCAGGAACACCGAGCCCTTGAACGCGCCGGCAGCAGGCGCCAGTTCAGCCCGCAACGCCATCGTCAGCGCGATCGCCACCCACACCGCTGCGCCGAGGAAGGGAAGGCGTCGCTCACGCTGTTGAAGCGGGTGTTGATCGTCACGCTGACGCGGTTCAGCAGAGGACAGCGGCGATGTCCATGCCCGGAAGCCGATGCGCCGGGGTACCGTTCCTGGCGATCGTGGCTGTAGGCGTGCTGGCGGATCGCCGCCGGGACGCCGAAGACCGCCAGCGCCACGCCCGCGCCGATGAAAGCCTCCAGCACTTCCAGCGGCGAGATGCCGCGATCCACATCATCGTCGTCGTCGTGTCGCCCACCACGCTGCCCGAGCCGCCGTTGAGGCGGCGACGACGATGGCCGCGAGGTAGCCGATGTGCACGCGGCCACGGAAGACGGTGCTGGCGATGGCACCGCCGATCATGGCCGCGGCGATGTTATCGAGGAAGCTGGAGAGCACGAACACCAGCGCCAGCAGCACGAAGGCGCCCTTCCAGTCGTCGGGCAGGAAGCGCGGCAGCACGGCCGGCACCTCGCTCTTCTCGAACAGGTCCGCGAGCAGCGCGAACCTCGAGCAGCAGCAGGAGCAGGTTGATGAGGATCACCCACTCGTGCGCGAGGTGAGCGCCGAAGCCGGCCAGGCCGGCGCCGGTCTTGAACGGCGACGCGGTGATCTTGTACAGCGCGATGACGATCGCGCCGCCGACGGCGGTCTTCAGCGCGTGCCGATGCACGAGTGCCACGCCCGCGAGCACGGCAGCGAAAAGCACGAATTCGATCGGTACGGCCATGCGAAACATTCTAGGAGCGGCGTTTAACGCGAGCTGGATGCGCATACAGTTGCGGCCAATGCGCCCGATGTACGACGACACGATCGAGGAAGAAGGCCGACGCCGCGCAGGCGACGGTCAGCGGTTACCGGACTCACCGTGCGGCAAGCCCATGGCCTCAGGGCAGCGCTTGAACGAAGGCGCAGCGCGCCGTCGATCACGACCCCGAGGCCGGCGTTGCTCGTCATCGCCGGTGCCGGCTCGGGCAAGACGGCCACGCTGGCAGCGCGCGCGGCGCGGGCGGCCATCGAGCGCGGCGTGTCGCCTTCGCGCCTGTTGCTGCTGACCTTCTCGCGCCGCGCTGCGCGCGAGATGCAGCGGCGCGTCGGCCGCACGCTGCAGCACTCGCTCGGCCTGCCTCTGACGAGCCCGGCGCCGCAGCTGCCGTGGTGCGGCACCTTCCACTCGGTGGCCGCGCGGCTGCTGCGCGAAGCGGCGCCGCAGATCGGCCTGGCCAGCGGCTTCACCGTGCTCGACCGCGGCGACGCCGAAGACCTGCTCGGCCTGGCGCGCCAGGAACTGGGGGTTCGCCGCGCGCGACAAGGCGCGCTTTCCGTTGCCCGGCACGTGTCTCGCGCTGCACTCGCGCGTCGTCAACACCGGCCGGCTGCTGGCCGAGATCGTCGCGCGCGACTACCCATGGTGCGCCGGCGAGCCTGCCGGCGCTCCAACAGCTCTTCGCCGCCTTCGCCGCCGCCAAGCGCGCGCAGCACTCGCTCGACTACGACGACCTGTTGCTTCGCTCGGTGGCACCTGATGCGCGACGCGCCCGGGCGGCGCGCAGGCCGGTGCGCGCTTCTCGACGCCGTGCTCGTCGACGAAGCGCAGGACATCAACCACCTGCAAGCCGACATCACGCAGGCGCTGCGCCCGCGCGGCAGCGGCCTGACGCTCGTGGGCGACGACGCGCAGGCGATCTACGGCTTTCGCGGCGCCGAGGTGCGGCACCTGCTCGACTTCCCGGCGCGCTTCGGCGGCGACGCCAGTCCTCGGCGGTGGCGCCGCAGCGGGCGCAGGTGCTGCTGCTCGAACGCAACTACCGCTCGACGGCGCCGATCCTCGCCGCGCTAACGCCGTCACCGCAAGCCGCGCGCCGCTTCGCCAAGGAACTGTGGACCGCGAAGGCCAAGCGAACGGCAACAGTGGCCAGCGCTGCGCACAATCGCCGACGAAGCCGCGCAGGCCGAAGGCGTCGCCACCGCCGTGCTGGCAGCGCGCGAACGTGGCCTGGCCCTGCGCCGGCAGGCGGTCCTCTTCGCACCGCGCACCACAGCACCGCGCCGAACTCGAACTGGCGCGCCGGCGCATCCCGTTCGTCAAGTACGGCGGCCTGCGCTTCGTCGAATCGGCGCACGTGAAGGACGTGCTGGCACTTTTGCGCGCTGGGCCGACAACCCTGCCTCGGCGCTGGCCGCGTGGCGTCGCGCGCCTGTGCCTGGCTTCGGCCCGGCGAGCGCACGCAAGGTGGTCTACCACGCCTGCCGCGCCCGAACGCTTCGTGCCGCCGCCACGCCGCGCAGCGTGGCGCGAGGTGACGGCGCTGATGCAGCATCTGCGCAGCGACGCCGCCCGCTGGCCCGACGACTTCACCGCGCGCGCGCTGGCCTGGTACCGCCGCAGCTCGAACGCCTGCACGACGACGCCGCCACGCGCTGGGCCGACTTGCAGCAACCGCTGCGCTCGTGCCCGCGCACGCCAGCCGGGCGGCTCTCCTCACCGAGCTCGGCGCTCGACCGCCGGCGGCCAGCAGCGAAGAGGCCGGCGAGCCGCTCATCGACGAGGACTACCTCATCCTTCCGACGATCCACTCCGCCAAGGGCCAGGAGTGGAATGCCGTGCACGTGCTCAACGTCGTCGACGGCTGCATGCCCGCCGACATGGCCAGCGGCCACGCCGACGAGATCGACGAGGAGCGGCGGCTGCTCTACGTGGCGATGACGCGCGCCCGCGACGAGCTGACGCTGTGGGTGCCGCAGCGCTTCTACGTCACGCAGCAGCGCGCCTTCGGCGACCGCCACCTGTACGCGCTGCGCTCGCGCTTCGTGCCGGATGAGCTGCTGCCGCTGTTCGATACCGAAGCGGCTGGCGATGAAGCGACGCCGGCGGCTTCACCAGCGCTGAACGCGCCCGACGTCAGCGCCACCTCGGCCGCGCTGCCCTCAGCGGCACAACAACCCGCAGACAACGCCCCGAGCCTCGACCTGCTGCAGCAGCTCTTCGCCGCGCCGCCGGCCGCGCCCGCTTCGCCTGCTTCCTCTCAGAACGGCAGCCCGACGTAGTTCTCCGCCAGCGAGCTCATCGCCGCTTCGGAGGAGAACAGGTACGCGAGGTCGGTGTCCTGCAGCTTGCGGTCGTACTCGATGCTGCCCGGGAAAGTGTGCAGCATCATCGTCATCCACCACGAGAAGCGCTGCGCCTTCCACACCCGCGCCAGCGCCTTGGCCGAGTAGCCCTCGAGCCCGCTCGAATCGCCGCGCTGGTAGTGCGCCACCATCGCGTGGTAGAGGTAGTAGATGTCCGAGGCGGCGCTGTTCAGGCCGCGCGCGCCCGTGGGCGGCACGATGTGCGCCGCGTCGCCGGCGAGGAAGAGGTTGCCGTAGCGCATCGGCTCGGCGACGAAGCTGCGCAGCGGCGCGATCGACTTCTCGATCGAAGGCCCGGTCTGCATGCGCGCGCCCACCTCGGCGGGCAGGCGGCGCTTCAGCTCGGCCCAGAACGCTTCGTCGGACCAGCCTTCCACGGTGTCGGTGAGCGGCACCTGGATGTAGTAGCGGCTCAGCACCTGCGAACGCAGCGAGCACAGCGCGAAGCCGCGCTCGTGGCGGGCGTAGATCAGCTCGGGCGACACGGGCTTCGTGCGCGAGAGCACGCCCAGCCAGCCGGCCGGGTAGACCTTCTCGTACTCCTTGAGCACCGTCTTCGGAATCGACTTGCGGCTGACGCCGTGGAAGCCGTCGGCGCCGATGACGAAGTCGCAGTCGATGCGCACGATGTCGTCGCCGGCACGGTAGGTGACCGCGGGCGTCGCGCTCGTCAGGTCGTGCGGCTGCACGTCCTCGGCGTTGTGGATCACCGCGCCCTTCATGCGCTCGCGCGCTTCGTACAGGTCGCGCGTCAGCTCGGTCTGGCCGTAGACGATGACCGAGCTGCCGCCGCTGTACTTGTGCAGGTCCACGCGGTTGAGCTTGCCCTGGTCGGCGATGAAGAAGCCCTCGTGGATCTCGCCTTCGCGGTCCATGCGCTCGCCGCACTGCGCCTCGCGCATCAGCTTGGCGAAGCCGTGCTCGAGCACGCCGGCGCGGATGCGCGCCAGCACGTACTCGCGGCTGTGCTTCTCGAGCACGACGTTGTCGATGCCCTTCAGGTGCAGCAGTTGCGAAAGCAGCAGCCCCGAGGGGCCACCGCCGATGATGCAGACACGGGTCTTCATGGCAGATGTCTCCTTGTATCGATGCGATCCGACCGAAGGCGACCTCGGCCGGCAGGCAACCGGAACTTACCTGGAGCCGCGCAGGCGGGGAATGCGCCGAAGCAACCAGCCCTTGGACGATTCGAACATACGATGCGTACCCCCGACCGAGCCGCCGCTATTCGATCATGCCCCGAGCCGCGCACCGCCCGCTCGCCGCCTACAGCCTCTTCGGCGAGTCGGCGCACCTGCCCGACGTGCTGCACTGCGAGACCATCAGCGCGCGCTCGGCGCTGCACGACTGGGAACTGGCCCCGCACCGGCATCGGCGCGGCTGCACCAGCCGGTGCTGGTGCAGAAAGGCGGCGGCACGGCGCGCCTCGAAGGGCAGGCGCTGGCGCTGGCGCCGATGGCGCTCGTCAACGTGCCGCCGGGCCACGTGCACGGCTTCTCGTTCGCGCCGCACACCGAAGGTTATGTGGCGACGCTGGCCGAGGAGCTGTGCGCCGAGGTGCTGGCGCATTCCGCCGACGTTCGCCGGCTGCTCGGCCGCGCCGCCATCTGGCACGCCGATGCCAAGGTGGCCGCGGCCCTGCGTGACGTGTGGCAGGAATTCGGCGGCCGCGAGCCGGCGCGCGCGCTGGTGCTGCGCGGGCTGGTGGCCACGCTGCTCGGGCTCACCGCGCGCCTGGCCGCCGCCGGCGAACCGGCCGAAACCGACCGCCGCGACTCGCGCCTGCTCGGCCGCTTCGAGGCGCTGGTGCGGAAGCGCACTTCGCCGGCCCGTGGAAGGTGGCCGACTACGCGCGCGCGCTGGCCGTCACGCCCACGCACCTGAGCCGCGTGGTGCGCGCCGCCACCGGCGCGCCGGCCTCGCGGGTGATCGAGACGCGCCTCATCCGCGAAGCGCGCCGCCACCTCGTCTACACGCAGGCCAGCGTCAGCGCCGTGGCCTACGGCCTGGGGTTCACCGACCCCGCCTACTTCACGCGCGTCTTCAGCCGCGTGGTGGGCATGGCGCCCAGCGAGTTCAGTTCGCGCGGCCGCGTGAGCGGCCGCGCTTCAGGAGGTCGCGGCCGCGTGAGCGGCGCGCTGCGGATGATCGCGGCAGCGTGAGCGGCCGCGCTCACACGCCTCACGGCATCGGCGTGAACTTCAGCTTCGTCAGCGGCACCACCTTGTCGTTGCGCGTCATCTTGAATTCGGTGCCCATGCCGAGCCACTTGTCCCAGATGCGCGTCAGCTCGCCCTCGTCGTCCAGCGCCTTCAGCGTCGCGTTGACGCGCGCCAGCAGCGCCGGCTCGTCCTTCTTCATGCCGATGCCGATCGGCTGGAACACCATCGGCTCGGCGATCATCTTCATCGGCTGGCCGGCCGTCTTGCTCTGGTTGACGAGCTTGGTGATCGTCATCGTGTTGGCCACCATGCCCACGGCCTTGTTCTGCTGCACGGCCATGAACACCGAGCCCGTGTCGACGAAGGTCACCGGCTCGCCGCCGTTGAGCTTGATCGACAGCTCCGAGGTCGAGCCCTTCGTGGCCGCGATGCGCTTGCCCTTGAAGTCGGCCGGCTTCGTGCCCGGGTCGCTCGCCAGCACGGCCAGCATCTCCTTGGCCAGGTAGTACGGGTCGCTGAACTGGATCTGCTCGGCGCGGCCGAGCGTGTAGGCGAGGTTGGCCACGGTGATGTCGACGCGGCCGAGCTTGACCTCGGGCACGCGCGCTTCCACCGACAGCGGCGTCACCTTCGCCGCCACGCCCAGGCGCTTGGCGAGGGCGTTGCACAGGTCGACGTCGTGGCCGACCATCTCGCGCGTCTTGGGGTCCGGCGCGGCGAACGGCGGCACGTCGGCGAAGGTGCCGCAGCGCAGCTCCTTGCGCGCCAGGATGTCGGCAAGCTGGTCGGCGCGGGCGGCCAGCGGCGCTGCGGCCATCATGGCCACAGAGGCCAGCGCGAGCAGGGAAGTCTTCGGGGTCATCACGGTCTCCTGGAAAGGTTCGGGCGGAAAGGTCGTTCGTCTTCGGTCGTTCAATGGGAGCGCAGGTCGGAAAGGAAGCGCTGCGCGCGCGGGTGCTCGGGGCGGGAGAAGAATTCCTGCGGCTTCGCCGATTCGAGGATGCGGCCGGCGTCCATGAACCACACGCGGTCGGCCACCTCGCGCGCGAAGCCCATCTCGTGCGTCACGCACATCATCGTCATGCCCTCGGCGGCGAGGCTGCGCATCACCGCCAGCACCTCGCCCACCATCTCAGGGTCGAGGGCGCTCGTGGGCTCGTCGAACAGCATCGCCGGCGGCTCCATCGCCAGCGCCCGCGCGATGGCCACGCGCTGCTGCTGGCCGCCGGAGAGCTGGGCCGGGAACGAAGCGGCCTTCGCTGCCAGGCCGACTCGCTCGAGCAGCGCCATCGCCTTGTCGCGCGCCGCCGCCTTCGCCAGACCGTTCACGCGCACCGGCGACAGCATCACGTTGTCCAGCGCCGACAGGTGCGGGAACAGGTTGAAGCTCTGGAAGACGAAGCCGATGCGGCTGCGCAGGCGGTTGAGTTCGGCCGCAGCCATCGGCGCGTGCACGCTCTGGCCATCGAAGGTGAGCTCGCCGGAGCCGATCTCCTCCAGGCGGTTGACGGTGCGGATCAGCGTGCTCTTGCCGGAACCCGAAGGGCCGCAGACGACGACCACCTCGCCCTTGCCGACGCGGGCGGTGATGCCGTCGAGCACGTGCAGCTCGCCGAACCACTTGTGCACTTCGCGGAAGTCGATCATCGCGGCTCCCTCGGGTTGCATCAGGCCGGGTCGGCCACGATCTGCGCCGGCGCGCGCGGCGCACCGCCGCTGCCGCCGGCCGCTTGCGCCGCGCCGCCGCCACGCTTGCGTTCGATGGCGCGCTCCAGCGCCGTGGCCGCCCAGGTGAGCGTCCAGCACACCACGAAGTAGACGAGCGCCAGCAGCGCGAACACCTCGAACGGCTTGGTCAGCAGGCGGTTGTTGATCTGCCCGGCGGCGAAGGTCAGCTCGGGCACGTTGATCACGTAGCCGAGCGTCGTCTCCTTGATCGTCGAGACGAACTGGCTCAGCATCGCCGGCAGCATGTTGAACAGCGCCTGCGGCAGGATGACGTGCCGCATCGCGCCCAAGTGGCTGTGGCCGAGCGCCCGCGCCGCCTCCATCTGGCCGCGGGGCAAAGCCTCGATGCCGGCGCGCACCACCTCGGCGAGGAAGCAGCCTTCGTAGAGCACGAGCGTCACCAGCATCGTGACGAAGCCGGAGACATCGCGCCCCAGCAGCAGCGGCACCATGAAGTAGACCCACAGGATGATCAGCAGCAGCGGCACGCCGCGCGCGACGTAGATCAGCGCCGCCGCCGGCGCGTTCAGCCAGCGCCATGGCGAGAGCCGCGCCAGCGCCAGCGCCACACTGAGCGGGAACGCGAGCACGATGCCCAGCACCGAGAGAATCAGCGTGCAAGCCATGCCGCCGAGCGGCCCGTTGGGGTACTGGCCCACCAGCAGCAGGAGCCAGTTCTCCTGCACGATCTCCCACATGCCGGCGATGAGGTTCGTCATGCCCGCACCCCCTGCCCGGCCACGCGCGTGCGCTGCTCGAGCCAGGCGCCGAAGGCCATGATGAGGAGCGACGCGCCGAGGTACATCACGCTCGCGACGAGGTAGGTCTCGAAGGTGCGGAAGCTGAGGTTCTCGATCTCCTTCACCGCGTGCGTCAGCTCGGCGACGCCGATGGCCATCGCGAGGCTCGAGTTCTTGAACAGCGACACGCTGTGGTTCACCAGCGCCGGCAGCGCGTTGCGCGTGGCCTGCGGCATCAGCACATGGCGCAGCGTGCCGAGGAACGAGTGGCCGAGCGCGCGCGCCGCCTCCGTCTGCCCCTTGGGCACGGCGCGCAGTCCCGAGCGCAGGTCTTCGCTGAAGTAGGCCGCCTGGCACAGGCCCAGGCCGATGATCGCGAACACCGCCTCGGCGCTGTGCTCGGCGAGCCAGCCCTGCCAGGCGTTGGGCAAGAGGCTCGCGATGCCGAAGTACCACAGCATCAGCTGCACGAGCGTGGGCACGTTGCGGTGGTAGGAGACGTAGCCCTGCACCAGCCGCTGCGGCAGCCAATGCGGCACCAGGCGCACGGCCAGCAGCGCGAAGGCCAGCGCCATCGCCAGCAGCCACGAGCCGATGGCCACCACGAGCGTCAGCTTCACGCCATGCAGCAGCATCGCGGTGAACCGCGGGTCCACCAGGATGGCGAAGACGTCGAAGCCCTTCATCGGTGCTGCGGCGGCGTTCTTCGTCGGCTCTCTTGCAGCCTCGTTCGCCAACGGATCGCTTCAGCCCTGCGGGCTTTCCGGCCGCGCCGTGCGCAGGCCGCCGGGCACCTGCAGCGTCGGCGTGATCTCGACGTGGCCGATGTTCACCGCCACCGGCGCCGCGATGGCGAACGCGATCACGTCGGCCACGTCCTCGGCGCGCGGCAGCTCGAAGCCTTCGATGAAGCGCGCGTGCGTCTCGGCACTCGCCCCGTGTACGTGGGCGAAGATGTCGGTGGCCACGCGGCCGGGGCAGATCTCGGTGACGCGAACGCGACGCCCGAAGCAGTCCTGCCGCAGCTGCCGCGTCAGCATGCTCACCGCCGCCTTCGTGGCGTGGTAGGAGTCGAGTTGCCGCCGAAGCTGTAGGCCGCGGCGATGGAGCTGATGTTGACGACGTGGCCGCGGTCGCGCGCCACCATCCCCGGCACGACCAGCCGGCACAGGTGCAGCACGGCGCGCAGGTTCACGTCGACGAGCAGGTCGATGTCGCCTTCGTCGGCCTGCAGGAAAGGCTTCGGGCGGTCGACGCCGGCGTTGTTGACGAGGATGTCGAAGCGGTGTTCGGCGGCGAGCGCCTTCAGCCCGGCGACATCGGCCACGTCGAGCACGTGCGCGATGCAGCCGGTGCGCGCCGCCAGCGCTTCGAGCGCGTCGCGGCTGCGCGCCAGCGCGTGCACTTCGAGCCCCTCGCGGCGCAACCGCTCGACGACGGCAGCACCGATGCCCGACGAGGCGCCGGTGACGAGGGCTGTGCGGTAGTCGGAAAACGGCATGGTGACTCGCTCGGAAGCGTCAAGGCAATTTATCGAGGGGACTTTGCGCGCGCCAAGACGGAATGGGTGTGGCGGGATAAGGGGGCCTTATGCGTTGCCTCGGGTTTTCCCTCGGACATCAGCGCGGGTTTCACTGCGGATTCGTGGCCTTCGCCGAACGTCGGCGCGACATCGGCACGACGCGGCCGCCGCTCGCCTCGACCGCTTCGCGCACGAGGCGGCCGAGCGTCAACGCGTCGGGCGTGTCGCTGTGCACGAGGATGCAGTCGGGCCGCAGCGGCAGGCGGTTGCCGCCGGCAGTGACGACCACGCCTTCGGAGAGCAGGAGGCGCACGCGCTGAAGCACCGCGGCCGGGTCGTGGACCACCGCACCCGGGAGCTTGCGCGGCACGAGCAGGCCATCGTCGCCGATGGCGCGGTCGGCGAGGAAGGTGATCGTCGTCGCCAGCCCGGCCGCGACGGCCGCTTCCTCGATGGCGCGGCTCGGGGACGTGCAGATCGTGAGCTGCGGGTCGAATGCTGCCACCGCGCGCACCAGCGGCGCGGCCAGCGCCGCGTCGGCGGCGGCCATGTTGCCGAGCGCACCGTGGAAGCTCATGTGCGTCATGCGGTGCCCCTCGGTGCGCGCGATGCCCGCCAGCGCGCCGAGCTGGTAGGTCACCATCGCCGCGAGCTCGGGCACGTCGATGTGCATCACGCGGCGGCCGAAGCCCTGGCGGTCGGGGAAGCCGACGTGCGCGCCGATGTCCACGCCGCGCGCCAGCGCCGCGCGCACGGTGCGCTGCATGATCAGCGGGTCGCCGGCATGGAAGCCGCAGGCGACGTTGGCCGACGAGACGATGTCCAGCAGCGCCTCGTCGTTGCCGATGCGCCAGGGGCCGTAGCCTTCGCCGAGGTCGGCGTTGAGGTCGATGTCCATTGCGAGCGGTGGTCCCTCAGTTGCCCATGCGCGCGTGCTGGCGCGTGGCCAGATGCACGAGCGGCGTGCCGTAGCCGGCGACGGTGCCCTCGACGACAACAGGCTCGGCGCCGTCGGCGTCGCACGGCGCCAGCACCGGCAGCAGCAGCGCGCCGATTCGCAAGAGGCCGACCGGCTGCCCCGCCTTCACCGCTGCGCCGGGCGCGACGAGCGGTGCATCGAGCAGCGGGTGCCGGTGCAGGAAGACGCCGGGCGACGTGGCGGTGACGACGGTCGTCGTGCGTTCAGGTGCCGTGGCGCCGTGGCCGGCCGCGCGGCCTTCGCTGATCGGCAGTTCGCCTGCGGCCACGGCGACCACTTCGCCCCCGCGCCGCATCAGGCACAGGTGCACGCCGGGGCCGCGCAGTTCGAGGCCGTCGATGTCGGTGGCCGCGAGCCACGGCACCAGGCGTTCGAACCACAGCGCCTGCGCCGTCTGCGGCTCGCGCAGCACGGTGGTGTCGCGGTCGCTGCTCATGCGCGCTTCTCCGCGAGGCGCCGCCGCGCGCTGCAGGTCCGCCAGTTCGATCAGGCGCTTCGCTTCGGCCAGCCATTGCCGGTTCGCCTCCAGTGCCGCCGGCGCCTCGGCCCAGGTGGTCTCGATGAAGCGCACGCGGCTGCCGATCGGCGTCTGGCCCAGGCGCCACAGGTCGGCTTCGATCACGGTGCCGATCTTCGGGTAGCCGCCCGAAGGCTGTGCGTCGCGCATCTGCATGATCGGCTGCCCGCCGGGCGGCACCTGGATCACGCCGGGCACGATGCCGTGCGAGCGCATCTCCAGCGGCGCGGTCGGCTCGAGTGCCTCGCCCTCGAGGCGGTAGCCGTAGCGGTCGCTGTGCGGCGTGATGCGCCACGCGCACGACCACAGCGCGGCGCGCGAACGCTCGCTGTAGCGCGCGTACTCGGCCGCCGGCAGCACGCGCACGGCGGCCGTTCCGTCGGCGGTCAATGGCATCACCAGCGCCGGCGGCACGAGGCCGTAGGGGCTCCATGCGTTGTCAGGCGCGCCGGCAACCCCGCCGCTCGCGGCGCGGGCCGCGCCGAACGCGATGCGGTCGCCACGCGCAACGCGCGCCCTTCGTGGCCGCCGAACGCGCCGCGCAACTGCGTGCTGCGCGAGCCGAGCACGGCCGGCACTGCAACACCGCCTTCGAGGCACAGGTAGCTGCGGCACGCCGCCCAGGCGTTAGCGCGCGGCGGCAGTGCCAGGTGCAGCACCTGGCCGGCGCGCGCGCGCTGGCGCCACCATGGCAGCAGCGGCACGCCGTCGAGCCGCGCCCGCGCGGCGGCCCCGGTCACCGCGAAATCGCAGTCGGCCTCGAAGCGCACCTTGAACGGGAACACCTGCACCTCGATGGCCGCGGCGCTCTTCGTCGTTGCCCACGAGCAGGTTGCCCGCGGCCAGTGCCAGCGGGTCCATCGCGCCGGAAGTCCCACGCCCCAGCGCAAGGCGCCGAAGCGGCCGAGGTCCTGCACGGTGGCGAGCGCGCCGGTGGCGAGCACTTCGATCGCGTTGGCCTCGGCGTTGGCCTTCGACCCTTCGCGCGCCGCTGCCGCTTGCACCACGGTCCCGCTCACTTCACCACCTTCTCGACGCGAAAGCGGATGCTGTCGCCCGGCGCCAGCAGCGCCGGCGGGTCGGCCGCCGGGTCGAAGAAGTGCATCGTCGCGGCCGATCGTGTTCCAGCCGCTCGGGCCCGGGAAGCCGACACGCCCGTCTGCACGCCGCCGATCGAGACCGAGCCGCCGGGGATCTTCAGCACCGGCACCTTGCGCCGCGGCGTGGCGATGCGCGGGTCCATGCCGCCGAGGTAGCAGTAGCCCGGATGGCTGCCGAGCGCGTACACGGGGTACAGCGGCGCCGCGTGGCGCTCGACGATCTCGTCGACCGTGAGGCCCGTATGCGCCACCACGTCGGCGAGGTGCGGCCCGCCCTCGCCGCCGTAGACCACCGGGAGTTCGAACACGCGGCCGGCGCGCGCCAGCGGCTGCGCGCTTCCCATGCCGCGCGCAGCCTCGCGGCGATGCCTTCCCATTCGCGCGGCGCGCGCTCGAAGGCGACGAGCAGGTTGCTCATGCCCGGCACCGCTTCGGCGACGTCGGGCCAGGCTTCGGCTTCGACCGCCAGCGCCCAAATGCGCTGCTGCGTGGCGAGGTCCATTTCGCCGGGCGCTTCGAAGAGCAGCGCCGTTGTGCCGAGCAGGCTCACCGCGGGTTCGGCCTTCGCCGTCATGCCCGGGCCTTTCCGGACCCTTGTCGCAGCAGGCGTTCGAGGTGGTGGATGTCGACGCCGCCGGTGACGACGCCGGCGTCGTCCAGCAGCCGCCGGTGCAGCGGCACGTTGGTGTGGATGCCGCCGATGCGCATCTCGTCCAGCGCCGCGCGCGCGCGTTGCAGCGCCAGATCGCGCGTGGCGCCGTGCACGATGAGCTTGGCCACCAGCGAGTCGTAGTGCGAAGGCACGCGGTAGCCGGCGTGCGCATGCGTGTCGACGCGGATGCCGTCGCCTTCGGGCATGCGCCACTCGGTGATGACGCCCGGCGAAGGCGCGAACGTCTCGGGATGCTCGGCGTTGACGCGCAGCTCGAAGGCATGGCCACGGCAGGCGACATCGGCCTGCGTGAGCGCGAGCCGCTCGCCGCGCGCCGCGCGCAGCTGCTGCTCGACGATGTCGATGCCGCCCGTCATCTCGGTGACCGGGTGCTCCACCTGCAGCCGCGTGTTCATCTCGATGAAGAAGAACTCGCGTGATTCGTACAGGAACTCGAACGTGCCGACGCCGCGGTAGCCGAGGCCGCGGCAGGCAGCCGCGCAGCGTTCGCCGAGGGCAGCCAGGCGCTCGGGCGCGATGCCCGGCGGCGGCGCTTCCTCGATCACCTTCTGGTGGCGGCGCTGCAGCGAGCAGTCGCGCGCGCCCAGCCACAGCGCGTTGCCGTGCGCATCGGCCAGCACCTGGATCTCGACGTGGCGCGGATGCGCCAGGTACTTCTCGAGGTACAGCGCCGGGTTGCCGAAGGCGCGCCGCGCTTCCTCGCGCGTCAGCGCCAGCGCCGCGGGCAGGTCCGCCGCGCTCTCGACGACGCGCATGCCGCGGCCACCGCCGCCGCCGGCGGCCTTGACGATGACCGGGTAGCCTGTCGCCTCGGCCAGCGCCTGCGCGGCGGCCGTGTCGCCTTCGGGCAGCACGTCGTCGCCGCCGGGCACCACCGGCACGCCGAGCGCGCGCATCGCGCGCTTGGCCTCGACCTTGTCGCCCATGCGGCGCACGCAATCGGCACCGGGCCCGATGAAAACGAGACCGGCCTGCTCCACGCGCTCGACGAAGCCGGCGTTCTCCGACAGGAAGCCCCAGCCCGGATGGATGGCCTCGGCCCCGGTCACTTCGGCGGCGAAGAGGATCGCCGCCTGGTCGAGGTAGCTGCGCGAAGCCGGTGCCGGGCCGATGCAGATGGCGCGGTCGGCCTCGCGCACGTGCCGCGCATCGCGATCGGCTTCGGAGTGCACGGCCACGGTGGCCAGGCCCAGCGCGCGGCAGGCGCGCTGCACGCGCACGGCCACTTCGCCGCGGTTGGCGATCAGGACCGAGTCGAACATGGCGCCGCAATGCTTCACTTCTTCGTTCACGTCGACGGCCGCGCCAGGCGCAGCAGCGGCTGCCCGGCATCGACCTCCTGGCCCGAGGCGACGAGCACCGCTGCGACGACGCCGTCGTGCTCGGCGTGCACGGCGTTGAAGACCTTCATCGCCTCGATCACGCAGACGGTGTCACCGGCCTGCACGCTCTGGCCGGGGCGGACGAAAGGCGGCTCACCCGGCGCGCTTTGCAGGAAGACGACGCCGCCGAGCGGCGCGTGCAGTTCGTCGGCCGTGCTGTCCGCGACGTGAGGGGCGTTCTCAGCAGCGCCGTTCGCGCCGCTGCTCGCTTGAGCAGTCGCACGGCTGCTCGCCGACGACGCCGCCGCCGCACGGCCACGCACGAGCCTCAGCGACCAGCCGTCCCTGGCCGCGTGCAGCTCGGTCAGGTCCGACGCCGCCATCGCGTCGATCAACGCCTTGATCTCGTGCGCTTGCATGGGCCGCGAAGTTAGCGGCGCCCACGCGGGCGCGCCAAGACGGAATGTCTGTGACCCGATAAGACCGACTTATGACCGAAGCCGCATGGCGGCGAAATGACTTCAAGCCGCCGCGAGCCGCCGCTGCTCGGCCTGCGCGAGGTGGCTGCCCGGCAGCTGCGCCACCAGTTCGAGCAGGATCGCCTTGATCGCCGCGGCCGGCTCCGACAGCGGCAGGTGGTCCGACTGGCACAGCGCCAGCGGCGCCTCGATCACCGGCTCGACGATGCGGCTGCGCCAGGCGTCGCACGACTGCGTGACCTCGCGCGCCATCGAAGCGGGCAGGATCGTCGCGCCCAGACCCTCGGCGATCACCGCGGTGAGCGTGCTCGCGCTTTCGATCTCGGCCACCACGCGCGGCGCCGCGCCGATGCCGGCGAACGCCTCGTCGACCATCTTGCGCACCACGTTGTACGGCCGCGCGAGGAAGAGGTCGAGCGACGCCAGCTCGCTGAGCGGCACCTCGTCGGGCGGCTGCGCCATCCGCCGCGGGCCGACGACGAAGAGCTGCTCCTTGAGGAGCGGCAGGAACGCGAGGCCGTGCACAGCCGTGCGCCCGCCGTACAGCACGGCGAGGTCCATGCGGCCGTTCATGATCAGCTCCGACAGCGTCGTGCCGTAGGTCTCGTTGAGGTACAGCAGGATGCCCGGGTGGCGCGTGCGCGTGGCGCGCAAGAGAGGCATCGACAAAGCCGCGGCCGCCGTGCCCGGCGCCAGCCCCACCGAGACAGCGCCCGAAAGCGCGTGGCCGGCGGCGTCCATGTCCACCCGCGCCTGCTCGCACTGGCGCAGGATCAGCTGCGCGTGCCGGTACAGCACCTTGCCGGCTTCCGTTGGCGTGACGCCGCGCTTGGTGCGCACCAGCAGCTGCTGGCGCACCTCGCCTTCGAGCGTGGCGAGCTGCTGGCTCAACGCCGGCTGCGCGATGTGCAGGATGTCGGCCGCCTGCGTGAGGCTGCCCACGTCGACGATCTTGACGAAGTACTTCAACCGCCTGAGGTTCAAAGGGCGGGCTCCGGTCGAGGAAAGGGCAGTCTACCGCCCGTCATAAGCCGCGCCTATAGAGGCAGACGGAACTCGTCTTGGCGCATCGCGCCGGCGCGCCCTACCGTGTCCGCACCCGCCGATCCGGCCTGCCCGACCCGCTCTCGACACTCCCACTCCCCATGACCGACACGGTGACCCCTTCGCGCATTGCCGGCCGCGTCCGGCGCATCAAGCCCTCGCCCAGCACCGCCGCGGCCGACCGCGCCAGCGAGCTGAAGCGGCAGGGCCAGTCGATCGTCAGCCTCGTCGTCGGCGAGCCCGACTTCGACACGCCGGCGCACATCCGCGAGGCCGCCACGGCGGCGATGAACCGCGGCGCCACGCGCTACACGCTGATGGCCGGCACCGTGGAGCTGCGCCAGGCCATCGTCGCCAAGCTCGAACGCGAGAACGGCCTCGTGTACGGCATGAACGAGGTCTTCGTCGCCAACGGCGCCAAGAGCGCGATCTACGGCCTCTTCGCGGTGACGCTGGAGCCCGGCGACGAGGTGATCGTGCCGGCGCCGTACTGGGTCTCGTACCCCGACATGGTGCTCGCCAACGAGGGCGTGCCGGTCACCGTGCCGTGCCCCGAAGCCGAGGGCTTCAAGCTCACGCCGGCGCGGCTGGACGCGGCCATCACGCCGCGCACGCGCTGGCTGCTGCTGAACTCGCCCTCCAACCCCACCGGCGCCGCCTACAGCGTGGCCGAGTACAAGGCGCTGGCCGAAGTGCTGCGCCGGCACCCGCACGTGCTGGTGATGACCGACGACATCTACGAGCACATCCGCTTCGACGGCGCGCGCACGCCGCACCTGCTGAACGCCGCGCCCGACCTGCGCGAGCGCACCGCGGCAGTCAACGGCGTCTCGAAGACCTACGCGATGACGGGCTTTCGCATCGGCTGGGTGGCCGCGCCGCGCGACATCATCGTGGCGCTGGACACGTACTTCTCGCAGTCGGCGGGCAACTGCTGCTCGGTGAGCCAGGCCGCGGCCGCCGCGGCGCTCTCGGGCGACCAGCGCTTCGTCGCCGAGTGCCGCGAGGTCTACCGCCAGCGGCGCGACCGCACCGCGGCGTTGGTCAACGCGATCCCCGGCTTGAGCTGCCGCGTGCCCGACGGCGCCTTCTACCTCTACGTGAACTGCGCCGGGCTGATCGGCAAGACCACGCCGGCGGGCAAGCGCCTGGCGAACGACAGCGACGTCGTGATGGACCTGCTCGAACGCGCCGGCGTGGCGCTGGTGGCCGGCACCGCCTACGGCTTGTCACCCTACTTCCGCGTCTCGATCGCCACCTCGATGGACAACCTCGAGGAAGGCTGCCGGCGCATCGCCGCCGCCGTCGCGGCGCTGCGCTGAACTCAAAACACAAGGACCACCATGACTTCGTTCGGAGCCCGCCGCCACCCTTCCGCGCCGCAGGCCGACGCGCGCCACCTGGAGCAGCTGCGCGGCATCGCGCTGCCGCTCATCAGCGACAACCTGCACCGCGGCACCGGCAGCGTCGGCGTGCTGCCCTACCACCGCGCCGGCAAGGCGACGATGGCGGGCACGGCGGTCACCGTGCGCTGCCGCGGCGGCGACAACCTCGTCGTGCTGCGCGCGTTCGACTTGTGCCGCCCCGGCGACGTGCTGGTGGTCGATGCCGGCGGCGACCTTACCAACGCGGTGCTGGGCGGCATCATGAGCGCCGGCGCGGCGATGCTGGGCCTCGCCGGTGTCGTGGTCGACGGCGCGATCCGCGACGCCGCCGAGATCCGCGAGCGCACGTTCCCGGTCTACGCGCGCGGCGTCAACCACCGCGGCCCGTACAAGAACGGGCCCGGCGAGATCAACGTGCCGGTGAACATCGGCGGCATGGTCGTCGAGCCGGGCGACATCATCGTCGGCGACGCCGACGGGTTGCTCGCGTTCCCCGCTGCCGATGCCGCGGTGCTGATCGAGAAGGCGCTGCAGCAGCTGAAGAAGGAAGAAGCGCAGATGGAGGAGATCCGCAACGGCCGCTGGGACCGCTCGTTCCTCGACGCGCTCGAGGCGAAGGCCATCAACTGAACGCGCCGTGAAGTCCAACCTCGACCTCTTCGACCTCGGCGGCCGCCTGGCGCTGGTGACCGGCTCGTCGGCCGGCATCGGCTTGGCGCTCGCGCGCGCGCTGGCCGGCGCCGGCGCCACCGTGGTGCTCAATGGCCGCAGCGAAGGCAAGCTCGCCGAGGCCGCCGCAGCGCTGCGCGGCCAAGGCGCCGCGGTGCACGCGGTGCCCTTCGACGTGACCGATGGCGCCGCCACCGCCGCGGCCGTCGAGCGCATCGAGCGCGAGATCGGCGCCATCGACATCCTCGTCAACAACGCCGGCATGCAGCGGCGCGCACCGCTGGAGGAGTTCCCGCAGACGCAGTGGCACGAGCTGATGCGCACCAACGTCGACAGCGTCTTCCTCGTCGGCCAGGCGGTGGCGCGCTACATGATCGGCCGCCGCCGCGGCAAGATCATCAACATCTGCTCGGTGCAAAGCGAACTCGGGCGGCCGAACATCGCGCCGTATGCCGCGAGCAAGGGCGCGGTGAAGATGCTCACCAAGGGCATGGCCATCGACTGGGGCCCGCACGGGCTGCAGGTCAACGGCCTCGGCCCCGGCTACTTCAAGACCGAGCTCACCGAGGCGCTAGTGAAGGACGAGAAGTTCACGCAATGGCTCGTCGGCCGCACGCCTTCGCGGCGCTGGGGCGACGTGGACGATCTCGCCGGCGCGGCGGTGTTCCTGGCCAGCGATGCCTCGCGCTTCGTCAACGGCCATATCCTTTACGTCGACGGCGGCGTCACCGCCACGCTCTGAGGTCCGAAGCCCCGATGGAAGCCCTCGTCATCCACGCCCCCGGCGACCTGCGCGTCGAAGCCATCGAGACGCCGCCGCTTGGCGCCAGCCAGCTGCTCGTGCGCGTCCGCTGCGGCGGCATCTGCGGCTCGGACCTGCACTACTACCAGCACGGCGGCTTCGGCACCGTGCGCATCAAGGAGCCGATGGTGCTGGGCCACGAGGTGGCCGGCGTCGTCGAGGCCGCGGCTCGGCGGTGCGCAGCCGCAAGGCCGGCGACCGCATCGCCGTGAGCCCGAGCCGGCCGTGCGGCCTGTGCCGCTACTGCCAGCAAGGCCTGCACAACCACTGCCTGGACATGCGCTACTACGGCAGCGCGATGCGCACGCCGCACGTGCAGGGCGCGTTCCGGCAGCAGATCGTGGTGAACTCGCACAGGCGCATCGCCTCGCCGACAACGTGAGCGACGCCGAAGGCGCGCTCGCCGAGCCGCTTTCGGTGGCGCTGCACGCGGTGCGCCGCGCCGGGCCGCTCCTGGGCCGGCGCGTGCTCGTCACCGGCTGCGGGCCCATCGGCGCGTTGCTGGTGATGGCAGCGCGCCGCGCCGGCGCCGCGCACATCGTCGCCACCGACGTGGCCGCCGCACCGCTGCGCACGGCCGCGAAGGTGGGTGCCGACGAGGCGATCAACGTCGCCGACGATCCGCAGGCGCTGGCGAAGTACACCGCCGACAAGGGCAGCTTCGATGTCCTCCTCGAAGCCAGCGGCAACGAACGCGCGCTGCGCGGCGCCTTCGACGCGCTGCGCCCGCGCGGCGTGATCGTGCAGGTGGGCATTGCCGGCGGCGGCGACATGACGCTGCCGCTGAACACCATCGTTGCCAAGGAGTTCGACCTGCGCGGCGCCTTCCGCTTCCACGAGGAGTTCGCCGTCGCCGTGGAGCTGCTCAACAAGGGCCTCGTCGACGTGAAGCCTCTGATCTCGGCCACGCTCCCCTACCGCGACGCCGCCCGCGCCTTCGCCCTGGCCGCCGATCGCTCGCTGGCGATGAAGGTGGTGCTGGATTTCGAGTAGGCGGCGAGGCGGGCGGCGACAACATTCGACGACGTTGCGCGGCTGCGGCTCGCGGGCTTCGCGCTGGACGCGCGAAACCAGGCACGAGGCCTATGGTCGGGGTGGCCTGATTCGAACAGGCGACCCACTGCTCCCAAAGCAGTTGCGCTACCAGGCTGCGCTACACCCCGATGGCGCGGGATTGTAGGTCTGGCAGTGATGCTGCCCTGCGAGAGCAGGGCTACTGCGCAGGTCTGCGCGGGCCGAGGAAGCCGGGTGTTCTTCAGCCATGTCCCCCGGGCCTGCTCTGGCCGGCCTCCTCCCACCGCAGAAGGGCCCACCTGGCTTCCTCGGCCGCACGAGCGCGGCGCACCACGCCTTCGCATGCAGCAGCGGTGCCTGATCGTGCCGACAGGGGGCGCTGCGGAGCGGAAGTAAAGGAGGAGGACCGGCCGTTCAGGCCTGGTCCGGGGGACAGGAGCGGAGCAGCCCGCCGGCGGCACGATCCGCCACGACCTCGGGAGTCACCGCCACCACTCCCCTCCGGCGATCGGCAACGCGCTCTGCGGCACCGACCACTGCGACGCGCCGCAGGCCGCCCTCACCCCCACTCAAGCGCCGCTCGGCAGCGCTTCGGATGTCGCTCAGGCGTTGCCGCGTCGTGCTGACGTCGGTGTCGAGCTTCAGGTGCAAGAGCGCCGGGCGGCCGGCCTTTTCCACCGCGGCCATCGCCGCATCGAGCGCGGGTTCGAACTGCTCCGTGCGCTCGACCATCGCGCCATGCCACCCGAACGCCCGCGCCATCGCTGCGAAGTCGGGGTTGAAGAGGTCGCTGCCGCTCACGCGCCCGGGGTACTCGCGCTCCTGGTGCATGCGGATGGTGCCGTAGGTGCCGTTGTCGACGACGACGCTCAAGAGCTTCTTAGCGCCGTAGCCGGTGGCGGTGGCCATCTCCTGGCCCGTCATCAGGAAGTCGCCGTCGCCGGCAATGTTGACGGCCCAGCGCTGCGGTTGCAGCAGCGATGCCGCCACCGCGTACGGGAAGCCGGCGCCCATCGCGCCCGAGGTCGGCGCGAGCTGCGTGCGGCCGCTGTGCTGCAAGCCCGGATAGCGCACGTAGCGGTGCAGCCAGCCGCTGTAGTTGCCGGCGCCGTTGGTCCACACCGTGTCGGCGGGCAGGCGGCGCGCCAGCGTCTTGATCACCACCGCCAGGTCCAGCGGCGCCACCGCGGGCGCTTCCATGTTCGCCTCGTATTGGGCGTGCGCGGTCGCGGCCTCGGTGCGCCAGGGCCGCTGCGCCGGCGGCTCGAGCGTTGCCAATGCCAATGCGGCGCGGTCCATGCTCGCGTGCAGCAGCACCTCGGCACAGTAGACGCGGCCCAGCTCTTCGGCACCGGCATGCACGTGAATGAGCTTCTGCTTCGGCCGCGGCGGCGCCAGCAGCGTGTAGCCGCCCGTGGTCATCTCGCCCAGCCGCACGCCCAGCGCCAGCACGACGTCGGCGTCGCGGATGCGCGCCGCCAGCTTCGGATTGATGCCGATGCCGACGTCGCCCGCGTACAGCGCGTGCCGGTTGTCGAACGTGTCCTGGAAGCGGAAGGCGTTGCCCACCGGCAGCTCCCACGCTTCGGCGAAGCGCTGCAGCGCCGCGGCCGCCTCGGCCGTCCAGCCGCCGCCGCCGGCGATGACGAACGGGCGCTTCGCCGCAGCGAGCACCTCGCGTGCACGCGCCAGCGCTTGCGGGTCGGGCCAGGTGCTCGCCGTCGCCGCGCGCGGCAGCACGGGGGCAGTCGTCGGCGTCGTCAGCATGTCCTCGGGCAGCGCCAGCACCACGGGCCCCGGGCGGCCTTGCGTGGCGACGTGGAAGGCGCGCGCCACGTACTCGGGCAGGCGATCAGCGCTGTCGATCTCGGCGGCCCACTTCGCCAGGCCCAGCGTGCCGGGGCCGAACATCTGCCGGTAGTCGATCTCCTGGAACGCCTCGCGGTCGCGCTGGTCGCTGGCGACCTGGCCGACGAAGAGGATCATCGGCGTGCTGTCCTGGAACGCCGTGTGCACGCCGATGCTCGCGTTGGTGGCGCCGGGCCCGCGCGTGACGAAGCAGATGCCGGGGCGGCCGCTGAGCTTGCCTTGCGCCTCGGCCATGAAGGCGGCGCCGCCTTCCTGCCGGCAGGCGACGAAGCGGATGCGCTGGCGGTGCTCGTGGAAGCCGTCGAGCACGGCGAGATAGCTCTCGCCAGGCACGCCGAAGCACGTGTCGATGCCCTGCGCGACGAGCGCTTCGACGAGCGCGTGGCCGGCGGGGCGGGCCGGCACGGCGCCGGGGGTGGCGGAGTGGGTCTCGGTCATGGTGAGGGGACTGTAGCCGCGGCTGTTCGCGCGACGGCCGGCGCAGCAGGCGAGCGGCGCGCCTGCATGACTCCCTCTCCCGCCTTGCGGGAGAGGGTTGGTGAGGGCGGGTGCCAAAGCCCTCACCATCCCGCCTGCGGGAGAGGAGGAAGTCAGGGTGTGTCGCGGCAGGTGTCGGCGGTGGCGGCCGATGGCTGCCCGCGCGGCAGCAGCGTCTGCCCCAGGCGCCACAAAGCGCAGGTGGTCAGCGGCAGGCCGTAGACGCGCGGCGCGGCGCCTTCGTCCGGCATCGCCGTGCCGGCCGGCGCTGCGGCAGAGAGCACCAGCCAGCCGGCGTACTCACCGCTGACGCCCAGAGCCCACGTCGGCTCCGCCGCGCCACCCGGGGCTCGCGGACCACTTGCCGCTAGGGCCACACCATCGCCGCCGCAGCGAGCGCCGGCACGGTGGCATACGGGCTCACCGCAGCCAGCGGCAGCAGCGGCCGCTTGGCCAGCCGCTCCAGCGTGCCCGGCAACGGGCGCGGGTAGGCCCACACGCCCAGTTCGTCGGCGTTGCGCGTGGCGGTTTCGCCCTGCGTCGGCGCCAGCGGCGCGCGGTACACGGCCAGGCACAGCTCGCCGGCGTCGAGCATGCGCATGCGCCAGCCTTCCACCGGCGGCAGGCTCGCGGCGAGCGTGTGGCACGGCGTGCCGGCGGCTGCGGGCACGGCGATGCGGAACTGCGGCTCGCGCAGCTCGGTGCGCAGGCGGCGGCTCTGCCACGAGACGATGCGCCAGCCTTCGCCGCCGATGTCCAGCACGCGGCCGGCCGGCGCGCTCCACGTCCTCGCCACCTGCACGCGCGCCGCGCCGGCCGCGCCGCGCAGCCGCTGCACGAGCGCCGGGTCGCCCAGCGTCACCACGGTGGCGCGCTGGGCGCGCTGCGGTTCGCCTTCCGGGCCGATGCGCCACGTCACCGTCTGCAGCAGCACCCCTTCCCTGCCCTCGCCGAAGCCTTGCGTCGCCAGGACGACCAGGTGCCGCAGCGAGCTGTCGAACACCGCGTGCGATTCGGCTTCAGCGTCCAGCAGCAGCATCAGCGGCCCCTGCCGGCACAGGCCCTCGGCAGCGCTCCACGTGGCGGCGTAGACGGCGACGTGCGCGCCGTCGTCACCATTGAAGCCGCCTTGCGAAGGCGCCGGCACGAAGAGCGCGCGGCGCGGCCCCGGCCGCTCGGGCGCGTCGCGCGAAGGCGCGGCGACGACGATGCGCCCGCGCGAGGGCGCGGTGATCTGCGGCACGCTGCATTCGCCTTCGAACGACTGCGGCGCCGGCTCGGCCGCGGCGGCTGCCGCGGCCGCATCCGGCAGCGGCACCGCGAACAGCGGGCTCGTGCCCAGCACCTCGCGCAGCTTGTCGATGACCACCGGCTCGCTTTGCGACAGCACACCTTGCAGGAAGTCGCCCTGGCGGCGCACCAGCGCCACGGCGTCCAGCGCCTCGATGAGCCGCGCCGACGTGCGCCCGCGCGCCGTGCTCGAGCCCGAGCGCGCATCGTCGATCGCTGCCGCCGCGTCGAGCAGCTGCGCCAGCGCCGCGGCCGCCTCGGCGCGAGTCGCGTAGGCGCGCTTCACTTCGGCCGCCTCGGTGGTGCCGAAAGCGTCGAGCATCGTCTCGGCGCGGCGCATCGTCGGCGCCTCGATCAGCACCGCGAACATCGTCGGCAGCGCCAGGCCGAGCGTGATGCTGGCCACCGTCAGCAGCAGCACCGGCCACATCCAGCGCTTGACCCGCCGCTTGCGCTCGACGCTCTCGCTTTCCTCGATGAACGCGGGCAGCGCGCCGGCGGCCGGCAGCAGCCGCGCGCCTTCGCGGTCCAGCGAGAGCAGGTGCAGCCAGTCGTCGAACGGCTGCTTCGCCTCCAGGCGCTTGCGCACCGCGCCGGCGCCGACGCGGCGCAGCTCGCCCGAGCCGAGCAGGTCCTCGGCGCTGCGCTCGTGCTCCACCCACGCGGCGCAGCGCCGCAGCACGGCCACGTACTCCTCGTACTGCAAGGCCTCGGCGTCGATCAGCGCCTTGAAGCGCCGCCAGCCGCGGATGAACGACTCGTGCGAGACCTTGATCGTCACGCGCGTGGGATCTTCGGCGTCCCAGAAGAGGTAGTCGACGCTGCCGAGGAAGCCTTCGGCGAGCAGCCGGCGCAGCTCCTGCGGCCCCGCCTCGCCCTTGGGGAAGCCCACCAGCGTCGCGGCGGCGTTCGCTTCCACGCGCTGCTGCGAGTAGTGGCCGGTGTTGGGGTCCTTCAATGCCAGGCGCCGGAACAGCGTGTCGAGCTTGGCGCGGTGCTTCGCGTCGTGCGCGAGGTAGATGCGCTCGGGCCAGTTGTGCACGCTCTCGCGCAGCGTGTTCACGCCCTCGGCCAAGGCGCTGGCGATGCCCGGCTCGGCGGCGTTGACGGCGCGCGCCAGGTCCGCCAGCGTGATGCGCGCGGGCACCAGCGCGTCCATGTCGTCGTCGCGCTCCAGCGCTGCCTGCCACAGCCGCGCCAGCATGTGCTGCAACAGCGGCAGGTGGTCGGGGTCGTGCGTGATGGCCGTGACATCGCGCAGCAGCCGCTCGAGCACCGCCGGCTCGAACTGCACCTGCGGCGGCAGCTTGGCGCCCACCGGCGTGCCGGCGTACTGGCGCGCCATCAGGCGCAGGAAGCGCTGCGCCGGGCCGACCATCGCCTCGCGCAGCTCGCCGGCATCGAGCCGCCGCACGAGGAAGCTGCTCTTGTTGATGGCGTCGGGCAGCTCGAGGAAGGCGGCGCAGTCGTTCAGGTGCTCGCTGCGCATCGTGATGACGACGTAGCAGCGCGGGTGCGGGCGGAAGAAGTGGTCGAGCAGCCGCTCGACGAGCACGGCCACCTCGTCGGGGCCGCCGGCTGCCGCCTTGTTCGTCGGGTGGAAAACCTCCTCGAACTGGTCGATGACGAAGAGCACGCGCGCGTCGGCGGGGTCGGGGCCCGGCGGCACGTCCAGCTCGCGGCCGTAGGCTTCGAGCAGCCGCGCGAAGCCGCCCTCCTGGCGGAAGACCTCGGCCATCTCGGCGTCGCGCGTCGCGTCGGCGTCAACGCTGCCACGGCTCTTCAGCAGCTTGCCGAAGCGGCGCACGAGGCGCGTCACCGGCGAATGGCGCCGCGCCGCCTGGTCGGCGGCGCTGACGTTGGTGCCCGGCGTGCACACCATCGGCAGCCACAGGTCGCCGGCGCCGGGAATGCCGTAGCTGCGCAAGGCCGGCGTGACGCCGGCGTGGATGAGCGGCTCTTGCCCGAGCCCGAGCCGCCGAGCACGGCGACGAACTGCGTCGCGGCCAGCCGCTCGAGGATCTCGCCCACCTGGCGCTGGCGGCCGAAGAGCAAGGCCGCTTCGAAATCGAGGAACGGGCGCAGGCCGGGGTACGGCTCGCGCGGCAGGCGCATCACGGTGGCATCGGCACCCGGTGGCGGCGACGGCGATGATGCCGTCGCAGCAGCGGTGGCCGGGGCCGGCGCGTCGGCGGCCGCGGCAGCGCCCACGCCGGCCGCAGCGACGGCCACGTCGGGCTTCGTCATCCGCCGCCCGCCGGCGCCGCAGGCGGCGCTTCACGCTGCAGGCGGCGTTCGAGCACGCGCTTGAGGAACCCTTCCAGCTCGGCGTCCTCCTCGGTGACGACATCGATGCGGTCCTGCGCCTGCGCATCGAAGCGCAGCACCTGCCAGCCCCACGCCGGCACCGGCTCGGCCGAGCTTTGCGGCGGCATCAGGTAGGCCACCACGCCGGGCGCGGCGTCGCGGCCGGCGCTCATCTTGTTCTCCACCTTGTTGATCTGCGCCACCAGCGCATCGGGCGTCTTCCTGCCCCACAGCAGCACCACGCCGTCGGCGTCGTCCAGGCTCGGGAACTGGTCGATCTGCTCCACCGGCAGGCCGCGCGGGCGCAGCTGCAACGCCGGCGGCGTTGCGCCGGGGGCGGCGGTGGCGCCGGTCAGGCGCTGCCAGCGGCGGCGCATCTGCTCGCCGAGCGGCTGCCACAGCGTCAGCTCGTGGCGGTTGCTTTCGATGTAGATGCGCACGTCGCCGGCCGGTGCCGCCGCGCCGCCGTTGCGCGCCGGCGCCACCGGCGCGGCAACGGGGTGAAGGCGCCGAGCGTGGCCGGCGTGGACAGCGTTGACGCCGCGGATGTCGGCGTGGAAGGGGTCGGCGTGGAGGTCGGCGTGGATGTCGCCGTGATCGCCGCCAGCGAAGCGATCGGCTGCTGCTGCGGCGCCTGCGCCGCCTTCAGCTTGCCGACGAAGTCTTCGCGCAGGCGGTTGAACATCGTCTTGAAGGCGGCGGTGACGAGCTGCGGCGCCATGTAGATGTCGATCGGCTCGTCGCGGTCGAGCTCGGCGAAGAACGGCATCCACAGCTGCCCCGCGGGCAGCAGCCGTTTCCAGGCGTCGCCCGCGGCCACCTTCTGCACCGCCGGCTCGGACAGCGCCAGCACGTAGAGGCGCTCGCGGCAGCCTTCCTCGCCGAAGCGCTGGCAGAAGTACTCCAGCTCCTGGCGGCACCAGTCGGAGGCCACGTAGTTGTCGTGCACGACGATGACCATCGCGAAGCTGCGGTCGATGCGCTCGCGCAGCTCGGGCCCCAGCACGCCGGCCACCGGGCCGTTGTCGCCCGAAAGGTGCACCGGGGGCAGGTTCACGCCGCGCATCACCGCCTCGAGCCCGCGCTGCAGTTCCTCGGCGAAGAACGACACCCAGTGGTGGCAGCTCACGTCGTCGGCGTGGGCGTAGCTGATGAACGCGGTGTAGCGGCTGTCGGCGAGGCTGTTGATCACGGCGGCCAGATGCTAGGCACAGGCAAGGCGCGGGACAAGGCGCGTGGCCGCGACGCAACCCCCTACCTCGGCCAGTCCGGGCGAGCCCGCATCCGCTGCCGGAACGACGCGGGCGATACTCCGGCGACATTTCGACAACCGGTGAATTGCGCCAGCGCATGGCCACGCCCCGCCAGACCCAGACGAGACCCAGGCGAAAGCGCGCAAGGCGGCGCCGCGCGCCGCCGCCCCCGAGCCGCGTGCCCCCGAGCCGCGTGCCCGCGACGCCGACCGCTCGCAAGGCGAGATCCTCGAAGCGGCCACGGCCGAGTTCGCCGCGCACGGCCTGGGTGGCGCCCGCGTCGACCGCATCGCCGAGCGCGCCGGCGTCAACAAGCGGCTCATCTACTACTACTTCGGCAGCAAGGAAGACCTCTTCCTCGCCGTGCTCGAGCGCGCCTACGAGAACATCCGCGGCGAGGAGCAGCGCCTGAGCCTGGCCGAAGTGGAGCCGATCGAGGCGATCCGGCGCCTCATCGCCTTCACCTGGAACTACTACCTCGCGCACCCCGAGTTCCTGACGCTGCTCAACAGCGAGAACCTGCACCGCGCGCGGCACCTGAAGCGCAGCACGAAGATCCTGACGCTGCACTCGCCGTTCGTGCAGACGATCGCCGACGTGCTGGAGCGCGGCCACAAGGCGGGCTTGTTCCGCGGCGGCGTCGACCCGGTGCAGCTGTACATCTCGATCGCCGGGCTCGCCTACTTCTACCTCGGCAACAGCCACACGCTGTCGACCATCTTCGCCCGCGACCTGCTGGCCACCAAGGCGCGCGTCGAGCGGCTGAGCCACATGACGGATCTCGTGCTGGGGTACCTGGTGCGCGACTGAGCATCGCGCGACCCGACGCGCTTCATCGACACCGTGGCCAAGGCCGCCGCGCTTGCGGGACTTGGCATACCGGAGGCGAAGGGTGGGACGGGCGGGTAGGCGATCGGGAGGATTCCCATCGCATCACCGCCGTGCTTTCATCGCGGGCGGTCGACTGTCTACCGGAAGGGAGCCGCCACCATGCTCGCAACGCCATCGAATCACCGAGTCGTGCAGTGCTTGCCGGAGCCCGGTTTCTCGCCGCTCAGGAGCATCGGCGTGCTGCTCATGGGTGCCCTTCTCTGCACTGCGCCGGCGACGGCCCAGCCTGCACCGACCGTTGCCCGCGTCGCGCCGGTCGGTGCGCAGCACCACTTCTGCGAGCTGGAGGTCCCCGCCGGCGGTGCGGCGGCCCTGCCGCGCGAGAGCCTCGAGCAACAGTGCAGCGACATGGCCGAACGGCGCCGGCTGCGCCGCGGTTGCGGTCTCGTCAGCGCGGCGACCGAACGGCTGTGCAGCAAGATCCAAACCGCCGCGCCCACGCGCCCGCCGCTGCTGTTCCGTGGGTCCCTGCTCGCCAGGAAGGACGGGCTGCTGCTGCCGATGCTGCCCAAGGACAAGCGTCGCTTCGCCGCGGTGACCGAGCGGACGAGCGTGCAGGTCGTGATGTTGGTGCGCCCGCGGTCTTGCGCTGACACCGATCCCGGGCTGACGGCGCAGATGTCTTCGCTATGGCTCGTTGCCAGGCCGGTGCAGGGCGAGCCCGAGTACGTGCCGCAGTGCACCGCCACCGCGGTCGGCCCGGGGGTGCTCCTGACCGCGGCGCATTGCATGGGGGCCATCCAGGAGGCGCTCAACGTCGATCACGACGCGGCGGACTTCCTGCCGATCCGGTGCGAGCCGCATCAGAGTTTCGCCGGCAGCGCCGACTGCGATTTCGAGACGCTCGCTTGCGTGCACGACGTCGCCGTGTGCCGCAGCACGGACCCTGCACATCCCTTGGACACCCAGCATGTCGAGGCGCTGGCCGTACAGACCGGTGCGGTCACCGTCCCCGGGCCGATCCACATGGTCGGCCTCGGCCCCCGCAGCCCCATCGACGCGGCAGGTACGCTGTGCGCCGGAACGGCCAACGTTGCTGCGCTTTCGGCGCCCGAGAACTGCCCCGACCCGGGCCGCAACGTCGCCGACGTACCGCCCCTGGACCCCAAGTACGCCAAGTGCTTCGCGAGCACCACGGAAGGCGACCGCGTCGGGGCTGCGGTCACCCGCGGCGACAGCGGCGGACCCGTCTTCGACAAGCTCGCTTCGGGGCGCAGGATCGTCGGCGTGCTCGCGCACGCGCCCGAGGAGTTCAGCACCGTGAGTCGCTTCGTGCAGCTTTCCGATACGCGCATCTGCCGCTTCCTCGCCGACCAGGGGCTCGTCCAGGCCACCTCGTGCCAAGGGCCGTGACTGCGCGACCTCACGCCCCCTGGCTCAGGGGCGCACGCGCAGGCGCGCTCGCCTGAAGCGGTCGTCGGTCTTGGGCGTCAGCGTCGCACGCGCGCCGTTGTCCGCCGGTACGGGCTCCGGGTCGTCCACGTCGATGGCGCCGGCGCTGTAGCGGTTGTGAAAGAGCAGGTTCGCGATGCGTCGCGTGACGGCCGGCGCCGCGGCGCTGGTGCCCGAGATCCGGGCCAGCTCCGAAGCGACCATGCCGCCGGCCCGCACGCCCCGCACGGCCGCGCTTTCATCGCTCACCGCGTCGAGATCGGGGCCGGTGCGCGCATGTTCCGCTTCGGCGATCGCTTGCGCCTGCCCGGTGGTCATCGCGCAGCCACCCCGGCCAGGCGCGCGTTGTCCAAGGTCGACAAGCGCGCCGGGCCGCCACCGGAGTACGCCGCCATTTCGCCGTCGCTCGCTCGGTAGCCACCGACAACGACCAGCCTGTTGCCCAGCAGGCTGGTATCGGTTGGCGGCGCGCCGGCGGCGAGGAGCTGAGCGACAACTCGGGCTGGAACGGCTTGGGCGCATCTTCGGTCGCATAGCGCTGGTTGATGCCGCAGAACCGCAGGCTCGACGGCGAGTTCTCGGTCAGTGCGGGCACGGGGTCGTCGCCCGTGAGCGTGGCCTGCTGCCGGCGCGGTGAACGGTAGACGAGGTCGTTGCGTTCGCTCCAGGCATGCACCACGGCCACCTCTTTCGAGCCCGCAGCAGACGGCCGCCCGAAGGCGATTTCGACGACCCAGTCGCCGTGCGGTGCGCGAGGCCTTGGCGGGGTTGCGCCCGCCAAGGCCGCTGCAGTGGGCGCCACGGCCAGCAGCACCATCGTCCCTCTCTTGCCCTGGGCGACCTTTCGCGCGTAGATGACGCTGGCAATCGTCGTCTGGCCCGCTGCGTCGGACAGCGCAAGCGCCTTGCCCACCTTGACGGTGACGGGCGGCACACCGCCCGGCGGGCGGATCTTCACGGTGAACTGCTCGGCCAGCCCGCCTACCGGCGTGTTGCTGTCGCGCAGGCGGTCCGGCAGCCAGACCTCGAGGTACGCCTCGTGCGGGTTGTCCAGGCCGAGCGTCCACGTGAAGCTCTTCGGATCGCCGCCGTGCTCGAGCGCGAGCCGGCGTGCGTGCGGCCACCGGCGGCATTGCCGGCCGCCAGAACAAAGGCAACGAACCTCTGGTCGCCGGCGCCGAACTCGGCAATCTCGGCCATCGCCTGCTCCAGGATCGAGGTGCCGTCATGCGGTCCTGCGATGGCGCCGTAGCTGATGTTGATGACGACGTGGTTCGCTGCGAACTTGCGCACCGAGTCTTCGTCGCCGGTAGCGGGCTGCTCCCGCACCGACAGCTGCGGCGGTCCTGACGACGCCTGCGGTGCAGCCACGCGGTAGGGGATCGTGAGGGCGCGCTGCAAGATGTAGTGGATGCCGTCGAGCACGTGCACGCCGAGCGAGCCGCCCGACGTGTCCAGTGCCGTGCGCGAGGGCAGTTGCACGAAGACGACGGGCCAGGCCGCGGCGTTGTCGGGCCGACCCTCGGGCACCAGACCCTGGTTCTCGCGCAGCCGCCCGGAAGGGGGCAAGCTGCCGGCCGCCAGGGCCGTCACCGCCGCGCCGTGGCGGTGCACCAGCATCGACCCCGCGGGCACGCCGCTCGGCGGCGATGTGGTGTAGTCGTCAGGTTCGGGCTCGACGGGCACATAGTGCACCGCCTTGTAGGGCGCGAGCGCGGCGGCCGGCGAGCCGCCAAGCAGCTCCGCTTCGGCCACGGCCAGCGACATGGTGCGCCGGTCAAGCTCGGCGCCATAGGCGAAGGCGAACGGCTTCTTCCATCCGCCGCAACCGCCCGGCTTGCGCTTCTCGTCCTGGTCCCACAGGTAGAACACGCGCGGGTCGCCAACCGCATCGGCCAGCTCGGGGGCCGCGAACGGACAGCCGTCGTCGATGATGCCGACAACCACCTGCCGGAAGTCGCCGTCTGCTTGGCCGGCCGTCGCGCTGCGTTCGGGGGTGCGTTGATTGGCGGGGACTCGCGGCAGGCCCATCTGGAAGCGCACGATCGAGGTGCCGCAGCGGAAGAGCTCGCCGACGTTGCAAAGGGGCACACGGCCCGTGACGTAGCGGGTGAGCGTCCGCGTCGTCCTCGACAGGTAGGCGCCGCTGATCTCGAACAAGCCCATGTCGATCGGGCATTGCCGGGGCGGCCCGGAGGTGGGCGCCTGCGGACAGCCCGACCGATCAGGGACTTCGAGTCCTTCTCGCGTCAGCTCGAGCAGGATCGGCAACTCGCCGCCGCTGCGCCCAAGACCCGGCAGCCCGCCGAAGCCCGCGAAGCAGGTCACGTCGGCCCACAGGAGATACGGGTCGACGTGATGCTTGTCGCTGCAAAGCCATGGCGTCCAGTCGAAGCCGAACACCGGACCGCTACCGACCTCCTTCCACACCTGTGTCACGGGAACCACCTCGGTCGAGTCAGGGCGTTCATGCGTAGCCGTTGGCGTGCCACTCGCGCGCCGCCTGTTGCCACAGCCAGGCAATGGGCATCGCATCGGGCGCGAGGGCGGCCGGGAACACCGCGCCCACGGCGTCGTACTCGCCGCGGTGGTCGTACGGCGAGACCTTCGTCGGCGAACCGGGCGACCGCTGCGTGACCACGGGCTCGAAGTCCGCGGCGGCCGGTATCGCCCACCCGTTCGCGGTCGGATCGAATGTCCGGCGTTCCCCGCCTCCGGCTACCGAGCCGCCGCAACGCGCCGCAACGTAGTCGGCGAGCCAAAGTCCGAGCGCACAGCCGGCGGCGCTGTCGATGGGATAGTGGACCCCCGCCACGACGCGGTTGGTGGCGATTCGCTCGGCCTGACGGTACAGCTGCATGTCCTGCTCCTGCCGCTGGCCGCCGCCCGCGCCCAGAAGCAGCGCCAACAGCCGCGCCACCATGAACGCCTGCGTCGCGTGACCGCTCGGGTAGGCGAAGAACGCCGGCGCCTCGATCATCGGCTGCACGCGGGCCGAGAACTCCATCGCGCGCGGCACCGGCAGCAGGTACTTCAAGCGCTGCACCACGTGCGAGGCGAAGCCCATCGCCGCGGCGACGAGTTCGCGCGTGTACGGCGTCATCACCGGCCCGAGGCCCGCCACCGAGGACCAGTACTCGAATTGCGGCCCCAGCTGGCTGAGGATCTCCGGCGCGCGTTCCGCACGCAACGCCGCCCAACTGATGACGCGCTTGGTCTGCTCGACGAAGACCGTCGGGCCCGGCCGCACGAGGTCGAAGGCGAACGACTGCGCCGCGCTAACCGTCGCCTTGTCGGCGCTGCCGCTGGCGAGTTCAACCTTCAGGCCGCTGGCGAGATCGGCCTCGTACAGCTGCATGCGCGTCGTGGTACCCAACCGTGCCATCAGCTTCACGTCAGCGCCGGGCAGCTTCGCTGGCATCGACCGTTCGCTGCCACACGCGCATGAGCGCCGGCTCGATCAGCGTGGAATCGTTCAGCGCCTTGGTCAGCGTTCGACCGAGATGCCCTTCGCGGCTGCGCAGCAGCCCTTCGACACCGACCCGCCGCCGCCGCCGTGCCGCGCTCCGCCGCCCCGCATCGCCGTGCATCCCAGGCGTCCCAGGCATCCCACGGCTGAACGCGCTCCAGGCATCCCATGCGTCATTGCGTGCCATCGGCCTCTCCTTGCTCTTCGTTGGAGCGAACAGGGACCCCGGGTCCCGGTTCGCCATCACCTTCGGGCAGTCCGGCGCGCACGAGCGCGGCGGCGAAACGCAGCGCCGATCTCGTAGCTGCCGCCCGGCGAAGTGGCGACGAAACGCTTCGCCGTCAGGTCGGCTCGGCGACCAGGATGCGGCGCACGGTCTCGTGCGCTGCTTCGCGCGGCCGGCCAGCGACTGGGCGATGGCCAGCGTGCGCAGCGCGGTGTGGTACAGCCGGTTCGACCGCTGCAGCGCTCGGCCAGCTCGATGGCGCGCGGCAGTTCGCCGGCGCTCAGCGCCGCGCCGGCCGCGTGCGAGTCGAAGTAGAAGCGCATCGGGATCCAGGGGCGACAGGCGCAGCGCGCCTCGGTGCTCCGCATCGCCTGCTGGCCTTCGCCCTTGAACGTGTGCGTCGTGCCCAGCAGCAGATGCGCGAGGGGCTCGTTCGGGTCGGCCAGCAGCGCCTCGCGGTAGAGCGCCTGCGGCACCCAGGTCGCGCTCGAGACTGACCTTGACCGACCCGGCCACGGTCAGCGCCACCGCCGAATCGGGCGCCAGGTCGAGCGCGCGGCGGCACAAGTCGCGCGCGCGGCCGCGGTCATGATCGGCATCGTCGGTCCAGCCCTGCACGACTCGAAAGACGTGCCAGCGCGCCAGCCACGCATACGGCTCGGCATGGCGCGGCACACGCTCGGTCAGTGCCTCGAAGCACTGGCGGGCGCGCGCAAAGTCGCCGCTCGTGAAGCGGTGCATCAGCGACACGCCGGCCAGCAGCAGTGAGTAGCTGGCGAGCGTGGGCAGGGGCTGCTGGCGCACCCGACTGAGTTCGCCGCGCGCGATCGAGTCGCTGATGCCGCGTGCGGCACGATGGATCAGTTCGTCGTCGGCCGTGAACAGCGCCCCCAGGTCGGCCGTGCTTTCCTCGGCCCATAGCGCGGCGTCGGTGGCGACGTCGGACAGTTCCGTCACCATCGACAGGCGACCATCGTGCACATGCACGCGGCCCGAGACGACGTGCGTCGCGCCCAGTCGGCGGCCGGCCGTCGCCGGCACGATCAGGCGGCCCTTGAACGCGTTGCTCGACAGCCGCGAGATCACGCGCAGCCGCGCCTCGCGACAGCGCGGCAATGAGCTTGTCCACGACCAGGTCGGCTGCTGCGCGTGCCTCGGGATCGTCGGCACGTGCCTCGAAGGGCAACACGGCCACGGTCGGGCGCAGCTCGCGCTGGTCGGGCATGAGGCAGCGCGCGCACGGTGCCGGCCACGACCCCCGGGGCCGCTTCGCCGGCGCGTGCCAGCCGATAGGCTCGCACAGGCTTCGAGATGTGCTTCAGGTAGCACAAGCCCAGGTCGTCGAACTCCGCATCGACGCCCGGCACGACGCCATCGCGCACCTCGGTCGACGTCACCGCTTCGGCCGGCCCGGCCAGCGCCATCAGACGAGCAACGAGGTTGACGCCGTAGCCGAAGGCATCCAGCTCGTCGACGAAGACGGTGTCCACGTGCACGCCGATCCGCAGCAGCAGCGACTCGGTGGGCAGGCGCCCGGCGTTGTAGCCACCCAGCGCCTCGTGCAGCACGAAGGCGCAGCGCACTGCCGCCAGCGCGTCGGGGAAGGTGAGCAGCAGGCCATCACCGGTGTGCCGCACCATGCGGCTGCCGGCATGCGCCGGCAGGATTCCTGTTTGCACCTCGTGGACGAAGCGGCGCCACCGCCGCGCCGTCGAGTCGGGATCGATCTCGTACAGGCGCACCGACTCCACGAGGTCGACCATCATCAGCGCCAGCGTCTTGCGGCCGTTCTCGGCCCAGGCGGCTGACCCTGGCAGCGGGTCGGTGCCAGTCGGTGGCGCATTCACGGCCAGGACCACTCCGTGCCCAGCGTCGCCGCCGCCCAGCGCTGGCCATCGGCAGCGCGCGCAGCAGCGACATCGATGCCCCAGCGACCGTGCGTGGAAAGCGGTGCGTGCCAGCCCGCCGCAGCCTTGTTCAACGGCGGCTCTGAGCCCAGGCGGTAGCGCCAGGCCCCGAGGCGCAACTCACCGCCGGCAACCGGTGTGGCGGCGCTGAGCGAGCTGTTCCAGCCGCGCGTGCGATCGTTGCCACTCGTTGCGGCCAGGGCAAACACGCGCCAGCGGCCGATGTGCGTGACAGCGCCCACCGGAAGAACCCAGTCTGCTTCGTTGGCCAATCGTGCCCATCGAGCGCGAGGCATTGCCGCCCCATGCCCTGGAGATGAGCAACGCGACTTCGAGGCACCTCGATCGCTGCGCATCCACTGGCTGCCGAGCGTCCAGCTCTCATATGTCGCCGACTCCGCGGTCACCCCGCCGCGGTAATGCGCCAGCGGGCAACCCAGCAGCGCCGCGCAGCCGTCCATGCCCGGCGGCTCGGCACCCCACGCGTTGCCCAGCGCCGCCACACTTCCCGGCAGCCCGGGACCCCAACCGATCGTGAATCGCCCAACGGCGTAGTTCGAGAACGCCCACGAGGCGCTGCTGCGCAGCTCGGGCGCGGGGGCGCAGTCGTCCTCGCGGCACAGAAGGCGTTTGCCGCCGAAGTCCGGCCGCAGCGCCCCTGCCAAGCGCGAGCGCCACGCCTGCGGGAGGTCAGTGTCATGCCACAGCGCGAACTCACCGCGCAGTCGGCCACGCAGGCTTGCGGCCTCGTCGCCGGTCCAGGTTGCAGCGACGGCATCTGCCGCGCCCTCGGCACTCCATTGCAGCGGCTGCCCCGCGGCAGCACCGGCCAGGCACAGCCACAAGCAACACACCGCGC
Source organism: Rubrivivax sp. (assembly GCA_046348035.1). Taxonomy (GTDB): domain Bacteria; phylum Pseudomonadota; class Gammaproteobacteria; order Burkholderiales; family Burkholderiaceae_C; genus Rubrivivax. The sequence goes on along the minus strand of JAXMEZ010000009.1, from coordinate 56,989 downwards.
CTGACGCCGGTGAGCGAGGGGCGCACGCCTTCTGCCAGGATCCGAACAACTCCGTCCCCTCGCTTCTCGACGCGTCGGCGCCTCGATCCTCCGGAGGCCACTCGCGATGGCTCCTTCGGGCCCCTACTTCATTGATCTATTCTGTTGGAACCGATCGGGCCGCAGAAGTGGTGAAGCTACTCGTTGTCGTCACGACCGTCGCCAATGCAGATGACGCACGCCGCCTGGCCGACGCGGCGATCGTGCAGCGCCTGGCCGCCTGCGTGCACATCGACGCCATCGCCAGCGTCTACCGCTGGCAGGGCGCGGTGCAGCACGACGACGAGCAGCGCCTGATGTTCAAGACCACCGAAAAGGCGGCGCCGGCGCTGCGGGCGCTGGTGCTGGCGATGCACCCGTACGAGCTGCCAGCGGTGTATGCGCTAGAGGTAGCGGACGCCGACGCCGCCTACGCGGCCTGGGTGGCCGCCGAGTGCAGCGGCGGCGCTGCCGGCAACAGCGGCAGCGGCTAAACCCGCGGTGCGCCGCCGCGGCGCGAATCAACGCGCCGTTGCCGCCGTCATCAGGGCGTCGTCGCCGGCGCGATCTGCCGCAGCGCCTCGTCGATCTGCACCTTGCGCTCGGGCCGCACGATGCGCGCCTTCTCGACGCCGTCCTGCAGAAACACGAGCGTGGGCCACAGGCGCACGCCGAACGAGCGGCCGAGCGGCTGCCCGGGACCGTCGGCGATCTTCATGTGCGCCACGCCGGGCGCGGCGGCAAGCGCCTGCTCGATGAGCGGCTCGGCGCGGCGGCACCAGCCGCAGTTGTGGCTGCCGAACTCCAGCAGCAGAGATCCGGGGCGGGCGTCGATGTCGGCGCGTTGGGGTTCGGTGGTTTCGAAGGTCTTGGACATGGCCTCGATTGTCGCCGCCGCGGCGCGTCGGGCTCCGCCGAGGGGCTTGAAGCCCGCACGCCGCGCGGGTGCTGCGCCGCACGCCGCGCCGGCGGGGGGCTTCAGGGCCTCACGGCTTGATCCGGCTGCTGAACTGGTTGGTGAACGTGTCCGCCACCGCCAGCGCCTTCTCGGGCTTGTTGCTGGCGAAAGTGATGTCCATCGTCTTCTGCATCAGCTCGGGCTCGATCCAGCCGAGGCCGTATTTCGCCGAGCGCTCGGTGACGCACAGGTCGAGGATCTGCGGCATCGTCGCCAGCAGCGTGTTGCGGTCCAGGCCCGGCACCGCTTCCACCATCGCGTCGATCGAAGCGGCCGGGTTGGCCTTCGCGTCGCGCCAGCCCTTGTGCGTGGCGCGCAGGAAGCGCTCGATCAGCTTCGGGTTCTTCTTGATCAGCTCGTTGTTGACGAAGTACGTGTGGCCGTAGATCGGCAGGCCGAAGTCGGCCCACAGCAGGTGCCCCACGTCGCCCTTGCCGAGCACCTTCTCCCAGATGGCGTAGCTCGTGTAGAGGTCGAACGACGCGTCGACCTCGTTGGCGGCGACGATGGCCTGCTTGCCCTCGGGCTTCACGTTCACCAGCGTCACCGCGTCGGGCGCGATGCCGTGCATGGCCGCGAACGCCGGCCACAGCACGCGGTGCGAATCGGCCGGCGGCACGGCAATCTTCTTGCCGATGAGGTCCTTCGGCGTCTTGATGTTGGCGCTCTTCCTGAAGAAGACGTTGTTGCCGGCCTTGTCGTAGACCACCGCCACCATGCGCAGGTTGGCGCCCTTGCTGATCGCCGTCAGCACCGTTGGCGCATCCGAGATGCCGATGTCGGCCTGACCGAGGTCGATCTTCTTGGCGCTATCGGCCGAGCCGCTGCCGCGCAGCACCGTGAGGTCGATGCCTTCCTCCTTGTAGTAGCCCTTCTTCAGCGCCAGGTAGATCGGCGAGTGGTCGGCGAGGTGGAACCAGTTGAGCTGGAGCTGCACCTTGTCGGGCGTCTGCGCGAGCAGCGGGCCGGCGGCCAGCGCGGCGCCGGTGGCAGCGGCGACGGTGAGGGCACGGCGGCGCGAGAAGGGGGCGGCATCGGGGCGTTGGTCGGGTCGGTTCATCGCGTTTGTCTCCAGCGGGCGGTGGTCAATCGGTGCGCTCGTCGCGGTGCGCCCAGGGCGCGACGATCCGTTCTGCGAGGACGACGACGCCGTACAGCGCGAGGCCCAGCGCCGAGATGAGGATCAGCGAAGCGAAGATCGGCGCCGTCTCCATCGTCACGCCGCTGGTGACGATCAACGAGCCGAGGCCGCGCTCGGAAGCGACGAACTCGCCGACGATGGCGCCGATGACGCTCATCGTCGCGTTCAGCTTCAGGCCGACGAAGATGTACGGCACGGCGTTCGGAAAGCGGATCTTGCGCAGCACCTGCCAGCGGCTGGCCCTGAGCGTGCGCACGAGGTCGAGCATGTCGGGCTCGGCGCTCGCCAGCCCGACAGCCGTGTTCACCACCATCGGGAAGAACGCGATCGTCGTGCCGATGAGGATGTTCGGCCAGATGCCGTAGCCCAGCCACACGACGAACAGCGGCGCCAGCGCGATCTTCGGCAGCGTGTTGAACAGCACCAGCACCGGCATCACCGTGCGCAGCAGGAGGTCGTTCCAGACGATCACCACCGCCAGCGCCACGCCGAGCACGGCCGAGAGCACGAAGGCGCCGAGCACGGCGTAGAGCGTGGCCAGCAGGTTGCTCACCCATTTGTAGTTCGGGTTCGCCAGCGCCTTCAACGCCGACCAGGGCGTGGGCAGGATGAACTCCTTGATGCCGAGGCCGACGACCAGCAGCTGCCACAGCACCACGAGGCCGAGCATCACCAAGAGGCTCGGCCCGTAGTAGCCGAGGCCGGCCGTCCAGCGCGCGAGCAGCGTTTCGCGCGCCGCAGGCGCCGCGGGCGCCAACGTCGATGGCTGCGTCACGGGCATCACACCACCGCCTTCATCGGCCGCATCGCGCCCGGCTCGGGCCAGGCGCGGCTGGCGAAGCCGGCCGGCGCGGCGAGCGAGGCGCAATCGATGAACCCGTCGCGGATGCGCAGCCGCACCGCGCCGTGGCTGCGCTCGTACAGATCGGGGTGCGCTTCGAGGAACGACTGCTGCTCGGCCACCGGCAAGCCGGCCATGCCGTTGACGTAGTGGTGGCCGTTGCGCTCGATGTGCGTGATGCCGAGCAGCCCCACGAGCGCCAGATCCTGCTGCAGCGCCAGCTCCGCCTGGATGGTGAGGTCTTCGCCGCTCATCAGGAACGGGCCGCTTTCCAGCTCGCCCGCGAAGCCGGCCTCCGCGTTCCACTTTGCACAGCGGGCGCGGTTGAGCAGCGACTTGTACAACCCCTTGCAGGTCTTCGACGAGACGCCCGTATAGCCGAGCGCGCGGGCGCGCGGGAACGCGTCGAGCGTGTCGTCGCTCTCGTCGACGATCACCGGCTTGAAGCGCGCCAGTGCGCGCACGTCCTCGGCCAGCGCGGCGGCGCGCTTGATCGGCTGCTCGATGAAGGCCACGGCTTCACACAGCCGCGTGAGGAGCGGCTCGGCGGCCATCGCCTGCCACAGCCGCACGACGCCTTCGACGCTGTCGTACTGCTCGTTGCCGTCGAGCGTGCAGCGGTAGCCGTCGCCGGCTGCCGCGGGCACGAGCCGGTCGAGCACACCGGCGATCTTCACGAGGCGCTCGACATCGGCTTGCACGTTGCCGCCCACCTTCAGCTTGAACCAGCGCTGGCCGTAGGCGGCGACGACCTCCTCCAGCGTCTCCGGGAGGCCGTCGCCGACTCGATCGGTCTGATCGGCGGCGACGATGGGGTCGACGAGGCCGACCGTGTGCCGCGCCGCCAGCCGCACGGCGGGCTTCAGCGTGGCAAGGAAGGCGCCGAGGCCGAAGCCGGCAAGGTCTGGCGTTAGCTCGCCGGCGGCAAGGCCGATCACGTTGCGACAGACGAGCTTCTGGAACGGCAGCCCGAGGGCACGGCCGAGCGCATCGAGCACGGCCTTGTCGATGAGCGCCGGGCCGTAGTTCGCGACCAGCGGATTGAGCCCCTGCGCCGCGCCGCGCTCGACTTGCGCCCGGTAGTTCCGCTCGAAGTGGCCGAACGCCGTGGCCGGCGTGCCGGTGCCGAGGTACAGCGTGCGCGCCAGCTGCAGCGCGCGGCGCAGCTGGTCGAAGTTGTCTTCGTTGCTGAGCGCCGGGTTCTTGTCGAACCACTTCGGTGCCAGCAGTTCGGTGGACATGCCAACGGCTTGCCGTCCGTCGGCGAGCCGAATGGCCACCTGCGCGAAGGCCTGCGGCGCCTCGGTGAGCGTGACGACGCCGAAGCGAAACGGCATGCGCAGCCGCACGTCGCGCTCGAAGAACGCGATCGACTCGATCGTGAAGGCGGCCGCGCCGGCGGCCGCAGCGGCGGCGCTCACTCCATCCCCAGCAGCTTGTAGATGCGCCGCGTGTAGACGCCGAAGCTCTCGTGCGTCTTCACGTCCAGCGTGCGCGGGTGCGGAAGATCGATGGCGAAGTTGTCGGCCATGCGCGCCGGCCCGGCGGTGAGCACGACGACGCGCGAGCCGAGGAACACCGCCTCGCTGATGCCGTGCGTGACGAAGACGATCGTCTTGCCGCTTTCCTTCCAGATGCGCAGCAGCTCCAGGTTCATCTTCTCGCGCGTCAAGGCGTCGAGCGCCCCGAACGGCTCGTCCATCAGCACGAGCTTGGGGTCGTGGATCAAAGCCCGCGCGATCGCCGCGCGCTGCTGCATGCCGCCCGAAAGCTCGTAGGGGTACTTGTCCTCGTTGCCGGCCAGGCCCACCATCGCCATCAGCGCGCGGCCGCGCTCGCGCGCCTCGGCCATCGGCAAGCCGAGCAGCTCGGCCGGCAGCAGGATGTTCTCGAGGATGCGCCGCCACTTCAGCAACAGCGGCGCCTGGAACACCATGCCGATGTCGCGCTCGGGCGCGAACGGGTGCGTCGGCGAGCCGATGCGCACTTCGCCGGCGTCGTGCGGGTGCAGCCCCGCCAGCACCTTCAAGAGCGTGCTCTTGCCGCAGCCGGAAGGGCCGACGAGCGATACCAATTCGCCCGGCATCACGTCGAAGGTGGCGTCGGAAATCGCCAGGTGCTCCTGGCGGCCGCGCCGGTAGGTCTTGCGCACGCCGGCCAGGTGGATGAAGGGTTCGTTCGTCACTGCGTTGGGCGTGCCGCCGTTGTTGCCGTTCGTGCTGTCCATGCCGTTCACGCCACGCGCGCGTCCTTGGGCACCAGCCAGCGCTCCAGGCCGAGCACGAGGCCGTACAGCACCACGCCCAGGAGCGTGATGAGGATCACCGCCATGAACATCGCCGGCGTATCGAGCGTCACCTGCACCTGCAGCATCAGGTAGCCGAGGCCGCGGTCGGAGCCGAGGAACTCGCCGACGATGGCGCCGGCTACCGCCAGCACCGCGGCCACCTTCATGCCCGAGAAGATGTACGGCAGCGAGCCGGGCAGCTGGATCTTCGTGAAGAGCTGCCAGCGCGAACCGCGCAGCGAGCGAACGAGGTCGAGCAGGTCGGGCTCGATCTCGCGCAGGCCGCGCGCGGTGGTGAGCAGGATCGGGAAGACGGCGATCGAGAACGCCATCAGCGTGTTCGGGAACACGCCGTACTTGAACCACACGATGATCAGCGGCCCCAGCGCCACCTTCGGGATCATGTTCAGCGTCACCAAGAGCGGCAGCACCAGCGCTTCGAGCAGCTTCGACCACGTGAAGGCCAGCGCCAGCAGCACGCCGACGACCAGCGCCAGCCCGTAGCCGGCGAAGATCTCGGTGCCGGTGACGAGCGAGTTCTTCCACCAGTCGTAGTTGGGCTTCGCGAGCGCGCCGAAGGTGTCGGCGGGCGAAGGCATCACGAACTTCGGCACGTCGCCGAGAAGCACGAAGAGGTACCAGGCGAGCAGCAGCAGCAGGTGCGCGGCCACGCCCAGCGTGTACTGCCCGAGGCGCGAATCCGGCGCCGACTTCGCCCAGTCGGTCATGCCAGCCAACGCGCGAGGTTCGCGGCGACGAACGCGTCGTCCGACAAGTCGGCATGCTCGCGGCACACGCGCGTGATCTCGTCGGCCTGGCCGGGCGACAAGCCCTCGGCGGGGTCGAGGCACCAGGTGCCTTCGAGCAGGCCTTGCCGGCGCAGCACCTCGTGGCAGCCGGCGATGCAGCCGGCGAAGCCGTTGGCGACGTCGAAGAAGGCGCTGTTGCAGTCGGTGACGCGCGAGTCGAGCGCCAGCAGCTCGGCGTCGATGCGCTGCTCGCGCACGGCCGCCTGGATGCGTTCGAAGAGCGCCACGGCCGACTTCGTCCACACGCTCCAGTGGCCGAGCAGGCCGCCGCGGATGCGCACGGTCACGCGGTCGTCGCCGCGCCTGACGACGAACGGCTGCAGCAGGTCGAGCACGATGTGGTCGTCGTTGCCGGTGTAGAGCGTCACGCGCTCCTCTGCGTGCGCAGCGACGACGCCGCGGATCACGTCGAGCGTCTTGTAGCGGTCGAACGGCGCCATCTTGATCGCGACGACGTTGTCGATGGCGGCGAAGCGCTGCCAGAACGCCGCCGGCAAGGCGATGCCGCCCACCGCCGGCTGCAGGTAGAAGCCCACGAGCGGCATCACGTCGGCGACGGCACGGCAGTGCGCGATCAGCTCGTCGACCGAGGCGCCCTTCATCGCCGCCAGCGACAGCATCGCGGCGTGGTAGCCCTCGCCGCGCGCCACTTGCGCCTCGGCCACGGCTTGCGCCGTGCGGCCTGCCGCGCCCGCGACCATGACCACGGGCCGCGCGGGGTCGCACCCCTCGCGCACGGTGCGCATCGCCTCGGCGAGCACCGGCCGGTACAGGCCTTTCTCGCGAATGGCGAACTGCGTCGAGTGCACGCCCACCGCCAGGCCGCCGGCACCGGCGTCGAGGTAGTAGCGGGTCAAGGCGCGCTGGCGCCGCGTGTCGAAGCGACGTTCGGCGTCCAGCGCCAGCGGGTGCGCCGGGATGACGGTGCCGCGCTTCAACGTGGCAAGGATGTCGGCGCTCAGCTCGGACCAGTGCATGACTCTTGGCGGGATTGTGTTGCGGCCCGGTGGACCCGCGCGGTCGCGGCGCCGCGGTATCAGGGTAATTCAGGACGGCCGGCGTCCCGCAGGCCGGCGTTGGTGGACAGGGCCGCTTCTATACTGGCCGCTACAAATCACCAGCTGGTGAATTTACAGGAGCACCCCATGATGTTCAAGCCGCTCGCCGCGCACTTCACCGGGGCCGCACGGTCGGTCAAGGCCGCCGTGACGATCGCCGCCACGCTCGCTTGCGCCGCGGCCGGCGCGCAGGCGCAGACCAAGGTCGACTTCATCCTCAACTGGGTGCCCGGCGGCGACCATGCCCCGTACTACTACGCCAAGGCGCAGGGCTGGTACGCCAAGGAAGGCATCGACCTGCAGCTCGAGCCCGGCAAGGGCTCGGCGCTGGCGACGCAGCGCGTCGGCGCCGGCGCCACGCCGATCGGCCTGGCCGACATGGCCGGCGTGCTGGTGGCCAAGGGCAAGGGTGCGGACACGGTGGCCGTGTTCAACGTCTACGCCAACTCGCCGCAGGGCATGTACTGGCTGAAGAGCTCGGGCATCAAGGGCGTCAAGGACTTCGTCGGCAAGAAGATCGGCAACCCCGCCGCCGACGGCGCGCGCGTGATGTGGCCGGCGCTGGCCAAGGCCAACGGCATCGACCCGAAGAGCGTCACGTGGGTGAACATCGACGCCAACGCCAAGCTGGCGGCGCTGAAGGCCAAGTCGATCGACGTGACGACCTCGTTCTTCAATATCCACCACATCTTCCAGCGCGAGTTGGGCGACGACATGGGCTTCCTCGCCTGGCGCGACGCGGGGCTGAACCCCTACGGCAACTCGATCATCGTCAACGCCAAGTACCTCGAAGCCAACAAGGCGCTCGTCGGCAAGTTCGTCCAGGTCACGCAGCGCGCCTTCGCCGCCTGCGTGAAGGAACCCAAGCCCTGCGTGCAGGCGCTGGTGGACGCCAACGGGGCGCTGAAGTTCGACAACGAGATGGACAACTGGGCGCTCGTCGAGAAGCTGATGAGCGACAAGTTCTCGCGCGAAGTGGCGCTCGGCATCCACGACCCCAAGCGCATGGAAGCCGACTACGAACTCGTGCGCGAGTACATCGGGCTGGACAAGACGTTCGACGTGCGCACGACGTACACGAACGAGTTCCTCGATCGCTCGGTGCGGATGACGAAATAGCGGGCCTCCGCGGCTGCCCTCAGCCCTACGGTACTGCGACGTTCCTTCGGCAAGGGCAGGCCTCTCGTGTCGGAGGTCGTGGCGGCAAAGGTCTGCGCGGGCAGGGCGCGGCGCTTATGTTCGGCGGTTCCTCGCTGGCGCTCGGAACTGCCCTGCGCTGCTCGAACTCCTGGCCCGCGGCCAACTCGCTTCGCTCACTGCGTTCGCTGCGCTCAGACAGTGGCCGCGAGTCAGTTGTGGATGCGCGTGAGTACACGCGCGGCCAGGAGTTCTGCGCTGCTCGGCGCCTCTCGTGCGCGCCGCACCCTGCCCGCGCAGCCCTTTGCGGCACCGGCAGTGGCGTTCGATGGCCCTCGCCCTGCCCTCTGCCGTCTGGACTGAAGCACCTGCCTCGCGCACACGTCCTGCGTCTACCCCTCGCGCCCGAACCAGCGCGCGAGCCACCGCACCAGGCGCTGCCAAGGCGATGAGATCGGCAGCGCTGGCGGGGACTGCGCCGCGGCTGGCGCCGCCGCTTCCTCAGCCGCACTCGCAGTAGCCCCGAAGCGTTCCGCCAGCGTCAGCCCGAACTGCTCGGCGCGCTCGCGGGCGCGGCGCTCGAAGAGGCGATCCACCACCGGCTTCAGCGGCCCCTCGCCGCTGACTTCGACGACGCCGGTCATCTCGCTGCCCTCGCCGCTGGCCTTCAGCGTCACTTCGAACGCCATCGTCAGGTGCTCGGCGCTGGCGCTGGCGGCCAGGCGGTGCGGTGCATGCTCCTCGTCGATGCGCGCGCGCAACTCCACGGTGAGCGGCACGACGCCGACCTTCTCCGTGACGGTCAGGTCCGCGGTGCGTTCGTCGACGAGTTGCACGCGCTCGACGCCGGGGATGCACGCGCACAGCGCCTCGAAGTCGCGGATGAAGCCCCACACCGCCAGCGGCGGGGCGCCGACCCGGAAGCTCGCTTCGTGACGCGGCATCGTCTATCGCCTCGCTCGCGGCATCGCTCGCGATATCACTCGCGCCCTCGCCAGCGGCCTCACGCCCACCACCGCTTCAGCTTGAAGTCCGCGGCGATGACGCCGGCCGCGTTGTGCCCCGCCCCGGCGTGCACGCCGCCGCCCGGGTGGCAGTAGCCGCCGCACATGTACAGCCCCTCCACCGGCGAGCGGTAGCCCGACCAGCCGGCGAACGGCCTGAACCAGCCCATCTGGTCGGGCGTCATGTCGCCGACGACATCGACGCCGTGCACGAGGTTGTCGTTGTTGCGCTCGGTGTCGCCCGGGTCCTGGATCTTCATGCCGAGGACCTTGTCGGGCGTGATGTTCGGCGCATAGCCGCGCCACAGCCCGAGCAGGTGCTGCGCGTATTCCTCGCGGATGGCGCGCCAGCCTTCCGGGCTCTTGGCGCCGTCGGCACCCGCAACGCCATACGGCGCGTACTGCCACACCACCGCCGTGTGGCGGCCCGGCGGCGCCTGCGACGGGTCGAACAAGGTCGGCAGCGTGATCTGCAGCATCGGCTCGCGTGGCGGCCGGCCGGCGGCGATGTCCTGGTAGGCGCGCACCTGGTCGGCCATCGTGCCGCCGAACATCTCCTGGCTGAAGGCGCGGTCCACTTCGGGTTGCGCGGCGCCGGCGCGGTAGCGCGGCGGCTCGGCGAGCGCCAGGTGCAGCACGAAGAGCGAGCGGCCGTCGGAGTGGTAGCGGCGCACGCGCGTGGCGAACTCGGCGCTCAGGTGCTCTTCGCCCACGAGCTTCAGGAAGCTCGCCTTCGGCTCGAGGTTGGTGACGACGGCCTTGTTCGCTTCGAGCTTCTCGCCGCCGGCCAGTTCGACGCCGGTGGCGCGCTGGCCCTTCATCACGATGCGCCGGACTTCGGCGCCGGTGCGCACGATGGCCCCATGCGCTTCGGCGGCGCGCCTGAGGCCCTCGGCGAGCTGCTGCGAGCCGCCTTCGCAGATCGGCGCTTCGGCCTTGAGGATGCGGAAGAGCGCCAGCCAGCCCTGGCCGAAGCTGTCCGGCGCGAAGCCGAGCACCGTCAGCCGCGCAAGGAAATGCACCTTGACGGCCCCGCTCTCGAACAACTCGTCGAGCAACTGCACCGGCGTGCTCGCCTGCCACTGCAGCAGCTTGCGGCCCTCGGGCGACTTCTCCAGCTGCGCCGTCTGCAGCGAAGGCGCCAGCGGCGGCGAGTACATCAGCGGCAGGTAAGTCGTCTCGATGAACTCGCCGTAGTCTGCGACGAGCTGCGTGAACGTGCGCGCGTCGCGCGCCGACCAGCGCGCGATCTCGGCGGCCATGCGCTCGCTGTCGCGGTGCATGACGATGCTGCGGTGGTCGGGGAAGATCGTGCCGCGCAGCACCTGCGGATAGATGTAGCGCACGCCGTGCCGTTCGAGCTCGAGCTCGCGGTACACCGGCCCGGTGGGGATGTGCGTGTGCACCACCGAGCAGATGTTGTGCAGATACCCCGGCAGCGTGGCCGCCTCGGTGTGGCAGCCGCCGCCGACGCGATGGCTGCGTTCGAGCACCAGCACCGAAGCGCCGGCGCGCGCCAGGTAAGCGGCACAAGCGAGGCCGTGATGGCCGGCGCCGACGATGATGAAGTCGTGGTTCAAGGGAGCTTGCCTCCGGGGTGGTCGATGTTCGTTCGCTCGTGCGAGGGCTGCGGCAGCGGTGAGCGTTTCGTCGGTGCGCTCAGCCGAGCTCCGGGCCGGCCGGCAGCATGATGCGCGACGCGTCGCCGGGCGGCGCGCTATGGCCGTGGACCATGCGCACGAACGGCCGCTCGGCAGCGAAGCCGTGCTGCTGCAACCATTGCGCGAGGGATTCACAGCCGTCGCGCACATCGGCGATCACGTCCTGCCCGCGCGCGGCGGCGAGTTCGGTCACGGGGCCGATGGCGGCGTCGAGCAGCGAGCAGGCAGTGGCTTCGTCGCCGGCGGCCGACGTGACGAGCGGCCCGATTTGCAGCGCCGTACGGCCATCGCGGCCGAGCACGTAGCCGCGAAGGCGATCACCGTCCGAAGCGACCCAGGCGGCCGCGGGCAGGCGCTGCGACAGGCCGATGAGCAGTGCGGTGCGGTCGGCCCCGAATGCGGGCCCATCGAGCGCCGCGATGGCTGTCCGGTCTTCAGGCCGCAGCCGCCTCGCATTCGCTCCCTCTCCCGCTTGCGGGAGAGGGCTGGGGCGAGGGCTCGTCGCCGCAGCCTGCAGGTCCCCCCCCGCACCCCAGCCCTCTCCCGCCCCGCGGGCGAGGGAGAACGGCCGGCGCCAGCGCGTGAAGCTCCAGCCTTCGCGAAAGCCCAGCTTCGCGTACACCGGCCGGCCGGCCGGCGTTGCGTCGAGCACCGGCAGCAGGCGCGCCGCGGCGAGGTCGTCCAATGCCACGCGCAGCAGTCGCTGCGCGAAGCCGCAGCCGCGCCAGGCAGGCAGCGTGAGCACCATGCTGATCCAGGCGAAGCGGCCGCCCGCCGCGATGCCCTCGCCTCCAGCGACGCCCACGCGGCGCACTCCGTACGGCAGCACCAGCGTCGAAGCGACCAGCGTGTCGCGGGCCGTGTCCGGGTCGGCGCAACGCAGGCCCCAGCCGCGGCCGAGCGCCAGCATCGTGCGCCAGTCGTCCTCGGTCTGGTTCCAGTGCGCCGCGCTCGACAGCGCCATCCACTCGACCGCGGTCGCTTCGCGCGCGAGGTCGACGACGCGAACGCCGGCACCGGCGGGCTGACGCGTGCCGGCGTGCTGAAGGATGCCGGCGCCGTCGTCGCGACGCACGCCGCCGGTGTCGCCACGCGCGCCGTTGCCGTCGCGCTCAGTACTTGCCGTCACGCGTCGAGAAGTGCGTCGGCTTGCCGAGGCTCGCACCACCGCGCTGCACCCAGTCGGCAACCCAGTCGATCATGGTGTCGATTCCCACGCGCGGCGCGCCGAACAAGCGCTGCGCTTCGCTCGTGTCGAGCAGCCACGCCGTCGCCGCTTCCTGGCCCGCGAGCACCGGCTTGCGGCCGAAGCGGCGGCCGAACTCGGCGGCCAGCCATCGCACCGAGGTGTGCTTCGGCCCGGTGACGTTGATCGGCGACGTCGGCGTCGTGCAGTGCGCCAGCAGCCGCAAAGCCTGCTCGTTGGCGTCGCCTTGCCAGATCACGTCGGCGTGGCCCATCGTCAGGTCGAGCGGGCGGCCTTCGAAGACGGCGCTGGCCACGTCGTGGAGCACGCCGTAGCGCATGTCGATCGCGTACGACAGCCGCACCAGCCGCCCCGGCGTGCCGAAGCGGCGCGAGCCGTATTCGAACATCCGCTCGCGCCCGACGCACGAGTTGGCGTAGTCGCCCGGCGGCGGCGTGGCCGGCACCGATTCGCTCGCGCCCGGGCCATCGACGGGCACGAAGGGGTAGACGCAGGCGGTGGAGAAGACAACGTTGCGCGTGCCGCGAAACACGTCGGCCACCATCTGCGGCACGCCGGCGTTCATCATCCAGGTGAGCCAGGCGTTATCAGCCGCGCCGAACTTGTGCCCGGCCATGAAGACAAGGTTCTTCACGCCTGCAGCCACGTTGGGCAGGCGCGCGATCGCGTCGCGGTCGAGCAGGTCGCACTCGATGCACTCGACGCCTTGCGCAACGAGCGCCGCCTTCACCGCCTTGTCGCTGAAGCGGGCGACGCCGTAGACGCGCTTGTCCGGCGCGGCGCGCCGGGCCATGCGCGCCAGCGTCGGCCCCATCTTGCCGCCGACGCCGAGCACGAGGATGTCGCCGTCGATGCCGGCGAGATCGGCCACCAGCGCCGGGCTCGGCTCGGTCATCACGTCTTCGACGTGCGCGACGTCTTCGAAGCGCGCCGGCAGCGGCTTCATCGCCGCCGCGGTGGCCGGAGTGGCCGGGAGGGCCGCGTTTGCCGCCGCCGTCGGTGCCCCGCTCATGCCGCGATGCCTTCGAACAAGTCGCGCCCGGCCTTCAGCGCGCGCATCTTCGCGTCGGCGATGCTGCGCTTGAGCATCCAGAAGCCGCAATCAGGATGGATGTAGCGCACGCGGCCGGCGCCCAGCACCTTCTCGGCGCGGTCGATGGCACGCGCCACCGCCTCGGCGCTCTCGACATCCGTGACCTTGATGTCGACGACGCCCAGGCCGAGGCCGATCTCAGGCTTCAGGCCGCGCAGTGTTTCGAGTTCCTGCGGCGGCCGGTGCGCGCATTCGAGGACCACGTGGTCGGCATGCAGCGCGTTGAGGTACTCGACGAGCTGGCCCCAGGTGCCTTTCTGGATCGTCTGGCCGCCGTAGTTGCCGAAGCACAGGTGCACCGCGGGCACGGCGCCGGCCGCCTTCGCGGCGTCGAGCACGCGGTTGATCGCTTGCGCAGCCCACGGCCACTCCTCGGCGTGGCCGGGCAGGTTCGCTTCATCGACCTGCACCACGTCGGCCTCGCAGTGCCGCACCTGCGCCGCGAGCGCATCGCCGATCGCGTTGCCGAGGTCGGGCAGGCTGCCGTAGTGCTTGTCGATCAGCGTCTTGGCCAGCATGTGCGGCCCCGTGACGGTGAACTTGAAGCGGTGCCGCGCCAGCGCCTTGGCGCGCGCGCAGGCCAGCGGCAGGTCGAGGCTGCCGTGGCCGATGGGCCCCACCACCGTACCCGGCGGCCGGGTGCGGAACTTCATGCCGCTCTTGCTGCGATAAGCAATCAGGTCGTCGAACGAGAAGCGCTGCGTGATGCCGTCCATCGGCCGCACGAAGTACTCGATCATCCCGTTCGTCTCGGGGTGGTTGATGTCGAAGCGGTACAGCTCGCCGTCGCAGACGAGGTCGACGCCGGCCTGTTCCTGCGTGCCGATGACCACGCGCGTGGCGTCGAGCAGCGCCTGCTCGGAAGGCGCGGCGACGAGCCAGTCGGGCACGGGGTAGGAGCCGACGACGGTGGTCTGGATGCGGGGCGTGGCGGGCATGGTGCGGGCGAGGGAAGGCAGAGGGGTGGCAGCGGGACCGGCTGATTCGGCTGCTGATTCAGGCGCTGATTCACCGGATGGTGAGGCACATCCTAGGCAGGCCCACCGGCTGGGTCAATCGAGGGCATTCCCCCCTCGTGCCGCTCCCGCTTCGTCCCCATGCCCACGGCGCCGCCTCGGCGGCCGCCTTGACGCCGCCCGGCCGCCGCGGCTACATTAATTCACCAACTGGGAATCCACCAACCCGCGCTCGCCGCACACCGCCATGGCCACGAAACGACTCGGACTCATCATGCACGGCGTCACCGGGCGCATGGGCATGAACCAGCACCTGATCCGCTCGATCTGCGCCATCCGCGCCCAGGGCGGCGTGGCGCTCGCCAACGGCGACAAGGTGATGCCCGACCCGGTGCTCATCGGCCGCAATGCCGGCAAGATCGAGGCGCTGGCGCGCGCCAACGGCATCGAGCGCTGCGGCACCAACCTCGATGCGGCGCTGGCGAACAGGGACGACACCGTCTTCTTCGACGCCGGCACCACGCAGATGCGGCCGGCCTTGCTGGCGCAGGCGCTGCGCGCCGGCAAGCATGTCTATTGCGAGAAGCCGATCGCGACAAATCTCGCCGAAGCGGTCGCCATCGCGCAGGCGGCCGTGAAGAGCGGCCTCAAGCACGGCGCCGTGCAGGACAAGCTCTTCCTGCCAGGGCTGCGCAAGCTCGACATGCTGCGCCGCTCGGGCTTCTTCGGCCGCATGCTCAGCGTGCGGCTGGAGTTCGGCTACTGGGTCTTCGAAGGCGACCTGCAGCCGATCCAGCGCCCGAGCTGGAACTACCGCGCCGAGGAAGGCGGCGGCATGATCCTCGACATGATGTGCCACTGGCGCTACGTGCTCGACAACCTCTTCGGCGAGGTGAAGTCGATCTCGTGCCTTGGCACCACGCACATCCCCGAGCGCTGGGACGAAGCCGGCAAGAAGTACCAGGCCACCGCCGACGACGCCGCCTACGCCACCGCGCAGCTCGTCGGCCACAACGGCGAGCCGGTCATCGCGCAGATGAACATGTCGTGGGCCACGCGCGTGCGCCGCGACGACCTCGTCACCTTCCACGTCGACGGCACGCACGGCTCGGCCGTGGCCGGCCTGCAAAGCTGCCGCGCGCAGGCGCGCGTGACGACGCCGCGGCCGGTGTGGAACCCCGACGTGAAGCAGGCGATGAACTTCTTCGATCAGTGGCAGGAAGTGCCCGACACCGACAGCTACGACAACGGCTTCAAGATCCAGTGGGAGGCGTTCATCCGCCACGTCGCCGAGGACGCGCCGTACAAGTGGACGCTGCCCGAAGGCGCCAAGGGCGTGCAGCTCGTCGAGGCAGCCCTGCAAAGCTGGAAGGAGCGGCGCTGGGTGGACGTGGCGCCGCTGCCGCTGTAGAGGCGCACGCCGCCGCAACGAGCTTCGCCATTCTTCGCCATGCAGATCACCCTCCCTTCTTCCGACGGCCTCGCTGTCGCGCCCTACACGCTGCGCGGCCCTGCTTCGTTCACCCCTCCGGCCCCCGGCACGCGCTTCAACCGCATCGCCTACTCGGCCGCCCACGTGGTGGCCGATGCGCGCGCCGCCATCGACCCGTGGCTGCAATGCGCCGTGGACTGGGACACCACCATCGCCTACCGGCAGCGGCTGTGGAAGCTCGGCCTCGGCGTTGCCGAAGCGATGGACACCGCGCAGCGCGGCATGGGGCTGGACTGGCCGACCTCGCTGGAGCTGATTCGCCGCAGCCTCGACGCCGCGAAGGACCACCCCGGCGCGCTGGTCGCCAGCGGTTGCGGCACCGACCACCTGCCGCCGGAAGGCCCCGGCGCGGCGCGCTCGGTGGACGACGTGATCCGCGCCTACGGCGAGCAGATGGCCGCGATCGAGAAGCTCGGCGGCCGCCTCATCGTGATGGCGAGCCGCGCGCTGGCGCGCGTGGCGAAGAGCCCGGCCGACTACGAGCGCGTCTACGACCACGTGCTGTCGCAAGCACGTGAACCCGTGATCCTGCATTGGCTGGGCGACATGTTCGACCCGGCGCTGGCACGGGCTACTGGGGCAGCGCCGACATCCCGCGCGCGATGCAGACGGCGCTGGACGTGATCGCCGCGCACCCGCGCAAGGTGGACGGCATCAAGATTTCGCTGCTCGACAAGGACCGCGAAGTCGAGATGCGCCGGCGCCTGCCGCCGGGTGTGCGCATGTACACCGGCGACGACTTCAACTATGCCGAGCTGATCGCCGGCGATGGCGTCGGGGCACACGCGAACCAGCAGCAAAGCGACGCGCTGCTCGGCATCTTCGACGCCATCGCGCCGGCCGCGAGTGCCGCCTTGGCCGCGCTCGCCGCGGGCGACACAGCGCGCTTCCACGCCATCCTCGCGCCGACCGTGCCTTTGTCGCGCCACATCTTCGGCGCGCCGACGCGCTTCTACAAGACCGGCGTCGTCTTCATGGCCTGGCTCAACGGCCACCAGAGCCACTTCACGATGGTCGGCGGCCAGCAGAGCACGCGCTCGCTGCCGCACTTCGCCGAACTCTTCCGCCTGGCCGACGCGGCCGGGCTGATCGAACAACCCGAGCTGGCCGTGCGGCGGATGAAGACGCTGCTGGCGCTGCACGGCATCGAATGACTTCAGGAGAAACGCATGACTTCGCTTGACCGCACGCGCCGCCGCGGCACGCTGGCCGCCACCGCATTCGCCGTCGCTGGCTTCGCTGCTTTCGCGCCGCTCGCCGCCAACGCGCAAGCCTGGCCCGACAAGCCCGTGCGCATGGTCATCCCCTTCCCGCCCGGCGGCACGCTCGACAAGGTGGGCCGCATGCTGGCGCAGCGGCTGCAGGAGCAGTTCGGCCAGACCTTCGTCGTCGAGAACAAGCCCGGCGGCAACGGCGTCATCGGCGGTGACGCGGTGGCCAAGGCCGCGGCCGACGGCTACACGCTGCTCTTCAACGCCAGCACGTTTGTCACTGCGCCGATGACGATGAAGAGCGTGCCCTACAAGGTGCAGGCCGACTTCGTGCCGATCGCGCTCGTCGCGCAGGCGCCGCTGTCGATCGCACTCAGCAACACGTTAGGCAACAAGGTCGGCGTCACCGACTTGAAAAGCTTCGTCGCCGCTGCCAAGGCCAACCCGGGCAAGCTCAACTTCGCCACCGGCTCCATCGGCTCGGCCGGCCACCTGTGCACCGCGCGGCTCGAACAGGCGGCCGGCATCGCGGTGACCGTGGTGCCGTACAAGGGCACCGCGCCCGCGTTCCAGGACCTGATCGGCGGCCAGATCGAAGGCTTCATCGACCCCGTGCTCGGCTCGGTGCAGTTCCATCGCACGAAGCAGCTGCACGTGGTGGCGGTCACCTCGGCCAAGCGGCTGCCGAACCTGCCCGACGTGCCCACTGCCGCCGAGACGCTGCCCGGCTTCACCTGCGCCAGCTGGTACGGCCTGTGGGCGCCGGCGAAGACCTCCACCGACATCGTCGCCAGGCTCAACGCCGCGGTGAACAAGGCGCTCGCCGCCGACATGGCCGACAAGCTCGTCGCCGACGGTTTAGTGCCCGGCGGCGGCAGCCCGGCCGACTTCGCGAAGTTCCAGGCCGACGACATCGCCGCCTCGGGCAAGATCATCGCGGACAAGAAGATCACGATCGACTGAGAAGGCGCATTCGGGCCCTTTGAGCGGAACGCAGCACGCCACCGCGCGCGAACCAGGATGCTCACGTGAACGCGGCTTCGAGCGGCCCCGGCGCGCATGCCGCCATGCGGTCATCACCGGCACGAGCTCGGCATTGGCGAAGCCATCGCGGTCAGGCTGCTCGCCGACGGCTGGCGCGCGCGCTGCTGGCTCGACCGCGCCGGGGCGTCGATCCGGCACGAGCGCTTTCGAGGCGGCGCATCGATCTCGCTGACCTGCCTGCGACCCAGGCGGCGCTAGCCGAGTTGCTTGTCAACAGCGGCGGACCGCCGCAAGCGCTTCAACCACGCCGCGGGCGTGATGCGGACGGCGCCGCTCGGCGAACGGTGCAGCGACGACGGTGCGCTGATGTGGAAGATCCACGTCGAGGCGGCGACGCGGCTCGCCGATGCGCTGTTGCCGGCGATGGCGCGCGCCGGCGGCGGCCGCGTCGTGCTCGTCGGCAGCCGCGTCTCGCGCGGCATGGCCGGTGCAGCCAGTACGCGGCCACGAAGGCAGCGCTGGTCTCACTCGCGCGAAGCTGGGCCGCGGAGACGGTGAGCAGCGGCGTCACAGTCAACGTCGCCCGCCGCCACCGCGACGCCGATGCTCGCCGACCCGGCGCGCGCCGGCACGGTGCCGCGCCTGCCGCCGATCGGCCGCCTGATCCGGCCCGACGAAGCGGCCGCGCTCGTCGCCTTCCTGCTCGGCCTCGAGGCGGCGGCGATCAATGGGCAGGACATCGCCGGGGTTCGCGGCGGCGCTTCGCTGCCGCGCTGAGATGCGACCCGCGCAGCACGACTCGCCCACAGCGGGTCCGATCGGACTGATCGGCCTCGGCCTCGTCGGCACGGCACTCGCGGCGCGGCTCGCGAACGCAGGCTTCAGCGTCGTCGGCCACGACCGCAGCGACGAAGCCTGCGCCGCGTTCGCGCGCGACGGCTTGCCAAACTCCGGCGTCGCCGCGTCGCCGGCCGAGATCGGGCAGCGCTGCGAGCGCGTCGTGCTCGCCGTGTTCGACACCGCTGGCGTGCTCGAGGTGGTCGAAGGTGCCGGCGGCCTGCTTGGCACCCGGCACGACGATGCGGCGCCTGGTCATCGATTGCTCCACCGGCGACTCCGAAGCGCTGCGCTCGCTGGCGGCGCCTCGCCAAGCGCGGCATCGACTTCCTCGAAGCGCCGCTGTCGGGCTCGAGCCGGCAGATCGCCGCCGGCGAAGCGACGCTGCTGCTCGGCGGTGCGAGCGAGGTCGCCACGGCTCATGCAGCGCTGCTCGACGCACTGAGCCCGCGCCGCATTCACGTCGGCGGCGCCGGCATGGGCGCGCGCGCCAAGCTCGCCACGAACTCGTGCTCGGCCTCAACCGCGCCGTGCTGGCCGAGGGCTTCGTCTTCGCGGAGCGGCTGGGCATCACGCCCGCCACTTTCCTCGAACTTGTGCTCGCGACGCCGGCACGCAGCGAGGCGGCGCTCGCCAAGGGCGAGCAGATGGTGCACGGCGACTTCGGTGCGCCGCAGTCGCGCATCCGCCAGCACCTGAAGGACGTGGAGCTGATGCTCGCCGGCGCCGAGGCCGCCGGACAGCGGCTGCCGCTCTCCGAAGCGCACGCGGCACTGCTGCGCTCGGCCGTGGCGCCGGCGATGGCGAACTCGACAACGCGGCCATCGTGCGCCAGTTGCGGCGCGAGAAACGGTGAACGCGCGTGAGCAAGCGCTGAGCGTGCGCCAAGCACCAGGGAGAAACACGCCATGCGCGACTTCAGCCAAGACCACCGCTGGTTTCTCGATCAACACCGCCACGGTGCGCAAGCAGCGCGGCGAGGCCGGCCGCTGCCGAAGATCCTCGACGCCTGCGCGGCGCGCGGCATCCGTGCCGTCTCGCCTTGGCGCGACCAGGTGGCTGCCGCGGCCTTCGCCGCCACCGCGGCGCAGGTGAAGGCGCTGGGCTCGAACTCTCCGGCTACTGCCGCGGCGGCATGTTCACCTACAGCGACGACGCTTCGCGCGCCGCTGCGCGACGACAACCTGCGCGCTCGACGAAGCGTGCACGCTGCAGGCGCCCTGCCTCGTGCTCGTCGTCGGCGGCCTCGCCCGGCGCGTTGGCGGGGAAGTCGGCGCACTGCGCATCGAACTCGCGCGCACGCAGGTCGCCGAAGGCATCGCCTGGCTCATCGATGAAGCGCGTGCGCGGCGCATGCCGCTGGCCATCGAGCCGCTGCACCCGATGTACGCTGCCGACCGCGGCCTGCATCAACACGATGGCGCAGGCGCTCGACCTCTGCGACGCGCTCGACCCTGCCGGCGGCGCCCTCGGCGTGGCCAAGGTCGACGCCTACCACGTGTGGTGGGACCCGCAGCTCCGGCAGCAGATCGAGCGCGCCGGCCGCGGCCCAGAACCGCGTGCTGGCTTTTCACGTGCGACTGGCTCGTGCCCACCACCGACCTGCTCGAAGACCGCGGCATGATGGGCGACGGCGTCATCGACCCGCTGCGCCTGCGCGGCTGGGTAGCGATCGGCTTCGCCGGCTACAGCGAGGTGGAGATCTTCTCGAAGGCGAACTGGTGGCAGCGCGAAGGCGGCGAAGTGCTCGATACGTGCATCGAGCGGCACCGGCGCTGCGTGCAAGGGCAAGCGCGATCCAAGCCCTGCTCGCAACGCGGCTGCGTTCCACTGTCGCGGCGGTGCGGCCGCAGCTCCGCAGTCGCACCGGCTGCGAACCGAGGCGAACCCGCACGGGCTAGCCCTTGATGTGGGCAACGAGGCACGCGCTTATGCTCGGCCGCACTTCCCCATGCGGCGCACGAAGCGCCCGGCTCGCAACCGCATGCAGTGCAAGGGATTGCGGCGTCGATGGTAGGCCCGGCGAACCCCGCAGGGCTGAACGTGCCGGCCGGTACCACGGCCGTGCTGCGCTGCGCCTGACGTTGCTCGCGCGTGACGGCGGCGTCGCGGCGCTGCTGTCCGACGGCCGCACGCTCGCTGAACTGGGCACGGCACAGGCCAGCCTCGAAGCGCCGCCGCGCCGTGCAGCGGCTCCTCGATGGCGCTGCCGGCCGAGCCCGACGCCGCGCTGCCGGCAGTGGCCTGCCGCCTCTTCGACGAAGGCTTGCCGCCTTCGGCCGGCATTTGCGCAGCGCGCCGACCGGCGGCACGCTGACGCTGCAGCTCGACCCGGCGCTCGCCGAGCCAAGCCGGTTTCGGCTTCGACGGCGAGCGGCTCCTCGGCGAGCTGGTGCGTGGCGCGGCGCATCGTCACCGGCGAGGCCTCGGCGCTGGCGCTGCCGCCGTTGCTGCGCTGGGGCCTGCTCGAAGTGCAGGTGCACCGCGGTCATCAGCGGCGCGACGCGGCAGCGGCAGGCGCGGACACCGAGGACGAGCGCCAGCGCGCGTTCGAGGACGATCTCGTCATGCGCGCCTCCGCGCGGGCCGGCTTGAGCGTGCACAAGCGCCGCCGCGCAGTCGGCCGACGTCGTGCACTTCGCTGCGGCGCGGAAGACTCGGCCGATCTCAGCGATCTCGCCGCGCTTCGAATCGCTCGCCGCGCCGGCGCTGCTGGTGTGGCAAGGCGTGAGCCACGCGCCTGGCATGCACGAAAGCGCACGAAAGGCACGAAGGGCTCGGAAGGGCAGGAAGCGCAAGGCGCCATCGGCATCCACCGCCGCTTCGCTCTGGCCGCCACGCAGCGCGGCTTCACGGTCGTCGCGCTCGCTGCGCCGCCCGGCGAAGCGCTGGCGATCGACTTCGTGCTCGCGCTCTATCGCTCGCTGGCGCAGGGCGCCGCCATCGGCGCTGGGCCGTGCTCGGCGCGCAGCGAGCTCAAGCAGCGCCACGGCATCGCGGCGCTGGCGCGCGTGCACGCCGAGGTGCATGGCGACGCCGACCGAGTCGCGCGGCCACTGCACGGCAGCGCTGCCGGCGAAGACAACGTGCGCCAGGTGACGAGCCTGTCGTTCGACCTCGTCGGCTCGACGCGGCTCATCGACGAGCTGCGCGCCGAGCGCTACAGCGAAGTCTGGACGACCTACCAGCGCCTCACCGCCGGCATCCTGGCCCGCCACGGCGGCGCCGCCGACAACCCGCAAGGCGACGACGGCTTCATGTGCTACTTCGGCCTGCACTCGGCGCGCGAGGACGCGGCCACGCGCGCCGTGCAGGCGGCGCTGGAAGTCATCGATGCCGTCGCCGCGCTCGGCGTCGCGGTTCGCATCGGCGGCAGCACCGGCGAAGTGGTGGTGCGCGACGGGCTGCCGTTCGGCCGCTCGGTCAACTTCGCCGCGCGGCTGCAATCGATCGCCGCGCCGGGCACGCTGCTCGTGGCCGAGTCGACGATGAAGCTCGCCCGCGGCCGCTACCGCTTCGAGCGGCTCGCCGACGCCTGACGGAAGGGCTTCCCGGAGCACGAGGCGGTCTTCCGCGTCGCCGCCTGGCGGCGGCGCACGAGGAAGCGGTGCTCGCCGAAGGCAGGGGCATCGCCCTTCGTCGGCCGCGACGCCGAGATGCGCGCCTTGCGCTCGCACTGGCTCGTGGCCCGCACCGGGCGGCTGCGGCTGGTGCGCCTCACGGGCGAAGCCGGCATCGGCAAGTCGCGCCTCTTGCGCGAGTTCAAGCGCACGCTGGCCGCCGAGGGCACGAGGTCATCGAGTACCGCTGCGCCGCCGAGCACGCCAACAGCGCCTGGCACCCGGTGGTGGAAGCCTTGCGCCACCAGTTGCAGATCGGCGCCGGCGCGGAAGGCGGCAACGCGAGCGCCGGCGAGGCCCGCGTCGCCGCGCATGCGGCGCTCGCCCGCCCGGTTGCCGCGACGGCCGCGCCTGAAGAAGCCGCGGCGCTGCTGGCGGCGCTGCTCGGCGTGCCGCTGCCGCCTCGGCACGCGCTTGACTCGCTGCCGCCTGAGCGCCGCCGGCAACGCACGCTCGAGCCTGCTGGTCGAGCCTGGCGCGGCTGCGCGCGCCGTGCCGAGGGCGCCTGCAGCGGATCGTCGAGGACGCACCGGGTCGACCTGTTCCACCGCGCGAGCCGATCGATCGCATCGCGAGTGACGCCGCCGGCGACCGCTGCTCGTCGTGCTGAGCACGCGCGCCGATGCCGAGGCGCGCTGGCAGCCGGCCGGTGAAGTGCACGACGAAGAACTCGAAGGGCCTGTCCGCCGAAGCGGCGCGCCAGCTCGTCGAAGGCGTCGGCGGCACGGCGCGGCTGCCGAGCGAGATCGTGCACTTCGCTGGCCGCGCGCACCGACGGCGTGCCGCTCTTCATCGAGGAATCGACGTGCATGGCCGTCGAACTCGGGGCCGCCTGGGCCGGCAACCACGCCGCGCTGATGCGGCAGGTGCCCTCGACGCTGCTGGATCTCTGACCGCGCGCCTGGACCGGCTCGCGGACGCGAAGCAGCTGGCGCAGATCTGCGGCACCGTCGGGCGCGAATTCTCGCTGCCGCTGGTGCGCGCCGTGCTCGCGCACCCGGGCTCGCCTTCCACGTCGACGACCTCGCCAGCTCGCTGGCGGCGTCGGCCGCGCACTCGGGCATGCTGGCGCCGCGCGCGAGCGCAACGGGCGAGCCGGACGCTACCGCTTCAAGCACGCGCCGATCCGCGACGCCGCGTACTTCGCTCGCTGCTGGAGCGCGACCGCAAGCGGCTGCACGGCGTGGTCGCCGCGGTGGCGGCGAGCAGTTCGCCGGCTCGGCGCAGGCGCAGCCGGAGCCTGCAGGCGTTCCACCTCGGCGAGGCCGGCCAGTTCGCCGAGGCGCTGCGCGCGTGGGAGGCGGCAGCGCGGCAGGCCGCTTCGGCGCTTCCGGCGCACGTCGAGGCGATCAACCACCTCGCGGCGGCGCTCACCGCACTGGCGCGCGCGCCCGCGGGACCGGAGAGCCAGCGCGCCGGCTCGCGCTTGCAGCTGCTCCTGGCCACGCGCCTCATCGCCACCGAGGGCTACGGCGGCCGAGCGCGTCGAGCGCGTCTACGCGCGCGCGATGGAGTTTCGGCCACGGCGCTGGCCGACGCGCCGGCGCAGATGAAGGTGCTGCTCGGCCTGCAGGCCTACCACTCCGCGCGCCGAGTTCGATGCGCCCGGCCATCGCCACGCCGACGCCCGCCGGCGCACGGGGAACAGCAGCGCAGGCGCCGAAGCGGCGACCGGCGAAGGCACCGGCGAAGGCACCGGCGCGATCCACCGCATCCAGCTGCAATGGGCGGTGGCCAACGTCATCATGCACCAGGGGGACATGGAAGCGGCCGTGGTGCAGATGGACGAGTGCCTCGCCGAGTACGATCGCTTCGAGCATCGATCCACCGTCGTGCAGGACCCGGGCGTGATGTGCCTGTGCTACTCGGCGTGGGCGATGTGGCAACTGGGCTATCCCGACCAGGCCATGCAGAGAGTGCGCACCGTCGTCGAGCGTGCCGGGCGGCTGAAGCATGACTTCAGCCTCGGGCAGGCGTTCGGCTTCCTCGGCGCGATCCACCTCTTCCGCGGCGAGTTCGAAGCGGCACGCGAGGCGGCCGCGCGCGCCATCGAGATCTGCGAGCGCGGCGGCTTCGCGATGTGGTTGTCGCTGGCGCGCCTGATCCGCGGCCGCGCGCTGGCCGAGACCGGCGCGGCCGCCGAGGGCGTCGCCGAGATGGCCGCGGCACACGAGCTGTGGCGCAGCACCGGCACGGTGCTGACGACCCTGTTCTACCTGGCGCTGCGCGCCGAGGGCTCGGCGGCGCGCGCCGGCCGCGCCGCCGAGGGGCTGGCGCTGCTCGACGAGGCGCTGGCGATCATCGAACGCAACGGCGAGCGCTACTACGAAGCCGAGGTGCCGGCCGCGCGGCGTGCTGCTCTGCTGCCACCGCAGCGTGCGGCGCAAGGCACCGGCGCGGCCGCGGCAACGGGCGACGACGAAGGTGCGCGGCGCGACGAAGCCGAGCGCCGGCTGCAAGGCGCGCTGACCTCGGCGCGTTCGCGCCGGCTGCGTTCTATTATGCTGCGCGCAGCGACGAGCCTGGCCGAGCCTGTGGCGCAGTGGCGGGCGCTTCGCCTGAAGCCGCAGCGCTGCTCGACGAGGCGCTCGGCGCGATCGACAAGGTCAGCAGCCGCGCGACCTCGTGCGCGCGCCTGCTGCGCGACGAGCTCGGCGGCAGCGGCCGCAGCACCGGGCTGACCGAAGAATCGTCCGCCTGCCGGCCCGCGAGCGAAGCACGAAGGCGGCGACAAAGGAGGACTGATGGACAATGACGAGGACCGAGCTTCGCCGCGCTGAAGGCGCTCAAGCTGCTGGAGGAAGCGGCGCCACCACGCCGAAGCTGGCCGAGTTCGCCGCGCCGCCGGCGGCGACCGGACGGCGCGCATCGCGCAGAACGAACGGCTCTTCGAGTGGTTGTGCGACGACGACAAGCGCGCCGCGCTCTACGCCGAACTCGCGATCGCCGACTTCCCCGACGCTGCGCTTCAAAAGCGTGGTCGGCCCGACTTCGATCCGGCTTGCCGCACACCGACGTCTTCCTCGTCTCCGTACCCAGGACATCGACACCGCGCTGAAGGAAGGCAGCGTCGCGCCGTACCAGGCGCTCGAAAGCGGCGGCCGCTTCTATGCTCGGCGCTGGACAACGTCGGCAAGCACACGGCGCAGCGCGAAGCTGGTGGCCGCAGCGATGCGCACCGACAACGCCGACGACATCGACAAGCTCATCGCCGAAGCTGTCCGGCCGCGCCGCGGTGCTGCCGTTCAAGCGTGACACCTTCGACCTGCTGCTCGCCTTCGCCGAGGAGGCGGCGCTGCGCTTCGCCGAGTTTCTATTTCGGCATCAGCCATCTCGGGCACGGTGACCTCAAGTTCCCGATGCGCGCCGTCTACACCAAGCTCACGTTCCAGATCGTCGGCCGCCACTC
The DNA here is from genome assembly GCA_046348035.1 of Rubrivivax sp. Lineage (GTDB taxonomy): Bacteria > Pseudomonadota > Gammaproteobacteria > Burkholderiales > Burkholderiaceae_C > Rubrivivax. Next base: position 31,266 of record JAXMEZ010000009.1, on the reverse strand, counting down.
GTCGCCGACTCGGGCCTGCCGCCTACCGACAGCTCCGCCGCGGAGGAACTCGTCGCAAGAACGCGGAAGTGGGTCGTCGAGGCGCGCAAGCCCGGTGAACGCGCACTGGCCGAACGCACACGCCTCGGCCTGCCGATCGAAGGCGTGATTCAGCGCCTGGGCAGCCAAGGCGGCGTGTTCGCCGACGAGTCGCTGCTCGTCGATGTCGTGCTCGGCCTCATCGCCGGCACGATCAACGTCACCGCAGCGGTGTCGATCGCGATCGCCGAGTTCTTCACGCCGCCGCCGCGCGAGGGCGACCCGTGGAAGATCGATGCGGCCCGGCGCGCCGCTTTCGGTGACGACCCCGCATCGCGGGACGCGCTGGCAAGCTGATCGACGAAGCGCACGCGCTGCACCCGCCGGCGCCGTTCCTCGCCCGCGTTCGCTGCACCCGCGACGGGCCGCAGCGGCTGCCGCTGAAGTACGTGGAAGCCGACGGCCGCGTCGCCGACATCCCGCGCGGCGCCACCCTGCTGCTGGCGCTCGGTGCCGACCGCAAGGGCACGCATGTCTTCGGCGGTGGGCCTACCTCGACTTCATGCACCAGTGATCGGCCGCTGGCTGGCGCGCCCGCTCGTGCACGCCGTCGTGCGCGAGGTGCTGCGCCTGCCGGGCCTGAGACCCGCGCTGGACGCCGAGACCGAAGCGCCGGTGCGGCTGCAAAAGCGCTGGGGCGCCGCCTGCGTGAGCTACCGCATGGAGTACCAGCGCGACCGCCGCCTCGTACAGCAGCCGCTGATCCTGAAGATCCCCATCAAGGAGCCGGTGGCCGAGAACGCCGCCAAGCTCGACGCGCTGACGCGCGGCGGCGCCTGGATCGTCGACGACGCGCTCGACGGCGCGCGCCACGTGCACTTCGCCTGGTTCATGCTGCTCGAAGGCGGCACGCACCTGGGCATGGTCGGTCAGTTTGATGACGGCGACTTCGACGCCTACGTCGAGCACTTCGCGACCGCCGTCGACCTCTTCGACTGAGCAGCTGCAGTACCTGGAAGGGCGCGCCGCTGCCACCGGTGCGCAAGGACCCGAAGGCATTCGTCGAGTGGGTCCGCAAGCACAACCAGCGGCCGCTCGGCGACTACTTCTACAGCGCCTATCCGCGGGTGACCGCCTCGCAGGTGCACAACGCCTTCGCGCCGCCCGAGGAGGGCGCTGAGCCATGAGCGCGCCGGGCCGCCCGAAGGGCTCATACCGGAGTGCGAAGCACGAAGGTACTTCATTGACCAATGACTGGAAACCGGTGCTGGCCGAGGCGCAGCAACTGGCGCTCGGCAACGACTTCCACTGCGCGCAGCATTTCGTGCTCGACGTCGGGCGATGCCGGCGCGGCGCTGCGCTTCGTGGCCGCGCTGAGCGAGCGTGCGCGGTGCGCTTCGGCGACGCCCGGCCGCGCGCGAGCGCGACGAAACCGCGCTCAGCATCGGCTTCACTTTCAACGCGCCTGAACGCCTGGGCCTGGAGGCTACGCCTGGACAAGTTGCGCGAGCAGGCGCGCGGGTTTGCCGCCGGCGCCAATGCGCCGCGGCGAAGCTCGATGACACGTGGGCCCGAGCGCGCAGGAGCGCTGGGACGGCGTCTTCGCCGCCGGCCGCGCCAACGTGCTGATCTCGGTGCACGCCAACGACACGGATGTGCTCGAGCGCTTCGCCGACGATCTGCGCGCGCTGATCCGCAGAGCGTCGCCTTCGACGGCTGGGACGAGTCCGCAAGCTCCTCGCCGAGCACCTGGGCAGTTCGACCCTGACGCGCCGAAGGTCGCGCGCCTGGCGCACCTGCTGCTCTACGTATCCTCGGCAACGCGCATCGGCACAGCGAGATGCGACGCTGATCCTCGGCAAGCGGCATGGAAACCTCGGCAGCTGCTGGCATCGAACGACGCCGTTGCCTGCAACGCGACGTCATCGGGACGACAGACCACAGCCCTTCCGCAACGCCACCTTCGGCGTGTTCCGCCAGATCATCGAGCAGGACGAACGGCGTTCGCGCGCTTCGTGGCAAGCCGCGCAGGCCGCGGGCCGCGGGCAACGAGCACATCAGCGAGGACTACATCGTGGCGCGGAAGTTTTCAGGCCCGCCACCCACCGGGCAGCTGATGACCGAGGCGCACGACGAGACGCCGCCCGAAGCCAACGACCCCGTCACGAACAACTTCACCTTCGGCAAGGATAACGACCCGCACGGCTTCGGTTGCCCGTTCGCCTGCACATCCGGCGCACGAACCCGCGCCAGGATCCGCTCGCGCCTTCGCGGCGGCGACCGCTTCGCCGCGGCATCCCGCCGGAAGAAGTTCCCTGGACAACGACGTGGAACGCGCCATCGCCGCCAATCCGCTCGGCGAAGGCACGCCGCTGGAGAGCACCATCGAACGCGGCCTGATGGGCCTGTTCTGCGCCAGCATCGAAGACCAGTTCGAGACCGTGATGTCCGAGTGGGTCGAGAAGATGCCGATGGGGCTGCCGAGCCGCGGTGACGCGAAGGATCCGCCTGCGCCCACAGCACGACGAGCCGCAGTCGGCCTTCGACATTCCGCGCGCCGACGGCAAAGGCGCCAGGCTCGAAGGGTTCCCGCTCTTCGCACGCACGCGCGGCACGCTCTACGCGTTCTTCCCGGGCCGCGAAGGCTTCAGGCGCATCGCTGCCTCGCGCGCCCTGCGGCCGCTTCATCGTCAGCAACGGCATCGAACAGCAAGGCCGGCAGCAACGGCGCTGCCGCCTTGGCTGCGCGCGCCGCGCCGCGACCCGCCCGCCTTCGGCCAGCGGCGCCGCCGCAGACCGGCCGCTCACGAAGGACGAAGCCCCGGCCGACCGCTTCTGCGACATCGTGATGGAAGGCGGCGTCACCAGCGGCATCATCTACGCCAGCGCCATCGCCGATGCTTCGGCCCGGCACTACCGCTTCCAGAGCATCGGCGGTGCCTGATCGGCGCCTTTAAAGCCGCTGGCGCTGGCCGCGGTGGCCGAGCTTCGAGGCGGCGCAACGGCTCGATCGACGGCTTCAACGACATCGCCGACCTGCCCCGCGAGCTCGGCAAGACCGACGACAACGGCGACACGAAGCTCTTCCGCCTCTTCAGCGCCGCAGGAGCAGACGCGCCGCCTCTTCGAGATCTTCTGCGCCGCGCTCGGCCACACGAGCTGGTTCGCGCGCGTGCGCCACGGGCTCGTCGCCGCGTTGCGCCAGTACCGCAGCAACGTGGCGGAACGCGCGCCATCGTGGCGCTGCTCGGTGCCGCGCCTGCTGGCGCATCTGCTGCTGCGCCCGGCGCGACGGTGGGCTGGCATGGCCGCGCTGCTGTCGTGGTCGCTCGCACTCGTGCTGTCGGTCATCGTCGCTGTCACGCTCACGCTCGCCGCCTGATCGTCGCCGACCTGCGCCGCATGGCCGGCGGCCGGCGCTACGCCGATGCCATGAAGGACGAGGGCAACGGCTTCGGCCTGTGCTGGCGGCTGATGGGCGACGCCAGTTCGACGACGACCCGGACCTGATGGGCCATGCACATGGCCATCCAGAAGGTGGCGCACCGGCACCCCGTCGACGACGCGCCGCTGACCTTCGGCATGGCCTGTGGGGCGCACCCGGCAGCCCGCAGGCCTTGCTGGGCGTGCCCGTCGGCAGCGAACTGCGCCTTCGATCAACCTCGAGGTCTACACAACGAACCTCGACCACGGCCGTCCGTACCGCTTCCCGATCGACGAGGAAGGCGACCGGGTGGCCGCTGTACTCCCGGCGTCGACGACCTGGCGCCGTACTTCCCGGCGCGTGCTTCGTGCAGCATCTCGTCGGGCACCTTTGCCCTACCAGGTGCTCGACCCGGCGCGCGATCCATCGCCGGAGGAAGTGCTGGCCGGCCTGCGCCGGGCCGCCCGCGCCGCGGTGAATTGCCGCTGGTGTGCAGGTGCGGCATGGCGATGAGCTTCCCGGGCTCATCTCGGCCGTGCCGGTTTGGGCCGTATTTTAGCCGCCCGCGGACGGCCCGCTTTCGGCCATGCGCCGCTGCTGGCTCTCCGACGGCGGCCTGTGCTCGAACTTCCCGATCCACCTCTTCGACAGCCTTCGTGCCGATGTGCCGACCTTCGGCATCTCGCTGCAGCAGGCACCGGCGTCGGCACAGGACATCGCCCCCTGGCTGCCGAAGTACCACGAAGACGGGCAGGCCGACCGCCACGACGGCGGCACCGACGACCACCACCCCCCCGGCGCGCGGGTCGCTGCCTTCCTCTTCGCGTTGTGGCGCGCCGCCTGGCAGTGGAACGACATGGCGATGGTGCGCGTGGCGGGCGTGCGCGACCGCGTCGTGCGCGTCTACCTCAAGCCCGGCCAGGGCGGCGTCAACATCAAGATGACGCGCGAGGAGATCCAGGCGCTGGCAGAGAAGCAGGGCAAGGGCGCCGCGAAGGCGTTCATCGAGCGCTTCGCCGCCGAGGGCAGCGTCGGCTGGCGCGAGCACCGCTGGGTGCGCCTGAACCGGCTGCTGATCGCGCTGCGCGCAGCGATGACCGGCGTCACCGCCTCCACGCGAGCGACGCGCGATGCGCCCGACCTGGCCGTGCAGGCGCGGCAGGCTGCATGCGCTGCCGCTGCGCGCCCCGAATGCAGACGCGCAATCGCCGTTGCAGAACCTGCAGGTCGGCAGCGGAAGCGCTTCGCGGCGGCTGCGCGACTTCGAAGCCGGGTTCCAGGACGCCGGCGACAGCAAGCCCTACGAAGCGAAGCCGCGCCGCTGTCGCGCACGCGGCCACCGGTGTGAGCGCGGCGGCGCTTCAGCGCTTGGTGAAGGCGCTGCAGCCTGCTGCTGCGTGCGCTGCTCCAGCTCGAGGAAGCGGTCGGCCAGTGCCTGATGAACTGCCGAGATAGGTGCCGCTGACGAGGGGCGTCGAGCGAGGCGCGATCGACGACGACCGCGCTCACGTCCTCCAGCGCCACCACGCTCGCCGAGCGCGGCGCACCGGCGAAGATGGCCGTCTCGCCGAACACGTCGCCCGCTTGGGTCAGCAGCGCGACGCTGCGCGCGGGGTCGGCCGGTCGCGCTTGCGCACTTCGCAGCGGCCGGCGGTGATGAGGTAGGCGGCGTCGGCACGGTCGCCTTCGCGCACGATCGTGCGGCCGGCGGGAAACACGTGCAGCGGGAACCAGTTGCCGCCGCGCATGAACGCGCGCAGCGCCTCGGCCAGCTCGGCGGCGCTCTGGTAGCGATCGGCCGGCTCGCGCGCCATCGCCTTCTTGACGATCGCGCTCAGCATCGGCGGCGGCTTCACCGCCACGCCCTGGCTCTCGTCGGGCGGGCGGAAGTCGGCGCGCGCCGCCGCTTCCAGCGCGGCGTCGATCGAGCCCATGTACGGCGCCTGGCCCGTCAGCGCCTTGTAGAGGATGGCGCCGACGGCGAAGACGTCGGTGCGTGCGTCGGTGCGGCTCACTTCGCCGCGCGCCTGCTCGGGCGCCATGTAGCGCACGGTGCCGGCGATGGTGCCTTCCTCCTCGGGCGCGCCGTCCACCAGCGTGCGGTCGCCGATGGCCAGCGCGCAGCCCCAGTCCATCACGTAGACCTGGCCGTGCTCGCCGACCATGATGTTGTCGGGCTTGAGGTCGCGGTGGACGATGCCGCGGCTGTGCGCGAAGGCGAGCGCGTCGCACACGCAGACGAGGCATTCGAGGATGCGCTCGAGGTCGCGCTGCGAGGCCTGCATCGCGATCAGCTCGGTCAGCGTGCGGCCGTCGACGAGCTTCATCGTGTACGACGCCTGCCCGTCGCCCTCGGCGGCGAGGTCGTGCACCGGCACGATGTTCGGGTGATCGAGCGCGCCGGTGATGCGCGCCTCGTCGACGAAGCGCTGCATCATCGCCGGGTCGGCGCCGAGGCCGGCATCGATGACCTTCAGCGCCACGCGCCGGCGCAGGTCGATGTCGTACAGGCGCCGGATCGAGCCCATCGCGCCGCGCGCGATCTCGCCTTCGTCGCGCAGGCGGCCGGACTGGATGGCCGGGTGCGGCACCAGCGCCTCGCAGCGATCGAGCGACCGCGCCGCCGCCGAGCGCGAGCCGTCCTCGCGCTGCGCGCCTTCGAACCACGGCAGCGCGTCGTAGGCGTCGAGCGAACCACTCCTGCTGCCCGCGGCCTGGCCGCCCAGCAGCACGGTGGGCTGGATCTTCGGGTCGTTGCCGCTGCTCATCGGCTCATCCTCGTGAGGCACCACGCGAGGCATGGCGAGCCGTGAGGCTACACGCGCGCGAGGGCGAAGACGCGGCCGCACGGACGGCGGCCGCGGCCGCGCGGCGGCGTTCCGTGCAGTCTGGCTCGCGCACTCGGGCAGGACGCGCCAAGCGGCGCCCTGGCGAAGCGACCTGCGAACTTCTACGGTCGGCAGTGGAACCGGCAGCCACCGCGCCCGCACGCACACACAGCGCCGCTGCTAGAGTGCCCCGGCCTGCAGCGGGCGCCGAGGGGATGCGATGGACAGCACAGCCGAACCGCAAGCCGCCGCGCCCGCAGCGCCACCCGCTGCAGCGCAATCCGCGGTCGCTTCGGCGGCAACGGCCGCGCCGGCTTCGGTCGCGGCACCGGAGCACCGCGCCGGCGTGCGCTTCGTCGGCTCAGGCAGCGAGTACTTCCGCATCTGGATCGTCAACCTGTTGCTCACGCTCGTCACGGTGGGGCTGTACCACCCGTTCGCGAAGGTGCGCAAGCTGCGCTACTTCCACGGCGCCACGGAGATCGACGGCCATGCGCTGAGCTTCCACGCCAACCCGTGGACGATGCTGCGCGGCTACCTGCTGGCCGGCGCGATGCTGGCGCTGTACGCCGTCGCCGGGCGCTTGTCGCCGACGGCGGGGCTCGTCGCGCTGCTCATCGTGGCGGCGCTGTGGCCGGCGCTGTGGCACTCGTCGCTTTGCTTCCGGCTCGCGAACACCGGCTGGCGCGGCCTGCGCTTCCGCTTCACCGGCAGCCGCGGCGGCGCCTACCTCGCGATGCTGCCGATCGGGCTCGTCCTCATCGCCGGCGCAGTCGTGGGCGTTGTCTTCGCGCCGGACCCCGAGACGAAGGAGCCACCGCTGGCCGCGGTTGCGGTGTCCGGCGTGCTGGGCCTGGCGACGATGGCCGGGATGCCGGCGCTGCTGTGGCTGCTGCGCCGCTACCAGCACGACCATTACGCGATCGGCGGCGAGCGCAGCGCCTTCGCCGTTCGCATGCGTTCGTACTTCGGCACCTTCGCGCTGGCCGGAGTGATCTCGATGGGCGTGCTGGCCGTCGCCGGCATCGGGCTGGCCATCGTCGTCGGCATCGCGGTGGCCGCCGGGGCCGGCCGCGGCGCCCTGTGGGTGGCGTTGCCGCTGGTGATGCTGCTGCTGTATGCGGCCGTGCTGGCGCTGGCAGGCGCCTTCGTCACGGCGCGGCTGCAGAACCTGACGTGGAACGGCACGCGCAGCCGGCACATCGGCTTCGACAGTGCCCTCGGGGCAGCAGCGCTGGCGAAGCTGAACCTGAAGAACTGGCTGCTCGTCGTGCTGACGCTCGGCCTGTACCTGCCGTTCGCGGCCATTGCCACGGCGCGGCTGCGGCTGGAAGCGGTGAGCGTGCTCTTCGCCACCGACCCCGCGGCGCTGGCGGCGGCCGGCGCGAACACGGACGAGTCCGCCGCGGGCGACGCCGCCGGCGACCTGTTCGGCTTCGACATCGGGCTGTGATCGAAGCGCGCTACTTCGATGGCCTGAGCGCACGCGCACAGCCCGTGCGCCTGCGCATCGAAGGCGGCGACCTGGTCGCGGCGATGGACGAAGGCGCCTCGGCACGCTGGCCGCTCGCGCAGGTGCGCTGGCCCGAGCGCACACGGCACGGCCAGCGCATCGTGCACCTTCCCGGCGGCGGCCAGCTCGACATCGCCGATGCCGCGGCGTTCGACGCCTGGCGCGCCGCCAACGGCGTTCGCGAGAGCTGGGTCGTGCGCGTGCAGCAGCACTGGCGCGCGACGCTCATCGCCTGCGTGCTGCTGCTGGCCCTCGTCGCCGCCGGCTATCGCTGGGGCGTGCCGTGGGCCGCCGATGCGCTGGTGGCGGCGGTGCCGGCCGAAGCCGACCGCGCCGTCGGCGAAGTGGCGCTCACGGACTTGCGCAAGCGCTGGCTCGGCCCGAGCAAGGTGCCCGCGGCGCGGCAGCAGGCGTTGCGCGAGCTCTTCGCCGCGGCCCTGCGCGCCGCGCCCGCAGCCGAGCGCCCGCCGGCGTTGGAACTGCACTTCCACGACGGCGGCAAGGTGCTCGGCGCCAACGCCTTCGCGCTGCCCGGCGGCAGCATCGTCGTCACCGACGAGATGGTGGCGCTGCTCGAAGGGCACGACGACACGCTCGTCGGCGTGCTCGGCCACGAAGCGGGGCACGTGACCGAGCGCCACGGCATGCGCGCACTGGCGCGCGCCGCGCTCGTCGGCATGGCCACCTCGGTGGCGCTGGGTGACTTCAGCACCGTGCTGGCCGGCGTGCCGGCGACGCTGGCGCACCTGTCCTACTCGCGCGACGCCGAGCGTGAAGCCGACCGGCATGCCGCGCAGCGGCTCGTGGCCAGCGGCCGCTCGCCGGAAGCGATGGTGGTCCTCTTCGAGCGCCTCGCGGCGAAGCGCAACGGCAGCAAGCCCCCGCGCGACCGTGGCGACCGAGAACAGCCCGGCGGCGAACCGCTGGGCATCGCGCTCGCCAGCCATCCGCTCGATGCCGAGCGGGTGCGCTTCTTCCGCGAATTCAAGCGTTAGGCTGCGGCCTGTCCGGCGCGACCCGTTGCCGCCGCCACGTTCAAGCTCGCGGCGTTCAGGCCGGGCCCGGGACCGCGCGCCCCGACGACACCCGCCTGACGTTGAACGCCGTGGCGATGAGCAGCGTGAAGAGTGCCGCCACGCCCAGCCACACGGCGCGGTACAGGCCCGCGTCCATCAGCAGGCCGAACAAGAGCGGCGCGACGACGAGGCCGGCGTCGAGCCCCGAGTACACCACCCCGTACACGCGCCCGGTGGCGCCCGGCGGCGTGGCCTGCTTGACGAGCAGGTCGCGCGAAGGGCCGGCGATGCCGGAGCCGAAGCCCATCACGCCGCACAGCACCGGCACCCACGCCTGCGGCCATTGGCCGAGGCCGATGGCCAGCGCCACCAGCGCCGCGAAGCCGAAGCCGAACGCGGCCACGCGCGCACTGCGCCGCGGGTCGGCGAGCAGTTGCCCGCCCACCACCATGCCGAGCGCGCCCGAGACCATGTAGGCCGACAGGCACAGCGCCACCTGCTCGGTGCTGATGCCGTGCATGCGCGAAGCCGCCGCCGGCGCGAAGCTCTGCACGCCGCCGAGCGCCGCGGCGAAGACGAGGAAGAAGCCGAAGCAGGCCCACACGGCGGGCAGGCGCAGGAAGGCGAAGTTCGACGGAGGGCTCCCGGCGCGCGCTGCCGGCGTGGCGGGCACCCGTCGCCGCAGACGCCGACGCCACCTCCTTTGCCGGCCCGTGCGCATGCCCCCCGCCGCCCTTCGGCACGCCGAGCCATTCGCGCTGCCACACCACCAGCGCCAGCAGCGCCAGCGCCGCGCCGGCCACGGCGAAGAGCGCCATCCGCCACGACGTCGCCGCGGCGATGCCGACCACGACCACCGGCGCCAGCGCCCAGCCGAGGCTGCCCGAGATGCCGTGCGCCGCGTAGGCGTGGCCCAGGCGCTGCGGCTGCACGCGCGCGTTGAGGATCGAGAAGTCCACCGGGTGGAAGACGCAGTTGCCCAGCCCCGCCACGCCCATGAACACGAGCAGCACCGCGTAGTTCGGGCTCGCGCCGAGGCCCAGCGCCGCCAGCGCCAGCAGCGCCAGGCCGCCGAAGAGCACGCGCTCGGCGCCGTGCCGGTCGACGACGAAGCCGGCCAGTGCCTGGCCGAAGCCCGAGACGACGAAGAACACCGACATCAGCAGACCGAGCTGCGTGTTGGTGAGGCCGAACGCCGGCGCGATCCATGGGAAGAGCGGCGGCACCACGAGCTGGCAGAAGTGCGAGCCGCCGTGCGCGACGGAGACGAACCAGATCGTGCGCAGGTCGCGCGAACGCGCCGATGCGGTGGCAACGACGCCGGCCGACGAGGGATGGATGGCGGACATGGTGGAATCTCCGCGTGATCGCGCGCTCGCCTTCTCGCGCCGGTGCTCAGGCCGCCTCGCCGAGGTCGCGCCGCGCGACGAGCAGACTGCGAAAGTTCTGCGCCGCCGGCGAGAGCGAGCGGTCGGCGTGGAACAGGAGCGAGATCTCGCGCCCGATCTCCGGCTCGTCCACCGGCCGGATCTCCAGGCCCAGCGCCAGCGCCAGCCGGTTCATCGCCGTCGTCATCACCGCGATGCCGAGACCCGCCTCGACCATGCCGAGGATCGTCAGCGGCAGCTGCACTTCGAAGCGCCGCGTCAGCGCGATGCCCGCGGCGGCGAGCGCGGCGTCGAGCTGCTCGCGCACCGCGTTGCCCGGCGGCGGGCCGATCAGCGGCACCTCGGCAATCTCGCGCCACGTGAGACGCTTCCTGCGCGCCAGCGCGTGCTCGCGCGGCATCACCGCGGCAAACACGTCGGTGAGCAGGCGTTGCGCGCCGATGTCCTGCTCGCTGCCCTGCGCCGAACCGAGGCCGAAGTCGACCTCGCCCTTGCGCACCTTGGCGATCACCTCGTGCTCGGCGACGTCGTCCACCGTCACCTTGACGCCCGGGTGTGCGGCCTGGAAGTCGCGGATCACCGGCGGCAGCAGCAGCGCCGCCTGCAGCGAAGCCGCGGCGATCGAGACGCGGCCGCGGCCGAGGGTGCGCAGCTCCACCGAGCTGCCGAGCACGCTGTCGAGGTCGGCCATCGCCTTGCGTGCCAGCGGCAGGATCTCGGCGCCGGCATGCGTCAGCCGCAGCATGCGCGTGTGGCGGTCGAACAGGCGCAGGCCGAGGTTCTCTTCCAGCTCGCGCACGAGCGTGCTCACCGAAGACTGCGAGATCGACAACCGCTCGGCGGCGCGCGTGAAGTGCTGCGCCTCGGCCACCGCGATGAACGCGCGCAACTGGCGCAGCGTCACGTTCATCGCCGGGGATTCATCCGGTTTCACTCATTGGCTCGCGCGATAGAGTTATCCCAGTATGCCCGTTTATCGATGACAGCCTCGATGCAAACATGCCTCGCAGCGGGCCTGGCGGCCCACAACGCGAGACGCCACACCAAGGAGACACGCATGTCAGGGTTCACCCGCAGATCGTTCGCACATTGCGCCGCCGGCGCGGTGCTGGCCACCGTGCTGACATTGGCCGGCGCCGCCGCCTGGGCGCAGGACAAGGTGAGCGTCACCACCACCTGGTTCGCGCAGGCCGAACACGGCGGCCTGTACCAGGCCGTGGCCACAGGCATCTACAAGAAGTACGGCCTCGACGTGACGGTGAAGATGGGCGGCCCGCAGGTCAACGGCATGCAGCTGCTGCTGGCCGGGCAGACCGACTTCATCATGAACTACGACTTCGCCGTGCTGTCGGGGGTCGAGCGCGGCTTCCCGGTGGTCACCATCGCGGCGCCGTTCCAGTTCGACATCCAGGGCCTGCTCACGCACGAGGACGTGACCGACCTCGCGCAGCTGAAGGACCGCACCATCCTCGTCGCCGGCACCGGCACCACCTACTGGTGGCCGTGGGTGAAGAAGAAGTACGGCCTGACCGACGCGCACATGCGGCCCTACACCTTCAACATGCAGCCGTTCTTCGCCGACAAGAACATCGTGCAGCAGGCGTTCCCGTCGTCCGAGCCGTACCAGGCGCAGCAGAAGGGACTGAAGACGAACTTCTACCTCCTCTCGGCGCAAGGCTACCCGCCGTACACGCAGGCCATCTCCACCACGCGCAAGATGATCGACGACAAGCCCGACCTCGTGAAGCGCTTCGTGCGCGCCACGCTCGAGGGCTGGAAGAGCTACATGGACAACCCGGGTCCGGGCAACGAGCTGATCAAGAAGGACAACCCCAACATGTCCGACGGCCAGCTCGCCTACGGCCTCGCCAAGCTCAAGGAGATGAAGGTCGTCAGCGGCGGCGACGCGGCCAAGTTCGGCATCGGCGCCATGACCGACGAGCGCTGGGAGAAGACGGCCAAGTTCATGATGGAGTGGGGCCTGCTCAAGCCCGACACCGACTGGCGCAAGGCCTACACGCTGCAGTTCGTGCGCGACGTGCGCGTGATGCCCTGATCGCGCCCTGATCGCGGACTGATCGCGGACTGATCGCCGACTGACCGACCCTGATGGCTTGAGCCGGGAGACCCCTCCATGAAGCGCGAGGTGGACATGGCAGCGTTGAGCACACTCGCGGCCACGGCCGCGGAGCCCGGTCTCGGCGTGCCCGCAGGACCGCCGGGCCCTCCCGTGCTCGAAGCCGACCGCGTCGAAAAGACCTACCCCAACGGCACGCACGCGCTCAACGGCACCACGGTGCAGATCGCGCGCGGCGAGTTCGTCTCGCTGCTCGGCCCCAGCGGCTGCGGCAGAGCACGCTCCTGAAGATGTTCGCCGGGCTGGAAGTGCCCTCGTCGGGTCGCATCGTGCTGCACGACGGGCACGACGCCGCCGGCCGCCCGGCGCCCACGCCTCGATGGCGATGGTGTTCCAGGAAGCGACGCTGATGCCGTGGGCGCGCGTCACCGAGAACGTGCGCCTTCCGCTGGACCTGGCCGGCATGCCGCGGCCCGAGGCCGACCGCCGCGTCGCCGAGGCGCTGGAACTCGTCGGCCTGGCGCAGTTCGGCCGCTCGTACCCGCGCGAGTTGTCCGGCGGCATGCAGATGCGCGCCTCGATCGCGCGCGCGCTCGCCGTGCAGCCGAGCATCCTGCTGATGGACGAGCCGTTCGGCGCCCTGGACGAATTCACGCGCAACAAGCTCGACAGCGACCTGCACGAGCTGTGGCGCGCGCGCGGCTTCACCGTCGTCTTCGTCACGCACAGCATCTACGAGGCGGTGTTCCTCTCCAGCCGCGTCGTCGTGATGGCGGCGCGCCCGGGCCGCGTCATCGCCGACGTGCCGATCACCGCGCCGGCCGGGCGCGACGACAGCTACCGCGTCTCGCAACCGTTCATCGAGAACTGCCGCGTGCTCTCCGAGCACCTGGCGCGCGCCAACCGCGGCGAGCGGTAGCAACACAACGGGTCCGCACCATGAGCAGCACGACCGCTACCGCCTTGCCTGTTCCCGCCGAGCCTGTGCGCTTCGGCGACCAGGCCCTCGTCAAGTTCGGCGCGCCGGCCGTGCTGGGCGCCGTGCTGCTGGTGCTCTGGCAGCTCGTGTGCACCGTGTTCGACGTGCCCGAGTTCCTGGTGCCTTCGCCGCTGGCCATCGCCAAGACACTGGCCGCCGATTGGCCGCTCTTGTCCAGCGCGCTCCTGACGACGCTGAAGATCACCTTCCTCGCGTTCGTGCTGGCGGTGGTGCTCGGCGTCGCCGCGGCCTTCGTCTTCGTGCAGAGCCGCGTCATCGAGGTAAGCCTGTTCCCCTACGCGATCATCCTGCAGGTGACGCCGATCGTCGCCATCGCGCCGCTCATCATCATCTGGGTCAAGGACCCGACCTTCGCGATGACGATCTGCGCCACCATCGTCGCGCTGTTCCCGATCATCTCCAACACGATCCTCGGCCTGCGCAGCGTCAACCCGGGCCTGGTCAACCTCTTCAAGCTCAACCGCGCCACGCGCTGGCAGACGCTGGCGCGGCTGCGCGTGCCGAGCGCCCTGCCCTACTTCTTCGGCGGCCTGCGCATCTCCAGCGGCCTGGCGCTCATCGGCGCCGTCGTCGCCGAGTTCGTCGCCGGCACCGGCGGCACGGCCTCGGGCCTGGCCTACCAGATCCTGCAGGCCGGCTTCCAGCTCAACATCCCGCGCCTCTTCGCCGCGCTGTCGCTCATCACCGCCACGGGCATCGTGCTCTTCATGGCGATGGCATGGCTGTCGAAGCTGGCGCTGGGCAACTGGCACGAGAGCGAGATGGGGCATTGAGGCAGCCGGCCGAGTGCCGGCCTGCACACGCAGCGCAGGCTTTGCTCAACGCGGCGGCCGCCCGCTCAATGCAGCGGCCAGGTCGGCCGCCGGATAGACCACCTTGCTGTAGCGCGAACGCAGCTCGGGCGGCAACGTCGCATCGATGATCGTCTTGCTGATCTCGCCTTCGCGCGTGGCCGACGGGTGCAGTTCGTTGCCGAGCGCGTGCCGGATCACGGCCTGATCGCGGTCCCAGCGCACGCGGGTCGACAGCGCCCAGAAGAGATCGGTCGGGTTGAACAGGTCGACATCGCTGTCGACGACGACGACGGTGTTGATGTTGACGTGCGCGTTCAACGCCGCCAGGCCGACGTTGACCACCTCGCCCGGCCGCGGCTCGTGCATCTGGACAAGCGCCAGGAAGCCCGAGGCATACGGTGGCAGCAGCACTTCGCGCACGCGCGGCGACGCGGCCTGCGCCAGCTGGCGCAGCTTGGGCTCGCGCGTCACCGCGGTGCCCAGCAGCAAGTGCTCGAACGACGCACCGGCCACGGTCTGGAAGATCGGCTGGCGGCGGTGGGTGATGCAGCGCACGCGGCCGACGCACTGCTTGCCCACGCCCGAGTAGTGCCCGGTGTACTCGGCCATCGGTCCTTCGTCCTCGCGCTCGCCGGCGAGGATCTCGCACTCGAGCACGATCTCCGCCGTGGCCGGCACCAGCACGTCGCAGGTCTTCGCCCGCACCACCGGTGTCGGCGTGCCGCGCAGCGCGCCGGCGATCTCGTACTCGTCGCCCTCGTAGCGGAAGGCGGCCGCGATCATCAGCACCGGGTCGACGCCGATCGCCACGCAGAACGGCAGGTTCTGGCCGCGTGCCTCGGCAGCCTCGAAGAAATCGCGCAGATGGCGCCAGGTGTTGAGGTTGACGCCGACGCGGTCGCTCCCCTTCACTTGCAGCCGCACGTACGACAGGTTGTGCCGCCCGCCGACGGGGTCGCGGCCGAGCACGATGCCGGCGTTGATGTACGGGCCGCCGTCCAGCGGTGCGTGCACGGGCACCGGCAGGCGCGCCAGGTCCACGTCGCCCTGCACCACTTCCTGGCACGGCGCCGGGCCTTCGATCGGCCGCGCCGGCATCGGGTTGCGCGTGGCGCGGTCCAGCACGCCGCCCATCGCTTCGCGCGTGCAGCCGAGCGCCAGCGCGATGCGCGAATGCGAGCCGAGCACGCTGCCCACGACCGGCCACTCGGCCCCGATGACGCTGTGGAAGAGCGCCGCCTTTCCTGCCTGTTCGCTGGCGCGCAACAAGGCGCCCAGTTCGTGCACGCGGTCCACCGGATGACGCAGGTCGTTCAGTTCGCCGCTGGCGCGCAGCACTTCGAGGAAGCCGCGCAGATCGTCGATCGGGGGCTGGGTCATGCGAGCAGTATCGATGCCGCGGATGCCGCGCGAGCGCGCCGCGATCATTCATCGCACGCTGCGATCGATTTATCCCCCGCGCTGCCTTGTGACCGCTGCGGCCGCTCGCGGACCATCGCTGCCAGCCGTCACGCCAAGGAGTCGTCCGATGAGCCCTGCCTCCCTGCCACGCCGCCGTTGCCTGCAGGCGCTGGGCGCCGTCGCTGCCGGCACCGGCTTCCCGGCGCCGGGCCAGCCGGCGCTCGACAAGGTGACCGTGCTGACCAGCTGGTTCGCGCAGGCCGAGCATGGCGGCGTCTTCCAGGCGGCCGCCGCCGGCATCTACCGCAAGCACGGCCTCGAGGTCACCGTGCGCACCGGCGGCCCGCAGATCAACGGCATCCAGCTGCTGCTGGCCGGCGAGGTGGACTTCTCGCTCAACCGCGACTTCGCCGTGCTGTCGGGCGTCGAGCGCGGCTACCCGCTCGTCACCGTCGCCGCGCCGATGCAGTGGGACTCCACGGGCATCCTCGCGCACGAGCAGGTGCAGGGCCTCTCCGACCTGAAGGACAAGACGATCCTCATCGCCAGTACCGCGCACCTGTACTGGTGGCCGTGGCTGAAAGCGAAATACGGCTACACCGATGCGCAGTCGCGCCCGTACACCTCGAACCTGCAGCCGTTCTTCGCCGACAAGAACATCGTGCAGCAGGCGGTTGCGTCGGCCGAGCCGTACCAGGCGGCCGAGAAGGGCGTCAAGGCGAAGTTCTTCCCGTTCGCGCGCGACGGCTACCCGCCGTACCACGGCGCCATCACCACCGTCGGCAAGAACGTCGCCGAGCGGGCCGACATGGTGCAGCGCCTCGTGCGCGCGACGCTGGAGGGATGGAAGAGCTTTCTCGCCGACCCGGCGCCGGCGGCCGAGGCGATCAAGAAGGCCAACCCGAACATGACCGACGGCGAGATCGCTTTCGGCCTGCGCTACTTCCGCGAAAGCAAGGTGCTCACCGGGGGTGATGCCGCACAGCTGGGCATCGGCGCGATGACCGACGAGCGCTGGCAGAAGACGCGCGACTTCATGGTCGAGTACGGCCTGCTCAAGCCGACGACCGACTGGACGAAGGCGTACACGCTGCGATTCGTGCGCGACCTGCGCATCATGGCCTGAGCGACCGCGATGACCGCATCGGGCTTGTTGATCCGTAACGCCGCCCATGTGTTGACGGGCGCCGCGCCGGCTGGCCCCGGTGCGCCCGGCGCTGCGCGCAGCGCGGCTACCGACCTGCGCGTCGGCGCCGACGGCACGATCGCCGAGATGGGCCGCGGCCTCGCGCCGCTGGCCGGCGAGCGCGTGCTCGACGCCAGCGGCTGCGTCGTCTACCCCGGCTTCGTCAACACGCACCATCACCTCTTCCAGTCGCTGCTCAAGGGCGTGCCGGCGGGCATCGACCAGACGCTGACGCCGTGGCTGCACGCGGTGCCGTTCCGCTACCGCAGCGCCTTCGTCGATGAGCGCCGGCTGCGCTTGGCCGCACGCATCGGCTTGGTCGAGCTGCTGCGCTCGGGCTGCACCACGGTGGCCGATCACCACTACCTCTACTGGCCGGGCCAGGGCTACGACCCGGCCGAGGTGCTGTTCGACGAGGCCGAGCGCCTGGGCCTGCGCTTCGCCATGCTGCTGCGGCGGCGGCACCGTGGCGCGCACCGGCGGCTCGCTGCCGGCGCGCGCGGCGAGACGCTGGACGCGATGCTCACCGGCCTCTCGCGCAACGTGGCGCGCTTCCACCAGCGCGAGCTCCATGCGATGCGCCGCGTTGCGTTCGCGCCGACGACGATCACCGTGACGCTCGACCCCGGCGAGCTGAAGCCGGCTGTGCGCGCGGCGCGCGAGATGGGCGTGCGCTGCACTCGCACATGTCGGAGACGGTGGCGTACTACGAGCACTGCGCCGAGCGCTTCGGCGGCAAGGCGCCGATCGACGTCTGCGCCGAGCACGAGTGGGTCGGCCCGACGTGGTTCGCGCACCTCGTGCACCTCACGCAGGCGGAGCAGGCGCTGCTCGGCGAAACCGGCACCGGCATCGCGCATTGCCCGCAAAGCAACGGGCGCCTGGGCAGCGGCGTGGCGCCGGCGCCGGCGCTGGCATGGCTGGGAGCGCGGGTGTCGATCGGCGTCGATAGCGCCGCCTCGAACGAGGCGGCCGACATGCTGAGCGAATTGCACGCCGCCTGGCTGCTGCACCGTGCGCACGCCGGCAGCGCGGCGCGGCCGCGACCCGAGGGCGAGGGAGAGCAAGGCGCGAGCGCGGTGACGGTGGAGGAACTCGTGCACTGGGCCTCGACCCGCGGCGCGGCCGTGCTCGGATTCGAAGGCGTCGGCACGCTGGCACCGGGCATGGCCGCCGACCTCGCGCTGTGGTCGCTCGACGACCCGCGCCACTTCGGTTTGCACGACGAGGCGCTGGCACCGGTGGTCAGCGGCGCGCGGCCGCGGCTGAAGTGGCTGCTGTGCAATGGCCGCGTCGTCGCCGAGGACGACGCGATCCCGAGCCTCGACCTGGCAGAGCTCGCGCACGAAGCGCGCGCCGCCGTGCGCGAGATCGCGGCCGAAGTGGGTTGAGCTGGCCGCTGCCCGCCCTGCAAGGCGCGGCAGTCCATCGGTTCTCGCGATTGCTTTATCCGCGCCGGGCCGTTGCCCGATGAATGGCGCGCTGCGAGCATGAACGCATCGACGGCGCGCCGACCGTGAAGCGCCGTGAGGAGCTGCACCGCGATGCGGCCTTTCGAGTTCTGTGCTCCCACGTCGCTCGACGAAGCGGTGGCGCTGCTCTCGCGCTTCGGCGCCAGCGCCAGCCTCTTCGCCGGCGGCACCGACCTGCTGGTGGAGATGAAGGAGAACATCCGCTGACCCGAGCACGTCATCGACCTGAAGCGCATCCCGGGCTCCAGACGCTGGCCTTCGACCGCAGCGCGGCCTGGAGATCGGCGCGCTGGTGAAGAGTGCGCGACCTCGAGACTTCGCCTCGTGCAGCGGCACCGCCGCGGCTTATGGCAGGCGGCGCGCGAACTGGGCTCGATCCAGGTGCGCAACCGCGCCACGCTGGCGGGCAACGTGGCCGCGCCTCGCCTTCGGCCGATACGCTGCCGCCGCTGGTGGCCGACGGCGGCACCGCACATCCACGGCCCGCAAGGCGCGCGCTCGGTCGCTGCCGAGGCGTTCTTCACCGGCCGGGAAGACCGTGCTCGCGCCGGGCGAGATCGTCACTCGCTTCACGCTGCCGGCACCCGCAGCGAACACCGGCCGCACCTACATCAAGCACGGCCGGCGCAAGGCGATGGAGCTCGCAACGGTGGGCGTCGCGGTGAGCCTCGTCAAGCGGGGCGAGACGGTGCACGACGTTCGCATCGTGCTCGGTGCCGTGGCACCGACGCCGATTCGCGCCCGCGCCGCCGAGTCGCTGCTCGAAGGACGCACGCCCGACGCGGTTCTCGACGCCGCGGCCGCCGCGGCGCTGGCCGAATCGCGCCCCATCAGCGACGTGCGCGCCAGCGCCGCCTACCGCCGCCGGATGGTCGGCGTGCTCGTGAAGCGCGCCCTCGTGCAGGCGCTGGAGAACGTTCGATGAGCCCTTCGATGAGCACCAAGCAGACGATCCACGTCACGATCAACGGCGAAAGCACCGAGCTCGTCGTCGAGCCCTGGCGGAGTCTCCTCGACGCGCTGCGCGTCGAAGGCGGCCTCACCGGAACGAAGAAGGGCTGCGATGTCGGCGACTGCGGCGCCTGCA
The DNA here is from genome assembly GCA_046348035.1 of Rubrivivax sp. GTDB lineage: Bacteria > Pseudomonadota > Gammaproteobacteria > Burkholderiales > Burkholderiaceae_C > Rubrivivax. The sequence continues at coordinate 12,062 of JAXMEZ010000009.1, read as the reverse complement.
CGGTCATCCTCGACGGCCGGCCGGTCAACGCCTGCCTCGTGCTGGCGGTGGAGGTCGAAGGCAGCCGCATTGAGACGATCGAAGGGCTGCAGCCCGGGCCCGAACAGGTGCACCCGCTGCAGGAGCAGTTCATGTGCTGCGGCGCGGCGCAGTGCGGCTTCTGCACGCCGGGCGTGCTGATGATGGCCAAGTCGCTGCTCGACGAGACACCGCGCCCGAGCGAAGCCGAGATCCGCTTCGCGCTGGCGGGCAACATCTGCCGCTGCACCGGCTACACGAAGATCGTCGAGGCGGTGGACCGCGCGGCCGAGGACATGCAGGCGGCGAAGGAAGGCCGGCCAGGAGCGAAACAGGGAGCGGTCGCATGAACGCCAGCGTCGAGAGCGAACGGAAGGCGGTCACGGGCAGCGAGAAGCACGCGATCGCCGACGGCGAGTTCGCCGTCGTCGGCAAGCCCGTCAAGCGGCGTGACCTGCTCGAGAAGGTGACCGGTGCCGCGTGCTACGTCGGCGACCTGAAGCTGCCCGGCCTGCTCTACGGCAAGACGTTGCGCAGCAACGTCGCGCACGCGCGCATCGTCCGCATCGACGCCGGCCGCGCCCGCGCCTTGCCCGGCGTGAAAGCGGTGCTGACGCACGAAGACGTGCCGCGCGTGCTGCACTACGGCTCGCCGCACCCGCGCTCGGCCTCGTGCACGAAGGACCAGTACATCCTCGACACGAAGGTGCGCTACTGGGGCGAAGGCGTCGCTGTCGTCGCTGCCACCACCGAGGAGATCGCCGAGCAGGCGCTGGCGCTGATCGAGGTCGAATACGAGCCGCTGCCGGCGGTGTTCGACACCGATGCCGCGCTTGCCCCTGGCGCGCCGCTCATCCACGACGTGGGCCCCGGCGGCAACCTCGTGCAGCCGCCCGTGCGCGTGCAGCGCGGCGACACCGAGCGCGGCTTCGCGGCTGCCGACGTCGTGCTCGAAGGCGTCTACGAGACCGGCCGCCCGACGCCGGCGTACATGGAGCCCAACGTCTGCGTGGCGCAGTGGGACGCCAACGGCAAGCTGACGATGTGGAGCTCGACGCAGACCGCGTTCATGGTGCGCGGCGCGCTGGCCGAGGTGCTGGGCCTGCCGCTGAACCACGTGCGCGTGCTGGTGGACCACATGGGCGGCGGCTTCGGCGCCAAGCAGGACCTGTTCCAGCACGAGTTCCTCTGTGCGCTGCTCGCGAAGCACACGCGCAAGCCCGTGAAGATGGAGTTCACGCGCAAGGAGACCTTCCTCGGCGGGCGCTCGCGCCACCCGTGCCGCATCTGGCTGAAGCAGGGCTTCAGGCGCGACGGCACGATCACCGCGCGCCAGGCACGCCTCGTCTACGACTCGGGCGCCTACGGCTCGCACGGGCCGGGCGTCACCAACGTCGGCACGGCGTCGCTCACCTCGCTTTACCGCTGCGAGAACGTCTGTCTCGAAGGGCTGTGCGTCTACACGAACAACCCGATCGCCGGCGCCTTCCGCGGCTACGGCGTCGTGCAGGCGTACTGGGCGCTCGACCTGCAGGTCGACGAGGCCGCGCAGAAGCTCCGCCTCGACGCGCTGGTGGTGAAGGCGAAGAACGCCGTGCGCGAAGGCGACATCGCGCCTTCGGGCCACCCGATCGTCGGCCACGGGCTGGAGGACTGCATTCGCCGCGGCAGCGCCGAAGTGGGCTGGACCGCCACCGCGCGACCGCCCAGGCGCCCCGCGAAAGGCGCCTTGCGCTACGGCTGGGGCCTCGGCTGCGAGATGCACGGCTCCAGCGCCTACCCCGGCATCAAGGAGCAGGGCAACGCGATCGTCAAGCTCAACGAGGACGGCAGCGCCACGCTCCTCACCGGCGCCGCGGGCCTGGGCACAGGCGCGCACACGGCGCTGGCGCAGATCGTTGCCGAAGAGCTGGGCCTGCGCTTCGACGACGTGAGCGTCGTGCACGGCGACACCGACGTCGTGCCGTGGGACATCGGCGCCTTCGCGAGCCACACCACGTTCATGGTCGGGCGCGCGGCGCAGATGGCGGCGCAGCAGGTGAAGGCGCCGATGCTGGCGCGCGCCGCCGCGCGGCTGGAGGCACCGGTTGACGCGCTGACCGTGCGCGACGGCATCGTCAGCGTCGCCGGCGAACCCTCTCGCTGCATCAGCGTGCGCGAGGTGATGATGCCTTCGCGCGGCATCCCCTCGGCGCACCTCGTCGGCCACGGCAGCTACACGCCGACGAAGTCGTACTCGTTCGCGGCCCACTTCGTCGAGGTGGCGGTGGACACCGAGACCGGCCTCGTCGAGGTGCTTCAAGTCGTGCCGGTGCACGAGTTCGGCAAGGTCATCCACCCGGTGGCTGCGGCCGGGCAGATCGAAGGCGGCATCCAGCAGGGCATCGGCCACACGCTGACAGAGGACTACGTCGTCGATCCGAAGACCGGCCGCAGCCTCAACGCCAGCTTCGTCGACTACAAGATGCCGCTGTCGCTGGACATGCCGCCGATCCGCACCATCATGCTCGAGACCGCGCCCGACCCCGGCGGCCCGTACGGCGCCAAGGGTATCGGCGAAGACCCGATCATCGCCATCGGCCCGGCCATCGCCAACGCCGTGCATGATGCGATCGGCGTGCGCTTCCGCGCCTTCCCGATCACGCCCGAGAAAGTGCTGGCGGCGCTGGAAGCGGCACAGCAAGAGAACCAAGCCACCGCATGAAGCTGCACCCCGAATACCGGCCGGTGCCGGTGACCATCCTCACCGGCTTCCTCGGCAGCGGCAAGACGACGCTGCTCAACCACATCCTCACCGAACGGCACGGCCACCGCATCGCGGTGATCGAGAACGAGTTCGGCGAGATCGACGTCGACTCCGACCTCGTGCTCAGCAGCGAGGAGGAGATCTACCAGATGACCAACGGCTGCATCTGCTGCGTGGCCGACGTGCGCGAAGACCTGGTGCAGGTGCTCGGCAAGCTGCTGGCGCGGCGCGAGCGCTTCGACCACATCCTCGTCGAGACGAGCGGCCTGGCAGACCCGACGCCCGTGGCCGCGACGTTCTTCATCGACAACGACGTGGCGCGCCAGGTGCGGCTGGACGCGATCGTCACGCTCGTCGACGCGCGGCATGCACTCGCGCACCTGGACGACCCGATGCTCGACGGCGCCGCCAACCAGGCGGTGGAGCAGGTCGTCACCGCCGACCGCATCGTCATCAACAAGACCGACCTCGCCAGCGAGGAGGAACTCGTCGCGGTGGAAGCGCGCGTGCGGCGCATCAACGAGACGGCCGAGATGCTGCGCTCCAGCTACGCCAAGGTCGACGTGAGCCGCATCCTCGGCATCGGCGGCTTCATGCCGCCGCCGATGGTGCTGAACGACGCGCAGCTGCACGAATGCGACGCCGACTGCGAGCACGACGCGGAAGGCGCAGCGGGAATCGCCGGCGTCACCGGCCTCACCGGCCATTCTCACGACCCGTCGGTGGGCTCGGTGTCGCGCGTGCTCGAAGGCGCCTTCGACCGTGTGCGCCTGCTCGCCTGGCTCGACACGCTGGCCGAGCGCAACGCCGAGAGTCTCTTCCGGCTCAAGGGCGTGGTTGCCATCGCCGGCGACGACCGCCGCCACGTGCTGCAAGGCGTGCATCGCCTGATCGACCTGCAGCCGGCCGACGCCTGGGGCGACCGCGCCGCCGCGAGCAAGATCGTCTTCATCGGCCGCGAACTCGACGCAGCAGCGATCGACGCGGGGTTGCGCGGCTGCCTGGCGGCCTGTTCGACTGGAAAGGGCTCAGCGAGGCGAGCAAGGCGTACGGGCCGGCCAGTCCCGCGGCCGCCCGATGAGGTCCACCCGCGGAGGGCAAGCAATGGCCATCCCTATGAACGTCACGTGCTGCGCCAGCTGCGCGCCTTCCTGGCCGTTGCCGACGAGGGGCGCTTCACGCGCGCGGCCGACAAGCTGCAGGTGTCGCAATCGACGCTGAGCGCGCTGGTGCGCGACCTCGAAAGCAACCTGTCGCTGAAGCTGTTCGATCGCCACACGCGCATGCTGCGGCTCACGCAGGCGGGCGAGGAGATCGTGCCGCTGGCGCGCAAGACGCTCGCCGACCTCGACCACGTGCTCGAGAACCTGTCGCAGCTGCGCGGGCCTGGGCGCGGCCGCGTGGCCATCGCGGCCTCGTCGCTGCAGGCGGCGCTGTTCGTGCCGCGCGTCGTCGAGGCGTTCTGGCGCGAGCACCGCGGCGTCGAGGTGTCGGTGCTCGATGCACCGCACACGCAGGTGCTCGAGCTCGTGCGCTCGGGCGCCGCCGACCTCGGCCTCGGCACGGCCTCGGGCCAGCGGCAGGACCTCGCGACGCAGGTGATCGGCAGCGACACCTTCGCCTGCGTGATGCCGCAGGGGCACCCGCTGGCCGGCACGCGCGAGGTCACCTGGCAGCAGCTCGACGGTGCGCTGTTGATCGGGTCGCCGGCCGGCGACCCGCTGCGTGAAACAGCTCGACGCGGCGCTCGCCCGCGAGGGCATCCGCCTGCGGCGCAAGCTCGAAGTGGCGCTGCCGCTGACGACGCTCGGCATGGTCCGCGCCGGGCTCGGCATCGCCGTGCTGACGACCAACGTCACGCCGCTGGCCTCGACGCTCGGCCTCGTGACGCGCAAGCTGACGCGGCCGGTGGTGCGGCGCAGATCGCGCTGCTGTGGCACGCCGAGCGATCGCTGTCGCCGGCGGCGCAGCAGTTCCGCGCGACGCTGCTGGCGATGAAGAAGGGCGCGGCCTCGGCGTCGGGCTGAGCCGCATCGCTTCGCCGCGGGCGGATCGATCCTTCGGATCTTCCGCATCAGATATCCGATTCAGCCGGTTCTCCGATGGCGCCGGGCTGCCTAGGATGGCCCTGCCAAGGCCAGCACCGAAGGAAGTCCGCTTGCGGTGACTTCGCTTCCGCGCCCTCTACCGCACCTGCGCCTGCGCCCGCAACCGCTACCGCTCCTGCGACGCAACCGCTGGCGCAGCAGCTTGTCGCGCGGCTGAAGTCCCAGGACATCAAGTTCGTCGCCAGCCTGCCCGACCAGTGGCTGAAGGACCTCATCCTCGCCTGCGAAGGCGGACACCGAGCTGCGCACGTGCGCCTTGCCCGCGAGGACGACGGCGTGGGCCTGTGCGCCGGCGCATGGCTGGGCGGCATGCGCGCGGCGCTGATCTGCCAGAACTCCGCCCTGCTGCTGGCCGCCAACGTGCTGGCCGCCATGGCGCACCACCACCAGATCCCGTTCCTCGTTCTCGCCGCACAGCGCGGCTCGTTCGACGACAACCAGTACTACCAGATGTACAAGGGCCGCGTCGCCGAGCCGCTGCTCTCGGCGCTCGGCCTGCCGTATCACGTGATCGACGGGCCGAGGACTTCGACCTCGTGCAGCACGGCGCACGCCAGGCCTACTTGTGCCGGCAGCCGCTGGTGCTGCTGCTGCGGCGGCGCGCGCTGGTGGGCTCATGAACAGCGGCGAATCGAGGCGGGCCATGATGAAGCGCAACGAGCTCGCACGGCGAAGTGCACCGCCGCCTCGAGGCGCAGGACCTCGTCGTCTGCGGGCTCGGTGCCACCGAAGCCGCATTCCGCAGCGTGCAGCCGCGCTGCCACACCTACTTCGCATCCGACCCGATGGGCGCGTGGTCGTCGGTGGCGCTCGGCCTGGCGCTGGCACAGCCGCAGCGCCGCGTGTTCCTGCTCGCCGGCGACGGCGACCTGCTGATGAGCCTGCCCTCGCTGGCCACGATCGCGCAGGCGGGGCCGGCCAACCTGCGCATCGTCGTGTTCCAGAACGGCGCCTACTCGTCCACCGGCGGGCAGCGGCTCGCCGTCGACGACCGGCTCGACTTCGCAGCCGTCGCCCGCGGCGTGGGCTTCGCGCACGCCGTCGAAGTGCGCGCCGCCGGCTCGGTGGCCGAGGTACTCGACGCGCTGCCGCCGCGCGCGGCCTGGCGCTCGTCTCGGCGCTGCTCGAAGACGAGCCTGCCCGGCCGCGCCCGCCGAGCTTGGTCGCAGGTGGAGGAGCGGACGATGTTCATGCGTGCGCTGCTCGGGCCGCAGGGCGTCCGGTTCGCCGGCCGCATCTCCTGCAATGACGGCGCCGGTCGCATCGAGTGCGGCTGGGGCACGCGAGTGATCGCCTCCGCTACCGACCTGTCGCGGCACGCAGCGGCCGAACCGCGTGCGTCCGCGGCCGGCTTCGCGGCAGCGCCCGAGCCGCCCTACATCCGCATCGAGGGCGTCTCCAAGACCTACCGCACGGCGCGCGCGCAGGTGCAGGCGCTGGTCGACATCGACCTCGCCGTGCGCGAACGCGAGTTCGTCTCGATCGTCGGCCCTTCGGGCTGCGGCAAGAGCACGCTGCTGATGATGGTGGCAGGCCTGTACTGGCCGAGCCGCGGCGGCATCACTGTCGGCGGCCGGCGGGTCACCGGGCCCGTCACCGACCTCGGCATCGTGTTCCAGAAGGACGTGCTGCTCGAATGGCGGACCGTGCTCGGCAACGTGATGCTGCAGCCCGAGGTGCGCGGGCTGCCCGACGCGGTCTACCGCCGGCGCGCGCTCGAGCTGCTGGCGCTGGCGGGGCTGGCCGACTTCGCCGACAAGTACCCCGCCGAGCTCTCCGGCGGCATGCGCCAGCGCGCTTCGATCTGCCGCGCTGGTGCACGACGCGCCGCTGCTGCTGATGGACGAGCCGTTCGGTGCGCTGGATGCGATGACGCGCGACCAGATGAACCTCGACCTGCTGCGCATCTGGGACGCGGGCTGCAAGACGGCGCTCTTCGTCACGCACAGCATCGCCGAGGCGGTGTTCATGTCCGACCGCGTGGTCGTGATGTCGCCGCGGCCCGGGCACATCCACGACATCCTCAACATCGACCTGCCGCGACCGCGCACGCTGGCGATGCGCGAGACGCCGGAGTTCGCCGCCTGCACGCGGCAACTGCGGCGGCACTTCGAAGCGATGGGCGTGCTGCGGGAGCAGGCGTGATGAGCGACCACGGTCTCGGAGCGATCGAGCGCGACGCGCTGGCCGGGGCAGCCGATGCGGACAACTCCACTGCCGGCCAAGGCCCGAGCGAACGGCTGCTGCAGGCGTGCCCTGGCTCACCGCGCTCGGGCTGCTCGCGGTGTGGGAAGGCGCGGCGCGTGGCCTCGGCCTGCCCGCGTGGCTGTTGCCGCCGCCCTCGTCGATCATCGGCGAGATCGTCGCGCGGCCTGGCGCCTTCGCGATGCACGCGCTCGTCACGTCGGGCGAGGTGCTGCTCGGTTTCCTGCTCAGCGTGGCCGTCGGCGTGCCGCTCGCGTTCGGCATCGCCGGCTCGCGCGTCTTCGAGCGGGCGGTCTATCCGCTGCTGGTCGCTTCGCAAGCGATCCCGAAGGTGGCGATCGCGCCGCTCTTGATCGTCTGGTTCGGCTTCGGCACAACGCCGAAGGTCATCGTCGCTTTCCTGATCGCATTCTTTCCCGTCGTCATCGACACCGTCGTCGGGCTGCGCGCCATCGAGCCGGAGATGCTGCACCTGGCGCACTCGATGGGCGCGACGCGCTGGCAGACCTTCGTGAAGATCCGCCTGCCGCGCGCACTGCCCTCGATCTTCGGCGGCCTGAAGGTCGCCATCACGCTGGCGGTGGTGGGCGCCATCGTCGGCGAGTTCGTCGCTTCCGATCGCGGCCTGGGGCATGTGCTGATGATCGCCAGTGGCGAGATGAACTCGCGCCTGCTGTTCGCGGCCATCCTCGTGCTCACGCTATGGGCGGGCCTTCTTCGTCATCATCGAGCGCCTCGAGCGCCTATGCATTCCAGAGCAGGCGCGCCGTGCGGCCGACAGCGCGCACGGCGGCGCCTGACGCGTTCCCTCGATCGGCTCTCAACCGGAGACTTCACATGACGACCCAAGCTTCTCGCCGCTGGATCTCCGCCCTCGCCGTCGTGGCCGCGCTCGCAGCCGCCGGCACCGCCGCCGCCCAGGGCCAGCGCGTCACCTTCCGCGCCGACTGGACTTTCAAGGCCGTGCACGCGCCGGTGTTCCTTGCGCTCGAACGGGGCTACTACGCGAGCAACGGCATCCAGCTCGAGTTCCTCGCCGGCTCGGGCTCGGCCAACGCCGTGAAGGCGGTGGGCAGCAAGGCCGACCACTTCGGCATGGCCGACGCCGCGGTGATGGCGCGCGCGGTGAGCGAAGGCGCGCCGGTGCGCGGTGGCGGCGATCCAGCAATCGAACCCGATCGCGATCGCGGCCAAGGGCGAGATCAAGTCGCCGAAGGAACTCGAAGGCAAGACGCTCGTCACGACCGCGGCCACCGGCCACGGCGCAGTTGTTCCCGGTGTTCGCCAAGGGCGCGGGGTTCGATGCGTCGAAGGTGACGATCGCCAACGTCGCCGGCAACGCGCAGTTGTCCACCTTCATGGCCGGCCGTGGCGACGCGGTGACGGTGTACACGAACAACGAACTGCAGCTGCTGCAGGCACGCTCGCCGGACCGCGCGCTCAGCGTCTTCCGCTATGCCGACTACGGCGTGACGCTGCTCAACCAGGTGATCGTCGCGCACGGCGACACGATCGCGTCCGAACCGGACCTCGTGCGCCGGTTCCTCAAGGCGAAGCTGCGCGGCTACGAAGAGGCGACGCGCGACCCGGGCGCTGCGGTCGATGCGTTCATGAAGGCCAACCCGACCGCCGAGCGGCCTTTGCTGGAGAAGCAGCCTGCGGCATCGCTGGCCATGATGCACAGCCCCGCCTCGCAGGGCCGGCCGGTCGGCTGGACCGCCGAAAGCGACTGGACGGCTACGTTGAACCGACTCGAGCAGGACCTCGGCATGACCGGGCGCAAGCCGACGGCGGCGTACTTCACCAACGACTTGCAGTAGCGCGCCTGCGGTCCTCGGTTCACGCCCGCGACGGCGGCGAGGCTGCGCCGCCGGCCGCTGCGGCGAGCCGGACACCTTGCGTCTCGCCGTGCTGCGCGCAGGCTTCGTCCAATGCCTGGAGCGCGACGTCGAGCAAGCGTGTGGGGGTGCCGGCGGCCACCGCTTCTTCGCGAGCGAGCCGCATGTCCTTGCGCAAGAGGCCGAGGGTGAAGGTGACTTCGCCGCCGACCGCGACCATGCGCGTCGCATAAGCGTCGAACAAGCGACCGCCGGCGGTGCCGTGCGCGAGCGAGCGCGTCAGCAGCTCGGCGCCGAAGCCGCCACTGCGCGCCAACGCGGCCCCGTTGGCCAGGCCGAGCAACGTGCCGGCGATCATCGTCTGGTTGACGAGCTTCATGCGGTAGCCGGCGCCCGCGTCGCCACAGTGCACGACGTGGCGGCCGAGCAGGTCGAGCAGCGGCGCCGCGCGCTGCAGCACGGCGCTTTCGCCGCCGACGAAGATCGCGAGCGTTCCCTGCTTCGCGCCGGCCACGCCGCCGCTGACCGGTGCGTCGAGCACGAAGGCGCCGCGGCTCGCGGCCAGCGCGGCGGAGCGCAGCGCCGTGGCCGGCGCCGCGGTCGTCATGTCGATGAACACGGCGCCCGGCTGCGCCTGCGGCAACATCTGCTCGTGCAGCGCGTCCACGTCGGCTGAGTCACCGACGATGGTCACGACGACATCGCACTCGCGCGCCAGTGCGGCGGGCGATCGACGGCCACTGCACCGGCCGCGACCGCTGCCGCACAGGCTTCGGGCCGGCGCGCCCACACGCGCAGCGGCCAGCCGGCTCCGAGCAGCCGCCGGGCCATCGGCTCGCCCATGCGCCCGAGGCCGATCCAGCCGACGGTGGGCAGCGTCTCCTGCATCGGCGAGAAAGGCCGGCTGCTTGCGGCGCTAACGCGCTAACTGCGGCGCTACGGCGTCACTGCAGCTGGATGTTCGCTTCCTGCACCACGCGCTTCCACTTCGCCGTTTCGGCCGCCAGGTGATCGGCCAGTTGCTGGCGCGTGCCGCCGAGCGTGGTGGCGCCGATGTCGGCAAGCTTCTTGCGCACTTCCGGATCACGCAGGATCTGGTTCAGCTCGGTGTTGAGCTGGTCGAGGATGGCCGCCGGCGTGCCCTTGGGCGCGGCAGCGCGAACCACGTCGAGGAGACGAGCTTCGAAGCCCTGCTCGGCCATCGTCGGCACGTCGGCAGCGCCGGCGAGCGCGCATCCGACATCACGCCGAGCGCCCTCACCTTGCCGCCCTTGACCTGGCCGATGACGCCGGGGATGAGCCTGAACATCGCCTGGATGTCGTTGGCGATCAGGTTCGTCGTCGCCTGGCCCGGCGCGTTGTAGGGCACGTGCACGATCCTCGTGCCGGTCTCGCGCTGGAATATTCGGCGGCCAGGTGCATCGAGCTGCCCTGGCCCGTGGAGCCGTAGTTGAGCTTGCCCGAGTTCTCCTTCGTGTAGCGAACGAACTCGGCCATGTTGCGCGCTGGCAGGTCGTTGTTGACGACGAGGATGTTGGGCACTTCCGCGAGCAGCGCGATCGGCTCGAAGGTCTTCTGCGGGTCGAACGGCAGGTTGCGGTAAAGGCTCGGGTTGACGGCCAGCGTGCCGGCCCAGGAGAACAGACAGCCGGTAGCCGTCGGGTGCCGCGGTGGCGGCCGCCGCGGCGCCGATGTTCCCGTTCGCGCCGGCCTTGTTGTCGACGACGACCGTGGTACTCAGCCGCTTGGCGAGCTGCTCGGTGAGCACGCGCGCGATGGTGTCGCCGGTGCCGCTGCCGCCGGGCGCCGGAACGATCACCTGGATCGGCTTGCCGGCGGGCCAGGCGTCGGCGTGCGCGGCGGCAGGCAACAGCACAGGCATCGCCGCGGTCGACGCGAGAGCGATATTCAGGATCAGTCGTCGCATGGAATCCTCCGGAACAGCGAAGAAGAAAGTGGTGGCGGCATTCACGCCGGCGCTGCGGCGCGCACGACGGCAGCGATGCTCGCCGGCGGCACGGCGATGGGCACCACGCAACCCGGGCCGAGCACGAGGCGGCGCGAACCGGTCTGCGCCAGTGCCTCGCGCACTTCGGCCTCGATGGCCGCGGCAGTGCCGTTGAGCAGCGTCGCGTTCTCGTTCAAGCCGCCGACGAGCACGCCGGGGAAGCGCGACAGCGCCTCGGCCAGCGCCGGCCCCGCAGTGCGGTCGTGCCAGTTGAGCATCTGCACAGGATAGTCGGCGAGCAGGTCGAACATGATGTCGTGGCCATGCGCGTGCAGCAGGTTCAGCCGCGTCTTGCCGCGCAGCGCCGCCAGCACTTCGAGGTCGTAGGCCTTGCCGAAGCGCTGGTACTCCTCGGCGCTGAGCAGCCGGTAGCTCGCGAGTTGGGTGGCAAGGAACACGCCGTGCGCCCCGGCTTCCAGCGCCGCGAGCGAGAAGCGGATCGTCACGTCGGTGATCACGCGCAGCGCCCGCTCCAGCACCTCGGGGGAGCGGCGCAGGTCGGCGAAGAGGCCCTCGGTGGCGAGCTTGCGCGCGGTGGTCAGTGGGCTGAAGACCGTCTGCAGCAAAGGCACCTCGCCCTTCAGCTCGCGCGCCGCCGCGGCCAGCGCCTGGTTCTGGCGCCCGTAGCTGCCCTGGCGCACGTCGAGCGCGGTGAGCTTCAGCCAGTCTTCGGTGCGCGTGACGGCGGGCTTCACCACTTCGCGCGCCCCGTTGGCCGAGCCGCGATAGGCCGTGCCCGCGCCCCAGTCCTCGACGCCATAGGTGCCCGAGGGCATGAACTTCACGAGGTCGAAATCCCACTGCCGCTGCCACGCCAGCGTGTGCGCCGTCAGCTTGGCGGGGTCCAGGTCGTCCTCGGGGAAGTGGCGCCACAGCGCCACCGGCGGACGGTCGGTCGGTTCGCCTCGCAGCGCCGCTTCGATGCGCTGCCAGTGGGTCATCGGTTGCATTCGGGTCTCTCGTCTAGCCGTGCGTATGAGTACGCGATTCTTGCAGTCTTGCACGCGGGCGCCGTGGCGACAAAGCGGATGTGCCGAAGCGAGCGTTCGTGTGCCGCGAAGGCGCGGAACTGAAGACCTCGTGCGAAGGGCGTGGCGGCAAAGGTCTGCGCGGGCAGGGCGCGGCGCTTGTTTGCGGCG
>JAXMEZ010000089.1:0-9586 GCA_046348035.1 Rubrivivax sp. | reverse complement strand
TCGTGATGGCCGCCGTGTGCGCGGTGGCCGCGAGCCCGCTGCCGATCGAGATGTCGACGCTGGCGTTCCTGCTCGCCGAGACGGCCACCGCCGCCGGCGCCGTCGGCTACCTTGTTCGCCGCGGCCTGGCGCAGCAACTGGCGTTCGACCGCCAGTGGCTCGGCACGCACCTGCGCTTCGGCGTCAAGGGGCTGGCGGCCGGCATGTTCGCCGAGTTCAACTCGCGCATCGACGTGCTGCTGATCGGCGTCTTCATGGCCGACCGCGACGTCGGCATCTACAGCTTCGCGGCGATGATGGTCGACGGCGTCTACCACGTGCTGGCGATGATCCGCCTGAACTTCAACCCGGTGCTGGTGGGCTCGCTGCGCGATGCCGACCACGCGCAGGCCATGGCGCTGCGGCGACAGTCGGCACGCCTGGTGCTGCCGGCGACGCTGACGATGGCGGCGCTGGCCGTGGCGGCGCTGTGGCTGCTTTCGACCTATGTCGTGCCGCACAAGGACTTGCACGAAGGCATGCCCTCGCTGGTCATCCTCATGAGCGGGCTCGTGCTGGTGTCGACGCTGGTGCCCTTCGACAACCTGCTCATGGTCAGTGGCCACCCCGGCTACCAGACGTTGCAGCAGGTGCTCACGGTGGGCATCAACGCGCTGGTGGCAGTGCTGCTGCTGCCGGCGCTGGGCATCGCCGGCGCCGCCTGCGGCACGGCGATGAGCTACCTGGCGGGGGCCACGGCGCTGCTGGTGTTCAGCCGGCAGGTCGTGGGCTGGAACCTGCTGACCAACCGCTTCCGAACCTGAGACTCTCGACCCGAACACCATGTGCGGCATCTTCGGCATCTTGATGCGCAAGGACGCGGCGCTCGGCGCTGGGCGCGCCCGCGCGCTGCTGGCCAACCTGTACGAGCTGTCCGAAAGCCGCGGCAAGGAGTCCGCCGGCCTGCACGTGTACCTGCCCGCTGCCGGGCGCGCCTGGACGCTGAAAGGCGCACAGCGTGCCACCGAGCTGCTCGCCTCGCCCGACTACGCGGCGTTGCTGCAAGGGCCCGTGGGCGAAGCGATCGGCGCCAACGGCAAGACGGCGCAGCCGCTGGCGTTGCTGGCGCACTCGCGCCTGGTGACCAACGGCACCGCCGAGCTGCCGCAGAACAACCAGCCGGTGCGCTCGGGCCACGTGTCGATGATCCACAACGGCATCTGCGTCAACGTCGACGAGCTGTGGCGCAGCCATCCGCAGCTGCCGCGGCGCGCGGAAGTCGACACCGAGGTGATGGCCGCGCTCGTCGACGCCGCGCAGGCAGCCGGCCAGGACGCGGCAGCCGCCACGCGCTCGATGTTCGGGCAACTCGAGGGTGCCGCCTCGGTCGCCTGGGTGAACGACGCTGGCGCCACCGTTGCGCTGGCCACCAACACCGGCGACCTCTACTACTGCGACCGCCTCGACGAGGGCTATCTCGTCTTCGCCTCGGAGCGCTACATCCTGGAAAGCGCCGCGCAGAAGTCGCTCGGAGCCCCGGCGGTGAAGTGGCTTTCGCCGGGGCATGGCCTGGCGCTCGATCTGCTGGGCCGCGGCGGCGCCGAGCGGTTCGACCTGGCGGCGGTCAGCGGCAAGGCGCACAGCAACGGCGCCGCGGTGGCCAGCGCGAAGCCGAGCCCTGCCGCCGAAGGCATCTTCGTGCCGCTGCAGCGACCGCCCACCGAGCACCACGACGCCGTGAGCGGCGTCGTTCGCGCACCGGCGGTGCTGGCACGCGCCGCCGACGAATCACTGCTGCGCTACGGCGAAGAGCGCATCAGCCGGCTCAAGCGCTGCACGCGCTGCGTGCTGCCCGAGACCTTCCCCTTCATCGCCTTCGACGCCCAGGGCGTGTGCAACTACTGCGCCAGCTACCGTCCCCGCTATGCCGGCATGCACCCGCAGGAGAGCCGGCGCGATTTCATCCGCACGCTCGAGAAGTACCGCCGCAGCGGCGAGGATCCCGACGTTCTGGTCGCCTTCAGCGGCGGCCGCGATTCCAGCTACGGCCTGCACCTCATCAAGAAGGAGTTCCGGTCTCGCCGGTGACCTTCACCTACGACTGGGGCATGGTCACCGACCTGGCGCGGCGCAACATCGCGCGCATCTGCGGCCAGCTCGGCATCCAGAACATCCTCGTCTCGGCCGACATCGCGAGCAAGCGCGACAACATCCGGCGCAACGTCAGCGCCTGGCTGAAGAAGCCCGATTCGGCCTGGTGCCCCTGTTCATGGCCGGCGACAAGCACTTCTTCCGCGTCGTCAACCAGCTCAAGCGGCAGACCGGCATCGCGCTCGACCTGTGGTGTGCCAACCCGCTGGAGAACACCGACTTCAAGAGCGGCTTCTGCGGCGTCGCCCCCGACTTCGGCAAGAAGCGCGTCGACTACCTCTCGTTCGGGCGCAAGGCACGCCTGGCCGCCTACTACGGGCTGCGCTTCCTGCAGAACCCGGCGTACCTGAACCGCTCGCTGCGCGACACCTTCGGTGCCTTCACCGCCTACTACTTCGAGCCGCGGCGCGACTTCTACTTCATCTTCGACCACTTCGTCTGGAACGAGGACGAGGTGAACCACTGCCTGCTCGGCGAATACGACTGGGAGCTGGCGCCCGATTCGCCGAGCACCTGGCGCATCGGCGACGGCACGGCGCCGTTCTACAACTACATCTACTGCCAGGCGCGCGGCTTCACCGAGTTCGACACCTTCCGCAGCAACCAGATCCGCGAGGGCCACATCACGCGCGAGAAGGCGCTCGCGGCGGTGATCACCGAGAACCGGCCGCGTGCACAGACGCTGCGCTGGTACCTGGACACGATCGGCCTGGACTTCGACACCGTCGTGCGGCGTGTCAACGAACTGGACACGCTCGGGCTGCACGCCTGAGGCGCCGCGCGGCCGGCGCTTGCTGGCGGCCAACGGCATCGGGTGCGGCTGAGCACGGGCGGCGGCGGTGATGTTCGAACAGGTGCTGATGCCGCTGGCCGGGTGGGCCTTGCTGATGGCGCTGGCCAGCGCCGCCGGCCTTGCCTTGGTGGGCGCCTGGCCCTGGGCGCCGCGCGCCCGCGAAGCCGGCGTCGCACTGGCCGCCGGGCTCGGAGCGGCGCCGCTGCTGGCGGGCTTGGCGATGGTGGCGGTGCTCGCGGTATTGCCCGGCGCTCCGGCACGCACCCAGGCTGGCGTCGCCTTCGGCCTGCTGGGCGTGGCGGGCCTCGCCGGGTGGATATCAGGCGCGACGCGCCGCGCGATCGTGCCCGCGCGCGACCTGTTGCCCAGCAGCCCGGCCGCAGTGCTCGCCTGCGGCTTCTTCGTGGCGTTGCTGCTCGACGTGGCCACGGTGCCGCTGATCCAGAACGACGCCCTCGAGTACGCCACCGTCGGGCGCATCCTGTTCGACACTCGCGACCTCGCCAGCTACCCGGTGCTGCAGGCGCAGGGACATCCCTCGGGCTTCTACGGCCCGTGGACGCATCCACCGCTGTACGTGGCTTTGCTCGAGCTGGGCTTCGCGCTGCAGGGTACGAGCGAGCATGCGCTGCTGATGCGGCTGGTGGCACCGTGGTGCCTGGGCGGCGCCGCGTTGTGCGTCGCCGCGCTGGTCCGCTGGGCGGACCCGGCGCGGCCGCAGGACGGCCGCTGGCGGCCTTGCTTCTGGTCAGCGCGCCACTGCTTTTCCTGGGCGCCGCCTCGGCGCTCATCGATGCGCTGCCCGTGCTCGGCATGACGTCCTCGCGTTCGTCGCCGTGGCAGCGCTGTCGACACCGGCACCGGCTTCGGCGGCCAAGGCAGTGGCGGCCTCGGCAGCCCGTGCGGCGCCTTCGCCGCGCTGGTGGCTGCGGCCGCTTTGCATCGGCATCATGCTCGGGCTGGCGCTGTGGACCCACTCGCAGGCGGTGCTCTTCGCGCCGTTGCTGCTGCCGCTGCTCGTGCTGCAGGGCCGCGGGCCGTGGCCGGCGCGGTTGCCGGCGGCGCTGACCACGGGCGTGCTGGCGCTGACGGTGGCGCTCGTCGTCGGCAGCGCACCGTACCTGCGCAACGTTGCCCTCTTCGGCACGCCCGTCAGCGACAACCCGCTCGTGTTCACACTGCCCTCGCTCGACTGGGCCTCGTACTTCAAGCAGCAGCGCGGCCTCGGCAGCGTCGGCGAGTTGGTGCAGTACGGCCTGCTCAAGCCGTGGTTCGCGGTCGAGGCCTACTCGATCGTCTTCTGGCTGGCGCTGCCGGCGCTGCTGCAGCGCCGGCAGCCGCTTCCGTCGATGCCCGACGAGTCGGTGCACGTGCCGGCGCTGGCGCTGGCCACCGTCGGGCTGTACCTGGCCGGCGCGCTGCTCGCCGTGATCCTGGGCGTCGATCTGATGGTGCGCAACGAGCGCTACATGCTGGTGCTGCTGCCCGCCGCGGCCATCCTCGCGGCTCGTGCGATGCGCGGGCCGCGCCTGCGCGGGGCCATCGTGCTGCTGCTGGGCATGCAGCTGGCGGTGCTGGTGCTGTATCGCCTCGGCCAGCTCAATGCCGAGCGCCAGGCGAGCGCCGGCGCGCTCGCCGGCGAGAGCACGCGCCTGCAGCGCTGGGGCCCTTACGGCGCGGTGGACTACCTGCGCCGCGAGACGCCGGCGTCGAGCCTGGTGCTGTCGATGAAGCCGGCCGACATGTTCTATGCCGGCCGCACGATGCTGAGCTACCTCGACCCGCGCCTGCAGCCGTTCTACGGCGAGAGCGAGCCGCGTGCTGCCGCGCAGCGCCTGCGCGACCTGGGTGTGACGCATGTGCACCTGCCCGACTACTGGTTGCCGCCGGTCTACAACTCGGCCCTCGAGTCGGTGCTGGCCGATTCGCGGTTCGCCGAGCTGAGCTTCGATGCCGCCGGCTACCAGGTCTATCGCCTGCGCGCGCCGGACGATCCGACGGGCGCATCCCGCACCGGCTGCGCCGCTTCACTGCCGTTTGCCGGCTGGCAGCGCTCGCGCGAGCTGGTGCTCGGTGGTCGCAAGAACCTGCGTCGCATCAGTCTCGGCGCCGCCGCGCCGTTGCCGCCGGGCGCTGTCTCGAACTCGTGGAACCCGACGCCGTTCTTCCTGCGCGAGACCAACACCGTGCTGCGCTCGGAGGTGGTGCTGCCGTTGCCGCCGCTGCCGCCGCTGCGCTCGACGCCGGACAAGGCCACCGAGTGGCTGCTCGTGGTCGAACTGCAAGGCGAGGGGCATGTCCAGGTGCTCGCGCGCCAGCGCGGCTCCGGCGGCGTGCAGCAGCTGGTGGCCGAGCAGCCGCTCGCCGCCGCCTCCGGCGTGCGGGTGCTGCAACGCCGCCTGCGCATCGACGATGATGCGCAGCGCGTCGAACTGCGCCTGGAGCATCGCGCCGGCTCGTGGTTGAAGCCGATATCGGCGCGGCTGACGCCGGTATGCGCCGAGGCGGATCGATGACCCGTGCCGGACGCGCTGCCATGCCCGGCCTGCACCGCGGCCGGTCCCAGCGACCGTTGACGATGCAGCACGCCCTTCGCGGCCGGACGGGCCGGCGATGACGGGCTGGCTGCCCGCGAGCGCCGCGGTCCTGCTGGCCAGCCTCGTCGGGCTCGGCCTTGCGCGGCTCATGCCCTGGTCGCCGCGCGCCCGCGCTGCCTGGGTGCCCGAGACCGCCGGCCTGGCGATGGCCCCGCTGCTGCTCGGCCTCTCGGCCGTGCTCGTGCTGTGGTTCGTGCCCGGGCTCGCTGCGGGCGCGCGGTGGGGCGTCGTGATGGGACGTCTGCTGGCCGGCGCCCTGGCGCTGTGGGCGGCCGGGCGCCGGCGCACTCCTCCACCTCGGCACGAAGCAGCCGCCGGCCCCTACGCCTGGGGCGACCCGGTCGCGCGCTGGGCGGCGGGCATCTTCGCGCTGTAGCGTGCTCGTGCTGTTTGCGCTGGCGGCGCTGATCCTGCTGACGCAGAACGACGCCCTCGAATACGCCATCGCCGGGCGCGAGATCCACAGCGCCGCCGGCGACCTGCGCCTGTACCTGGTCCTCGACCCGGGGCGCAGCCGCAGTCGGGCTTCGGGCCGTGGACGCATCCGCCGCTGTATGTCTCGCTGATCGCGCTCGCCTCGCGCTCCAGGGGCACGATGGTGACGCGGCGCTGGTGCGGCTCATCGCACCGTGGTTCCTGGTGACCTCGGCCTTGCTCGTGGCGGCGCTGGCCGGCCTTGGCGGCCGCGCGCGCGGCAAGCCTGGTTCGCGGCGGTGCCTTCCGGCCGCGCCGCTGCTGTACCTCGGCGCCGCGTCTTCGTTGATCGACGCGCTGCCGGTGCCGGCCGACGCTGGCGCTGGCCCTCGTCGTCGGCCTCGAGGCGCCGCCGCGGCGCGGTGCGTGCATCGGCATCGCGCTCGGCGCCGGTGCTGGTGGACGCATTCGGTGAGCGTGATCTTCCCGGCGTTGCTGGTGCCGGCGCTGGGGCGGTGGCGCGCCTGCGCCAGCTGCGCGCCGGCGCGGCGCTGGCCGTCGCCTGCCGCGAAGCGGTGGCCATGCTGGCCGTGGCCGCCGCGATCGCCGCCTGGCCCTACATCCGCAACGTCGAGTTGTTCGGCAACCCGGTCAGCGACAACCCCGTCGTCTTCGCGCTCGCCTCTGCTCGACTGGCCGTACTTCACGGTGATGCGCCTGCTCGGCACGCCGGCCGAGCGGGTTCAGTACGGGCTCCTGAAGGGCTGGTTCGCGATCGAGTCGTACTCGCTCGTCTTCTGGCTGGCGTGCCGGCTGCTGCTCGCGTGGCGGGCCTGGGGCCGCGCCGCGCGCCCCGCCGCGCCGACGCAGCCGAGCGCACTGGCAGGCCGCTATGCGGCACCGCCGGCGATGCGCCGGCCCTCGCAGTGGCCGGTCTGGTCCTCGTCGTCTACCACCTGCTGGCCGGGCCGCCGTCTCGCTGCTGCTGGGCGTCGACGTGATGGTGCGCAACGAGCGCTACATGCTCGTCAACATGCCCCAGCGGCCCTTGCCACGGTGGCGTTGGCCGGCGAGCCGGGCGCGGCGGCCGCCGCGCCGCGCTGCCGTGCTCGGCGTGCTGGCCGCGCTGACGCTGGCGAACTGGCGGCGATGATGGTCTACCGCGCCTGGCCGGTCTGGCGCTCGGCCGTGCTTGCCGACGGCGCAGCGCTGGACTGGTGGGCACCGATGGCGGTACAGCGCCGGCTGGCTGCGCTGCCCGCGGCGACAACGAAGGTGCTGACGCTGAAGCCGGCGGACATGTTCCATTCGCGCCAGCGCATGCTGAGCTACCTCGACCCGCAGATGGTGGCCTTCTACGGGCTGGGCGATGCGGCGAGCGCGGCGCGCTGGCTGCGCGAGCGCGGCGTCACACACGTTCACGTGCCCGGACTGGTTGCCGCCGCTGTACAACTCGCGCCTCGCGGAGGTGCTCGCCGCGCCGTCCTTGTCCGAGCTCGTTGCCGACGAGGGCGGCTTCCAGGTACCGGCTGCGCGATCCGATGCCCGCCGCAAGCGCCACCTGCGCCGCGCGGCCGTTCGCCGGCTGGCAACGCACCGAGGAGCTTCGTCTTCGGCGGCCGCAAGACGTGCTGCGCGGCGACCTCGCGCCGGCGGCCTGGCGCGGTATCGGCGGGGTTGAACCGCACGCCGCTGACCTTCCTGCGTGAGAGCTCGACGGTGCTGCGCAGCGATGCGCTGACCCTCGGCCCGGGTGCCGCCGCCGAGTGGCTGCTGGAGATCGAGTTGACCGGTCGTGGCTATGTGCTGGCCTACCTGGTCGCGCAAGGCGCGGCCGGCAAGGCGGCGAGGCAGATCCGCCTGCTGGCCGACCTGCCGCTGCGCGACGGCGAAACGCGCACGGTGCGCCGGCGCGTTCTGCTTCCGCCGGCGACCACCGCAATGGCGCTGTCGGTCGAGCACCGGGGTCGTTCGTCGCTGGTGCTGCGCAGCGCCCGTCTGCGGGCCGTCTGTGAGAATGCGCCGCGATGATCAGCGGCCGCAAGTTCTTCTGGATGGCGTTGGTGCTGTATTCGCTGACGGTCTTCCTGCCGGCGTTCTTCATCGAGAGCGATATCGCCAGCGACGAGTCGGTGATCAAGGCCGTCCTCGCCTGCGCGCTCTTCCTGGCCGGGCTGGCACTGGGGACGGCGATGTTCCCGCTGCTGCCCGCGGACCCGGCCCTGCGCGCCGACGACGAGACCCGACGGGGCTTTCGCCTGCTGGCCGGCCTGATGCTGCTCGCCGCAGGCTACGTGGCGCTGATCGGCCCCCGCTCGCCGATGATCGAGGCGATGGTCACGGGCGACACGTTCGGAGCCGCGCTCGCCCGCGAGGACGCCATCAAGCTCAATCCCGATGTAGGGTTCGTGCGCGTGTACGTGCTTGCACGCGACGTGCTGGCCCCGGCTTCGCTGACGCTGGCCTACGGCGTGCTGACGCGCTGGCGACACGACCGGCCGTCGCGATGGCTGGCCGTCGCGACGTTCATCGCGGCGGCTTACGTCGCGCTGTGGTCCGGGCAGAAGGCCACCATCGTCAATTACGCCATCGCCGCATTCCTGTACTGGCAAACCGATGCCCGCACCACGCTGCGCCGGCTGCTCGTGGCCGCTCCGCTGGGCCTGGCGCTCGTGGCAGGCACGTTCTTCGCCATGCAGCCCGAGTTGTTCACGCGCGACTACGACCTGTGGCACACGCTCGAGGTCTTCGGCGAATCCATCTTCAACCGGCTGCTGACAGTCCCTCTGGACGTCGCCGCGATCTACGTGCACTCGCTGGACGTGTTGGGCATCATCCACCCCAGCGATGGCCTGCCGGCGAACGCCTGGGTGTGGCCGATCACCGAGCCGCCCATCGAAAGCAAGATCGGGGTGGAGTTTTTCCACCAAGGCATCGACTCCAGCCACTCGAACTCGCTCGCCTTCGCGTATGCGTACGTCGCCGGCGGCCTGCTCGGCTGCGTGGCCGGCGGCATTGCGACCATGGCGCTCCTGCGCTGGAGCATTCGAATCGTCGCGGCGAACGGCTCGCAGTTCCTCTTCAGCGCCTACGCGGCCTACCTGTGCTACCGGTTCATCGACCTGCTCAACGGCAACTACCTTTACTACCTGCTGACCAACATCCCCTTTGCCGTGTTGGTGTGGCTGATAGGTCACGTGTGGCCAAAGGGTCGGACGGCGCGACACGGGGTTGGCACAGCCGCCGCGACGGCGCGAGAGGGCGGCGGCGCCGCGGATCTGCGACGCTTGCCTGACGCCTGATCTCATCGCCCGGCAGCCAGCCGCTCGAGCGCCCACACCTGCGCTTCGATCTCCCAGGCGCCGGCGCTGCGCGCATGGCGATAGGCCACCGCTTCATCCAGCGCCACCGGCATGCCGGCGCGCGCCAGTTCGCTGCCCACCCAGGGCAGCAGCGAGCCCTGGGCGACGAGACGGCGGATGTTGGCCACGACTTCCGCCGGCACGGCCGCCGGCGACAGCGCCGCCAGTCGCAGCAGCGCGATCGCGTCGAGGCTGCGATAGCTGATGTGCGCGCGGTCGCGGTAGCCGGGATAGGCCGGCGTGTTGACCGAGACGCCGGCGCCCCCGCTCCAGCCGTCGAAGGCCGGCCC
>JAXMEZ010000088.1:0-9664 GCA_046348035.1 Rubrivivax sp. | reverse complement strand
GGTGCTTCGCCGCCTTCACCACCCTCCCCGGCGAACGCTTCGCGGATCGTCTCGGCGAACTTCGCCGGCTGCGCCGTCTCCAGCACGATCATCGGCACGCCGGGCTCGAGGTGCTCGCGCGCCACCTTGAGGCCGTCGGCCGTGTGCGTGTCGACGAGCCGCTCCGATCGCTGCCACGTCGTGCGGATGGTCGCCAGCCGGTCGGCATGCGTGCTGCGGCCGGAGACGAAGCCGTATTCGCCGATGCGCGCGAATTCGGCGCGGCTCACCGTGAAGCCGCCTTCGCGCGCCAGTGCGTCGGCGAAGAGGCTGCGCGTGCGCGCGCCGTCGCGGCCGACGAGGTCGAAGACGAAGCGCTCGAAGTTGCTCGCCTTGCTGATGTCCATGCTCGGGCTCGATGTCTCGTGCGTCTCGGCGGCGCCGCGCGGGCGGTAGGTGCCGGTGCGGAAGAACTCGTCGAGCACGTCGTTCTCGTTGGTGGCCAGCACCAGGCGGCGGATCGGCAAGCCCATCATGCGCGCCACGTGGCCGGCGCAGATGTTGCCGAAGTTGCCGCTCGGGACGGCGAAGCTCACCGGTCCGCCGTTGGAGCGCGTGGCCCGGAAGAAGCCGGCGAAGTAGTACACCACCTGCGCCAGCAGGCGCGCCCAGTTGATGCTGTTGACGGTGCCGATCTTCCAGCGGCGCTTGAACGCGAGGTCGTTGCCCACCGCCTTGACGATGTCCTGGCAGTCGTCGAAGACGCCCTCGATGGCGAGGTTGTGGATGTTGGCGTCTGGCAGGCTGAACATCTGCGCCTGCTGGAACGGGCTCATGCGGCCGTGCGGGCTGAGCATGAAGACGGCGATGCCACGCTTGCCGCGCATCGCATACTCGGCGGCGCTGCCGGTGTCGCCGGACGTGGCGCCAAGGATGTTGAGCGTCTCGCCGCGGCGCGCCAGCTCGTGCTCGAAGAGCCTGCCGAGCAGCTGCATCGCCATGTCCTTGAAGGCGAGCGTCGGGCCGTTCGACAGGCCCTGCACGAAGAGGCCGTCTTCGAGCTTCGTCAGCGGCGTGATCTCCGGCGTGCCGAAGACGGCCTCGGTGTAGGTCTCGCGCACGAGGCGCGCCAGGTCGGCCGGTGCGATGTCGTCGATGAAGAGCGAAAGGATTTCGAGCGCCAGCTCGGCATACGGCAGCGGCCGCCAGCGCGCGAGCGTCGCGGCGTCGACGCGCGGGTAGCGCTCGGGCAGGTACAGGCCGCCGTCGGGCGCCAGGCCTTCGAGCAGGATGTCGGAGAAACCGCGCGGCGTCGCGTCGCCGCGCGTGCTGAGGTACTTCATCGCTTGCGTGGTGGCCGGCTGCCGCGCGCGGCGTCAGCTCAGCTCTTCCTTGCGGATGCGCACGATCGGCGCCAGCACCGTGGGCAGCGCCTGCATCTGCGCCAGCGCCTTGTCCATGCGCCCTTCGACCGTGTCGTGCGTGAGGATGATGAGGTCGGTCTGGTTCTCGCCCTCGGCGCTTTCCCGCTGCAGCACGGCGTCGATGCTGATGTCGTTCTCGGCCAGGATGCCGGTGATGCGCGCCAGCACGCCGGCCTTGTCGGCGACGACCAGGCGCAGGTAGAACGAGGTCACCACCTCGGCGATCGGCAGGATCGGCGTGGCCGCCAGCGCCCCGGGCTGGAACGCCAGGTGCGGCACGCGGTGGTCGGGGTCTGCCGTGTGCAGGCGCGTGATGTCGACGAGGTCGGCGACGACGGCGCTCGCCGTGGGTTCACTGCCCGCGCCCTTGCCGTAGTACAGCGTCGTGCCGACCGCGTCGCCGTGCACGACGACGGCGTTCATCGCCCCTTCGACGTTGGCGATGAGGCGCTGGCTCGGCACCAGCGTCGGGTGCACGCGCAGCTCGATACCGCCGGCGCCCCCCACGTTGCCTGCACCGCCCGCGGCCGCCGTCAGGTCGTCGCGGCGCTTCGTGATGCCGAGCAGCTTGATGCGGTAGCCCAGTTGCTCGGCATAGCGGATGTCGGCCGCCTGCAGCGCCGTGATGCCCTCGACGTAGGCGCGCTCGAACTGCACCGGGATGCCGAAGGCGATGGCGCTCATGATCGTCGCCTTGTGCGCGGCATCGACGCCTTCGATGTCGAAGGTCGGGTCGGCCTCGGCATAGCCGAGCGCCTGCGCCTGCTTCAGCACGGCGCCGAAGTCCAGCCCCTTGGCCCGCATCTCCGAGAGGATGAAGTTGGTCGTGCCGTTGATGATGCCGGCCACCCACTCGATGCGGTTGGCGGTGAGCCCTTCGCGCAGCGCCTTGATGATGGGGATGCCGCCGGCCACGGCCGCCTCGAAGGCGACGATGACGCCCTTGGCGCGCGCGGCGGCGAAGATCTCGCTGCCGTGCACGGCCAGCAGCGCCTTGTTGGCGGTGACCACGTGCTTGCCGGCAGCAAGCGCCTCCAGCACCAGCGTCCTGGCGATGCCGTAGCCGCCGATCAGCTCGACGACGATGTCGATGTCGGGGTTGGCGATCACCGCCCGCGCATCGCCCACCACCTCGGCGGCGCTGCCGACGATGCTGCGCGCGCGTGCGGTGTCGAGGTCGGCCACCATCGTGATGCGGATCTCGCGCCCGGCGCGGCGGCGGATCTCCTCCTGGTTGCGCTGCAGTACCTTGAAGGTGCCGCTGCCGACGATGCCGATGCCGAGCAGCCCCACCTGGATGGGCTTCGGTTCGGCCTCGCGTCGTCCGGCGGCGGGCGCGCTCGCCGCGGCTTGTCGTGCTGTCATCGCGGCGGCCTCAGGCGGCGTGGGCGCCGGCGTGGCGCTTGCGGTAGTGGGCGAGGAAGCGCTCGATGCGGCCCACCGCTTCGGCGAGGTCGTCGACGTTGGGCAGGAACACCATGCGGAAGTGGTCCGGCTCGGGCCAGTTGAAGCCGGTGCCTTGCACGATGAGCACCTTCTCCTCGGCCAGCAACTCGTAGGCGAACTGCTGGTCGTCGTCGATCGGGTAAAGCTTCGGATCGAGGCGCGGGAACATGTACAGCGCCGCCTTCGGCTTGACGACGCTGACACCGGGGATCTGGCTCAGCAGTTCGTAGGCCTTGTCGCGCTGCTTGCACAGGCGCCCCGAAGGCGCGACCAGGTCCTTGATGCTCTGGTAGCCGCCGAGCGCCGTCTGGATGGCCAGCTGCCCCGGCGTGTTGCTGCACAGGCGCAGCGACGCGAGCATGTTCAGGCCCTCGATGTAGTCGCGCGCGTGGCGCTTCTCGCCGCTCACCACCATCCAGCCGGCGCGGTAGCCGCAAGAGCGGTAGTTCTTCGACAGGCCGTTGAAGGTGAGGACGAGCACGTCGTCGGCGAGCGCGGCGACGCTCGTGTGCGTGTTGCCGTCGTACAGCGTCTTGTCGTAGATCTCGTCGGCGAAGACGACCAGCTGGTGCTGGCGGGCGATCTCGAGGATGCCGCGCAGCAGGTCGTCGGGGTACAGCGCGCCGGTGGGGTTGTTCGGGTTGCAGACGATGATGCCGCGCGTGCGCGGCGTGATGCGGCTGCGGATGTCGTCGAGGTCGGGCAGCCAGCCGGCGCCTTCGTCGCAGCGGTAGTGCACCGGCACGCCGCCGGAAAGCCCCGTCACCGCCGTGTAGAGCGGGAAGTCGGGCGTGGGGATCAGCAGCTCGTCGCCGTCGTTGAGCAGCGCGCTCACCGCCATCTGGATCAGCTCGGAGGCGCCGTTGCCGAGGTAGACGTCGTCCACCGTCACGCCGCGCACGCCCTTCTCCTGCGTGTAGTGCACGACAGCCTTGCGCGGCGCGAACAAGCCCTTGCTGTCGGTGTAGCCGGCCGCGTCAGGCAGGTTGCGGATCATGTCCTGCACGATCTCGTCGGGCGGCTCGAGCCCGAACGCGGCAACGTTGCCGATGTTCAGCTTGATGATGCGCTGCCCCTCTTCCTCCATCTGGCGCGCCTTGTCGAGCACCGGGCCGCGGATGTCGTAGGCCACGTTGGCGAGCTTGGCCGACTTGGCCAGCGGCCGGGCGAGCGAAGGGACGATCGAGGACCGGAGTGGGGCGTTCAAGGTGAGCAGAGGGTCACAAGACCCTCGGAGGAGCACCGCGGGAGGCGGCACTTAGAATTATCCACGCGATGAAGTTCGTGCCCGAGACATTGGCCGGCGCCAACATGATCGCGCGCTTCGACAACGGGGCGGCCGGCAGCGGTGCCGGCGCGCGCCTGTGGGTCGGCAGCGCGCCTTACGAGGGCAGCGTGCTCGTGCCTTGGGCCGGCGAAGTGAGCCCCTGGGCGGTGGCCGCGTTCGGCGAGTTGAGCGAGGCCGATTTCGAGCGCATGGCGGCCTTCGAACCCGAGCTCGTCATCTTCGGCAGCGGCGCGCGGATGCGCTTCGCGCCGCCGGCACTGCTGAGGCCGCTGGCGGCCAACGGCATCGGCATCGAGTGCATGGACACCGCTGCCGCCTGCCGCACCTACAACGTGCTGGTGAGCGAGCGCCGGCGCGTGCTGGCAGCACTGCTGCTGGGCGTGGGGTAGCCGGGCGTCGAGGTGCGGCGGCGACCTTATAATTGCAAGCTGTCGGCCGCCCAGAAGCTCCTCCATGACGCCTGCCATCAACAAGCCCCTCCCGGAGTTCGAAGCGGCCGCCACCGGCGGCGTGAAGTTCACGCCGCACAGCCATCTCGGACACGCGGTGGTGCTGTATTTCTATCCCAAGGACAACACGCCCGGTTGCACGACCGAGGCGATGCAGTTCCGCGACCACCACAAGGACTTCCTGAAGGCCGGGGCCGTGGTGTTCGGCGTCTCGCGCGACAACCTGGCTTCGCACGAGAAGTTCAAGGCCAACCTCGAGCTGCCGTTCGAGCTGATCGCCGACACCGAAGAGAAGCTGTGCCACATGTTCGGCGTCGTGAAGAACAAGATCATGTACGGCAAGAAGGTCAAGGGCATCGAGCGCAGCACGTTCCTGATGGACGCCAGCGGCGTGATGCGTGCCGAGTGGCGCGGCATCAAGGTGGCCGGCCACGTCGAGGAAGTTCTCAAAGCGGTCAAGGCGCTGAAGAAAGCCGCCTGACGAGGCGCCGGAGCGCGCTTTGTCGCTCCGGCTTCGCGCCGGCGAGCTTGCTGAACCCTGGTTGCCGGCGCTTCTGACGAAGCCCGCATGCCACTGCCCAAGCCCCCTGCCCGCCCCGGCGACCAGCTTCCGGCCGCCGCCTACGACACCCAGGCCGCGCCGAAGGCCGACAAACGATCGCTGAAGACGCGCGCCGGGACCGAAGCGCCGGCGCAGGCCGCGCTCGACCTGCACGACTCGCGGCAGGCGGTGCTGCTGCGGCCGCCGGTGGCGCCTGCTGCACCCCCGGCACCCTTAGCACCTCTTGCACCAGTGGCCGCTGCGCCGATGGCGCCCCCGGTTGCCCCGGCGCAGGTCGCCGCGCCGCGTGCACCGCTGCCGCAACCCATCGCGAAACCGCGCAAGCCGCGCAACGGCGCGCAGGGGCCGGCCAAGCTCTTCGTGCTCGACACCAACGTGCTGATGCACGACCTGAGCTGCCTCTTCCGCTTCGAGGAACACGACGTGTTCCTGCCGATGATCACGCTCGGAGGAGCTCGACGACCACAAGAAGGGCATGAGCGAGGTCGCGCGCAACGCCCGCCAGGTGAGCCGCGAGCTCGACGCGCTGGCGAAGTCGGCGACGCTCAACGGCCACGCCGCCGCCAGCGACCCCAAGGCGGGCATCGAACTGGCGACCACCGGCCACCGCGAAGCCGGCGGCAAGCTCTTCTTCCAGACGACGCTCTACGACATCAAGCTGCCCGCCGGCCTGCCGCCAGGGCAAGGCCGACAACCAGATCCTCGGCGTCGTGCAGACGCTGCGCGAACAGCTGCCCGAGGCGCGACGTGGTGCTGGTGTCCAAGGACATCAACATGCGCGTGAAGGCGCGCGCACTCGGCCTGCCGGCCGAGGACTACACCAACGACAAGGCGCTCGAAGACGGCGACCTGCTCTACACCGGCGTGTTGCCGCTGCCGGCCGACTTCTGGGAGCGGCACGGCAAGACGATGGAAAGCTGGCAGCAAGGCGGCCACACCTTCTATCGCATCAGCGGGCCGCTGGTGCCGGTGCTGCTGATCAACCAGTTCGTCTACCTCGAAGCGCCCGGCGCGACGCCATGCTCTAGCGCGCGTCACCGAGATCACCGGCAAGACCGCGGTGCTGAAGACGCTGCGCGACTACACGCATGGCAAGAACGCGGTGTGGGGCGTGACGGCGCGCAACCGCGAACAGAACTTCGCGCTCAACCTGCTGATGGACCCCGAGTGCGACTTCGTCACCCTCGCAGGCACGGCGGGCACCGGCAAGACGCTGATGACGCTGGCCGCGGGCCTGGCGCAGGTGCTCGACGACCGCCGCTACAGCGAGATCATCGTCACCCGCGTCACCGTGCCGGTGGGCGAGGACATCGGCTTCCTCCCGGGCGACGAGCAGGAGAAGATGGGCCCGTGGATGGGCGCGCTCGACGACAACCTCGAAGTGCTGGCGCGCAGCGACTCCAGCGCCGGCGAATGGGGCCGCGCCGCCACCAACGACCTCGTGCGCGCGAAGATCAAGATCAAGAGCCTGAACTTCATGCGCGGGCGCACGTTCCTCAACAAGTACGTGCTGATCGACGAGGCGCAGAACCTGACGCCCAAGCAGATGAAGACGCTGGTGACGCGCGCCGGCCCGGGAACGAAGATCGTGTGCCTCGGGCAACCTGGCGCAGATCGACACGCCCTACCTCACCGAGGGCAGCTCCGGCCTCACCTTCGCGGTGGACCGCTTCAAGGGCTGGCCGCACGGCGGCCACGTGACGCTGGCGCGCGGCGAACGCTCGCGGCTGGCGGACTTCGCGAGCGACGTGCTGTAGGCGCGCTGCGCTTCGTCAACTGCGGCCCGGCTCGCGCAGCCGCAGGTAGCTCGCGAAGCGCGGCACGCCTTGCGCCGTCATGCCGCGGTAGGTGAACGTCACCCAGGCGCCGATGGCCGGCGGCCGTTCGCGCTCGGCATCGGTGAGGCCGGTGCCGAGCAGGAACTCGACGCCTTCGGCCGTGCGCACCTGCAGCGCGCCGAGGCGCCCTTCGTGCCGCCCGCGGCCGGCGATGTGCGCGACGACCTGCGCTTCGGCGTCGGCAACGGGCTTCAGCTTCAGCAGCGCGTCGCTGCGGCCGGCGCGCCACGTCGCATCGGCGCGGTGCAGCACGAGCCCTTCGCCGCCTTCGTGCAGCACGCGGTCGTAGAAGCGCCGCAGCGCGTCGCGATCCGGCAGTTCGTGCTGCGCCACGGCGCCGAGCGCCGGCGATGCGGCCTCGCGCACGAGCTGCGCCGGTCTCCGTGCGCGCTCGGCGAACGGCCCCGGCGCGCCGGGAAGGTCGAACGCCTCGTAGCGCACGGCGCGCCACTCGGCATCGACCGCGGCCGTGCGGCGCACCGTGCCCGCCAGCGCTTCGAAGCGCCCGCGGCCGAGCCACAGTGGCTCGCCGTCCAGCGGCGTCGCCGGCAGCCGGGCGACGAACCACTGCGGCGCGACGACCGCGATGCCGCTGCGGAAGAAGAGCCGCCGGCCGTCCCAGTACGCGCGCACGCCGTCGAGCTTTTCGCTGACGAGCCAGCCGCGCGGGTCGATGTCGGGCGGCGCGCTGCGGGCGAGCTGCAGCGCCGGGCTGCGTGCCGGTGCGGCCGCGAACGACGGTGCTGCGGGAACGGCCGCGCCGGCGATGCAGCCGAGCAGCAAGCGGCGGCGCGATGGGCTGACGATGGACAAGGCGGTCATGAGCGGCTCCACGGCGTTGCGAGTTGCCGCCACTGTGGCCGCCTCGCACCGCCGCCGCATCCCGCTCGCGGGCACCTTCGAAAGTGCGAAGGCCCGGCACCCCCGATGGAGGGCCGGGCCTCGCGTGGCCGCTCGCTGCTCGCTGCTCGTTGCTCGTTGCTCGCCGATCGCAGCGGGTGCGCGAGGCGCTGCCCGCTACTTCCCCGTCATCAGGTCCTTCACCTGCTGCAGCGCCGTCGGGTCCTCGATCGTCGTCAGATCGCCCGGATCGCGGCCCTCGCAGACGGCCTGGATCGCGCGGCGCAGCAGCTTGCCGCTGCGCGTCTTCGGTAGCACCGTCACGAAGCGCACGCGCGCCGGCCGCGCCACGGCGCCGAGCTGGTCGTCGACGACCTTCATGATCTCGCCTTCGAGCTTCAGCGCCGTCTCCGGCGTTGCCGCCTTCGACGGATCCTTCAGCACCGCGAAGGCCCTCGCGACCTGGCCCTTCAGCTGATCGGCGACGCCCACCACGGCCACCTCGGCCACGTTGGCGTGCGAGCTGATGCTCTCCTCGATCTCGCGCGTGCCCAGGCGGTGGCCGGCAACGTTGATCACGTCGTCGGTGCGGCCGAGGATGAAGAGGTAGCCGTCGGCGTCGCGGATGCCCCAGTCGAACGTGCTGTAGATCTGCCGGCCGGGGATGCTCGACCAGTAGGTCTTCACGAAGCGCTCGTCGTCGCGCCACACGGTCTGCATGCACCCGGGCGGCAAAGGCCCGGCGATGGCGACCACGCCCTTCTGGTTGGCGCCCGTGAGTTCGGCGCCGGTGTTCTCGTCGAGCAGCCGCACGTCGTAGCCGTACACCGCCTTGCCCGGGCTGCCGAACTTCGAGGCCTGCTTCTCGACGCCGTTGCACAGCGCCAGGATCGGCCAGCCGGTCTCGGTCTGCCAGTAGTTATCGATGATGGGCTTGCGCAGGCTCTCGGCGATCCACTTCGCCGTCGGCTCGTCCAGCGGCTCGCCGGCGAGGAAGAGCGCCCGCAGGCTGGAGAGGTCGTGCTTCGCCAGCGCCGCGGGGTCCTGCTTCTTCAGCACGCGCACCGCCGTGGGGGCGCTGAACATCGAGGTGACCTTGTACTTCTCGACCAGGCTCCACCAGATGGCGGCGTCGGGGCGGATCGGCAGGCCCTCGTACATGATCGTCGCCATGCCGTAGATCAGCGGCCCGTAGACGATGTAGCTGTGGCCGACGACCCAGCCGATGTCGCTGGTGCTGAAGTACGTCTCGCCCGGGTTGCCGAGGAAGATGTGCTTCATGCTCGCGGCCAGCGCCACCGCGTAGCCGCCGGTGTCGCGCTGCACGCCCTTCGGTCTGCCGGTGGTGCCGCTCGTGTAGAGCGTGTAGCTCGGGTGCGTGGCTTCGACCCACTCGCACGGCACCTGCGCGTCGCGGTGCTTCGCGGCGAGCGCCGCATAGTCCTCGTCGCGGCCGGCGGTACGCGCGAAGGGCGCCAGGCCGCGGTCGACCATCAGCACCTTCTTCGGCTTGTGCTTCGCGAGCGCGATCGCCTCGTCGAGCAGCGGCTTGTACGGCACCACCTTGCCGCCGCGGCTGCCGGCGTCGGCGCTGACGATGGCCACCGGCTCGGCGTCGTCGATGCGGCTGGCGAGGCTGACGCTGGCGAAGCCGCCGAACACCACCGAGTGCAGCGCGCCGATGCGCGTGCAGGCGAGCATCGCGAACGCCGCCTCGGGGATCATCGGCATGTAGACGAGGACGCGGTCGCCCTTCTTGACGCCCAGCTCGAGGAGGATCGCCGCCATGCGCTGCACTTCGCGGTGCAGCTCGGCGTAGCTGTAGACGCGCTCCTGGT
>JAXMEZ010000087.1:0-10569 GCA_046348035.1 Rubrivivax sp. | reverse complement strand
GCTCGCTCTGCACGCTCTGCACGCTCTGCACGCCGCCCGGCGCGGGCCCGCGCTGCTCCACCTCGACACCGGTGACGCGGCCACCTTCGGTCACGAGCCGCCGCACCGCCGTGTTCACGCGCACCTCGACGCCGAGGTCGAGCGCCGACTTCAGCAGCCAGCCGACGAGCGCGTTGCCCAGGTGCAGCGTCGTGCCGCGCGGCGCACCGAGCCGCTCGGCCGCATAGCGCGCGACGAGCCGGCCCGCGTGCCAGGCCGAGCGCGGCGAACGCCAGGCGCGCCGCAGATGCGGGATGTCGCTGCGGTGGACCATCATGCCGCCGAAGAGCATGAACTCCGGCAGCGGTGGCCGCATCAACGCGAAGGCCTTCGGTGGCAGCAGCGCGCCGGCGTCGAAGGGCATCGGCTCCAGCACGCGGCCGCCGGCCGTCGCACCGGGCCGGTCGGGGTAGTAGTCGGGGTAGCGCGGCACCGGCCGCAGGCGCAGCGCGGTGCGCGCGAGCAGGTAGCGGATCGCCTCGTCGCCGCGCACGAGGAAGGTTTCGAGCAACGCGCGGTCGCGCTCGTCGCCCGCCGGCACGGTGTTTCGCAGATAGGTCCGCGCGGCGTCGAGGCTGTCGGCCTGGCCGGCCTCGGCCGCGAGGTGGTTCGCCGGCACCCACACCATGCCGCCCGAGATGGCCGTGGTGCCACCGACGAGCGGCGAGTGCTCCAGCAGCAGCACGCGCGCGCCAACGGCTGCGGCCACCGCGGCCGCCGTGAGGCCCGCGGCGCCGGCGCCGACGACGATGACGTCGAAGCGCTTCTCTGGCCTCCTCGCCGGCATCGCCGCTCTGTCGATGGTGGCGTGTACGCGAAGACCGGATCAGACCATTCCGCCGTTGGGCTGCACGACCTGGCCTTGCACCCACGAAGCGCGCTCCGAGACCAGGAAGCTCACGACCTCGGCCACTTCGCTGGCCTGGCCGACGCGGTTGAAGGGGCTCAACGCGGCCGAGCGAGCTTGCATCTCGTCGGTCTTGCCGGCGCGGAAGAGCTCGGTATCCACCGGCCCCGGCGCGACGGCGTTGACGCGAACCTTGCGTGGCGACAGTTCCTTCGCCAGCGCGCGCACGAGCATCTCCACCGCGGCCTTCGTGGCCGTGTAGGCGCTGCCGCCCGCGGGTGCGGTGCGCACCATCGACGTCGTCAGCGCGACGATGCTGCCGCCGTCGGCCACCCGCCGCGCCGCCTCGCGCAGCACGTTGAAGGCGCCGACGAGATTCACTTCCACCAAGTCGCGGAAGGCTTCGTCGGGGTACTGCGCCAGCGGCCCCGGCGGCCGGTTGATGCCGGCGTTGGCCACCACCACCTGCGGCGCGCTGCCGAAGTCGCGCGCCGCGTCGGCGAACACGCGCGCCACGGCGGCGGCGTCGCGCACGTCGGCGGCGTAGCAGGCGGCGCGGCCCGAGCCACCGTCACCGCGTGCTGCCACCGGCGCGGCCTGCGCAGTCGAGGTGAACGCCACGTCGTAGCCGTCGCGCAGCAAAGCGTCGACGCAGGCCGCGCCGATGCCGCGCGTGCCGCCGAACACCACGGCCAGTGGTCGCTCAGCCATTGCTCAGTTCAGCCATTCGTTCTCCGGTGCTTCGCTTGCTGTTTGCTGTCTGTTGACCAGCGCGACCGCGCTCAGGCGACGTACGGCTTGCCGAACGCCGGTTCCTTGAACGGAATCGGCGGCAGTGGCCAGGTGCCGGTGGAAGGCGGCCGCACGTCGGCGTCCACGTGCACGTCGATGACGGCAAGGGCGCTTGTTCTTCAGCGCGAGTTCCACTGCGCCGGCCAGCTCCTGCGGCCGCGTCACCGTGATGCCGTCGGCACCGCACGCACGCGCCCAGGCGGCGAAGTCGGGGTTGTAGCGCTGGCCCCCTTCGCCCTTGTAGAACGCGGTGCTGATCTCGCGGCCGTCGAAGAGGCCGTATTGGATGTCGCGGATCGCGGCCCAGGCGAAGTTGTTCCAGATCACCCACACGACCGGCAGCTCGTACTCCACCGCGGTGCACAGCACATAAGGCGCATCGTGAAGCCGCCGTCGCCGACCACGGCCACGCAAGGCCGCTCGGGCGCGGCGAGCTGCGCGCCCATGACGCCGCAGACGCCGAAGCCCATGCTCGAATAGCCCCAGCTGTTGAGCATGCTCTGCGGACAGCGCGCCTGCCAGAACTGCATGAACCAGTTGTGGTGCACGCCCGAGTCGAGCGCGAGGATCACGTCGTCGGGCAGTACCTTCTGCAGCGTGCCGACGACGAACTCGGGCCGAAGTGGGCTCGTGCTGTCGCCGAAATGCGGGCGCACGAAGGCTTCCCACTCGGCCTGCCAGCCGCGCACTTCGGCCAGCCACGGCGCGTAAAGCGCGGCGGCGATGTCGGCCCGCGATGCGAGGCCCGCGAGCAGCTGGCGCGCGAACACCTGCACGTCGGCGATCACGCCGAGCGTCGGCGGGTAGTTGCGGCCCAGCTCCTGCGGGTCGATGTCGACGTGCACGAGCTTCGTGCCGGGGAAGTTCCACGAGTAGCCCGGCTGCCAGCTCGAAGCGCTGCGGTCGTCGAAGCGCGTGCCGAGCGTGATGACGAGGTCGGCGTGGCGCCCGGCCTGGTTGGCCGGGTAGGCGCCGTTGCGTCCGATGAAGCCGAGTGCGAGCGAATGGTCGCCGCGGATGCAGCCCATGCCGTTCGGCGACGTGATCACCGGGATCTGCAAACGCTCGGCGAGCGCGGTGATCTCGGGCCCGGCTTCGGACAACGTGGCGCCGTGGCCAACGAAGAAGACGGGCTTGCGCGCTGCGGCGAGCAGGTCCAGCGTCGCGGCGATGTCGGCTTCGCTCGCGCCCGGCCGGTGTGCGCCCAGCACATGCGCGCGCGGCGGCAGCTGCACGTCGGCCTCTTCCTGGTAGACGTTGTACGGGATGTCGATGTTCACCGGCCCCGGGCGGCCGGTGACCATCGTGTCCATCGCCTGGCGCAGCGCCAGCGGCAGCATGTCCACGCGCGTGGGCTGGAAGGCGCGCTTGACCACCGGCCGCATCACCTGCGCGAAGTCGGCCTGGTTGTGGCGGTACAGCTCCTGGAACGGCGCCCGGTTGTGCTGGCTCGTCGGCACGTTGGACGTGATGGCGAGGAAGGCCGAGCTGTCCGACAGCGCCGTGATGCACGACATCACGATGTTGGCCGAGCCCGGCCCCGTGCTCGTGAGCGTGGCCACCGGCCGGTGCCTGACGCGGAAGTACGCGTCGGCCATGTGGCCGGCGCATTGCTCGTGGCGCGGCGAGACGAGCTTCACCTTGTCGCGCACGCCGTAGAGGGCGTCGAGGATGCCGACGTTGCCGTGGCCGCAGATGCCGAAGACGTACGGCACGCCTTCCTGCACCAGCGTCTCGGCGATCAGTTCGCCGCCTTTCATCATCGGCATCGCCGCTCTCCGTTCACAACCTTCTCAGCCAAGGATCGTCACCATGCGCTCTTCGCTCATCTCGCGCACGGCGTGGTGCGGGCCTTCGCGGCCGAAGCCGCTGGCTTTGCTGCCGCCGTAGGGCATCACGTCCACGCGCGAGCTCGAGGTCTCGTTGATGTGCACGCCGCCCACTTCGAGCTCGCGCGCCGCGCGCAGGGCGTCGGCCATGCGATTGGTGAAGAAGCCGGTCGCCAGACCATAAGGCGTGGCGTTGACGCGCGCGAAGGCTTCGTCGAGCGTGTCGTAGGGCGCGATCGTCATCACCGGGCCGAACACTTCGCGGCAGCCGACGGCCATCGAATCGTCGACGTCGACCAGCAGCGTCGGCGGCACCACCGCGCCTTGCCGCGGCCCGCCGGCGAGCCGCCTGGCGCCGCGCGCCACGGCCTCATCGACCCATGCCTCGATGCGCCGCGCCTCGGCTTCGCTGATGACCGGGCCGACGACCGTGCGCGCGTCCATCGGGTCGCCGAAGGGCAGCGCGCGCACCATTGCCGTCAGGCGCTCACGCACCGTCTCGAACACGGCGCGCTGCACGAGCAGCGTCTGGATCGACGTGCACACCTGGCCGGCCTTGCGGTAGCCCGCGTTGACGATCTTCGGCAACGCGCGCTCGAGGTCGGCGTCGTCGGCGACGAGCGTGAAGGCGATGCTGCCGAGCTCCATCTGCGTGCGGCGCAGGCCGGCGCGGCGCTGGATCGACTCGCCGACCTCGGTGCTGCCGGTGAAGGCGAAGAAGCGCACGAGCGGCTCGTCGAGCAGCCAGCCGGCGGTCTCGGCGCCGCCGTGCAGCACGCTGATCAAGCCCGGCGGCAGCCCGGCAGCGATCAGCGCCTCGGCCATGATGCACGCCGCCGTCGGCGTGTTGGTCGAAGGCTTCAGCACCACCGCGTTGCCGGCCGCGAGCGCCGGCGCCACCTTGTGCGCGACGGTGTTCAGCGGCGCATTGAACGGCGTGATCGCGCACACCACCCCGAGCGGCACGCGCAGCGTGAACCCCAGGCGCCCGGCCTGGCCGGCGGCGCCTTCGATCGGCACCATCTCGCCGCGGAAGTTGCGCGCTTCCTCGGCCGAGAGGCGGAAGGTGGCGATGCAGGCAGGTCGCCCTGGCCATCTCCGGCGGGGAAGCCGACTTCGAGCTGCAGCGCGCGCACGAGCTCATCGCTGCGCTGTTCCAGCAGGTTCGCCGCGCGGTCGAGGATGGCGCCGCGGGCGTGGGGCGTGAGCCGGCCGGGGCCGGGCTCGTGGGGCGCGGGCCGGCTGGCACGGAACGCCGCCTGCGCTGCGTTCACCGCTTCGCTCACCTGCGCGCGCGAAGGCAGGTGCAGCGTCGTGCAGGGCACGAGGCGGAACTTGTCGAGCACCGCATGCCGGCGCCCGCCGTCGCCTTCCACCCAGCGGCCGCCGATCAGCAGGCGCGCATCGGGCAGGGTGGCCAACGCGGCGCTTGCCGGCTTGGCGGCGCGCGCGGGTGCTTTCAAACCGGCTCCTCCCGGTCCTCCACGGGCGTCGTCACCACGAGGAACACGAGTGGCACCGTGCCGTTGTTGGTGAAGCCGTGGTGCACGCCGGGAGGGATGAAGACGTAGTCGTTGCGGCGCATCAGCACGCGTTTGCCGTCGAGCGTCAGCAGCCCAACGCCCTCGAGCACGTGGTAGACCTGCTCCTGCACCGCGTGCACATGCTCCTGCACATGCGCCATCGGCTGGTAGCACGAGACGCGGTAGTCGACGCGGCGCGCGCCGCAGGTCTCGGGCCGCACGAGCGGCTTCGACAACGCGCCGCCGAAGTGGCCCGGGTACTCCTTCCAGTCGATCTCGGCGACGTTGGCGACGAAGGCTTCACGCCGCTTCGTTGCGTCGCTTTGAGGTGGGGTCGCAGGCATGGCGTCGGTCGTGGGCTGGGGACCGGGAAGAAAGAAGAAGAGGCAACGAGAGGCAAAGCCGCGCCCGGCGCAGCCGCGAGCCGAGTCTATGAACCGCGCCGCGGCCACGGAACTACAGAATTCCGAGGGCGCCTATCGCGCCGGCTTATAGCGAGCCGGCCATGGCGCGCCCCTCGCTGCGCCGCCGGCGCCGTCCTGTACGCTCCCGCCCCGCCATGGACACCCGCCAGCTGCGCTACTTCGTGCAGATCGTCGAGAGCGGCAGCCTCGCGAAGGCTTCGCGCCAGCTCTTCATCGCCCAGCCGGCACTGAGCCACCACATGGCGCGGCTGGAAGAGGAAGTGGGCAAGCCGCTGCTGGTGCGCTCTTCGCGCGGCGTTGCCCCCACGGAGAACGGCACGGCGCTGTACCAGCACGCGAAGTTCGTGCTGCGCCAGCTCGACGAGACGCTGGCCGTGGCGCGCCGCGAGCCGGGCGCGTTGAGCGGGCGCGTGACCATCGGCCTCGGCCCGACGACGGCGTGCAAGCTCGGCCTGCCGCTCTTGATGCACCTGCAAGCCGCGCTGCCCGGCGTGATGCTCAACGTCGTCGAAGGCGGGAGCGGCCAGCTCGAAGCGATGGCGCGCGCCGCGCAGCTCGACCTGGCGATCCTCTTCACGCCCGCGGCCGCTTCCGAGATGGTGGTCCAGCCTTTGCTGGAGGAGGAGCTTTTCGTCGTCGTGTCGGCTGCGAGCGAGCGCATCGAGCGCGGCCGCGATTCGATCACGCTCGCCGAAGTGGCGAGCCTGCCGCTCGTCTTGCCGAGCCTGCGCCATGCGCTGCGCCAGCGGCGCATCGAGCTCGAATTCCAGCGCGCCGGCCTGCCGCTGGAGCCGGTGGCGGAGATCGACTCGCTGCCGCTCCTGATGCGCTGGGTGGCGCACTGCGATGCGGCGACGATCCAGCCGCACGCTTCGGTGCATGCGCTCGGCGACGCCGCTGAACGCTGGCGCTGCCTGCGCATCGCCGACGCGCAGGTCGTGCGCCCGAACTATCTTTATTCGCTGCCGGCGGCGCGGCTGTCGCGCTGCGCCGCGGCCGTGCGCGATGAGCTGCACGTTGTCGTGCGGCGAATGGTGGAAGGCGGCGGCTGGCCCGGTGTGCGCCTGCTCGCCGCGCGCGGCGAAGCGGCCGCCGGCGATCGAACGCCTGTATAGCCGCTGCATCAATTCTGTAGGTCTCGTTCGCGAGGGTCGTCCCTAGCATCGGCGCGCCAGTCAGCAAGCCGAGCGCGCCGCCGTGACCCTTCGCTTTCCCCATCTCTTCGAACCGATCCACATCGGCAAGCTGCGCCTGAAGAACCGCATCGCGATGGCGCCGATGGGCTTCCCGGCACTCAGCGACCTCGACGGCATTCCGACGCAGCGCTACGTCGACTACTTCACCGAGCGCGCGCGCGGCGGCGCCGGGCTGCTGATCACCGGCATGCTCAAGGTCGAGGAGGAGATCGAGTACACGTTCTCCAAGCGCGGGCCGGTGCGGCAGGCTTTCGTGCGGCCGTTCGCCGACCTCACGGAAGCCGTGCACTCGCTCGGCACGCGCATCTTCGTGCAGCTGTCGCCGGGGCTCGGCTGCCAGGCGCGGCCGAGCAACGTGCGCGGCACGCCGGTGGCGCCTTCACCCGTGCCGAACGTGTTCGACCCGCGCATCACCTGCCGGGCGCTGGCCACCGAGGAAGTCGAGCGGCTCGTCAAGGCCTGCGGCGACGCGGCCGTGCTGCTGGCCGGGGCCGGCGTCGATGGCGTCGAGCTGCACGGCCACGCCGGCTTCCTGCTCGACCAGTTCTCCACGGCGCTGTGGAACCAGCGCAGCGACCGCTACGGCGGCGACCTGCGCGGCCGCATGACGTTCGCGTTCGAGATCCTCGAAGAGATCAAGCGGCGCGTCGGCACCGACTTCCCGGTGCAGTACCGCTACGGCCTCAAGCACTACATGAAGTCGGTGCAGCAGGCGGGGCTGCCCGGCGAGCGCTTCACCGAGGTCGGGCGCGACATCGACGAAGGCCTGGCGATGGCCGAGCTGCTGCAGGCCGCGGGCTTCGACTCGCTGGCCGTCGATGCCGGCTCGATCACCGGCCACTACTGGGCGCACCCGCCGATCTACCAGAAGCACGGTTGCATGCTCGACCTGGCAGCGCAGGTGAAGCGCATCGTCAAGGTGCCGGTGATCGCCGTCGGACGGCTCGACATCCCGGAGCTTGCCGAAGAAGCGGTGGCCACGGGCCAGGCCGACATCGTCTCGCTCGCCAAGGGGCTGCTCGCCGACGCGCACTGGCCGGACAAGGTGCGCGAAGGTCGCGTCGACGACATCCGCCCGTGCATCGGCTGCCACCAGGCGTGCTCGGAGATCGTCAACGGGCGCCAGGTCAATTCCTGCACCGTCAACCCGGCCTGCGGCCGCGAGCGCACGCACGAGTTGAAGCCGGCACTCGCAAGGCGCCGCATCCTGGTCGCCGGCGGCGGCGTCGGCGGCATGGAGGCCGCGCGCGTCAGCGCCACGCGCGGCCACGATGTCGTGCTGTTCGAGAAGGGGGATGCGCTCGGCGGCCACCTCGTCGAGGCCGGCGTCCCGGAGGACAAGCGCGACATCGAGCGGCTGAACGCGTGGTACCAGCGGCAGTTGAGTGCGCTGGGCGTGCAAGTGCGGCTCGGCACTGCGGTCACGCCGGCGCTCGTCGAAGCCGAGCGGCCCGATGTCGTCGTCGTGGCCACCGGCTCGCGCGACGTGGTGCCGCCGATCCCCGGTGTCGGACAGTCGCATGTGGCCACGACCACCGACGTGCTGCTCGGCCGCAAGACCACGGGTGCGAAGGTGGTGGTGGTCGGCGCCGGCGAGAACGGCTGCGAGACGGCGCTGTGGCTCGCGCGCGGGGGCCGCGACGTGACGCTGGTCGAGATGCAGGCCGCGGCCATCGCCACGCCGGCGGCGCGTGCCAACCGCAACATGCTGCTCGACCTCTTGGCCGAGCGGGGCGTGCCGATCCTCACCCGTACCCGGGTCACCGAGGTGCAGGCCGACGGCGTGCTCGTGAGCCATGAAGATGGGCGCCAGCAGCGGCTGCCGTGCGACTCGGTCGTGCTCTCGGTGGGCATGAAGGCCGACAACGCGCTGCACGGCGAACTGGAGCGCACCTTCGCCGGGCCGCTCTACGAGGTGGGCGATTGCAGCGGCGCGCATAACGTGATGAAGGCGGTGTGGGACGCCTACGAAGTGGGCCGCACCGTGTGAAGAATGAAGCGCGCCCTGATGCCGCGAATGCAGGAGACGAACCGACGATGAACCACGAGCGCAGAACGTTCACCCGGGCCGGCCTTGCCGTGGCCTGCCTGCCTTCGCTGTTGGCGCCGCGCCGCGCCGCCGCGCAGGACTACCCGGTGCGGCCGGTCACCATCACGGTCGGCTACGGCGCCGGCGACAACATCGACCTGATGGTGCGCCTCTTGGGCAGCAAGGCCGAGAAGGCGCTCGGCCAGCCGCTCGTCATCGTCAACCGCCCGGGTGCTGCCGGCGCTGTCGCGCTCACGACGCTCGCCAAGGAGAAGCCCGACGGCTACCAGCTCGCGGCGGTGCTCGACACCGCCATCGCGCGCCTGCCGGTGCTGCGCCGCATGGGCTATCGCATGGACGACTTCGCACCGGTGGCGCAGTTCGCCACCGGCGTGACCGGCGTCGTCGTGAAGGCGAGCGCGCCCTGGAAGACGCTGCCCGAGATGGTGGAGTACGCGCGCTCGCACCCGGGGCAGCTCACCTACACCACCACCGGCCCCGGCACGACGATGCACGTGGCCTTCCAGCACATCGAGCAGCAATCGGGCATCCAGTGGACGCACGTGCCATACCCCGCCGCGAAGCAGGGCCTGGCCGCGGTGCTGGGCGGGCACGTGATGGCGGCAGTCGGCTCGACACAATGGGTGCCCGAGGTGCGCGACGGCTCGATGCGCCTGCTGGCCGTGATCAGCGAGCAGCGCATGACGGCGTTCCCCGAGGTGCCGACGCTGCGCGAGCTCGGCTACGACTTCGCGGCCAGCGCCGGCAGCGTGCTGGTGGCGCCGAAGGAGACGCCGGCCGCCGTCATCGCCCGGCTCGACCAGGCGGTGCGCAAGGCGATGGAAGACCCCGAGTACCAGCAGCTGATGCGCAACATCTACCACGAGCCCACCTACCGCGGCAGCGAGGCGCTGAAGCGCCACCTCGACGCGGCGAACAAGGAGTTCGCGCGCATGGTGGCGGCGCTGAAGATCCCCACGGAGTTCGACGCAAGGTAGCTCGGCGCGACGTCGGCGAGGCTGCCGGAATAGCCCGCGGCCTACCCATCGCCGCCGCTTATAGCCGCTCCATCAATTCCGTAGTTCTCCGCCCTCGGCCGCCACCCTACAGTGCGCGGCACGGCTTAAGCACCGGGCGGCCGGCATCGCCGCAGCCGCCGAAGAACGGAGACACGACGATGGAGAAGCTGCAAACCCGCGACCTTCCCACCCGGCGCCAGGTGCTGCAAGGCGGCGCGGCGCTCGCCGGTGCCGCAGCGCTCGGTGCCCCGGCGCTGCTGCAGGCGCAGGCCAACGCCATCCGCATCGGCCACCTGACGCCGATGACCGGCTTCCTCGGCGCTCTCGGCGAATACGCCACCGCCGGCATCAAGATGGCGGTGGAGGAGATCAATGCCGGCGGCGGCGTGCTCGGGCGGCCGATCGAGCTCTTGAGCGAAGACTCGGTGAACCCGCAGGTCGCGGCGAGCAAGGCGCAGCGCATGTTCGAGCGCGACAACGTGGCGCTCCTGATGGGCGAGATCAGCTCGGCTTCGGCGCTGACGATGTCGCAGGTGGCCGGGCGCATGAAGAAGATCTTCATGAGCATCGGCGCGCGCTCCGATTCGCTGCGCGGCAAGGACTGCAACCGCTACACCTTCCACGTCGACATCCCGGTGACGGTGATGGTCAACACGGTGGGCCAGGCGCTGGTGCGCGACAACATGGTCGCCGGCAAGAAGTTCTACGCGCTG
The DNA here is from genome assembly GCA_046348035.1 of Rubrivivax sp. Lineage (GTDB taxonomy): Bacteria > Pseudomonadota > Gammaproteobacteria > Burkholderiales > Burkholderiaceae_C > Rubrivivax. The sequence continues at coordinate 157 of JAXMEZ010000087.1, read as the reverse complement.
ACTGCGGACTACCTCTTCGGCCACGACCTCTCGCGCGTGGCCAAGAAGTTCTTCGCCGCCAACGGCGGCAACGTGATCGCCGACGACCTCGTGGCCACCGACGTCACCGACTTCAGCCCGTACCTGTTGAAGATCCGCCAGGCGCGCCCCGACGTCA
>JAXMEZ010000086.1:0-11224 GCA_046348035.1 Rubrivivax sp. | reverse complement strand
ACCGATCGAGTCGAAGCGTTCGGCCGGCAAGGCATCAGCGCGACCACCGCAGTCCCAGCGGGCCGCACTTCGCGCCAGTCGAGCGCCGGCGAACAGGCACCGAGCGCCGCGGCCAACAGCGCGATGACCACGGCGCCGCGCCGCCGACGCACGCGCAGCGCCGAATCGACGCGCTGCTTCGACAAGGTCGGCAAGGTCCGCAAAGTCGAGAAGGCGGCCAACATCGCGGGCAATTATCCCGGCGCAGCACGCGCCGCCCCGACAATGCCGCGGTGACGCCTTCGAACCCTTCCCCCGTGACCCCCGGCGCGCTGCAAGGCGTGCGCGTGCTCGACCTGTCGCGCGTGCTCGCCGGCCCCTGGTGCACGCAGACGCTCGCCGACCTCGGCGCCGAAGTCATCAAGGTCGAGCGGCCGCGCAGCGCCAAACACCCCGGCGGCGACGACACGCGCGGCTGGGGCCCGCCGTTCCTCAAGGACAGCGCGGGGCACGACACCGCCGAGGCCGCCTACTTCCTCGGCGCCAACCGCAACAAGCGCTCGGTGACCATCGACATCTCGGTGCCCGAGGGCCAGGCGCTCATCCGCCGCATGGCCGCCCGCTGCGACGTGCTGGTCGAGAACTACAAGGTCGGCGACATGGCCCGCTACGGGCTCGACTCTGCGAGCCTGCTGGCCGCCTGCCCGCGGCTCGTGTACTGCTCGATCACCGGCTACGGGCAGACGGGCCCCTATCGCGAACGCGCCGGCTACGACTACGCGATCCAGGGCGCCGGCGGCCTGATGAGCGTCACCGGCGAGCGCGACGACCGGCCCGGCGGCGGCCCGCAGAAAGTGGGCGTCGCCGTGGCCGACCTCTTCACCGGCATGTACGCGGCGGTCGCCATCCTCGCGGCACTGCGCCACCGCGACGCCACCGGCCAGGGCCAGGCCATCGACATGGCGCTGCTCGACACGCAGGTGGCGATGCTGGCCAACCTCGGCGCCAACTACCTCGTCACGCACCAGGCGCCGCGGCGCGCCGGCAATGCGCACCAGAACATCGTGCCGTACCAGGTGTTCGAGGTCGCCGACGGGCACGTCATCCTCGCCGTGGGCAACGACAGCCAGTTCGCGAAGTTCTGCGCCGTCGCCGGCTGCCCCGAGTTCGCAAGCGACCCGCGCTTCGCCCGCAACGCCGAGCGCGTGCGCCACCGCGAGACGCTGGTGCCGCTCCTGGCCGAGCGCATGCGCCGGCGGCCGCGCGCCGAGTGGCTCGCCGCACTCGAAGCCGTCGGCGTGCCCTGCGGGCCGATCAACGACCTCGCCGACGTGTTCGCCGATCCGCACGTGCGCGCCCGCGGCATGACGGTGGGCATCGAGCACCCGCTGAACCCCGCGCTCGAACTCGTCGGCAGCCCGATCAAGCTCTCTGTCACGCCGGTGACAGTGCGCCGGCCGCCGCCGCTGCTGGGCCAGCATACCGACGAAGTGCTGCGTGAATTCGACCTCTCGGCTGAGGAGATCGGGCACTTGCGCGAACGAGGCGTCATCGGTTGAATTCGGCCCTCGTGTTCTGCCCGGCCTTAGGTGAACCCCGAGGACGCGGGATCGGCACATTCGGTTACATCCACCCCAGTTATCCACAGGAGGGCCACAATGCAGCCACAGCCTGCCCCCGGGTCCTCCGAGGCGTTGTCCCCAACGGGTGACGGCGCGATGACGGGTGGCGGCGAAGTCGAGGCACTGTTCTGTCCATGGATCTCTCAGACGTCAAAGGCAAGTCGGGCGGTGCACGCCGTGCGCCCATGATCGCGGCCGACGCCCACGACCTCGTCGCGCAGCTCGGCAGCGAGGTCGCCACCGTGCTGTCCACGGCGCTCGAGCGCGTGACGACGCTGGCCACCACCGGCAAGATCGACCGCGCTTCGCTGCGCGCGCTGCGCGAGGAAGTCGATCACGCGCGCCGTGCGGCCATCATGGGCCAGCAGGTCAGCCGGCTCGCCGCCGGCCGCGTGCGCATCGCGCATGAGCGGCTCAACCTCACCAACCTGCTGCGCGAGGCGTTGCGCCAGCGCGGCCGCGAGATCGAGTCGCGCGGCATCGAGGTGCGCCAGGTGCTGGCGCCGGCCGAAGTCTCCAGCGACACGACGCTGTCGTTCTCGTTCCTGCAGGCCGTGCTCGACTGGTGCTTCGAGCACGCCGTCTCGCGCGTCGACCTGGCGCTGGACGTGCGCAGCTGGCCGGCGCGGGCGCGCCTCGTGTGCAGCTTCGCCTTCGAGCACCCCGACCGCGTCGACACCAACTTCGCCTCGCTCGAAGCCGAGCGCGGCCATACGGTCGAGACGATGTCGTGGCGCCTCCTGCACCAGACGGCCGCGGTGCTCGGCCTCACCGTTCAGCGCAAGGACGACGGCGGCCGCACGACGCTGACGGTGGAGTTCCCCGAGACGCTGCCGGCGCGAGTGGACTCACTCATCGCCAGCACCGACACCGAAGCCGAGGAGCCGGGCACGCTCTTCGCCAACTCGCAGCCCCTGGCCGGCCGCCACGTGCTCGTCGTCGCGCCGCGGCGCGAAGTGCGCAACACCGTGCGCGAGGCCGTGCGCAACATGGGCCTGATGGTCGACTACGTCACCTCGCTGGACGAAGCGGCCCAGTTCTGCCGCGCCAGCATGCCGCACGCCGTGGTCTACGAAGGCACGCTGCGCGGCGACCGCCTCGAGCGCCTGCGCGCCGAGTGGCTCGACGCGGTGCCCAACCTCGCTTTCGTGCAGATCGCCGAGCAGGGCAAGGCCTTCGAGCTGCTGCACGAGAACGGCCGCCAGTTCGCCAGCGTCGGGCGCGACGCCATCGTGCAGCAGTTGCCGGCGGCGCTGAGCTTCGAGCTCTCGCGCCTGGTCGGCGACGGCACCTGAAGCGCGGCACGGGCCGATGATCGGCCAATGATCGGCCGCCTGGCCGGCACGCTGGCGGCGAAGGCGCCGCCGCAGGTGCTGCTCGACGTGAACGGCGTCGGCTACGAAGTCGACGTGCCGATGAGCACGTTCTACAACCTGCCCGCGCTCGGCGAGCCGGTGGTGCTGCTGACGCAGTTCGTCGTGCGCGAGGACGCGCAGCTCCTCTTCGGCTTCCTCACCGCCGGCGAGCGCAGCACGTTCCGCGAGCTGACGCGCATCAGCGGCGTCGGCCCGCGCACGGCGCTGGCGATCCTCTCCGGCCTGTCGGTGCAGGAGCTGGCGCAGGCCGTGGCGCTGCAGGACGGCGCGCGCCTGGTGAAGGTGCCCGGCATCGGCAAGAAGACGGCCGAGCGGCTGCTGCTCGAACTGAAGGGCCGCCTCGCGCCGGAGGTCTCGCCTTCGAGCAGCGCGCCGATTTCCGACGCGCAGGCCGACATCCAGCAGGCGCTGCTGGCGCTCGGCTACAACGATCGCGAAGCGCAGACGGCGCTGAAGGCGCTGCCGCCGGGCGTCGGTGTCGCCGAGGGCATCAAGCTCGCGCTGAAGGCTTTGACGCGCTGAGCGCGTTCGTTGCCGGTGCCGCGGCGCGCTTGCCGCGCGTGCTGACGAGCCAGATGCCGGCGCACACCGCCGCCAGCGCCGTTGCCAGCCGCGCCGTCAGCGGCTCGCCGAGCAGCCACACGCCGGCCAGCAGGCCGAAGATCGGCGTCAGCAGCGTGAACACCGAGATCTGCGTCGCCGGGTAGTGGCGCACGAGCCAGAACCAGACGAGGTAGCTGGCGAAGGTCACCACCACCGTCTGGAAGGCGAGCAGCGCCCACGACGCCGCGCTCACCGCCACCGGCCACCGCTCTCCCACGGCGAAAGCGGCCAGCGCCAGCAGCAGCGCCGACACGACGAGCTGGTACAAGAGCGCCATCTCGGCGCTCGCGCGCCCGAGCGCGCTGCCGCGCACGACGAGCGTCGTCGCGCCCCACAGCATCGCCGCCGCCAGCCCGAGCGCATCGCCCAGCCACTGCCGCGGGCCCGCCTGGGCGCCGAAGCCCTCGGCGAACGCCCACACCACGCCGGCGAAGGCGCCGACGAGCCCCACCGACTGCCAGGCGCCCAGGCGCTCGTTGCGGGCGATGAACGGCATCCCCAGCGCCACGACGAAAGGCGCCGTGTACAGGAACACCGCCATGCGCGAGGCGTTGGTGAACTGCAGGCCACTGAAGATGCAGGCGAACTCGGCCGCGAACAGCGCGCCGGCGACGAGGCCGCCGCTCCAGGTCACGCGCTCGGGCCACAGCGACTGCCCGCGCCAGCGCATCCACGCCAGCAGCAGCAACGCTGCCCCGCCGGAGCGCGACGCCGCCTGCAGGAACGGCGGAATCTCGGCCAGCGTCAGCTTGATCGCCACCTGCGCCAGCCCCCAAAGCGCGCAGCAGGCGAGCAGCAGCGCGACGGCGCGCGCGTCGAGGTGCGCCCGGCGGTCGTCGCTCATCGGCTGGCCACTCTCACGTCGGCCCTCATCACCGCCGCATTCACCACAGCTCTCACCACAGCTTCACCACCAACGAACCCTCACGCCGCGTTCGGCAACACCGCCGCCGGGACTTGTCCTTGCAGCGCCCGCCACACCACTTCCGAAGTTAGCGGCATCTGCATCTGCTCCGCCCGGCGCCCGAGGCCGGCCGAGGCGATCGCGTCGACCACGGCATTCACCACCGCCGGCGTCGCACCGATCGTGCCGAGCTCGCCCACGCCCTTGGCACCGAGCACGTTGGTCAGGCACGGCACCGACTCGTCGAACGTGGTCTTGAAGCCGCGGAAGCCGTCCACGCGCGGCAGCGCGTAGTCCATGAAGCTGGCTGAGAGCAGCTGGCCCGTGTCGTCGTCGTAGACCATGCGCTCGCAAAGCGCCTGCCCGATGCCCTGCACCGCGCCGCCGTCGACCTGCCCGCGCACGATCACCGGGCTGACGATGCGGCCGATGTCGTTCACCGAAGCGTAGGCCACGACCTCGACCGCCCCGGTCGCCGGGTCCACTTCCACCTCGCACACGTGGCAGGCATTCGGCCAGCTCGGCCCGCCCGCCTTGGCGGTACCGCTGACGACGATGCGCTCGCCCGGCTGGCGCGCCGCGAGTTCGAAGAGGCCGATGCCGAGGTCGGTGCCCGCCACGGAGAAGCGCCCGGCGCGGTACTCGATGTCCCCTGCTGAAGCCTCCAGCGCCTGGCCGGCCAGCTTCTTCGATTCGTCGATGCAGCGCACGCTCGCCACGTGCACCGCGCCGCCGCCGGTGAAGAGCGAGCGGCTGCCGGCGCTGCCGAAGCCGCTGGCGCGGTCGGTGTCGCCCTGCATCACGCGGATGCGCTCCGGCGGCACGCCGAAGATGTCGTGCGCGAGCTGCACGTAGCTGGTCGCGATGCCCTGGCCCATCGCCATCGTTGCCGACGAGAGCTCGATGAAGCCGTCGCCGGTGACGTCGACGCGCACGTCCTCCTCCAGCACGTTGCCGCCGGTCCACTCGAGGAACGTGGCGACGCTGCGCCCGCGCAGCCGCCCGCGCGCTTGAGAGGCCTCGCGACGCGCCGCGAAGCCGGCCCAGTCGGCCAGCGCCAGGCCCTGGTCGAGCATGCGTTCGAACTGGCCGCTGTCGTACACCTGCTTCAGCGCGTTGGTGTAGGGCATCTGCTTGGCGCGCACGAGGTTGCGCCGGCGCAGTTCGGCCGGGTCGAGCTTCATCTCGTGCGCCGCGGCGTCCATCAGCCGCTCGATGAGGTAGATCGACTCCGGCCGCCCGGCACCGCGGTAGGCGCCGATGGCCATTCGGTGCGTCAGCACCGCGCTCAGGTGCAGGTCCACCAGCGGCACGTCGTAGACGCTGGTGATGACCCACGGCCCGATCATCAGCGGGATCACCAGCGCCACTGCGCCGGGGCTGGCGCCGACGTTGGCCCACGTGCGCACGCGCAGCGCCAGCACGCGGCCGGCCGCATCCAGCGCCAGCTCGGCCCGGCTCACCGCGTCGCGGCCGTGGTTGGCGCTCGTGAACTCCTCCAGGCGGTCGGCCTGCCACTTCACCGGCCGCCCGGTCGAAAGCGCGGCCCACGCGACGACCACGTCCTCCGGGTAAGCGCCGGTCTTCATGCCGAAGCCGCCGCCGACGTCGCCCACCAGCACGCGCACGTTCTTCACCGTGCGGCCCGGAATCGCCGCGGCGAGGCTTTCGCGCACGCCGGCGGGCATCTGGCTCGACAGGCGCACCGTCAGCCGCTCGTCCTCGACGGACGCGAGCACGCTGCGCGGCTCCATCGGGCTCGGCGCGAGGCGCTGGTTGTCGATCTCCACCGTCACGCGCACAGCCGCCTTGTCGAACGCCGCCGCAGCGGCCTTCGCGTCGCCGTACCGCGCCTCGGCCACCACGTTGCCCGGCGCCCCCGGCCACACCTCGGGTGCACCTGGCGCCAGCGCGGCGGCGAGCGTGGCGACCACCGGCAGCTCGTCGTACTCGACCGCGATCGCCGTCGCTGCGGCGCGGGCGGCATTGCGCGACTCGGCCACGACCGCGGCAACGGGTTCGCCGACATAACGAACCACTTCATGAGCGAGCGGCTGCTTCGGCGGTGCCGTGGAAGGCTTGCCGTCCGGGCGCTTGAAGGCGGCCGGCAGCTCGAGCGGCTTGACGCCGGCGGCAGCGAGGTCGGCGCCCGTGAACACCACAACGACGCCGGGCATCGCCTTGGCCGCCGCGGTATCGATCGACGTGAGGCGTGCGTGCGCACGGTCGCTGCGCACGAAGACGAGCCACGCCTGGCGCGGCAGCGTCACGTCGTCGGTGAAGCGGCCCTGGCCTTGCACCAGCGCCGGGTCCTCGACGCGGCGCACGGCCTGGCCGCTGCCGAAGCGGGCAGCCCCCACCGCCGCGGAACTTCCGGCGGCGCTCACGCCTTCGCTCCTTGCAGCGCACCGGCAGCCTGCTGCACGGCGGCGACGATGTTGACGTAGCCGGTACAGCGGCACAGGTTGCCTTCGAGCGCGTCGACGATCTCGGCTTCGCTCGGCCGCGGGTTCTCCGACAGCAGCGCCACCGCGCTCATCACCATGCCCGGCGTGCAGTAGCCGCATTGCAGGCCGTGGCAGGCTACGAACGCTTCCTGCACCGGGTGCAGCGCGCCGCCGCCGCCGGGCGCGGCGCCAGGACTAGCCAGGCCCTCGATCGTCGTCACCGTGCGGCCTGCTGCCTGCACGGCGAACTGGTTGCAGCTCTTCACCGCGCGGCCGTCGACGAGCACGGTGCAGGCGCCGCATTGCGCGGTGTCGCAGCCGATGTGCGTGCCGGTGAGGCCGAGCCGGCCTCTGAGGCGCAGCAGCTCGACGACAGACGAGCGTGCGCATCGTCCGCGAGCGTGGGCCGGAGAACGTCGACCTCGGCGCTGACGGCGCGCGCGAGCCGCACGCCGCGCTTGACGAACCCTTCGGCCTGAGCAGGCTTCAGATCATTCTCAAGACGGCCGGGGCTGACCAAGGCCTCATGCCTCCTTGCAGCGCAGCGACCGCCTGCTGCACAGCAGCGACGATATTGACGGCCGGTGCAGCAGCACGGTTGCCTTCGAGCGCATCGACGATCTGGCTCGCCGGCCGCAGGTTCTCCGCAGCGGCGCCACGGCGCTCATCACCATACCCGGCGTGCAGTAGCCGCATTGCAGGCCGTGGCAGGCAACGAACGCTTCCTGCACCGGGTGCAGCGCGCCGCCGCCGGACGCCGTGACGCCAGGCCCTCGATCGTCGTCACCGTGCGGCCGCTGCCTGCACGGCGAACTGGTGCTCTTCACCGCGCGGCCGTCGACGAACTCGGTGCAGGCGCCGCACGCGGTGTCGCAGCCCACATGCGTGCCGGTGAGGCCGAGCCGGTCGCGCAGCAGTTCCACGAGCAGCGTCAGTCTCGACCTCGGCGCTGACGGTGCTGCCGTTGATCGTGAGCGAGGGTGGGCATCGTCTGGTCGTCCGTGCTGGGGGACCGGGCGCTGCAGTGGCCGAACGGTTGCCGCAGCGGGCTTGTCGCTGGTCATTGTGGCGGCAGGCCGGATGCCCCTGTCGCTGTGGCCAGCGCCGACCTCGGCAGCTCGGCGACCTCGGCGACCTCGCGACCCGCGCACGGCGAGCGCCGTCAGCGCAGCCACGATGCCCGCCGCTGCGCCTTTGGCGTGCGCCGTGCGCCACGGCGATGCCCTACGCGGGCTCGGCCGCGAGCGGGCCGGTCCAGGGCTTTTCGAGCAGCACCTTGGCGACAAGGCCACCTGCGATGGCAATGCCGATGAAGCGCGCCCGGCGTCCGCCGCTGCTCGACGCCGCTTCCCCACCGCGCCCTTCAGCCATGAGCCAGCAGGCGGCCACCGCCACAGCGGCGTGCAGCACGCCCGAAGCGCCGCCGTAGTGCGCCAGCGCCGGTTGCAGCAAGAGCCCGGCGTGCGTCAACGGCCAGGCGGCCGCGAACGCCCACGCCGCGGCGTTCGGCAGCCGCGCCGCCACGCCGAGCCAGGCCACGACGGCGCAGCCGGCGAGGTTCGCGGCCAGATGCCATCTATGCCAATGCACCCACGCCGCCGTGACGAAGCGCCACGGGTCGTCCAGCGCGCGCGCCGGCTGCCAGTCGAGCAGCGCCGTCGGCAGCCACCACGTCACGGACGCCGGCCAGCGCGCCGCACACCCGCAGCCAGCCGCGCGCGGCGAACGGGGTTTCGCGTGTTCGGTCAACTCGCTCGGGCGAGCAGCGGCAGGTTCGCCGTGCCGAATAGCGCCTCGGTCCTCAGCCGAAGACACAGCGCCACAGCGCCAGCACCGCGTCGCGCTGCGGCGCCACGGCCTCGGGCTCCACGTGCGTGGGCGTCTCGTCCAGGCGCGCGCGGTGCTGCATGCGGCGCAGCTCGCGGTAGGCGTCGGCGGCCGCGTGGCCCACGCCCGCGGGCAAGAGACCGGCAGCCTCGGCGCGGTGCAGGAGCGCGATGTTGCCGACGTTGTCCAGCAGCTCCGCGTGGCCGCCGCCGGCAGGGCCCGAATGCGCGAGCACGAGGTACTGCACCGCGAACTCCACGTCCATCATGGCGCCGGCACTGTGCTTCACGTCGAAGCGCCCGGCCGGCACCGCGTGCGCGGCACGCACGCGCTCGCGCATCGCGCGCACTTCCTCGCGCAACGGCGGGAGCTCGCGCGGCGCGGCCAGCACGGCGCGCCGCGTCGCCTCGAAGCGCGCCGCCACCGGTGCCGGCCCGGCGGCGAAGCGCGCCCGCGTCAGCGCCTGGTGCTCCCAGGTCCACGCCGTGTTGCTGCCGCGCCCGACCTGGTAGCGCTCGTAGGCGTCCACCGTCGTCACCAGCAGCCCCGAGCTGCCGTTGGGCCGAAGCGCCGTGTCGATGTCGAACAGCTCGCCGGCCGCCGTGCGCAGCGTCAGCCACGTGATCACCTTGCGCACGAAGGCGCCGTAGGCCTCCTGCGCGCGCTGCTTGTCGGCCTCGCTCGCATCGGCGGCGCTGTCGTAGAGGAACACCACGTCGAGGTCGCTGCCGTAGCCCAGTTCCTTGCCGCCGAGCTTGCCGTAAGCGATGACGGCCAGCTCGCACTCGTCCTGATGCCGGCGCGCGAAGTGCGACCAGGCCCAGCGCAGCACGATGGCCAGCACCGCGTCGGCCAGCGCCGAGAGGTCGTCGGCCACCTGCTCCACGGTGAGGCGGCCTTCGACATCGCGCACCAGCGTGCGGAAGACCTCGGCGTGGTGCGCGTGCCGCAGCGTGTCGAGCAGCTTGTCCTCGGTGTCCTCGCCGCTGCGGCGCCAGGCGGCGCGGCGTTCGTCCAGCTCGGCTTCGAAAGCGGCGCGGTCGAAGCGGTCCTGCAGTTGCCGCTCGTCGGCCAGCTCGTCGATGACGCCCGGGTGGCGCATCAGGTAGCGCATCGGCCAGCGCGCCAGGCCCAGCAGGCGCAACAACCGCCGCAGCACCGAGGGCCGCTCGGCCAGCAGCGCCAGGTAGCTCTCGCGGCGCAGGAGCGGCTCGACCCAGTCGACGAAGTGCATCGCCGCCGCTTCGCTGCACCAGCCCTCGCGCACCGCCTCGGCAGCGCGCAGCACGAGGCGGCCCAGGCGCAGGCGGCTCTCGTCGCGCAGCGAGCGCACGCGCGGGTTGGCGGCGAAGCCGGCCACGCGCTTCGCCAGCTGCCCTTCGCCGAGGGCCGTGAGCAGCTCGTCCAGGGCCGGGCTGTCGATGGTCATCGGCGGCGCGCCGCAGCCCTTGCACGATGCGCCGTTACCGGCGCCGTTGCCGGCCGGACTGCCGGCCGCGCCGCCGCGACCTTCGCGGCCGTCGCGCAGCAAGGCGTCGAACTCGGCGGCGACGAACTCGCGCACTTCGCCCAGCGCTTCGAGCAGCTCGCACGCTTCGCGCCGGCAGGCCAGCCCCAGGCTGCGCGCGATCCAGTTCAGGTCGGCGTCGTCGGTGGGCAGGAGGTGCGTCTGCTGGTCGTCGAGGTACTGGATGCGGTGCTCGACGCGGCGCAGGAACTCGTAGGCCGCGGCGAGACGCGTGGCCGTCTCCGGCCGCATCAGCCCGCGCGCCACCACGCGCTCCAGGCCACGCAGCGTGCGCCGGGTGCGGATCTCGGGGAACTGGCCGCCGCGCACCACGAGCAGCAGCTGCACGATGAACTCGATCTCGCGGATGCCGCCGCGCGAGAGCTTCACGTCGTTGGCGCGCTCGGGGCGGCCGGCGGCGCGCCGCTGCGCTTCCTCGCGGATCTTGTGGTGCAGCTGGCGCAGCCCCTCGAAGACGCCGTAGTCGAGGTAGCGGCGGTAGACGAACGGCGCCACCAGAGAGCGCAGCCCCTGCACGCCGCCGCCGGCCGCGGCGCCGCGCGGCGCGACGACGCGGCTCTTCAGCCACGCGAAGCGCTCCCACTCGCGGCCCTGCACCTGGAAGTACTCCTCCAGCATCGCCAGGCTCACCACCGGCGGGCCCGAGTTGCCGTTCGGGCGCAAGGCCAGGTCGACGCGGAAGACGAAGCCCTCGTCGGTCACGTCGCCCACCAGCGCATAGAGCCGCTTGGCGACGAAGCTGAAGTACTCGTGGAACGACACCGGCTTCGCGCCGCCGGTGAGCCGCCCGGCCCCTTCGTCGTCGTAGACGTAGATGAGGTCGATGTCGGAAGAGACGTTCAGCTCGCGCGCGCCGAGCTTGCCCCTGCCGACGATCCAGAACTCAGTGCGCCGGCCGGCGGCGTCCAGCGGCGCGCCGTGGCGCTCGTCGGCCTCGG
>JAXMEZ010000085.1:0-11365 GCA_046348035.1 Rubrivivax sp. | reverse complement strand
TGGCCTTCGGCGCATCGGCGGCAGATGCCGCTGCCTCGGTGCCGGGCGGCGTTTCGCGCCCGCGCTCGCGTCCCTGGGCGCGGCCCCACGCGAAGAAGGCCGCTGCGCAGGCCGCGAAGGCCACGGTGATGACCAGCCACGCAACATCCGACATGGCGAGAAATTGTACGAACCGGTATGCCCCCGCCCGCACCGACATGGCGCCGGTCGCTCAAGTCCGCTCACGCGGGGCCGAAACAGCGCCAGGGCACGGGCGCGCCGTCCGTGCTTCGGGCAGGCCCACAATGACCGCCGGCCGAAGCGTTAGGCGTGCCGTTGTTGCCGCGGTGGGCCGCGCTTGGCGCACCGATTGACGAACCCGACGTTTCTGGCCGCCGCCCCTTGTCCTTCACCTTCAGCATGAGCCGCACGACGCCCCCGCCCGCCGCGCCGCCGCAGGTGCTGGATGCTGCCGCGCTGGCGCGCCTGCGCGAACTCGACCCGGAGGGAAAGCACGGCGTCGTGGCACGCGTGCTCACCACCTACGAGACGGCGCTGACGCGCCAGCTCGCGCAGCTGCGGGCCGAGCAGGCGGCGCCGCAAGGCGCGGCGCTGGCCGCGCTGGCGCATACGCTGAAGTCCTCCTCGGCCAGCGTCGGCGCATTGGCCCTGGCGCGCGCCTGCGAGGCGCTCGAGCAACGGCTGCGCCAGGGGGGCACGGCACAAACCCACGATGTGGCCGAGTTGATCGCCTTGGCCGAAGAGGCGCTCGTGGCCGTACACCGTATCCTGCGCCCGTGAGCAGCGGCCCGCGATGACGACCCCGCCGAATTCCGCCTTCGACGACCTGCCCGAGCGACCGCTGGTGCTGCTCGTCGACGACGACGAGGTCAACCTGCTGCTCACCGCCATCGCGCTGCGCGAGCGCGGCTTCGAGATCACCGAGGCCGCCAGCGGCGAAAGGGCGCTGGAGCTGCTGGCGCAGAAGGTGCCCGACGTCGTCGTGCTCGACGCGATGATGCCGCGCCTGGACGGCTTCGAGACCTGCCGCCGCCTGCGCCGCGTGCCCGGGTGCGAGAACACGCCGGTGCTGATGCTCACCGGCCTGGACGACGACGCCTCGATCGCCCGCGCCTACGAGGCCGGCGCCACCGACTTCTTCGTCAAGGCGGCGCAATGGAGCCTGCTCGCCGGGCGCCTGCGCTACCTGCTGCGCAGCGCCCGCACGCGCATCGAGCTGGAGCGGCGCAAATCCGAACTGGCGCGCGCGCAGGACCTGGCCCGCATGGGCAGCTTCGAGTGGCGCCGCAGCGAACACCGCGGCGTGCAGCTCTCGGTGGAGGCGTTGCGCGTGTGCGGCTTCGGCCCGCACGAGGAGCTGAGCCTGCGCAAGCTCCTGCGCATGGTGCCTGCCGAGGAGCGGCGCACGCTGCTGCGCACGCTGCACGCGAGCCTGCGGCAGAGCACGGTGGTGGCGGTGGACGTGCCGCTCATGCTGCGCGACGGCCGCCAGCGCGTCGTGCGCGTCGAGGCCGAGCCCGAATTCAACGAGCACGGCCACGGCTCGGGCTACACCGGCATCGTGCAGGACGTGACCGACCGCCGCGTGGCCGAGGACAAGATCCGCCACCTGGCGAACTTCGATTCGCTGACCGGCCTGCCCAACCGCCGCCAGCTCATCTGGCGCGCCGAGCGCGCGCTCGAGGTGGCGCGGCGCATGCAGCACCAGTGCGCGCTGCTGCTGATCGACCTCGACCGCTTCAAGAACATCAACGACACCCTCGGCCACAGCGCCGGCGACGACCTGCTCGTGGAAGTGGCGCGGCGCCTGCGCGCCTGCGTGCGCCACAGCGACCAGGTGATGGAAGGCGCCATCGACAACGCCGGCAGCCGCAGCCACCGCGCGCTGGAGGCGGTGGGCCGCCTGGGCGGCGACGAGTTCGTCGCCCTGCTGCCCGAAGTGGCCGAGGACACCGATGCCGAGGCCGTGGCGCGGCGCATGCTCGAGGCGCTGCGCGAGCCGATCTTCCTCGGCGGCCAGGAATGTTTCGTCACCGCCAGCGTCGGCGTCGCCATCTACCCGCGCGACGGCCAGTCGGTGGTGGACCTGCTGCGCAACGCCGACGTCGCGATGTACTCGGTGAAGGCGCAGGGCAAGAACGCCACGGCCATCTACAGCCCGCACCTGGCCGGACGCGGGCGCGAGAAGCTCGAGCTCGAGTCGGCGTTGTTCCGCGCCATCGAGCGCAACGAACTGGTGCTGCACTACCAGCCGAAGATCGACGTGCGCGCCTCGCGCATGGTCGGCGCCGAGGCGCTGATGCGCTGGCTGCGCGGCGGCAAGCTGGTGCCGCCGGGCGACTTCATCCCGCTGGCCGAGGACACCGGCCTCATCGTGCCGCTGTCGGAATGGGCGCTGCGCGAGGCGGCGCGGCAGGCGCGCGTGTGGCAGCAGCAGTTCGGCTTCGACGACTCGATCGCCGTCAACCTGCCCACGCACATGTTCGAGCGCAGCGACCTCGTGGAGCACATCCACCAGTGCGTCACCGCGGTCAACGTGCCGCACCGCGCGATCCGCCTCGAGATCACCGAAGACAACCTGATGAAGGAATTGCAGAACGTGATCCCTTCACTGCACCGCCTGAACGAGATCGGCGTCGAGATTGCCATCGACGACTTCGGCACCGGCTACTCGTCGCTGGCCTACCTGACGGCGCTGCCGATCTCCGAGCTGAAGATCGACCGCAGCTTCGTGCGCGACCTGGGCATCACGCCGCAGAGCTCGGCGGTGGTGTCGGCCATCATCGCGCTGGCGCGTTCGCTCGGCTTGCGCGTCGTCGCCGAAGGCGTCGAGACGCTGCGCCAGCTGGAGGTGCTGCACCGTCTGGGCTGCACCATCATGCAGGGCTACCTCTTCAGCCGGCCGGTGCTCCCTGACGAATTGGCGCGCTGGCTCGAGCAGACCGTGCTGCCGCGCAAGGCGCCGTGGATCGGCGCCGCGGCGATCGAAGCCGACCCCGGCTCCGTGACCGAGCTTGCGGGCTCGGCGCGGCGCTGCCGCTGAGGGCGGAGACACGACGATGAGCGCCGTACGACCGCACCTTCGGTGAAAGCCCTCGCCAAGGGCGCGTTGCGCCGCCTGGCCCGAGGACAGCAGGAACCGACGCCCGAGAACTACGCCGCGCCTACGCCGACGAGATGGGCGGCCTGCCCGTGCGCGCCAAGGGCGCGAGCGCTCCGGCGGCGCCGACGCCTTGGCCGGCGCTCGTCGAGCGGCTGGTACGCAACCTCGACCGCGGCGGCCGGCAGTGGACCGCGGCGCGGCGCAAGGAGAGTCTGTTCCGGGTGATCGACAGCAACCACAGCGACGAAGCGCGCCTGACGCAGCGCCTGGCGGCCTTGCTGCGGGCGTGAAACTGACCGCTCGCCGGAAGGTCCCGCGACAACGACGCCGCAGCGTCGGCTGCGGAACGCCACGAACAGCACGAACGTCGCGAGCGTTGCGAACAGCGCCGACGCAGCGGGCGTGCCGGTCGTCGCCGCCACGCAGCCCGCACCGGCGCGCAGGGCTGCCAGCGATGAGGGCGCCGCGGCGGCGGCGCTCGTGCGCGCTCTCGGCGAGAAACCGTCGGCGCGGGCCTCGCCGATGTCGACGATCGCGGCAACGCGCTCGCCCGCCGCATCACAAGGCTGCTCGACGAGCGCACCGCGACGCGGTCGACAGCGCGGCCGCGGCCGCGGCGGCGGCACCGCCCGACCTCGCGGCAGCCTGCGGCGAAGCGAAGCGCTGGTTCGGCCAGCGGCACGAGTTCGCGCGCCAGCTGAAGGCCTTGTGCGGCGAATTGTCGGAAGGGCTGGTCGAGCTCTCCGAGGACGAGACCTGGTCGCGCGGCCAATGCGAGGCGTTGCGCCTGCAGCTGGGCAACGACATCGACGTGCGCGGCTTGCGCGCCGCCAGCGCGATGCTCGCCGACACCCGCGCCCGCCAGGCTGCCGCGAAGCGCGGCCGCGAGACCGCCCGCTCGGCACTGAAGCAGCTGCTGACCGGAATGATCGGCGAGGTCGGCGCGTTGCAGCAGCACGCCGGCGGCTTCGAATCGGCGATCGAGCGCCACGCCGCGGCCGTCGAGTCCGCCGACAGCCTCGAAGGCCTGACTTCGGTGGTGCAGGCGATGCTCGCCGACAGCCGCGAGATGCGCAGCGCCGTGGGCGCCTCGCACGAGCGGCTGGTGCGCGACGGCCAGCGCGCGGCCGAGCTGGAGACGCGCGTGCGCGGCCTCGAAGCCGAACTCGGGCGCCTGGCCAACGAGGCCTGCACCGATGCGCTGACGCAGGTGGCCAACCGGCGCGGCCTCGAGCAGAGCTTCAACGAAACGAGTGCGCGCGCTGCTGCCAACGGCACGCCGCTGGCCGTGGGCCTGATCGACATCGACAACTTCAAGAAGCTCAACGACCGCCTCGGCCACGGGGCCGGCGACGTGGCGCTGAAGACGCTGGCCGCCCAGGTGCGCAAGGGCCTGCGGCCCGGCGACGACGTGGCCCGCTACGGCGGCGAGGAATTCGTCGTGCTGCTGCACGGGCTGGCGATCGCCGAGGCGCAACAGGCGCTGACGCGGCTGCAGCGCAAGCTCTCGGCCAGCCTCTTCATGCACGAGGGCGAGGAGGTCTTCGTCACCTTCTCGGCCGGCGTCACCGAGTGGCGCGCGGGCGAGGCGATGGAGACGGCGATCGAGCGCGCCGACGTCGGCCTGTACGAAGCCAAGCGCACCGGGAAGAACCGCACCTGCACCGCGTAGCGCGGTTGCGACCGTGTTGCGCGCGCGGCACGGCGCGGCCGGCACGATGTAAGCAGGTGCGACGGCGGCTGCAATGCCGTCGCAGCGCGAAACACCCGGGGCCGGCGGCGGCTCAAGCGCTGCCTAGACTGCGACGAAAACGAACAGACAGCCCGGGAACCGAACCCCTCGCGTGGCGCGGCCGCGGCCGCCGAGACTCCCTGCCATTCCGCCTTCCCGGCCACTGCCCCGATGTCGATCTTCCACCGCTGGCTGGCGCCGCTGCGCCGAGGGTGCCGCCGCCTTCTTCCGGCACGACGTGACGCTCAAGCGCGAAGCGGCGGCAGCTGCACGTGGTGCTGGCCGAGCGCAAGGCACCGCAGCCCGTGAAGGCAGAACGAGTCGAAAGCGAGCGCCGCCGCCGCCACGAGGAGACGATGCTCGTGCGCGCCGAGCTGGCCGCGCTGCTGAACGACCTGCCCGAGACGCGCACGACGATGCGCCATCTCGTCTTCGTCGAACAGGCCATCGCCAAGAAGGGCCTGAAGGTGCTGCACAAGGTGCCGCTGCCGGTGCTCAAGCGCGCCCACGAGCAGCTCGAGAACCTCGTCATCAACTGGTCCGCCGCGGGCCTGGCGAACCTGCGCTCGAAGATGGCGGTGGCCATCATCGACCGCGAGAACATGGACCCCGAAGCCGAGGCCGATGCGTACCGCACGGCGGCGGTGATCGACCAACGCGACGGCGAGCCGGCCGCGACCGACCTGCCCGAGGCTCAACGAGCTGGCGCAGTTGTGCGAGGAAGATGCCGACGGCGCCGACAGCGCCGACGGCCTGGCCGCCGCGCGGCGGCTGCCCGGCGACGAGGACGCGGCCCTCGCAGCCGCTTATGCGGCGCTGGGCGAACTGGCGCCGTCGACGCCCGAGACCTTCGACAACCAGGGCCCGCCACGCGAGCGCTTCACCGTGCAGTTGCAGGGCGAACTCGGCTCGGCTTCGGCGCGGGCCTTGCGTGGGCAGGACTCGCGCTCGTTCGAGGACGACAAGGCTGCCGAGATCAGCATCCGGGTGCTGGAGCCGTAGGCGCAGCCTCTGCGCGGGCAGCGCGCCCGGCGGAAGCGGTGAGATTCGAACTCACGGACAGTTTCCCGTCGCCGGTTTTCAAGACCGGTGCCTTAAACCGCTCGGCCACGCTTCCTGGAGAGAACGCCGATTTTGCCTGCGCTCATATCGCTTCGCGATATGAGCTTCGGCGCAGCGCTTCGCGCTGAGCAGGACCGGTGCCTTAGACCGCTCGGCCACGCTTCCTGGAGAGAGCGCCGATTCTGCCTGCGTCTCGCCCCGAAGCGAGAGCGCGTCAGGCGCCAGGCCTCTGCGCCTGCTCGCAAGCCACCTGCACGATCTCGCGCCGGCCGCCGTCCACGCGCACGGCCGTTAGCGCGCCGCCCCAGACGCAGCCGGTGTCGATGGCCAGCAGGTCGGGGCGGTCGACGAGGCCGAGCGTGCTCCAGTGGCCGCAGGCGACGGGCCGGCCGGCGGTGCGGCGGCCGGGCACGTCGAACCACGGCCAATAGCCGGGCGGCGCGGCGCCGGCGCCCTCCTTGGTCTCGGGGTCGAGGTCACCCTCGGGCGTGCAGAAGCGCATGCGCGTGAGCACGTTGACGATGAAGCGCCAGCGTTCGATGCCTTGCAGCGCGTCGGACCACCGTGCCGGCGAGTTGCCGTACATCGCAGGCAGGAACTCGCCGAAGCCCGGCCCGCGCAGCATCGAAGCCGTCTCGTCCGCCAGCGCCATCGTCTGCTCGGCGCTCCATTGCGGCACGACTCCGGCATGCACGCACAGCCAGCCCGCGGCCTCGCAGGCCAGCGGTCGCGTGCGCAGCCATTCGAGGTGCGCTTCGCGGTCGCTGTCGGCGAGCACATCGGCAAACGTGTCGCCCTTGTGCAACGCGCGCGCGCCGTGCGCCACCGCCAGCAGGTGCAGGTCGTGATTGCCGAGCAGGCATGTGACGGCGCCGTCGCCGAAGCCTTGCAGCCGCTTCAGCACCGCCAGCGAACCGGGGCCGCGGTTGACGAGGTCGCCCAGCACGACGAGGCGCGCGCGCGAAGGCGAAAAGCCGATCTCGGCCAGCAGCCGCTCGAAGGCGCGGTCGCATCCCTGCAAGTCGCCGACGAGGTAGAGCATCCTCAACGGTCCTCGGGCAGCGAGCGAACGAACCGAGACGGGGGGCAGACCACGCGGCGATTCTGCTACGCTGC
Source organism: Rubrivivax sp. (assembly GCA_046348035.1). GTDB lineage: Bacteria > Pseudomonadota > Gammaproteobacteria > Burkholderiales > Burkholderiaceae_C > Rubrivivax. Next base: position 4,352 of record JAXMEZ010000085.1, on the reverse strand, counting down.
CGGCCCCCGGAATGTTCCTCCGCCGGGCGCCGCCGTCGCACCGCATCCGCCGACAGCCCCGCGCCACGCGCGGTGCGCATGGAATCCACGCTTCTCGTCCTGCTGATCCTGCTCAACGGCCTGTTCGCGATGTCGGAGATGGCCTTGTCGGCCAGCCGCAAGGCGCGCTTGCAGGTGATGGTCGAGGCCGGCGAGAACGGCGCGCAGGCGGCGATGGACCTGCACGAGCACCCGACGAAGTTCCTTTCCACGGTGCAGATCGGCATCACGTCGATCGGCATCCTCAACGGCATCGTCGGCGAAGCGGCTTTCGCCGAGCCGCTGGCCGTGTGGCTGACGCAGCACTCGGGCCTCGGCGCGATCCCGGCCGGCTACACGGCCACCGGGCTCGTCGTGCTGCTGATCACCGTGCTCACCATCATCTTCGGCGAGCTGGTGCCCAAGCGCCTCGGCCAGCTCTACCCCGAGACGGTGGCGCGCATCGTCGCGCGGCCGATGGTGGCGCTGTCCACCGCGACGCGGCCGCTGGTGAGCTTCCTCAGCTTCGCCACGCAGGGCGTGCTGCGGCTGGCCGGCATCCGCGAGGACGCGGCGCGCGCCGTCACGCAGGAGGAGATTGCCGCCAGCCTGGAGGAAGGCGTCGACGCCGGCGTCATCGAGCAGCAGGAGCACCAGATGGTGCGCAACGTCTTCCGTCTCGACGAGCGGCAGATCGGCTCGATGATGATCCCGCGCGCCGACGTGCAGTGGCTGGAGCTGGAGCAGCCGCTGGAGCAGCTGCTGCAGCGCGCCACCGACAGCGGCTACACGCGGCTGCCGGTGTGCCGCGGCTCGCTGGACGACGTGGTCGGCGTGCTCGGCCTGCACCGCCTGCTGCCGCCGCTGGCGCGCGGGCGCAAGCCCGACATCGCGGCGCTGATCGAGCCGCCGGTGTTCGTGCCCGAAACGCTGTCGGGCATGGAGCTGCTCGAGCACTTCAGGAAAAGCAACGCCGAGCTGGTGTTCGTCGTCGACGAGTACGGCGCGGTGCAAGGCGTCATCACCGAGCGCGACCTGCTCGAAGCGATCACCGGCGAGTTCGCCACGCCTGCCGACGAGGACGGCGCCTGGGCCGTGCAGCGCAGCGACGGCAGCTGGCTGATGGACGGCCTGATCCCGGTGCCCGAATTGAAGGACCGCCTCGAGATCAAGGAGCTGCCCGAGGAGGACCGCGGCCGCTACAACACGCTGGCGGGCATGATCATGCTGCTGCTGGGCCGCCTGCCGCGCACCGCCGACGCGGTGCAATGGGACGGCTGGCGCTTCGAGGTCGTCGACCTCGACGGCAAGCGCGTCGACAAGGTCCTCGTGTCGGCGCTCGAAGACGCCCCTGCATCGGCCCCGCTTCCCCACGTTTCCGGAGAGACGCCTTGATCAATCCGCAACTGCACCGCCAGGCGGTGGCGCTGGACAGCCAGCAGCACCGCCAGCTCAAGGTGGACTTCCCCGTCGCCGACTGGTCGGCTGCCGAGCGGCTGAACGCCATCTTCGTGGCCGCCACCGAGTTCGCCGACGCCGGCCGCGAGTACCCGATCGTCTTCGTGCGCGCCGGCCGCAGCCCCGAAGGCCGCGACCTCGTGGCGCCGGTGGCCGTGCTCGGCGTGCTGCCCGAGCAGAACCTGTACGTCGAGGCGCCCGAAGGCGGGCAGGGCGCGCGCAGCTGGCGCGCCAGCTACAAGCCGGCGGTGGTGCAGGCGTACCCGTTTTGCGTCGGCCGCATCGACGACGAGCGCTACGCGGTCTGCGTCGACATGGCGTGGCCAGGCGTCGGCAACGACCGCGCGCTGCCGCTGTTCGAAGCCGACGGCCAGCCGGCGCAGGTGCTGAAGGCGATGCAGCAGCACCTCGAGCTGCTCGAAAGCGAGATCCGGAACACGCGCGCCTTCGGCGACCGCCTGCTCGAGCTGGACCTGCTGCGCGACATGCGCTTCGACGCCACGCTGCCCGACGGCCGCAAGCACACGGTGGACGGCTTCCTCACCGTCGAAAAGGAGAAGGCGCAGAACCTGCCCGACAACGTCGTCGGCGAGCTGCACCGCAACGGCATGCTCGGCCTCGTGCATCTGCACTGGGCGTCGCTCGGCCTCATGCGGCAGTTGGTGGACTGGCACCTGCAGCGCCAGCAGGCGGCTCAGCCGCCGGCCGCAGCCCCGCAGACCGGCACCGAAGGAGGTCAGGCTCCTGCCGCGGCCCCGCAAACCGGGCAGCCGTCCTGACGCGCGGCAAGCACCTCGTCCCAACGCATCGCGCGCGCATCGAGCATCAAGAGCCGCCCCGCCAGCGAAGTGCCCACGCCCGCGAGCAGCTTCAGCACTCGGCCGCCTGCACCGTGCCGATGATGCTGACGGGGGCGAAGACGCCCATCGTCGAGCAGGCCACTTCCTCGTACGCGGCACCGGGCGGAAACAGGCACGCGTAGCAGGGCCGCTCGCTGTCGTTCGGCCCCGGGCGGCGGTCGTACACCGACACCTGGCCGTCGAAGCCGAGCGCCGCGCCGCTCACCAGCGGCTTGCCCGCGCGCACGCAGGCCGCGTTGACCGCCTGTCGCGTGGCGAAGTTGTCGCTGCAATCGAGCACGACGTCGGCTTCGGCCACCCATTGCGAAAGGGCCTCGGCGTCGGCGCGCCGGCGCAGCGCCCGCACCTGCACGTCGGGGTTGATGGCGGCGATCGTCTGCCGCACCGAATCGGCCTTCGGCAGGCCGACGCGCGACAGGTCGTGCGCGATCTGCCGCTGCAGGTTCGTGAGGTCCACCGTGTCGTGGTCGACGATCGTCAGCCGGCCGACGCCCGCGGTGCTGAGGTACAGCGCCACCGGCGAGCTGAGCCCGCCAGCGCCGACGATGAGCGCATGCGAGGCGAGCGGCCTGCTGGCCCTCGATGCCGATCTCGTCGAGCAGCAGGTGGCGCGAGTAGCGCAGCAGCTGCTCGTCGCCGAGCCGCGTCGGTCGCTTCCGTGCCGACGCTGTCAGTGCCTGTCGCCGCCAGCGCCTTCGCGCCGGGCACCGCGTTTGCCGTCGCCGCTGCTTACGACCATGGCCGCCATTGTCGTTGCCTGCGCTGCGCGCCGCCGCGCCGGGTGCTTTGCGCATCAGGCTGGTGCGCAACGCTTGCAGCGGCAGGCTTGCCTAACGGCGCGGCGCGAGGGTTTCCGCAAGAGTGGCGCAATGACCGCACCTCGCCCCTGTCGCCCCTCTCGCCGCTGTCGCCTCTGGCGTCGCACTTCGCTGACTCTGGCGATCGCTGCCTGCGCACCGCTCGCGCCCGTTTCGCCGGCATGGTCCCAGTCCGCCGCTGCGGCCGCGCCCGACGCAGAAACGGAAGAGGCCGGGCCGCGCGTCGTCATCACCGGCTCGGTGGTCGAGCGGACCATCGCCGACGCGCCGTATGCCATCGGTGCCGTCAGCCGCGGCGAGCTGCGCTCGGCCGGGCCGCTGGTGCACTTGTCCGAGAGCCTGGCGCGCGTGCCGGGCATCGTTGCCGCCAACCGCTGGAACTACGCGCAGGACCTGCAGATCAGCTCGCGCGGCTTCGGCGCCCGCGCCGGCTTCGGCGTGCGCGGCGTGCGCCTGTACAGCGACGGCATTCCGGCCAGCGGCCCCGACGGCCAGGGCCAGGTGTCGCACTTCGACCTCGCCGGCGCCGAGCGCGTGGAAGTGCTGCGCGGCCCGTTCTCGGTGCTCTACGGCAACAGCTCGGGCGGCGTCATCTCGCTCGTCAGCGCGCCGGTGAAGGGCACGCGCGTCGAGGCCGAGGCCGATGCCGGCTCGTTCGGCCTGCGCCAGTTGCGCGCGCAGGGCGAAGGCGTGCTCGCGCCGGGGCTGGACCTGCGCCTCGGTGCCGCGGTGCTCGAAGCCGACGGCTTCCGCCCGCACAGCGAAGCCAAGCGGCAGCTCGCGAACGTGCGCCTCAATTGGCAGGCGGGCGCGCACGACTCGCTGCTTCTCACCGCGAACGTCCTGAACCAGCCGGCGCAGGACCCGCTCGGGCTGACGCGCTCGCAGTTCGACGCCGACCCGTTGCAGACCGCGCCGCAGGCGACGCAGTTCGACACGCGCAAGACGACCGAGCAGACGCAAGCCGGCGCGCGCTGGCTGCACCGCTACGACACCGGCGTGCTGCGCGAGGCGCAGCTGGCGCTGTACGCCGGCCGGCGCGACGTGACGCAGTTCCTCGCCAGTCCCGCGGCGACGCAAGGCAGTGTCGCGGCGTGCCCGGCCGCGCCGCCGAGGCCGGCCTTCTGCAACCACGGCGGCGGCGTCATCGACTTCTCGCGCGACTACCACGGTGGAGAAGCGCGCATCAGGCTGGCGC
>JAXMEZ010000084.1:0-12140 GCA_046348035.1 Rubrivivax sp. | reverse complement strand
GAGGAAGACCTTGACCTCGTGGTCTTCCTTCTTCGCCAGCGCCCCGGCGAACCGCGCGCCGTTGTAGGTGCGCTCGCTGCCGTAGGGCGCGTCGTTCAGGACCAGGAGCACCTTCATGCGGGCCCTCCAACAGGCAGGCCGCGGGCGCGCCACTCGGCCACGCCGTCGGTAAGGTGGAAGGCCTGGTAGCCCTTCTTGCGCAGCAGGGCAACGGCGTCCTTGGCCATCAGGCAGAACGGGCCACGGCAGTACGCCACCACCGGGATGTCCTTGGACAGCCCGGCGATGCGCTTCTTCAGTTCGGTGAGCGGCAGCGAGCGCGCGTGAGGCAGGTGGGCCACGGCGAACTCCTCTTGCGGCCGCACGTCGAGAACCACGACCTCCCCGGCGGCGGCGCGGCGCAGGATGTCCGCCCGGTCGACGCCCTGCAGGTCGTCGCCATGCTCGACGATGGAGGCGAGCGCCATCTGCAGCTCGACCAGGCGCTCTTCTGCCGCCGAGCGCAGGCTGACCCACAGGTCGGCGACGCCGGTGTTGGCCAGTCGGTAGAGCACGTATTTGCCCTCTCTGCGTGGTTCCACCAGCCGCGCCAGCCGCAGCTCCTTGAGATGGGCGCTGGCCAGCTTCACGCTGATGTCCGCCTGGGCGGCCAGGGTCTCGACGGCCTTCTCGCCCTGGCAGAGCAACTCGATCAGCTCGAGGCGCTTCGGGCTTGCGAGCGCCTTGCCGATGCGCGCGACCTGCGCGTAGAGATGGTCCTTGACCGTTCTCATGCGATCATTCTAATGACTATTGGAGTGTTGACAAGTCAACGAGAAGGCGGCTGATCGCCAACCGCCGCGGTCTGAGGCTGATGCGGCTCGGCACCTGCCATCACGCCGGCTTGAAAGGTCCGCAGCCGCCGCGACGACAATGGCTGACCCGCCCCCTCGGAGGACGCTGCAATGCTGAACTGGACCGACGTGCTCTCACGCGCCCACGGCAATACCCCCGCGCCCGACCGCCGCGTGGAGAAGACGCGCGAAGAGTGGCGCAAGCAACTCAGCCCCGAGCAGTTCCAGGTCACGCGCCAGGCCGGCACCGAGCGGCCGTTCAGCTCCGAGATGTGCCACCTCTTCGAGCCCGGCCGCTACGCCTGCGCCTGCTGCGGCACCGTGCTCTTCGACGCCACGCACAAGTTCGACTCCGGCACTGGCTGGCCCTCGTTCACGCGGCCGCTGGCGGACAACGCCATCGCCTACCACGGCGACACGAGCCACGGCATGCAGCGCGTCGAGACCACCTGCGCCACCTGCGACGCCCACCTCGGCCATGTCTTCCCCGACGGCCCGCCGCCTACGGGGCTGCGCTTCTGCATGAATGCGCTGTCGCTGGCGAAGGTGAAGGATGAGGGTTGACGCCGCGCGTTCAGTCCGGCGCCCGAGTAGGCCGCGCGCTATCAGCCGCCCACGTCAGACATGCACCGCCTCGCGTTCGACGTACGGGCGCAGCTCCGGCCGAAGTGCCTTGTCGGTGACCAAGTCGACCCGGCGCCCGAGCAGATCCTCGAGAAAGAACTGCACGCCGAAATAGCGCGACGACGTGGCCGGCCCGTCGAACGAAACGAGGACATCGACGTCGCTGTCGGCGCGAGCAGCGTCGCGGACCATCGACCCGAAAAGCGCGAGACGCGTCACCCCAAACCGCCTTGCAAGTTCGGCCTTGCTCGCGGCCAACTGCTGCAGCACATGGGCGCGGTTCATGGGGGTCCGATGCGTCTTGTTGTTTGCCGAAGCTCGATTGTCGCCGCCCTTGAACAGCAGCGAGACATCGCCGCTACAGCAGCACGATGTCGTACTGCTCCGGATTCATCGTCGGCTCGGCAGAGAGCGAAATCGGCCGGCCGATGAACTCGCTCAGCCCCGCCAGGTGCACGCTCTCCTCGTCGAGCAGCATCTCGACGACGCTGGCGCTGGCGACGACGCGGAATTCCTTCGGCGCGAACTGGCGCGCTTCGCGCAGGATCTCGCGCAGGATGTCGTAGCACACGCTGCGCGCCGTCTTCACCTGGCCGCGGCCGCCGCAGGTGGGGCACGGCTCGCACAGCATGTGCGCCAGGCTCTCGCGCGTGCGCTTGCGCGTCATCTCCACCAGGCCGAGCTGGGTGAAGCCGCTGACCGTGGTGCGCGTGCGGTCGCGCGCGAGCTGCTTCTTCAGCTCGGCCAGCACCGCCTGCTGGTGCTCCTCGCGCGTCATGTCGATGAAGTCGGCGATGATGATGCCGCCCAGGTTTCGCAGCCGCAGTTGCCGCGCGACGGCGCCGGCCGCCTCGAGGTTGGTCTTGAAGATCGTGTCCTCGAAGTTGCGCGCGCCGACATAACCGCCGGTGTTCACGTCGATCGTCGTCAGCGCCTCGGTCTGGTCGATGATGAGATAGCCGCCGCTCTTCAGGTCGACGCGCCGCGCCAGCGCCTTGACGATCTCCTCCTCGATGCCGAAGAGGTCGAAGATCGGCCGCTCGCCGCGGTAGTGCTCGAGCTTGGCCGCGGCACCGGGCATGTAGCTCTCGCCGAAGGCCTTCAGCGCGTCGAACTGCATCTTCGAGTCGATGCGGATCGACTGCGTCACCTCGGTCGTGAGGTCGCGCAGCACGCGCTCGGCCAGGCCCAGGTCCTGGTGCAGCAGCGTCCCCGGCGGCTGGCTCACGGCGCGCTCGCGCATCGCCGCCCAGGCCTTGCGCAGGTAGGCGATGTCCTCGGCGAGTTCGGCGTCGCTCGCCTCTTCGGCATTCGTGCGCAGGATGAAGCCGCCGCTGGCCGCGCCTTCGCTCAGGCCCGCAGACGCCAGCGCCGCTTCGCCGCGCGAGCGAGCTGTTCGCGCAGTTCCTGCGATCCGATCTTCTGGCTGATGCCGATGTGGTTGTCGTGCGGCAGGAACACGAGCATGCGCCCGGCGATCGAGATCTGCGTCGACAGCCGCGCCCTTGGTGCCGATGGCGTCCTTGATGACCTGCACGGTGAGCGTCTGGCCTTCGAACACCTGGCGTTCGACGGGCAGCGGCGGCGGCACGGCGCAGCAGCCGGCGGTGCGCCGGCGTTGGCCCACATCGGCGCGTTGGCGGCCGGGGCGGCATGGCCTGCGGCTATGGTGCTGCCACTGCCCGCTGCCACCACCGGCGGCGCGCTGCAGCGACCGCTGCGCCGGCCACGCTGCGCCGCCGTTACCGGCAGCGATGCCGCCGGTGGTGCCACTGGTGCCACTGGTGCCACTTGCCGCCGTGCCGCGCTGGCCACCTGCCCGTTGCCGCTGCCGGCGCGTCCCGGCACGGGCCCCGGGGTCGGCGGCAGCAGGTCGGCCACGTGCAGGAACGCGGCGCGCTCCAGGCCGATGTCGACGAAGGCGCTCTGCATGCCCGGCAGCACGCGCACCACCTTGCCGAGGTAGACGTTGCCGACCTGCCCGCGCTCGAGCGTGCGCTCGATGTGCAGCTCCTGCACGGCGCCGTTCTCGACGATGGCCACCCGCGTCTCCTGCGGTGCCCAGTTGATGAGGATGTCCTGGCTGGCCCTGCGCGCTAGTCTAGGGTGTGGCAGGCGCCGCACCGCTCGGCGATGTCCTGCAGCGTGGCACGCGCCGCCTCGTCGGTGAGGGAAGTCGCGACGCCCGCGGCGCGCAGCAGCTGCACGGTTTCGAACAGCGGCAATCCCATGATCCCCGAATGGCTGCCTTCGATGTGCGCGATGTAGCCGGCGAGCGCCCCCTGGATCGCGTAGGCGCCGGCCTTGCCGAAGGGCTCGCCGCTCGCCACGTAGGCCGCGAGCACCGCTTCGGGCGCAGGCGCCAGGCGCACGTGCGAAACCGACAGCGCCTGCCGGCTGCGCCGCCCGTCGTGCACCGCCACGGCGGTGAGCACGCGGTGCGTGCGCCCGGCCAGCCGGCGCAGCGTGGCCAGCGCTTCGGCGGCGTCGGCCGGCTTGCCGAGGATGCGCGTGCCCAGCGCCACCGTCGTGTCGGCAGCGAGCACCGGCGCCGGCGCAAGGCCCGCAGCAGCGAGGCGCCGGCGAGCCGCCTTCAGCTTCAGCGCCGTCACGCGCTGGACGTAGACCGCCGGTGTCTCGCCGGCGCGGTGCGCTTCCAGCGCTTCGGCGTCCTCGCCGGGTGCCGGCGGCAGCAGCTCGAAGCGCACACCGGCCTGCTCGAGCAGTTGCCGCCGGCGCGGGCTTTGCGAAGCGAGGTAGACGAACGCGAACGCATGCCGCGACGACGCACTCGCGGGCGTTCGTCGAGGCAGCACGGATGGCGCAGGGACTTCGCGCATGGGCCGCATTGTGTGAGGGCCGATGCCGAGCGACGGGCCGGGAGCACCCGCGCGATGGCGATGTCGCGGTTGAAAGCGAATGAAGGCCCGCAGGCCAGAAAGACGAGCATGATGGCTGCTTCCGTCGCTGGGTGGCGCTCCCCATGCGCGCCTGCCCAACGCCAACGCCATGACATCGCCTGATCACCGCCACCCGCTAGCCTTCCTCGCCTCGCGCTCACCTGCCGGCGCTGCCTTCGCTGCCCTCCTCGCCGGTTGCGAATCGGCACCCCCGGCGGCCAGCGGCGGCTGGCATCGCCCACGACGGCAGCGCCCGCGCAGGCGCGCGCGGCTGATCGACGCCTACAACACCTGCAACGAAGCCGCGTTCGTCGTGCGTTCGCGCCGCTGTTCACCTTCACGAGTTCGACCACGAAGCAGGCGCTGGCGACGCGTGCCGAGCTGCAGCGCTACGCCGCGCGCAGCTTGCGCCACGCGGCCGCGCGACGATGGCGCTGGCTCACCCAGCGCAGCAGAGCACGCGCGTCAGCGGCGCCGTCACGGTCTTCGCGGGGCAATACCGCTGCCGACGACAGCGGCTGCCGCCGCCGGCCAGAGCGGCAGGTGGCCTGCGGCGCCGGCCACCGTGGAAGTGGTGCAGAACTACACCACCGTCTTCGAACGCGTCGGCGAGCGCCGAAAACCGTGCTGGCGCAGCACATCTCGATCGCGCCCAGCGACCTCGCCCGGCGGCCCGCCGCCGGGCGCGCTGCTCGTGCAGGCCGTTCGCGGCTTCCCCTCGTGGCCTTGCGCCTGTCTGCGGGATGGGCAGCGGCCCCGTCCGCCGCGGTAGAGTGCCCCGATGAGTCAGACGGCAGGCAAGGAACTCGCCGCACGGGCTGCGGGTTGCCTGCATCTGGTGGCCGAAGCCCACAAGGGCACGGCGGGCGCCGACGAACGGCTGCGCGCGCACCTGCGCACCGAACTGGCGCTCTTGCTGCTGCGCCGGCTCGGCTCCGACAAGGCGGCCACGCTCAGCGAGGCCAGCGCCGTCGTGCAGGCGTACTGGGATCAATTGCAGCGCGACGCCGCGGCGGCAAGCGGGCGCGGCAAGAAAAGCCAAGGCGAAGGCCAAGGGCCGGCGCAAGAGCGACAAGGCGTCCGCCAGCAGCACTGACGGCAGCGATGTCGCTGCCGGCCGATGCGGCCGCGGAGGAACTGCAGACGCAGCCGCGAAGAAGCGCCGCCGGAAGGCACGACCTCCGGCACGCCGAGCTTGCGCCGGCAACCTCAAGGCCTCTACCTGCCCTACGTCGAGCGCTGCGCCGCGTGCGCAGCATCGTCGACGACCTCACCGACCACGCCGGCGTGGCTTGGCTACAGCCGCCGGCGCAGAGCGTTCGCGCTGGCGCAGAGCCTGCAGGCGCTCGGCCACCTCGAAGCTGCTCGACAGCTCGCGCATCTGGCGCGGCTGCGCTGGTTCGGCGGCCTCGAAGTCGGGCGGCGGCACGCGCGCTGGGCGACAACGAAGCCGACACGCGCCGCCGCTGGCAGCGCGTGCGCGCCTATGTCGCCGTCGCCGCCACCGCGGCGCCAGCGCCGTCGTCCGCGCGCCGCTCACTGCCGCCGGAGCCCGCCGCGCTCGCAGGGACGGCAAGGACGCCAAGGAGGCCAAGGACAACAGGGAAGAGAACGCCACCGCGCCGCGCACGCTGCCCGACGCGGCGGCGTGGCCGCGCTTGTCGACGCTGTTCGACTCGAGCAGCGCGATGCCCGGCGATGAGCACGAGGCGTGGCCGCAGTCGCTGCGCGAGCAGTGCAACGAGCACGCAACAGAATGGCTGCGCAGATGCTCGCCGCCGCCTCGGCGCCGAACGCCGACGGCACCCTCGAGCGCGGGCCACGCCTGCCGCCTTCGATGGCGACATGGCGGCCGCGAGGACTGCCGGCCTTCGCCGCAGGCAACCCGCAACCACGGCGGCGGCGACGGCGGCGCGCCGACAGCGGCGACGGCACCGCCGCCGCCAGTGCAACCGCGGCGGCCGCACTGCCGTTGCCGCTGCCGCTGCCCACGGTCACCGAGGCCGGCACGCTGTTGCCGGCCCGCTGGGCGTGCCGCTGCTGGGCACCGGCATGCAGCTCGGCCCACCGAAAGCAACAGTGGGCCCGATGCCGGCCGGCGACCCGCATCGCGCAGTGGCCGGGTGCGCCGCGTCGTTGCCGCTGCGGATCGACCCAGTCATCGACCACCAGATCGACCGGGGACATCGACGACGAAGCGGATGACGCCGCCAGCGACGCCGACGCCGCGGCGAAGCGCGGCGCGGGCGCCCCGAGCGCGCGCTGCTCGTGCCGCTGGTCTGGCGGCCCGCGCCCAGGCATGCCGCGCTGGCTGCCGCTCCTGGCCGAGCGCGCGCACGGCGGCCTACGGCACCCCGGCATCGCCCGCATCGTCGAAGCCGGCGTCAGCAACGAAGGCACGCCGTGGATCGCCACCGAGCTGGCCGAGGGCCAGTCGATCGGCGCTGGTGCCGCGACACGGCCTGCGCCTGCGCGAGCGGCGCACGCTGATGGAGCACGCGCTCGAGGCCGTGCAGTATGCGCACGCGCGGCGCGCCGCCACGCCCAGGTGCACCCTTCGCAGATCATCGTCGCCCGGCAGGCGTGCGCTGGCTGAACTTCGGCCTCGCGGAACTGCTCGCCTGGATGGACGTGCCCGCCGCGCCGCCGAGCGGCCCGGCCGGCGTGCCGCCGATCGAGGCCTACGCGGCGCCGGAGCTGCAAGCGCGGCGCGGCCTTGCGGTCGATCCGCCGTGGTGACGCCGCTCGCCTGCGGCCACCGCTCGCGCCACCACGACGACGCCTACGCGCCTCGGCCTCGTGCTCTTCGAGGTGCTCTCCGGCGCCTCGCCGCGCTGGCTGCACGCGCCGGGCAACAGCAGCCGGCTCGCCGAAGGCACGCAGTGGCGGCGGCCGAGCGACTTGGCTTCGTCGCTGCAGCTGCGCATGCAACTGCGCGGCGACTACGACGCCATCGTCGCCAAGGCGACGCAGACCGATCCGGCGCGGCGCTACATCGGCGCCGCCGACCTGCTGGAGGACGGCGCCGGCCGCCACGGCCGCGTCGACGCCGCCAAGGGGCGGCCCTCGGCTACGACGTGCAGCGCCTGTTCAAGCGCCACCCTGCCGTCGGCTCGCTGGCGCTCGGAACCTTCTTCGCCTTCGTCGTGGCGACGGTGGTGATGTCGTGGAGCGCGTTGTCGCTGCTGCACGAACGCGACGAGGCACTCGCCGGCTGGGCAACGCCGAAGCGTCGGCGCGGCTGCTGCAATCGCTGGCTCGACGACGGCGGCCAGCCGGCCCACCCGGAAGCGGAGGCAGCGAAGGCAGCGGCAGCGCCGGTGGCGGCGCCGACGACGCCGCAGCGCGCGCGGCTGGCGCACGCCGAGGCGGTGGCGCGCTCGGCGCTGAAGGAGCAGCCGGCGCAGCCGGCCGGCGTGCTGGCATTGCTCGCTCACCATCACCTCGAACGCGGCGCGCTTGCCGAGGGCGCAACCTGCTGGCCGAGGCGGCGCCGCGGCCTGCAGCAGACCGCCGCCGGCAGGAGGCCGGCTGCGACGAGGGCGTGGGCGCAGGCGCGCCAGGGCGACAACCCCGATGAAGCCGAGCGGCGGCTGCGCCGCATCACCCGGAGAGCACGTCGGTGCGGCCGTTGACGCGCGCGCTGTGCCTGGCGCGCCTCGCCGACCTGGAACGGCGTTCGGGCCGCGAACGCGATGCCTACCAGACCGGCAGCCTGGCGCGTTCGATGTGGAACCGCTCGCCCGAGCGGCCGCCGCGAATGGCCTGCTGCTGGCGCGCCGCGGCCGATGAGCGCGCTGAGCCTGGGGCAGAGCCGCTTCCAGGAGACACCCAGGCCTGGTGCCGAATGGGCGCTGCAGCAGCTCACGCTGCTCAAGCGCCAGGACAGCGCCGAGGCGATCGAGCTGCGCGAGCAGTGGAGCCGCCTGCAGCTCGCCGCCGGCGACGCGCGGCGGGCGCAGGCGCTGGCCGACGCCAACCTCGTGGCGCTCACCGGCAGCGCCGAAGCGGGCGGCACCGACGCGGCCTCGGCGCCGCCGGTGTCGCTGCTGCTGGCCGCAGCCGAGCCGCGGCTGGAGCTGAACCAGCTGGCCGATGCGCGTGCGCGCCTGGAGCGGGCCCTCGCGCTGGCCGAGGCGCGCGGCGACGTCACCGGCGCGGCGCGCCCGCTGCTATAACCACGGTGGCGGCGTGTGCGCGCGCAGGACCTGCCGGCGGCCGAGCGCTTGTTCAAGGTCGCGATGGCCGAGGTGCGCGCAGCCGGCGGCGGCACCGCCTCCGCCGCCGTTGCAGCCGCTGCCGCAGCCTACGACGGACCGCCAGCGCGCGATGCCGGCGCGGCTTCGGCCAGCGGCGGAACACCGGCGCGGCCGCCTCGGCGGCAGGAGGCAACAGCATCGCCGCCACCTTCGCCGACGATGCCCGCCAGCGCGCCAAGAGCGCCCGCACGCGAGACCGACCAGGCCTGCCGCGTCGCCGGCCTCGAACTCGCGCTCGTGCAAGGCCATTCGGCAGTGCAGCGCGAAGCCGAACAGCTCACGAGCCTCGGTGACGCGTTGGCGCCGCAGCTTCGCGCCGTGGCCTCGCTGCTGCGCGCCGAGGCGACGATGGCGGCCAAGGCGCACGACCGCGCCGTGGGCGCGGCGCTGTCGGCGCTGCAGCAGGCGCGCGCTGCACCCGCCGCCGGCCGGCGGCAACAGCAGCCCCAAGCCGTCGTTCCGCAGCGGCCAGGCGGCACTGGTGCTGGTGGACGCGCACCGCGCACCACACCGGCGACCTGAAGAAGCCGGCGCGACGCTGGACTACGCGCTGCAGCAGCTCGAAGCCACGCTGCCCGAAACGCACCCCTGGCGCCACCGCGCCGAAGCCACCAAGGCAACACTGGCCGCGCAGGTGGCGCAGGCGGCGCAGGAAGCGAAGGCGGCGGCCAGGAAGCCGTAGGCGCGGGCCGCGCACGCGCGGCCTCGCGGCGTCGCTCCTCGCGCGTCACGCGGCGCGTCACGAAGAACAGGTCACACGGCGCGTCATTCGCTTCACTCGCGCGAGCCTTGGGTGCCGCTCGACCGTCGCACTCGCGGTGGTACGGATGCCCTTCGAGCAGCGTCCAGGCGCGGTACAGCGCCTCGGCCAACAGCACGCGCCAGCGTACGGCAGCGTCCAGGTCGACAGGCGCAGCGTCTCGTCGGCGCTGGCGCGCAACCTTCGAGCCCATCGGAGCCGCCGACGATGAAAGCCGTGTCGCGCCCTTCGTCGCGCCAGCCGCGCAGGCGTTCGGCGAGTTGCGCGGTACTCGTTCGCTCGCCGCGTTCGTCGAGCACGACGCGGCGCGCGCCGCAGCCCTGGCGCGAAAGGCCGGCCAGCGCCGATTCGATGCGCGCCGCCTCGGCGGCCATGTTCGGCGCGGTGCGACCGGCGGCGCGCGGCTCGGCCTTCAGCGCCGTCAGCTCCAGCTTCATCTGCGGCGGGAAGCGCCGCGCGAACTCGGCGAAGGCGGCATCGGCCCAGGCCGGCTGGCGTTGGCCCACCGCCAGCACCGCCAGCTCATCGGCGGCCCGGCACTGCCTTCTTCGTCCACCTTCTTCGTCGCCGCAGGGACTGCACCGGCGCGGCAGGGTGCGGCCTTCCTGGCCGCGCCAGCCGTCTTGCCCGGCGCGGCGGCACGCGGCGCGGCGCGCGTTGCACTCACCGGGCGCGCCGGCAGGCTCGCTGCGGCGCGCTGCGCGGTCCTGGGTGCTGCGCTCTTCTTCGCCGGCGCCTTGTTCACCGCGGCCTTCTTCGCGGCGGTCTTCGACGGTGCCGCCCTCTTCTTCGCCGCAGTCTTCGCCGGTGCCTTCGCGGGCGTCCTCGCCGCAGCCTTCGCCGCGGTCTTCGCCGGCGTCCTCTCCGGCAGCGGCTCGCTCGCCTTCGGCAGCCTGCCCGGCCCCGCGGCGCGCCCGTCGCCCTTCAGGTGCACCGGCTTGGCGCCCCAGATCTCCTCGAGGTGGTAGTAGTCGCGGATGGCCGGCTGCATGATGTGCGCCACCGCGGCGCCGCAGTCGACGATGATCCACTCGCCGTTGTCCTCGCCCTCGGTGCGCAGCACGGGCAGGCCGCGTTTCTTCACCGTCTCGCGCACGCTCGAGGCGAGCGCCTTGGTCTGGCGGTTGCTGGTGCCGCTGGCGATGATCACCCGCTCGAACAGCGGCGACAGCGCCTCGGTGTTGAAGACCACGATGTTCTGGGCCTTGACGTCTTCGAGCCCGTCGACGATGGCGCGTTGCAGCTTGCGGATGTCCAGTTGGCGCTCCTGGCGTTGCGGTGATGTGGGTGGGCGATGCGGAGGTCGGTACGGCGATCCGTACAGGTGGCGGCGGGCAATATAGCCGGCCACTTCGGGGGGCACCAGTTCGGCAATCGGCTCTCCCGCGGCGACGCGCCGGCGCACGTCGGTGGAGGACACCTCCATCGGCGGCAGCGGCACTTCCAGGCGCTGGCGCGCCAGCGAGCGCAATTCGTCCAGCGAGCGCGCCTCGTCGTTGGCCGCGGCCGGCGCCGGCACGCCCGGCCGCCCCGCCACCGCCAGCGTGACGCGCGAAACCAGTTCGCGCCAGCCGTGCCACGTGGGCAGGCCGGCGTACTGGTCTTCGCCGATCAGCAGCACCCACTCGGTGCCCGGTTCGCGCTCAGCAAGCGCGCGCACGGTGTCCAGCGTGTAGCTCGGCCCGGCGCGCTCGAGCTCGATGCGGTCGAGCACGAAGCGCGCATCGCCCAGCGAGCCGTGGATCGCCAGCTCGACCATCTCGGCACGGTCGGCCGCCGGCGTCGGCACGCGTTGGCCCGCACCCGTCTTCTGCCAGGGCTGGCCGGCGGGCACGAAGCGGATCTCGTCCAGATGCAGCGCCGCGAGCGCGGCGTGCGCCAGCGCCAGGTGGGCGCGGTGCGGCGGGTCGAAGGTGCCGCCGAAGAGGCCCACGCGCCGCACCGGTGCCGAATGCGCTGAAGGCACCGTGGCCCGCCGCCTCACTCGTTGGCCCAGTCGCGCGGGCGCAGGAAGTCGGCGAGGAAGCGCGCCTCGGGCGAGCCGGGCTCGGGCTGCCAGTCGTAGCGCCACTTCGCGATCGGCGGCAGGCTCATCAGGATGCTCTCGGTGCGCCCGCCCCCGTGCAGGCCGAACTGCGTGCCGCGGTCCCACACGAGGTTGAACTCGACGTAGCGGCCGCGCCGCCAGGCCTGGAAGTCGCGCTCGCGCTCGCCGAAGGGCGTCTCGCGGCGGCGCTGCACGATCGGCAGGTAGGCGCGCAGGAAGGCGTCGCCGGTGGCGCGCATCAGCGCGAAGCCGTTGGCGAAGCCGCCTTCGTTGAAGTCGTCGAAGAAGATGCCGCCGATGCCGCGCGGCTCGTTGCGGTGCTCGAGGAAGAAGTACTCGTCGCACCAGGGCTTGAAGCGTGCGTAGAGATCGCCGGGGAACGCCGCCAGCGCGTCGGCGCAGGTGCGGTGGAAGTGGCGCGCGTCGCCCTCGAAGCCGTAATACGGCGTCAGGTCCATGCCGCCGCCGAACCAGCTCACCGGCTCGCGCCCCTGAGGCTGCGCGCGCAGCAGGCGCACGTTCATGTGCGCCGTGGGCACGTACGGGTTCAGCGGGTGCATCACGAGCGAGACACCGAGCGCCTCGAACGGCGCGCCGGCCAGTTCGCGCCGGTGCTGTGTGGCCGAAGCGGGCAGCGCGCTTCCGCGCACGTGGCTGAAGTTGCAGCCACCGCGCTCGAGCAAGGCGCCTTGCTCGACGAGCTGCGTCAGGCCGTCG
>JAXMEZ010000083.1:0-12165 GCA_046348035.1 Rubrivivax sp. | reverse complement strand
TGCCACACCATCGGCCGGCCCGTTCTACCTGCCGGCAGGCCTGTGGATCGACGGCCGCAACCGCGTGCACGTGGCCGACATGTTCAACGGCCGCATCGTGCTGCTGCACTTCCTGGGAGGCGGCTGATGCGCGCCGGCCTCCTGCTGACGACTGGCTTCGTGACCTGCCTCGTGGTCGCGCTCGGCTGGCTCGGCCCGGCGCCGCTGGCCGATGCACAGCGCGTGAGCGACGTGCGCGGCACACGCCACAACCTCTCGGCCAGCGGCAGCGGCAGCACGCACGCGCTGGTGCCGGGCTCGGGCGGCACCAGCGAGGTCTGCGTGTTCTGCCACACGCCGCACGGCGCCAGCACGGCCGATGCCGGCGGGGTCGGCCTGCGTGCGCCGCTATGGAACCGCCGCGTTCCCGCCGGCACCACCTACACGCCCTACACCAGCAGCACGCTGGACGCGCAGCACATCACCGACGGCCTGAACAGCACCCCCGGCGGCAGCAGCAAGCTGTGTCTCTCGTGCCACGACGGCACGCTCGCCATCGGCAACGTCAACGTGCTCGGCGGGCGCACCAACGCGACGATCGCGATGCAGGGCACCGGCGCCGGCGGCACGATGCCGGCAGGCGAAGGCACCGCCAGCGGCTTCACGCGCAACCTCCGCACCGACCTGCGCAATGACCACCCGATCTCGATCACCTTCAATGCCGCGCTGGCCACGCGCGACGGTGAGCTGCGAGCGCCCGACGCGCAGCAGCGCTGGCCGGCCGGCAGCACGCCACCCAGCACCATCATCGGCGTGCGCGCGCCGGGCTTCAAGCCGCTCTTGCCGCTGGAGCCCACCGGCGCCAACGCCGCCGGCCAAGTGCAGTGCGCGAGCTGCCACGACCCGCACATCCGCGAGCTCGACGCCAGCAAGGGCAACCAGAAGTTCCTGCGCGCGCAGCGGTTCCAGGAAGCGCCGCCCTCGGCCAGCCACAACGCCGCCAGCGACCAGGTGTGCCTGGGCTGCCACGACAAGAACGGCGCCTTTGGCAGCTGGGCGCATTCGGCGCACGCCAAGCCGGCGGTGGCCGACGAGACCTACCGCGACACCTCGGCGCAGCTGCGCGAGTTCCCGCTCGGCCTGCCGGTGTGGAAGGCCGGCTGCCTGAACTGCCACGACACGCACACCGTGCAAGGCGCGCGCCGCCTCACGCGCGAAGGCACCGACGGCACGCAAGCCAACCCGCAGGCGGCGCGCCAGGGCGGCATCCCGGCGCTGGAGAACACCTGCTATGCCTGCCACACGACGGCGGCCAAGTCGGCGCTGGCCAGCACGCTGCAGGTGCCCGACATCGAAAGCGCCTTTGCGCTGGCGATCCGCATGCCCATCACCACCAGCGAGCAGGCGCTGGGCAGCGAGGTGCACGACATCTCCTCCAGCTTCAGCGACGGCAGCATCGACTGCACGGGCGCTGCCAACCGCTGCGGCGCCGACTTCATGGAGCCGCGCAGCCTGCTCGCGCAGCGCCACGCCGAGTGCACCGACTGCCACAACCCGCACCGCGTGATCCGCAACCGCCTGTTCAACGCCGACCCGACGACGCCCGACGCGAAGGGCACGCACCGCAGCGACGCCAGCACCGGCTACACGACGAGCAACATCGCCAGCGGCGTGCTGCGCGGCGCCAACGGCGTCGAGCCGGTGTACGGCTCGGCCTCGTTCCATGCCGACCCGGCGAGCTTCACCGTCAAGCGCGGCGACCCCGGCGCCAACACCGGCAGCGCCGTCACGCAGCCCTACGTGACACGCGAGTACCAGATCTGCCTGAAGTGCCACAGCAACCACGCCTACGGCAGCACGCCGCCCGCGCTCGGCCGCGAAGGCGGCACGCCCGCGGGCACCAACAACCTCACCACGTACACCAACCAGGCACGCGAGTTCCAGGCACCGGCGGCACACGCCGGCGGCGGCATCGGCGACGCGAAGAGCCTGGGCAGCGCAGCGGGCGCCGGCAGCAACTACAACGCCGGCAACCACCGCTCGTGGCACCCGGTGATGGCCGCCACCGGCGCGACCTCGGCCGCCGCGGCATCCTCGACTCGAAGAACCCGTGGGCGCTGCCGTTCGCCAACGCGGTGGGCGCGCAGACGATGTACTGCAGCGACTGCCACGGCTCGCGCGCCGGCACTTCGGGCTCGCTGGCCCCCGACAGCGGTGTCGAAGGCCCGCACGGCTCGCAGAACAACTTCCTGCTCAAGGCACCGTTCTCGGCCAGCGACCCGAGCCTGTGCTTCAAGTGCCACGACCGCGAGGTCTACTCGCCCACCGGCGACAACAAGAAGAGCGGCTTCTACACAGGCTTCTGCTGCCGCGGCGGCCGCGACGACGGCCGCGACCAGCTGCACTGGTTCCACTGGAACAAGATCCTCAGCAGCGACCCTTCGCGCACGCTCAAGTGCAACTGGTGCCACGCCGCGGTGCCGCACGGCTGGAAGAACAAGGCGCTGCTCATCAACCTCAACGACGTCGGCGAGGAAGCGGGCTTCCCCGACGGCAACCGCGAGTTCCGCTCCAGCGCCTCCGGCCACGTCTACAACCAGGCGCCGTACTACCTGAACGCGAAGCTGAAAGTGCGCACCTTCGCCACCAGCGGCAACTGGACCGACACCAACTGCGGCAGCAACGCCAGCGCGACGACCTTCGGCACCAACTCGAACAGCACCATCAACGGCAAGGACTGGATGAAGGACGTGTGCAGCAACCCGCCCTGACCTTGAGCCTCGAGCCCGCCGCATGAAACCCGCCTGGCCATCGATCGTCGCCCACGTCGGCTCGCTGAAGAGCACGCTGGCGCTGTTCGCGCTGCTGGCGACTGTGATCTTCGCGCGGCCCGACTTCATCGCACTCGCGATCGTGATGGTCGCGTTGGCGCTCAACCTCGCCGCGGCCATCGTCCGGCACCCGGCGTTCAGGCGCCGCTTCGCGCTGCTGGTGGCGCACCTGGCGCTGCTGGCGCTGGTGCTCGGCGCGGGCCTCGGGCGCATGCTGGCGCTGGACGGCCGCTTCGAGCTGACCGAGGGCGTGCCTTTCGACGGCCAGCTGATCGACGGCGAGCGCGGCGCGCTGCATCGCGAGCGCCTGAGCCACCTGCGCCATTTGCGTTTCACGCAGCACGGCTTCGAGATCGACTACGCGCCCGGGCGCAAGCGCGGCGCCACCCGCAACGCGGTGAGCTGGGTCGGTGCCGACGGCAGCGTGCAACGTGCCGTGATCGGCGACCACGTGCCGCTGGTGCTGGACGGACACCGCTTCTACACGAGCCCGAACAAGGGCTTCGCGCCGGTGCTGCGCTGGCACCCCCGGCATCCCGGCGAGGGCGAACCGGTGCGCGGCGCCGTGCACCTGCCGAGCTACCCGATGCACGAGCTGCGCCAGTCGCGCCCGTGGACGTTGCCCGACGGCCGCGAGGCGTGGGTCATGCTCACCTTCGACGAGGCGCTGATCCCGCCCGAGGCGGCGGCACGCTTCCGCTTGCCTCAGACGCATCGGCTCGTGCTGCGCCTGGGCGACGAGCGGCACGAGCTTGCGCCCGGGGCCTCCGTTGCCGTGGCCGGCGGCGTGCTGACCTACGAGGGCCTTTCCACGTGGATGGGCTACCGCGTCGCCTACGACCCGACGCTGCCGTGGCTGCTGGCGGCGTCGCTGCTGGCGGCGCTCAGCCTCGCTTGGCACTACGCGGCCGCCTTCCGCGCCGCGGCGGCAGCGCGCCTGGCCGCGACCGACGCCACGGCAGCGGCACCCGCCCCGACGGCGGTCTCGGCTCGGCCACGGCGCCGGCACCGCAGCCCACGCGGCTGGAGTGGGCCGATGGCTGAAGGCTGGCTGTTGCAGGCAGCACTCGGCGGTTATGCCGTCGCCTGGCCAACGCCGCGGCGCTACGGTGTCTGGTCCGCAGCCGCAGCGGCCGCAGCGATCGCGCTGCACACGGCAGCGCTGGCGTGGCGATGGCTTCGGCACATGGCCACGGCCCCTTCACGACGATGCACGAGGTGCTCAGCTCCAGCCCGTGGAGCCTGGCGCTGGTGCTGGCCCTGTCGGCGTGGGGCGTGGGCGAGCTGGTGGCAGGCCTGGCGCGTCGTGGCGCCGGTGCTGGCGGTGCTCGCCGGCTGGGCCTTGTGGGCACCGGCCGGGCGGGGACACTTCCCGCCCACCTACGCGACGCCGCTGCTATACCTGCACGCGGTGCCGGGCAAGGCCTTCCTCGGGCTGCTGCTGGTGGCGGTGGCGCTCGCCGGCGTCCCTGTGCTGCGGCACCTGCGGCGCGATGCAGGCCTCGTGCCGTCGGCGGGCAGCGACCGCCGGCTCGATGAACTGGCGCACCGCTTCGCCGCTTCGCGCTCGTCGCCGACTCGCTGATGCTGGTGGTGGGCGCGGCATGGGCGCAGGACGCCTGGGGCCGCTACTGGGCCTGGGACCCGCTGGAGACCTGGGCCTTCGCCACCTGGCTCGCTCTGGTGGCCACACTGCACGCGCGCGCCACGCTGCGGCCGGCGCCCTGGGTGCATGGCCTGTGGCTGGCCGGCGTCTTCGGCGTCGCCTTCCTCACGTTCTTCGGCGTGCCGTTTATCAGCACGGCACCGCACAAGGGGGCCCTGTGAGGGCGCGTTTCGAGGGCGCAATGATGCCTAACGGCCAGCGTCGTGGTTTGCCGCGCGGGCGGCGCCGCGCTGCGGCGATGCTCACGCTGGCGCTGGTGCTCGCCGGTGGCGCGGCGCTCGATGGCCGTGCGCCACTGCAAACGCCCCAGCAAGATCCGTCGGCGCCCTCGGCGCCGTCGTCGTCCGCGACCGCATCGTCGCCATCTGCGGCCATGCCACATGGCGCCGAAGTGAAGCGGCGCTTCGACGAGGCGGTGGTGATGCTGCACGCGCGGCAGCATGAACACGCGCTGGTCGCGTTGCACCGCGTGCTGGCGCTGGCGCCGACGATGCCCGAGGCGCATGTCAACATGGGCTTCGCCCTGCTGGGCCTGAAGCGCGCGAAAGAGGCACGCGACTTCTTCGACAGCGCCATCGCGTTGCAGCCGCGGCAGGCCAACGCCTACTACGGCCTGGCGCTGGCCTGGGAGGCCGCGGGCGACCTGGCGATGGCCACCGGCGCGATGCGCAGCTACCTGCACCTGGCCAGCGACGAGCGCCCTCAGCACCTGCGCCGCGCGCGCGCCGCGCTGTGGGAATGGGAGCAGGCGCGCGCGAGCGCAACGCCACCGCCGGCGCGTCGGCACGTCGCCGCGGGGCCCGCACCTGCTCTCGCACCCGCACCCGCACCCGCACCTGCTCTCGCACCCGCACCTGCTCTCGCACCCGCACCTGCTCTTGCGCCTGCTGTTGCGCCCGCGGCTGGCCGCTGAATTGCTAGGCAAGGGGCATGGACGTTCGACCTCTTCCCAGTTGCCCGCGGCGAGGGCGCGTGATGATGCGCCGCCCGACAGCGCTTCCCGCTTTCGGGAAGCCGTTCCAGCGCGCTTCAGCGTGGCCGTGGTCGCGCAGGGCCGCGCAGTGTTGATGTTCTGGATCGTCGCCGGGCTCTTTCTCGCCGGCGCCCTGCTCTTGCTGCTGCCTTCGCTGCTGCAGCCGCGGCCGGCCGGCCTCAGCGCCGCCACGGTACGTGCCATCGTGCTCGACGACCAGCGACGCGAAGTCGACGCCGACCTCGCCGGCGGCTGGCTCGACGCCAACCGTGCCCCCGAGGCGCAAGCCGAGCTTGAGCGGCGTGCCCAGGCCGAGCTTGAACGTCAAGCGCAGGCCGAGCTTGACCTGCGCCAGCGCGGCGACGGCGGGCCTGGCGACGCACCTGCCGACGCACCTGGCGACGCGCTTGCCGCCGGACCTGCCACCGCGCCGGCCATTGCACGCGCAGGCGCCCCACGGCCGGCCTGGCCCACGGCGCTGGCCGTCGCCCTCTTGGTTCCCGCCGCGAGCCTGGCCGTCTACAGCCAGCTCGGCCGGCCCGATGCAGTGCAACCCGTGGTGCAGTCCGCGCTGCTGCGCCCAGCAGGCGCTGCCGGCACCGGCGCCGCCGCGCGGGTGAACGCCGGTCACGCCCTCACGCCCGAGCAAATCCAGCAGATGGCCGTGGCACTGGCCGAGCGCTTGAAAGCACAGCCCGCCGATGCCGAGGGCTGGGTGATGCTCAGCCGCTCGTACACGGCGTTGTCGCGCTACCGCGATGCCGCCGCCGCCTTGCGGCGCGCCGCCGATCTGCTGCCGCCCGATGCGAGCCTCCTGGCCGACCTCGCCGACATCACCGGCATGGCCCAGGGCAAGCGCCTCGCCGGCGAGCCTGCGCGCTTGATCCAGGCAGCGCTGGACCTCGACCCTCGGCACGCGAAGGCGCTGGCCCTGGCGGGCAGCGTGGCCTTCGAGACGCGCGACTACGCCGCCGCGCGCGGCTACTGGGAACGGCTGGTCGCCGTGCTGCCGCCCGAATCGCCGATGCTGCGCGGCGTGCGCGGCAGCCTGGCCCAGGTGGCGCAGCTCGAATCGGGCGCGGCGCGCAACGAAGCGGCGGCCGCGCCGGCAGGCGGTCAATCGACGACGGCCCCGGCGGGCAGCGCAGGCACGGCAGCCACGGCCGGGACGGCAGCCACGGCAGCGACGGCTGTGAGCGGTGAAGTCATCATCAGCCCGGCGCTCAAGGCGCGCCTGGCCGCCGGCGACACGCTCTTCGTCTTCGCACGCGCCGCCGACGGCCAGCGCATGCCGCTGGCGGTGCAGCGGCTCGCGGTCGGACCCGAGCAGGACCGCTACGCGTTCACGCTCGACGACCGCATGGCGATGGGCCCGAACCTGCGCATCTCGGCCTTCCCGCGCGTGGTGGTCTCGGCGCGGGTCTCGCGCAGCGGCGGGGCCGCTGCGCAAAGCGGCGCACGCCTGGGCAGCGGCGAGCCGGCGGCCCCCGGCACCACCGGCGTGCGCGTGCTCGTCGACCGCGTACAACCGTGAACGCCCCGAGCCAAGGGCCCCGCGGCCGTGGGGCCGGCTAGGATGCAGCCGCGCGGCCAGCTTGTATGCGTTCGCGCTCCGCACGGACAATGCCAGGCATCGAGATGACCCGCGCACCGTCCATGCCAGTTGCCCCGCGATCGATCGCCGCCCTCGCCCTGCTCCCCCTGCTCGCCGTGCTGCACGGCCCGGCGCGGCCGAACCCCGAAGAGCCGCCGCGCCCTGCCCTCGAAGATGCGCGCCGCGCCTCGACTGAACTGGTGACCGGCGTGCGCTCCGAGTTGCTGAAGGCGGTGGAAGCCAGCGGCCCGCTGCGGGCGCTGGTGGTGTGCAAGTACACGGTGCCCGAGATCGCCTCGAACGTTTCGCGCAAGTACGGCGCCCGCGTCACCCGCGTGTCGCTGACGCCGCGCAACCCGGCGCTCGGCTGGGGCGACGCGTGGGAGCAGAAGGTGCTGATGGCTTTCGACGAGCGCGCGGCCAAGGGCGAGAAGCCCGACGCGATGGAGCACTACGAAGTCGTCAACGAGCCGGCCGGCAAGTTCCTGCGCTACATGCGGGCGCTGCCGATGGCGCCGGTGTGTGCGGCCTGCCACGGCCCGGTCGACCAGATCGCCGAAAGCATCCGCGCCCAGCTCGCACACGACTATCCGCACGACCGCGCGGTGAACATCGCCGTGGGCAAGGTGCGCGGCGCGGTCACCTACAAGAAGCCGCTCTGAGCCGAGCGCGGGGCTGGCCGCGGCCGGCCGCATCGGCCCGACCCGTCCCGACGTCCTGACCCGTCCCGCCGTTCCCGCGGCGTTGTCAACGCGCCTGCGTCGGGCGCGCCTTCATATAGGCGATGGCTTCGGCGTGCCCTTGCAGCGCGGCGCGGCCGATCCACTTCACCGCCTCGTCGGCGGACACCTGCACGCCGCTGCCGGTGAGGAAGAGGATGCCCAGGCTGTACTGCGCCTGCGCGTGGCCCTGCATCGCTGCCTCGAAGTACCACTGCGCCGCAATGCGCGCCGGGTCGTCGCCGGCGGGCACGTCGGCCAGGCCGTAGATCACCATGTTGGCCAGCTCGAATTGCGCCTCGGCCAGGCCCTGCCGGGCCGCCTTCTCGAACCACTCGCGCGCCGCGGCGTCGCTCTCACGCACGCCGTGCCCGTGGTAGTACAAGATCCCCATGCGCCACTGCGCCACGGCGTGCCCCGAGCGGGCCATCGGCTCCAGCAGCCGCACGGCGGTAGGCCAGTCCTTGCGCAGGATGGCAGCGGTGGCGTCCTGCAACGTGTCGGCGCGGGCGCCGAACAAGACACTGGCGAGGCCCACGGCGACAATGGTGGCAAGGCGGTTCATGACGGATTCCTCCTGCGGCCCCGGATGACCGGGTGGCCGCGCGCTCCGAGCGACCCTCTGGCACTGTGGTTGCAAGAGGCGTTCCAGCGTTCCAGCAACCCGAAGCCAGCCTTTGCCGCCGACCCGCCGCACCGCGCCCCTGCACCCGCCCCGCGCCCAACCCTGCACCCGCCCCTGCACCCGCCCTTGCCCAAGCCCTCGCCCACGCCCTCCCCACCGCCTGTGCCAACGCCTCGGCCCGAGCCCGACGACGCGACGCTGCGCTGGTGGAAGTCGCTGCGCGCGCGCGGCCTGCTGGCGACGTTGGCCCTGCTCGCGTACCTGGCAGCGGCGGCGCTCTATGTGGCCGGTGAGCGCCAGGGCATTTCTGACAGCGTCCAAGGCCTGGAAGCGCTCGCCCGGCACGAGAAGGCGCTCGCGCTCACCGAGTCGGCCGTCGCCGGCGCGCTGCTGGACGTCAACGTGCTCGCCAGCAGCCCAGAAGCCGAGACCACCGGGCCGAACGAACTGCGGCTGTACATGGAAAGCTGCGCCAAGCTGTTCGCCGAGCTCGAGGCCTTCGACCCCGGCTACGCGCGGCTGCAAAGGGGCATCACCCGCAGCTACGCGGTGCTCGTCGCCGAGCCGGTGCGCGCCAACTGGCTTGACCTGCGCGAGGCGCTCAAGCGGGCCAGCGACGATCTGGAAATCCGGCGCGCCGGCCTGGCCGAGGATCGCCTGGTGCTGCAGGCGCGCTACCAGAACCACTACGACGCGGTAACGCTGCTGTCGCTCGGGCTGGCGGCTTTCGGCCTCACCGCCTTCGGTGCCGTCGCGGCGTGGTTCTTCGTGCGCCTGGCGCGCGACATCCGCCAGCTTGAGGCGCATGCGCGCCAGGTCGTGCGCGGCCGGCGCGGCACGGCGCTGCCGGTGCACCGCGACGACGAACTCGGCCACCTGATGCGTTCGGTCAACCACATGTCCGCCGAGCTCGACGAGCGCGACCGCGAGTTGCTGCTGGAAGGGGAACGCCGCTCGCACCAGGACAAGATGGTCGCGGTGGCGGCGCTGGCCGCGGGCGTGGCGCACGAGGTGAACAACCCGCTGGCGGTGATCAGCGGCATCGCCGAGGCGATCCGTGCCGACGCGCGAAGCCGGCCGCCGGCGCGCCTCGTCGAAGGGTTGACCTCATCCTCGCGCAGACGCAGCGCGCGGCCAAGGCCGCGGGCCAGCTGGCCGAGGCGGCGGCGCCGCTGCCGGCCGAGCGCGACTGGGTCGACGTCAACGGCCTCATCCAGCACACGCTGCGGCTGGTGGCCATCGACAAGCGCTACCGCCATCTGCGGCTGCAATTCACGCCCGATGCTTCGCTGCCGGCCGTGCGCACCTCAGCCGGCGCGCTGCAGCACGTGCTGATGATGCTGCTCGGCCTGGCCGCCGATGCGCTGGCCGCCGTCGGTGCGCTCGCGCTGCACGACGGGACGCCCGACGCCCCGCCGGTGCTGGAGATCGGCGCCCACCTCGAGAACGACGGCCTGTCGGTGCAACTGCTGTTTCCGGGCACGCTGGACTTCAGCCGCGGCGAAGTGCAGCGAACGGTGTTGCTGGCGCGCGCGACCGTGGAGCCGTTGCGCGGGCGGCTTGCGTTCGGTCAAGCGAGGCCACAGTGTCAACGCATTAAGCTGGCCCTCCCCGCCGAAGACGGCGGCGGCGAATCCTGAACCCCCCATGTCCGACCTCAGCGTGCTGGTCGTCGATGACGAGCCGGCCATTCGACAAGTCTTGCAAGCGGCCATCGGCAAGGCCGGCTATCCGGTCGAGACGGCGGGGTCGGCCGCCGAGGCGCTGGCGCGGCTGGAGGCGGGGCACCACGACGTCGTGCTGAGCGACGTCTTCATGCCGATCACCGACGGCATCGAGCTGCTGCGCCAGGCGCGCGCCAGGGGCCACCAGGCCACGTTCATCATGGTGACGGCGTTCGCCTCGGTCGACTCGGCCATCGACGCCATCCGTGCCGGCGCCTGGGACTACATCACCAAGCCCGTGCGCAACGAGGAGATCCTGCACCGGCTGGAGCAGATCGACGCGCTGCGCGGCCTGCGCGAGGACAACCGGGCCCTGCGCAAGCTGGTGCTGGGCCGCGGCGGCGAAGGCGCCTTCACTTTCGAGTCGCCTTCGATGCAGGCGGTGGAGCGGCTCGTCACGCGCGTGGCGCCCACCGACAGCACCGTGCTCATCACCGGCGAGAGCGGCACCGGCAAGGGCGTGGCGGCGCGGCGCATCCACGAGCTCTCGCCGCGCCGCGACGGCCCCTTCGTCAGCCTGAACTGCGGCGCCATCCCCGAGAGCCTGATCGAGAGCGAGCTCTTCGGTCACACCAAGGGTGCCTTCACCAGCGCCGACCGGGCGCGCAAGGGGCTGTTCCTGCAGGCTGACCGCGGCACCATCTTCGACGAGATCGGCGAGCCGCCGCTGCCGATGCAGACCAAGCTGCTGCACGTGCTCGAAGCCGGGCGTGAAGTGCGGGCCCTGGGCAGCGAGCAGCCCAAGCGCATCAACACGCGCATCGTCGCCGCCACCAATCGCGATCTTGCAGGCGATGCAGCAGGGATCGCTTCCGCGAGGATCTGTTCTTCCGCCTCGGGTCTTCCAGGATCCAGATGCCGCCGCTGCGCGAGCGGCGCGCCGATCTGCCGGCGCTCATGCGCTACCTGCTGGCGCAGCGCGCGACAGGCGGCAGCGGCGCTGCCGCGGCTGACCGCGCCGATGTCGCGGCGGCGCTCGTCATCGACCCCGAAGCCGAGGAGCTCCTCACCAGCTACGCGTGGCCGGGCAACGTGCGGTAGCTGGAGAACGTGCTGCACCGCGCCGCCATCCTGGCCGACGGCGGCACGATCCGCGTCGCCGACCTGCCGCCCGAGGTCTCGCGCGTGTCGCCGGCGGCGCTGGCGGCAACACAGGCATCGGTGCTGGCCGGCGGCGACAGCGAAGGCGGTGGCGCCGCCGCAGCCGGCCCCGGCAGCGAGGGCCCGCTGCGCGAGCGCGTGCGGCGCTTCGAGCTGGCGCTGATCCGCCGCGCCATCGAAGAGGCCGGCGGCGACCGCCGGCTGGCCGCGCAACGGCTGGGCATCGGCCTGTCCAGCCTGTACCGCAAGCTCGAAGAAGCGCGCGACGACGCTTGAGCGCAGCGGCGCCGGCGCGTGATCGCTGCGGCGCGGCACGGCCGATCGCTGGCGCGCCTTTCGGCGCGCGCTCCGCCCCACTGGCACGCTTTTCGCACCCCGCCCGTGACCATGATCACGTGCGCATTGCTGGTGGCATTGCCCATCTGGCTGCCCAGGCCTGGGGCGGCCCTGGCCGCGGCGCGCAACATCGCGCGCACGGTGCTGGCGTTGTGCATCGCCTGCAGCGCCGCGGCGCAGTTCGACCCCGCCGAGGGCCACCGCCAGGGCCTGGCGGCCTACCAGCGTGGCGACGTGGTGGCGGCGATGCGCGCCCTGCGCCCCGCCACCGAGGCCGGGCATGCGCCGGCGCAGGCGCTGCTCGGCTTCATCCTCGAGAAGTCGGGCGATCTCGAGGAGGCATTGAAGCTGTACACGCGCGCCGCGGCGCAAGGCGACGTGGAAGGCCATGTCGGGCTGGCGCAGTTGCTGCTCGTCGGCTCGGGCGTTGCCAAAGATGAGAAGCGCGCCTTGCAGCATTTCTCGAAAGCGGCAGAACTCGGGCATGCCGGTTCGATCGTCTGGCTGGCCGAGGCCTATCGCAAGGGCCGCTACGGCCTGGCCGCCAGCGCGCCCGAAGCGGCGCTGTGGCAGCAGCGCGCCGCGGCGCTGAAAGGCAAGCCGTGACGGCGAGCGGC
>JAXMEZ010000082.1:0-12343 GCA_046348035.1 Rubrivivax sp. | reverse complement strand
CGCGAGACCGGCGGCTGGCGCATGCCGCTCGCGACGGCGGCTTACCTCTTCGCGCTCGCCTACGCCGCTTCGTTCGTCACCTACCGCGTGGCGCTGCTGCTCGGAGCCGGTTGAGGCGCCGGAGAGGGCGCGCCGCAAAGGCCGCCGGCGCCGTGCCACCGCGCAGCGCGCCGGCGCCTCGCGAAGATCAGTCCTCTTCCTTCACCTGGTGCTGGCTGACGAGCTGCGCCTGCACCGTCGGCGGCACCGCTTCGTAGTGCGACAGCTCGATCGAGTAGCGGCCCTGGCCCGCGGTCATCGCGTTGAGCCGGTTCTGGTAGCCCGACAGCTCCGACAGCGGCGCCTGGCCCCGGATCACCACCGAGCCGTTGGCGCCGTTGGCGGTGCCGCTGACGAGGCCGCGCTTGCCCGACAAGTCGCCGGTGATGTCGCCCATCGCCGAATCGGGCGCGGCGATCTCCACGTGCACGATCGGCTCCAGCACGATCGGCCGCGCCTCGCGGATGGCGGCCATGAACGCCTTCTTGCCCGCGGTGACGAAGGCGATTTCCTTGCTGTCGACGCTGTGGTGCTTGCCGTCGTAGACGATCACCTTCACGTCCACCACCGGGTAGCCGGCCACCGCACCGAGCGCCAGCACCTCGCGCACGCCCTTCTCGACGGCGGGGATGAACTGGTTCGGGATGACGCCGCCCTTCACCTCATCGACGAACTCGAAGCCGCCGCCGCGCGGCAGCGGCTCGACGCGCAGGAACACCTCGCCGAACTGGCCGGCGCCACCCGTCTGCTTCTTGTGCCGGTGGTGGCCCTCGGCCTTCGCGGTGATCGTCTCGCGGTAGGCGATGCGCGGCGGCCGCGTGTTGACCTCGAACTTGTAGGTCTCCTTCATGCGCTCAAGCAGCACGCGCAGATGCAGCTCGCCGAGGCCGTAGACGATCGTCTCGTTCGTCGTCGCCACGTGCTCGATCTTCAGGCACGGATCCTCGTCGATGAGCTTGGCGAGGATCTCCCACATCTTCTGCTCGTCGCCGCGTTTCTTCGCTTCCACCGCGATGCCGTGCACCGGCTTCGGGAAGTCGAGCGCCTTCAGGTGGATGTGGTCGTCCTCGGCGGCGTCGTGCAGCACGGCGTCGAAGTGGATCTCGTCGACCTTGGCCACGGCGACGATGTCGCCCGGCACGGCCTTCGGCACCTCGACGTGGTCCTTGCCTTGCAGCATGAACAGGTGCCCCACCTTGAAAGGCTTGCGGCCGTCGCCGATGTACAGCAGCGAGTCCTTCGTCACCGTGCCCTGGTGGATGCGGAAGAGGCCCATGCGCCCCACGTACGGATCGACCGTCACCTTGAACACATGCGCGAGCACGTGCTTGGCGGGGTCGGGCTCGGCGTGCATCAGCTTCGCGTCCGTGCCTTCGCCGTTGAGGAAGTCGGGCGGGTTGCCTTCGGTCGGGTTGGGCAGGAGCTTGACGATCACGTCGAGCAGCTCAGTGATGCCGGCGCCGCTGCGCGCGGAGGTGAAGCACACGGGGATCAAATGCCCTTCGCGCAGCGCCTGCTCCAGCGGCGCGTGCAGCTCGGCGGCGTCGATGTCGCCGTCGTTGAGGTAGCGGTCGACGAACGCGGCGTCGACCTCGACCACCTGCTCCACCAGCGCCCGGTGCGCCGCGTCGACGCTGCCGAAGTCGCTGTGGCCTTCGCGGTTGTAGAAGCAGTCCACCACCTTCGCGCCGCCCGCGTCGGGCAGGTTCAGCGGCAGGCACTCCTTGCCGAAGCGGGCCTGGATCTGCTCCAGCAGCGCGCTCAGGTTGACGCCCTGCGCATCGATCTTGTTGACGACGATGAGGCGGTCGAGGTGGCGGCTGGCCGCGTAGTCCATCATCCGCTCGGCCATCGGCTCGATGCCGGTGGCGGCGTTGATGACGATGACCGCCGTTTCCACCGCTTCCAGCGCAGGCAGGCTCTGGCCGAGGAAGTCGCTGGCGCCGGGCGTGTCGATGAAGTGGATGCGCGTGCCGGCGTGTTCCATGTGCATCACCGCCGTGTTCAGCGAGTGCTGCATCTTGCGTTCGAGCGGGTCGTAGTCGCTGACCGTGCTGCCGCGCTCCAGGCTGCCGGCGGCGCCGATGGCACCGCTCTTGAGCAGCAGCGCCTCGGCCAGGCTCGTCTTGCCCGAGGCGGCCGGGCCGACGAGGGCAAGGGTGCGGATGGCCGGCACCGCGAAGGCGGTGCCGGTCGATGATGGGCTCGGCATGGATTGACTCCTCGGGGAAAGAACGAAGGCGCGGTAGAGGCGCGGGAAGAATCGGGCGAAGGGTGCGGCGAAAGGTCCGGCGAAAGATCCGAGAGAAGCGCCGGCAATCGGCGTGTCGCGGGCCAGCGTAGCCCTTCGCCGAGCGCCGCGCAAGCGTGGAGGTCAGGGTTTTCGGGGCCGCCGGCGGCTGGTTGCTACCGTTAAGCCGATGGGCGACGCGTTAAGGCCACCGAAGCGCCGCCGCGGCGGGTGTTGCCGGTGATCGTGCTCGCGCAACTGCTGGGTACGTCGCCGTGGTTCGCCGTCAACGCGGTGATGCCCGACCTCATCGCCGCGCATGCCGCCGCGCAGGGTTGGCCGGCCACCGCGGTGGCAACGCTGTCGTCGTCGCTGCAGCTCGGATTCATCGCCGGCACGCTGGCTTTCGCCTGGCCGCGGTGGCCGACCGCTATTCGGCGCGCCGCGTCTTCCTCGCTTGCACCGTCGCCGCCGGCGCTTGCACGCTGGCGGCCGCGGCGATGGCCTCGTCGTACGGGGCGCTTCTGGCGTGGCGCGTGCTCACCGGCTTCTTCATCGCCGGCATCTACCCGGTGGGCATGAAGATCGCGGCGCAGTGGTTCCGCGCGGGCTCGGCGCCGCGCTCGGCTGGCTGATCGGCGCCCTCGTCGTCGGCAGCGCCAGCGCGCATGCGCTGCGCGCGCTGGCCGCCGTTGGTTCGGGCGTGCCCTGGCAGGCGGTGCTCGTCGCGGTGGCGGTGCTGTGCGTGCTCGCGGGGCTGACGGTGGTGAGGTGGGTGCCCGAGCCCGCGCACGCCGTGGGCGCGCTGCCGCGGCTGCGCTTGTCGGCGCTGACGAGCATCTGGCGCGACCGGCGCGCGCGTGCGCGCGCCTCGGCCTGCTGGCTACTTCGGCCACATGTGGGAGCTGTACGCTGTGGGTGCTGGTGCCGGCGATCCTGGCCCGCGCGGCTGGTGGATTCGGTGGCGGTCTCGTGGTGGTCGTTCATCGTGCTCGCCGCGGGCACCCTCGGCTGCGTCGGCGGCGAAACTGCTCGTTACACGCGCGGGCAGCGCCCGCGTCGCGGCGTCGCAACTGGCTGCGAGCGGCGCGTGCTGTCTCGCCGCGCCCTGGCTGCTCGGTGCGCCTGCGTGGCTCTTCTTCGCCTGGCTGGTGCTGTGGGGCATCACGGTGGCCGGCGACTCGCCGCAGTTCGAAGTGCTGCCGCGGCCAGCGCACCACGCGAAGCGGTGGGCAGCGTCCTCGCCCTCACCAACAGCATCGGCTTCGCGATCTCGGCGCTGAGCATCGGGCTCTGCGCGCGCGCTGTCGCGGCTTCGTCGCTGGCGCAGGTGTTGCCACATGGCTCGCCGTCGGACCGGCGCTCGGGCTGCTGGCGCTGCGGCCGCTGCTCGTCGCGCAGCGCGCGCAGGCGCTCCGGTAGGCGCCCTGCTGCGCGCGCAGGCGCTCGGTCGCCGCCCGCTGCGCGCGGTGCTCAGGCGCCGACGCGCTGGCGCACCTGGCCCACGTCGCGTACCGGCCTGCGCGATGCAGCCGTAGCGCGCCCAGGGCCATTCCTGCGCCAGGCGCACCGCTTCCTCGATCGATTCCGCCTCCACCAGGTTGAAGCCCGCGAGCACTTCCTTCGTCTCCGCGAACGGACCGTCGAGCACCTGCGTGCGTTCGCCGCGGATGCGCACCGCGCGCGCCGTGGTCGGCGGCTCGAGCTGCTGGTAGCCGAGCAGCGTGCCGCACTGCTGCAGCTCGTCGGCATGCTGCAGGCAGTGGCGCATGTGCGTGTCGAACTCCTGCTGCGAAAGCTGGCCGAGCAGCGCGGGATCGGTGTAGACGAGGAGCAGGAATTGCATGGTGGATGGGCTCGTCGTTGCGGTCGGTCGTGGCCGGTCGTGTCGTTGCGCGGCCAGCCGTGGCCGCTCGTGTCGATTCTGCGCCCGCCCGCTCGTCGTGCAGGTGAGGTGGGATGATCCGCGCCCGGCCGGCTCCTCTCCCGCCCCTCCCGATTCGACCCGCCAACCGGAGAGCGACGATGCGTGTGATGGTGATGGTGAAGGCGACGCAGGCCTCCGAAGCCGGCGTCATGCCGAGCGAGGCGCTGCTGGCGGCGATGGGCCGCTACAACGAAGAGCTCGTGAAGGCCGGCGTCATGCTCGCCGGCGAAGGGCTGCACCCCAGCCGCAAGGGCGTGCGCATGCGCTTCGACGGCGCCGCGCGCACGGTGATCGAAGGGCCGTTCGCCGAGACGAAGGAACTCCTCGCCGGCTTCTGGCTGTGGCAGGTGCGCTCGATGGACGAGGCCGTCGAGTGGCTGCGCCGCTGCCCCAACCCGCACGACGAGCCGTGCGAGCTGGAGATCCGCCCGGTCTTCGAGGCCGAGGACTTCGGCGAGGCTTTCACGCCCGAGCTGCGCGAGCAGGAAGAGCGCCTGCGCCGGCAGGTGGCCAGCGGGTCTGCGCCCGCACCGGCGCGGCGGTGAACGGCGAAGAGCGAGGGCCCGTTGCCGCGCAACACGCTGCAAGGCCGTGACACGGCGGCGCCCGGAAGGGAGGGGTCCGTCGATGCGCGCATCGCCGCGGTGTGGCGCATCGAGTCGGCCAGGATCATCGGCGCCGTCGCGCGCGTCGTGCGCGATGTCGGCCTCGCCGAAGACCTGGCGCAGGAAGCGCTCGTCGCCGCCCTCGAGCACTGGCCGCGCGATGGGGTGCCCGACAACCCCGGCGCCTGGCTGATGACCGCCGCGAAGAACCGGGCGCTGGACTGGCTGCGCCAGCGCGCGCTGCACGAGCGCAAGCAAGGCGAACTCGGTGCCGACGCCGACGCGCGCGGCGACCACGTCGTGCCCGACTTCAGCGACGCGCTCGATGCCGCGCGCGAGGACTACGGCGACGACCTCCTGCGCCTCGTCTTCGCCGCCTGCCACCCGGTGCTCGCCCGCGAGGCGCAGCTGGCGCTGACGCTGCGGCTGCTGGGCGGCCTGACGAC
Organism: Rubrivivax sp.; assembly: GCA_046348035.1. Taxonomy (GTDB): domain Bacteria; phylum Pseudomonadota; class Gammaproteobacteria; order Burkholderiales; family Burkholderiaceae_C; genus Rubrivivax. The sequence goes on along the minus strand of JAXMEZ010000082.1, from coordinate 7,096 downwards.
GGCGGAGATCGCGCGCGCTTTCGTCGTGCCCGAGCCGACGATCGCGCAGCGCATCGTGCGCGCCAAGCGGACGCTCGCCGAAGCGAAGGTGCCGTTCGAAGTGCCGCGCGGCGAGGCGCTCGCCACGCGGCTGGCCACGGTGCTCGAAGTCGTCTACCTGATCTTCAACGAAGGCTACGCGGCCACCGCCGGCGACGACTGGATGCGCCCCGCGCTGTGCGAGGAAGCGATGCGCCTGGGCCGCGTGCTGGCGGCGCTGGCGCCGGGCGAGGCCGAGGTGCACGGCCTCGTGGCGCTGATGGAGATCCAGGCCTCGCGCACAAGGGCGCGCACCGACGCGCACGGGCGGCCGATCCTGCTGCTGGCGCAGGACGCAGCCGCTGGGACCGCCTCCTCATCGGCCGCGGCCTGGCGGCGCTGGCGCGCGCCGCGGCGCTTCAAGGCGGCGGCGGCGAGACGGTGCCGGCGAAGACGGCGGCAGCGAAGACAACGGCGGCCCCTACGCCCTGCAAGCGGCCATCGCCGCCTGCCACGCGCGCGCAGCGACCGCCGGCGACACCGACTGGGCCGCATCGTCGCGCTGTACGACCGGCTGCTCGAACGCATGCCCTCGCCCGTGGTCGAGCTCAACCGCGCCGTGGCGGTGAGCATGGCTTCGGGACCGGCGGCGGCGCTGCCGCTGGTCGAGGCGCTGATGCAGTCGAATTGCAGATGCAGCGTTATCACCCCACGCATGCGGTGCACGGCGACCTGCTCGCCAGGCTCGGCCGCTCGGCCGAGGCGCGCGCCGCCTTCGAGCGCGCCGCGGCGCTCACTGCCAGCAGGCGCGAGCGCGCGCTGCTTGCCGAGCGCGCCGATCGCGTCGCTAACGCTGCCGCTGTGCCGCGGCCGTGAGCGGCCGCCGGCCAGGATGCGCACGGTGAAGACGCACGCCAGCGCGACGATCGGCGCCCACCGCAGCGGCCGCCTGCATCGACACCGTGAACGCATCGCGCGCCGCCTCGAGCAGCGCCGCGCCGGCGCTGCCGCCGAGCGCCCGCGCACTCGCCGCTGCGCCGCCGATCGTCGCCAGCGCGGCCTCGCTCGCCGCCGGCGGCAGCTTCGCCGGCAGGCGCGGCGCGAGCTGCCAGGCGTAGATCACCGTCCCGAGGCTGCCGAACACCGCCACGCCGAGCGCAGCGCGCAGACTCCGGCCGCGGTCTCGGCCATCGCCGAAGCGGCGCCGGCGCGCTCGGGCGGCGCGGCGGTGATCATCATCTCGTTGCCTATCGCGATCACCGGCGCCATGCCCAGGCTCATCACCACCGCGCCGGCGATCATCGCCGCCAGGCCCCACGGGCCGGCGGTGCCGATGAGCATCACGAAGCCGAGCGCCGCGACGACGAGGCTGCCGCCATCAGAGCCACGCGCGACAGGTGCCGTGCCAGCCGCGGCGCCGCCAGCGACCGGCGATGAACGCCAGCGCCCACGGCAGGGTCGCGAACCCCGCGGCCAGCGGCGACAGCCCGCGCACGAGCTGCAGATACTGCGCCATGAAGAGGTACACGCCCATCATCGCCAGCGACGTGAGGCCGTAGGCGGTGATCGCGGCGCTGAACGCGGCGCTGCCGAAGAGGCGCAGGTCCAGCAGCGGATACGCGAGCCGCCGCTGCCGGCGCACGAACGCGATGCCGAGCGCCAGGCCGGCCGCGCCGATGCCGAGCGCCGGCCACGAAGCCGCGCCCGGCGAGCTGCTTCAGCGCGTAGACGCAAGCCAGCACCGCGCCGAGCGACAGCGCCACGCTCGCGGCATCGACGCGGCCTGCGCCCGGATCGCGGTACTCGGGCAAGGCGTTGGCCGAACGGCAGCACCAGCGCCATCACCGGCAGCGCGACCAGGAACACCGAGCCCCAGTGGAAGAACTCCTGCAGCACGCCGCCCACGAGCGGCCCGATGGCCGCGCCGGCCGAGTAGCTGGCGATCCACAGGCCGATGGCGAACTGGCGTTCGTGCTCGTCGTGGAACATGTTGCGGATGAGGACATCGTCGAAGGCGCCACCGTCGCGCCGGCAATGCCCAGGAGCGCGCGCATTGCGATCAGCGCCTCGGCGCTGCGCGCGAACGCTGCCAGCAGCGAGGCGAGCGCGAATGCCGCCGCGCCGAAGAGCAGCAGCCGGCGGCGGCCGTCGTCGCCGAGCGTCCCCATCGGTGATCAAGCCGGCGACGAGGAAGCCGTAGATGTCGATGATCCACAGCAACTGCGCGGCGCTCGGCTTCCTGGCTCGGCGCTGATCGCCGGCAGCGCCAGGTTCAGCACCGTCAGGTCCATCCGGCGTAGACCGCGCACGGCAACGCGATCACCGCGAGGCCGGTCCACTCGCGCCGCGTCGCTTTCGCGCTGGCGCAGCCATGCGCCAGGTCGTCCATCGGCTTCTTCCAGGCGGCGTCCCGCGCTTCGTTCAGATCGATCGCCACCACCGGCGGCACCAGGCCGGGGTCGACAGGCCCGACTCCTGTCGGGCGCGCCGCCCATGCGAAGGTCGCGCCGGCGCGCACCCACTCGATGTCGCGCCGCAGAGTGTGCCGCAGTGCACTGCATCGGGCTTCAGAGAGCGCCCCAAAAAGGCCGATAAACCGCTGCTCGCCCGGGCCACCGGCCCAGGCGGAGGTGGCGAAGACAACAAGAGCGATGTTTCGCAAGTCCCCCGAAGCGCAGGCTGGTGGCATTGCCGGCACCCACGGCGCTGTGCCCGCGCTGCCCGCTGCGCCAGCCGCGCAGGCGTCCATCACCGGCGCGCGGCGCACGCCGCTGAAGCGCGTCTCGCGCAGCTTCGCTCGTGCTGCTGGCGCTGGTCGCCAACATCGGTTTCCTGTGGGCCATCGCGCAGGCGTTCAGTGCCGACCGGCAGGCGCGCCAGCGGCACGAGGTGACGCTCGCCTTCGTCGACGACCTGCGGCACGAGTCCGACCGCCTCGGGCGGCGCTGGTGCGCCTACGTCAGCACCGCCAATGCGCGCTACCTGCGCGTGTACTACGACATCCTTGCCGTGCGTACCGGCGAGAAGGCCGCGCTGCTGGCCGACGACGTCGACCGCTACTGGGAGAACGTCATTGCCGGCCGCGCCGCGTGCGCTGCCGGCGCAGGGCCCCGGCGTGCCGTTGGCCGAGCGCGCGCGCCGGCTCGACTTCGACGCCGAGGGCCAGGCGGCCGTGCAGCGCCTGCTCGAAGCCGCCGAGCGCCTGCACAAGACCGAGCAGGTGGCGTTCGCCGCCGCAAGGCCTCTATGACGCCGATGAGGCGCGCTTCGTCGACGAGCAAGCCCGACCTCGCCTACGCGCACCGGGCTCGTCTTCGGCAGCGCCTACGAGCGCGACAGCGCCGCGTAGGCCGAAGCGCTGGCCGATCTCGACCGGCGCGTGCGCGCGCTGCTGGCCGCCGCCGTCGGTGCCGCCGAGGAGCGCCTGCGCACCGGCATCCGGGCGGCGATGGTCGTCGACCTCGTCCTCGCCGCGGTGATCTTCGCCGCTCTTCGCCTGGTGCACCTGCGCGTGGTGCAGCCGATCAACCGCCTCGCCGCCACCGCCGTGCGGCTGGCCCGCGGCGACTACGCGGCGCGCACGGGGCTGGCCGCGGAGCGGCTGGGGGAAGTGGCCGCGCTCGCTGGGCACGATGGACCGCATGGCCGCGTCGATCGAGCACGACCTCGCGGCGCGCGAGCGCGCAGCACGAGCTGGAGGCCGCGCGCGAGCAGGCCGAGGCGGCGACGCGCGCCAAGTCGATGTTCCTGGCCAACATGAGCCACGAGATCCGCACGCCGATGAACGCGATCATCGGCATGACGCACCTGGCGCTGGCCACCGAACTCGACGCGCAGCAGCGCGACTACCTCGAGAAGGTGCACGGCGCGGCGCGCCTGCTGCTGGGCGTGCTCAACGACATCCTCGACTTCTCGAAGATCGAGGCCGGCAAGCTCGGCCTGGAGCGCGCGCCGTGCCGCATCGACGAGGTGGTCGACGGCGCCATGCTGCTCGTGCGCGACGCCGCCAACGCGGGAAGCAGCTGGCGCTCTTGTGCGAATACGAGGACGGCGCTGCTGGCCGAGGCGGGCAGCTTCTGGGCAACCGCTGCGCCTGACGCAGGTGCTGACCAGCCTGCTCGCCAACGCCGTCCAGGATTCACCGAGGCCGGACATGTGCGTGCGCGTGGCGCTCGGCCTTCGCCGGCCCGGCGCGGCCGGCGGCCAAGCCGAGGCGACGCTGCGGCTGGCCGTGAGCGACAACGGCATCGGCATGACGGCCGAGCAGGTGTCGCGCCTGTTCCGCGAGTTCGTGCAGGCCGACGGCTCGACGACGCGCCGCTACGGCGGCACCGGGCTCGGCCTGTCGATCGCCCGCCACCTCGTCGAGCTGATGGACGGCACCGTCGAGGTGACGAGCGAGCCCGGCGTCGGCTCGACCTTCACCGTGAGCTGCCGGTGCTGCCGCCGGTGGCGCCGGCGGCGCGGTCGCTGGCGGCGCTGCGGGTGCTGCTGGTGGAAGACCACGACGAGACGCGCGCGAGCGTGCTCGACAAGCTGCAGGCGCTTGGCGTGGGCAGCGCCGCCGGCGGCGTCCTGGAAGCGGCGGCCACCGGCATCGATGCATCGGAGCGGCTGGCCGAGATGCAGCAGGTGGGCCAGCCGTTCGACGTCGTGCTGCTCGACTGGGTGCTGCCCGACCAGGACGGCGCGCAGGTGCTGCGCCAGGCCCGGCAACACGCGAGCACGCGCGTGGTCGTCACGTCGGCGTTCGGCAGCGAGGCGCTGCGCCGGCGCGTGCTCGAAGCCGGCGCCGACGGCTACGTGACCAAGCCGTTGCTGCCCGGCACGCTGCGCGGCGCCTGCAGCCCGGCGCACGCGCCCGCTGCCCGCGCTCGGGCCGTCCGTCGGCGCGTTGCAGGACCTGCGCGTGCTGCTGGTCGAGGACAACCCGATCAACCGCCAGGTCGCCGGCGAGCTGCTCAAGCGCGAAGGCGTACGAGTCGCAACCGCCGTGCACGGGCGCGATGCGCTCGAGCGAAAACCGCGGCCCGCGGTGCCGGCGCGTTCGACGTGGTGCTGATGGATCTGCAGATGCCGGTGATGGATGGCTACGAGGCGACGCGCACGATGCAGGCGCACCCGCAATGGCGCGCGCTGGTGTGGGTGGCGATGACGGCGCACGCGCTCGTCGACAGGCGAGGCGCGCTACTCGCCGCCGGCATGCGCGGACACATCGCCAAGCCGATCGATCCGCCGCGGCTGGTGAACGAGCTGGCTGGCTACGTGAGCGCAACCGCTCGCGCCGCGACGGCACGGCTGGCGCGCGAAGGCGGTCCCGAGCCTGCGAGGTACGCACGGCGACGCACCGGCCCGTGCCGCTGCCCGCCGTCCGCCCGCCTGGGCCGGCATCGACGTGGCCGCCGGCGCCTATCGCTGCGGCGATAACGCTTCATTGCACGATGCCCTGGGACGCTTCTGCACCGACGGCCCTGCGCTGCTCGACGAACTGGCGCGCTTGCACCGAGCGGCCGGCTCGCCGACCTTGCGCGCGGCCTTGCGCTCAAGGGACTCGGCAAGCCCAGGCTCGGCATGGCGCTGATGTGGCCACAACGGCCGCGGCGCTCGAACTGGCGTTGCTGCCGCCTGCGCATCGGCTGCGGCGGACGAGCCGCTGGCCGGCCTCGTGGCTGCGTTGCACGAAGTGCTCGACGCGCTGGCCGCGGCGCCGCCGCCAGCCCGGCGACGGCCGTGGCCCTGCCCGCGGCGCAGGAAGCTGAGCCCGGCAGTGCCGGCGTCACGGCCGACTGGACCGCGCTGCGTGCGCTGCTCGCCGACAGCGACAGCCAGGCCCTCGTGCTGTGGACCAACAGCCGCACGGCGTTCCTCTCTGCGTTGCCGGCCCCGGCGGCGCAGCGCCTCGACCAGGCGATGCAGCATTGCGACTTCGACGCCGCATTGGCCTGCCTGCCGGCAGAGGAGGCCGTGGCGTGAGATCGCAAGCCGCCCGCAGGGCTGACACCGCAGCGCGCAGCGCAAAGGCCGACCGATGAGTCGCAACCGCACGACGATGCCGTTGCCGCTGGACCTGCTGTTCGGCGCCGGCGGCAGCACCGATACCCGGCCGACGCTGCTGGTGGTGGACGACACGCCGGCCAATCTCAACCTGATGGCCGGCCTGCTGAACCGCGAGTACCGCGTCAAGCTGGCGCTGTCGGGGCCGCGCGCGCTGGAGCTGGCGCAGCGCGATCCGCCCGACCTCGTGCTGCTCGACGTGATGATGCCGGAGATGGACGGCTACGAGGTCTGCCGCCGCCTCAAGCAGGACGAGCGCACGCGCCACGTGCCGGTGATCTTCATCACCGCGATGAACCAGCCCGACGCCGAGACGCGCGGCTTCGATGTCGGCGCGGCCGACTTCATCCACAAGCCGATCAGCCCGCCGATCGTTCGCGCGCGCGTGCGAACGCACCTCGAAGTCAAGGCCTGGCAGGACGTCATGCGGCGCGACAACGCCGGCCTGCTGGCGCAGCTGGGCGAACGCCTGCGCGAAGTGGAGCGGCTGCGCGACGCGACGATCTTCGTCATGGTGTCGCTGGCCGAGTTCCGCGACGAGGACACCGGCAACCACGTCAAGCGCACGCAGGAGTACGTGCGCGTGCTGGCCGAGCACCTGGCCGACCACCCGAGCGGCGACGCGGCGCGCAAGGAAGACCTCGACGACGGGGCGATCGAGCTGCTGGCCAAGTCGGCGCCGTTGCACGACATCGGCAAGGTCGCGATCCCCGACGACATCCTGCTCAAGCCCGGGCCGCTGGACGCCGCCGCGTTCGAGGTGATGAAGACGCACACGCTGCGCGGCCACGAGATGCTGGCGCGCGCCGCGCAGCGCATGCGCGGCGAGGGCGCCGGCGGCAACGACACGCTCCTCGACTACGCGATGCAGATCGCGCGCCACCACCACGAGCGCTGGGACGGCAGCGGCTACCCCGACGGCCTCGCCGGCCTGGCGATTCCGCTGGCGGCGCGGCTGATGGCCGTGGCCGACGTCTACGACGCGCTGATCAGCCGCCGCCCCTACAAGAACCCGTTGCCGCAC
>JAXMEZ010000081.1:0-13005 GCA_046348035.1 Rubrivivax sp. | reverse complement strand
GTCATCACGCTCGGCACGCCGTTCGCCGGCCACCCGCGCGCTACCAACGCCTGGCGGCTGTACGAGATGGTGAGCGGCCAGACGGTGCACGACGAGGAACTGCTGGAGCAGATCAAGGTGCCGCCGCCGTGCCCGACCACCTCGATCTACAGCCGCACCGACGGCGTCGTCGCCTGGCAGTGCAGCCTCAACCCCGAGCACCCGCACACCGAGAACATCGAGGTGCACGCCAGCCACATCGGCATGGGCATGAATCCGCTCGCGCTGTACGCGGTGGCCGACCGCCTGAACCAGGACCCGGACCACTGGAAGCCGTTCGACCTGCGCGGCGCGCGGCGCTGGTTCTACAAGGTCACGGGGCACGCACCGATGCCGGCGGCGATGTCGTTCTGACGCAGGAGCGGCATTCGACGATGCGCGTGCCGAGCAACGGCATCGAGATCGAGGTCGATGACCAGGGGCCGGCCGGCGGCGAGCCGCTGCTGCTCATCATGGGCCTGGGCATGCAGCTCATCGCCTGGCCCGACGAGCTGGTGGCCGAGCTGGTCGCACGCGGCTTTCGCGTGCTGCGCATCGACAACCGCGACGCCGGCCTTTCCACGTCGCTCGATCACCTCGGCGTGCCCAACGTCGGCTGGGCGGCACTGCGCCACGCGCTGCACTTGCCGGTGCACGCGCCCTACACCCTCGCCGACATGGCCGCCGACACGCTGGGCGTGCTCGACGCGCTCGGGCTCGCTTCGGTGCATGTCTGCGCAGCCTCGATGGGCGGCATGGTCGCGCAGCACCTGGCGGCTCAGCACCCCGAGCGCGTCAGGAGCCTCACGCTGATGATGACGAGCACCGGCGCGCGCTCGCTGCCGCAGGCGCGGCTGCACGTGCGCCAGGCGCTGCTGTCGCGGCCGCGCTCGCAGAGCGAAGCCGACATCGTCGCCCACCTCGAGCGCATCGTCGGCGTCATCGGCAGCCCGGCGTTCCCGCCCTCGCCGGAGCGGCTGCGCGAACGGCTGCTCGCTTCGGTGCGGCGCGCCTGGCGGCCGGCGGGAACGATGCGGCAGCTGGTGGCCATCGCTGCCGACGGCGACCGCAGCGCGCTGGTGCAGGGCATCCGGGTGCCCACGCGCATCATCCACGGCGAGGCCGACCCGCTGGTGCCCGTGGCCGCGGGGCACGACCTTGCCAAGCGCGTGCCTGGTGCCGAGGCCGACTTCATCGCCGGCATGGGGCACGACCTGCCGCTGGAGTGCTGCCGCGCTTCGCGGAAGGGATCGCACCGAACGCTACGCGGGCAACGGCCGTCGCCAACTGAGGCGAAGGCGTACGCGCTGGCCCGACAATCGCACCGTGCCGAACGCCGCCTCCCGTCGCTGGCCGCAACGCCCGCAACGCCTGTTGCGCCGCCGCTGTCGCCGTGGCGCCTGTGCGTCGCGCCGATGCTCGACTGGACCGACCGCCATTGCCGCACGCTGCACCGGCTCATCACGCGGCGCACGCGCCTGTACACCGAGATGGTCACCACCGGCGCGCTGTTGCACGGCGACGTGGCGCGCCACCTCGACTTCGGCGACATCGAACGCCCGCTGGCGCTGCAGCTCGGTGGCAGCGAGCCCGCCGACCTGGCGCATTGCGCACGCCTGGCCGAGCGCTGGGGCTACGACGAGGTCAACCTCAACTGCGGCTGCCCGAGCGAACGCGTGCAGCGGTGCCTTCGGGGCCTGCCTGATGGCCGAGCCCCTGCTCGTGGCCGATGGCGTGGCGGCGATGCGCGAGGCGGTGTCCATTCCCGTGACGGTGAAGCACCGCATCGGCATCGACCGCGAGGAGAGCTACGCCTTCGTGCGCGACTTCGTCGGCACCGTCGCCGAGCGCGGCGGCTGCGAGGTCTTCATCGTGCACGCGCGCAACGCCTGGCTGAAGGGGCTGAGCCCGAAGCAGAACCGCGAGGTGCCGCCGCTGCGCCATGCGTTCGTGCACCGGCTGAAGGCCGACTTCCCGCAGCTGACGATCGTGCTCAACGGCGGCATCGGCAGCGACGAGGCCATCGCCGAGCACCTGACGAAGGTCGATGGCGTGATGGTCGGCCGCCACGCGTACCACGAGCCGTTCGCGATGGCCGGCTGGGATGCGCGCTTCCTCGGCGCGGTCGCGGCAGCGGACGCGAGCCGTGACGAGATCGAAGAGCGCTACGTCGAGCACGTCGAGAGCACGGCCTGGCCCGCGGGCACGAGCTGGCTCGCCGCGACGCGGCACATGATGGGCCTGCGCAACGGCCAGGCCGGCGCGCGGCGCTGGCGCCAGGTGTGGTCCGACGCCTCGCTGCGCCACGCCAGCCCCGGCGCGGTGATGCAGCAGGCGCGTGCCGCCATGGCGCAGGCGGCCGGCGGCGCAACGCGGCACGACCAGGTTCACGATGAACCCGTCGTCGCCTGAAGCGAGCGGCGCTGCGCCAGGCGCCGCGCGCCCGCTGCGCGAACTGCCCGCGGCCGCCGGCATCGAGATCATCGACCAGCGCTGGCTGCCGCACCGGCTGGCGTGGGCGGCCTTGCGCGACGCCGAAGCGGTGGCCACGGCGATCGCGCAGATGTGGCTGCGCGGCGCGCCGCTGATCGGCGCCGCGGCGGCATACGGCCTCGCACTCGCGCTGCAACGCGATGCCGGCGACGCGGCGTTGCGCGGCGCCGCCGAACGCCTGGCCGCGACGCGCCCGACGGCCGTGAACCTGCGCTGGGCGCTCGAGCGCGTGTGCCGCTTCGTGGCGCCGCTGCCGCCAGCTGAACGGGCCGCCGCCGCGTGGGGCGAAGCCGCCCGCATCGTCGAAGAAGACGTGGCCGCCAACGCTGCCATCGGCGCGCACGGCTTCGCGCTGCTGCGTGCCAAGCGCGCCGCGGCGCGGCGCGCGGCTGGCCGGTGGCTGCGCGTGCTGACGCATTGCAACGCGGGCTGGCTGGCCACCTGCGCCTGGGGTACGCGACGGCGCCGACCTTACCAGGCGCACGCCGCCGGCCTGGCGCTCGAAGTGTGGGTGGACGAGACGCGCCCGCGCAACCAGGGCGCGAGCCTCACCGCGTGGGAGTTGGCGCGCGCCGGCGTGCCGCACCGCGTGATCGCCGACAACGCCGGCGGCCTCTTGATGCAGCGCGGCGAAGTGGACCTTGCGATCGTCGGCTGCGACCGCGTTGCCGCCAACGGCGACGTGTGCAACAAGGTCGGCACGTACCTGAAAGCGCTGGCCGCGCACGACAACGGCGTGCCGTTCTACGTGGCGATGCCGCTTTCGACCTTCGACGCGGCGCTGGGCGCGGGGAACGACATCCCGATCGAGGAGCGCAGCGAGCGCGAGGTGACGCACGTGGCCGGCCACGACGACGAAGCGGGCCGCGTCGTCGAAGTGCGCCTCGTGCCCGAAGGCACGCACGCGGCGAACCCCGCCTTCGACGTGACGCCGGCGCGGCTCGTCACGGCGCTCGTCACCGAACGCGGCGTGGTGGCGGCGAATGCCGAGGCGCTGCGGGCGCTGGTCGAAGGTTCGGTCGCGTCGGCCGACGCCTCATCGGCTGTCGGTGCGCCGGCCGCAGCAGTAACCCAAGGCTCGCGATGAGCGACGACGACTTGCCGCTGCGCGAAGCGCTGTTGACCGCGCTGCGCCGGCTCGATGCGCTCGGCATGAACCGCGGCAGCACCGGCAACGTCAGCCACCGCGCCACCGCAACGGATGCAGATACGGGCGCAGCGATGTGGATCACGCCCACCGGCATGGGCGCGGACGACATCGGCGCCGGCGACTTCGTCCGCGTCGGCGCCGATGGCGCGAGCCACGGCCGCTGGCGGCCCTCGTCGGAGGCGCCTTTCCACCGCGCCCTCTACGCAGCACGGCCCGAGCTGAACGCCATCGTGCATTGCCACTCGCCGCACGCCACGGCGCTGGCCTGCCTGAGGCGCGCCCTGCCGGCCTTTCACTACATGGTGGCCGTCGCCGGCGGCGACTCAGTGCCTTGCGTGCCGTACCACCTCTACGGCAGCGAGGCGCTGTCGCAGGCGGTGGCGCTGGCGATGCGCGACCGCGACGCCTGCCTGCTCGCCAACCACGGCCTCGTCGCCGCCGGCGCGACGCTCGAGCGGGCGATGAAGGTGGCTGTCGAGATCGAGTCGCTCGCCGGCATCTACCTCGAAGCTCTGGCGGTGGGCGAGCCGGTGCTGCTGGATGCGGCGCAGATGGCCGAGGTCATCGAGCGCTTTCGCCACTACGGGCAGCAGCAACCGCGCGAGGGAAGCGGCCCGTTGGCCAGGTGACGAGCAGCAGCCCGGCCAGCGCCAGCGCGAACGCCGCTGCGTGGCCGCTGCCGAAAGGCTCGCCGAGCAGCAGCACGCCCACCGCGGCCGCGCTCACCGGCACCATGACCATGAAGACGCCGGATCGTGCCGCCGGCACCTGCGCGAGGCCCGCCATCCACAGCCACACGGTGACCATGCTCGCCGCCAGCGAGTAGAAGACGAGCAGGCCCCAGGTCGATGCGGCGACGGCGGCGAAGTCGAACTGCAACTGCTTGCCACAGGCCGAATGGCGTCACGAGCACCAGCCCCCACAGGTTGATGAGGGCGCTGATGCGCCGCGGCGCCAGTTGCGCCGTCAAGCGCTTGCCGATGACGACATAGGCCGCCTCGCAGACGACGGCACCCAGGAGCAGCAGCGTGCCCCACGGCGACACCGAGGCTGCGGCAGCGTCGCCGGCCGCACCGGCGCCCGGGCGCAGCAACGCCAGCATCGCCACGCCGAGCACCGCGCAAGCGACCGCGGCCCACACGCGCGCGCCGACGCGCTCGCCCAGTAGCCACCACGAGCCAACGGCCACCGCGGCGGGAATGGCCGCCATGACGACGCCGGCAGCAACCGCGCCGCTCAGCTTCACGCCGAAGAGCATGCAGATCGAGAAGAGGAAGTTGCCGAGAAAGCTCTCCCAGAAGAGCAGGCGGCGGTCGTGCGGCGAGAGCGCTGTCTCGGTGCTGCCGCGCTTCAGCCACGGCAGCATCGCCACCGCGGCGATGCCGAAGCGCAACCAGGCGAGCAGGAACACCGGCAGCACGGCGACCAGTAGCTTCGACAGCCCGACGTAGCTGCCCACGAGCGTGGTGCTCGCGGCGAGCGCCGCCCAGGCCCACCAGGGCGCGCGCTTCACTTCTGCGCGACCCAGCGTTCGCGGCGCGCCTGCGCCAGCGTCAGGTCGAGGCAGCGGCGGATGAGCGCCACCATCTCGTCGATCTGCGCGCGCGTGATGACGAGCGGCGGCGCGACGATCATGCGGTCGCCCACGGCGCGCATCACGAGTCCTTCGCGGAAGCAGTGCGCGCGGCAGGCCATGCCCACTTCCAGCTCGGGCGCGAAAGGCTTGCCGCTGGCCTTGTCCTGCACCAGGAGCAACGCCCCCATCAGGCCGCAGGTCTCGGCGTCGCCGACGAGCGGGTGCGCGGCCAGTTCGCGGTACGCGGCGGCGAGGTACGGCCCGACGTCGTCGCGCACGCGCTCGACGAGGCCCAGCTCGCGGATGAGCCGCACGTTCGCCACGCCCACCGCGCAGGCGACCGGGTGCCCCGAGTAGGTGTATCCGTGCGCGAACTTCGCCGCCGCGCTCGATCAGCACCTTCGCGACGCGGTCGCCGACGAGCACGCCGCCCAGCGGCACGTAGCCGCTCGTCACGCCCTTGGCGAAGGTCATCAGGTCGGGCCGGCTGCCGAACGTCTCGCAGCCGAACCAGCGGCCCGTGCGGCCGAAGCCGCAGATCACCTCGTCGGAAACGAGGAGCACGCCGTACTTGTCGCAGATGCGCTGCACCTCGGGCCAGTAGGTCGATGGCGGGACGATCACGCCGCCGGCGCCTTGCACCGGTTCGCCGATGAGGGCCGCGACGCGATGCGGCCCGAGTTCGAGGATCTTGTCTTCGAGCCAGCCCGCGGCGACGAGCCCGAACTGTTCGCGCGTGAGGCCCTGCACGCGGCCGTGCGGCCACCAGTACGGCTGGCCGATGTGCACGATGCCGGGGATCGGCAGGCCGCCCTGCGCATGCATGCCGGCCATGCCGCCGAGCGACGCGCCGGCCATCGTGCCGCCGTGGTAGGCGTTGTCGCGCTGATGCCGGTGATGTCGCGCTCGGCCTCGCCGAGAAGTATTCCAGTAGCGGCGCACCATGCGCACGACGGTGTCGTTGCCTTCGCTGCCGCTGCCGGTGAAGAAGAGCATGCTCGAAGCCCGGCGGGTCACGTCGGCCAGCAGCTCGGCCAGTTCGATCGCCGGCGGCGTGGCCGTTCGAAGAACGCGTTGTAGAAGGGCAGCGTTGCTTGAGCTGCGTCGTCGCTGCGTCGATGAGCGCGCCTGGCTGTAGCCGACGTTGACGCACCACAGGCCGCTCATCGCGTCGAGGATGCGCTGGCCTTCGCTGGCCTCGAGGTAGATGTTGTCGGCGCGCGTGATGACGCGGCGCCTTTCTTCGCCAGCGCCTGGTGGTCGGTGAACGGTGCAGGAAGTGGCGGGCGTCGCTCGCCTGCCACTCCTGGGTCGTTCGCTCGTCGTCCGCGCCGCGGGCGCGGCCGGAATGGCGGCAGCGGCGGCGGTTCTCGATGCGTGGTCATGTCGTCGCCCTCCGCGCTCAGACGTGCAGCAGCAGGTGCTCGCGCTCCCACGGCGAGATCACCTTCATGAACTCGGCGTACTCGATCTCCTTGATCTCGGAGTACACGGTGACGAAGCCCTGGCCCAGCACGTCGGCCAGCGCACTCTCGGCGCGCAGCAGGTGCAGCGCTTCGCCGAGGCTGCGCGGCAGCGCGTAGTCGCCGAGGTAGGCGTCGCCCTTGCATTCGGGCGTCGGCTCGAGCCGGTTGACCATGCCGAGGTAGCCGCAGGCCAGCGTCGCGGCGAGCGCCACGTACGGGTTCGCGTCGGCGCCGATGACGCGGTTCTCGATGCGCCGCGCCGCCGGCGGTGCCACCGGGCTGCGGATGCCCACGGTGCGGTTGTCGGTGCCCCACTGGATGTTGATCGGCGCGGCGGTGAAGCGCGCCAGGCGCCGGTAGCTGTTGACGTACGGCGCGAAGAGCGCCATCGCCGCCGGGATGTACTTCTGCAGCCCGCCGATGAACCAGAAGTACTCGCGCGAGGGCGTGCCGTCTTCGTTGCTGAAGAGGTTGCAGCCGCTTGCCTGGTCGATGACGCTCTGGTGCACGTGCATCGCGCTGCCCGGCTCGCCGGCGATCGGCTTGGCCATGAAGGTGGCGAACATGTCGTGCCTGAGCGCCGCCTCGCGCACCGTGCGCTTGAAGAGGAACACCTCGTCGGCGAGGCCGAGCGGGTGGTCGTGGAAGAAGTTGATCTCCATCTGGCCGGCGCCGATCTCGTGGATCAGCGTGTCGACGTTGAGCTCCATCTTCTCGCAGTAGTCGTAGACGTCCTCGAACAGCGGGTCGAACTCGTTGACCGCGTCGATGGAATACGCCTGCCGGCTCGTCTCGCTGCGGCCGCTGCGGCCGATGGGCGGCTTCAGCGGCACGTCGGGGTCGGTGTTGCGGGCGACGAGATAGAACTCGAGTTCGGGTGCCACCACCGGGCTCCAGCCCTTCGCTTCGTAGAGCTCGCACACGCGCCGCAGCACCGAGCGCGGCGCATACGGGATCAGGCGGCCTTCGCGGTCGTAGCAGTCGTGGATGACCTGCGCCGTCGGGTCGGCCGCCCACGGCACGATGCGCACGGTGCTCGGGTCGGGGCGCAGGTGCATGTCGTGGTCGGTGGGACTGATGACGTCGTAGTACGGCCCCTCGTCGGGGAACTCGCCGGTGACGCCCATCGCCACGACGACCTCGGGCAGGCGCATGCCGCGGTCTTCGGTGAACTTCTCGCGCGGCAGGATCTTGCCGCGCGCGACGCCGGTGAGGTCGGGCACGAGGCATTCGATCTCGGTGACGCGGTGTTCGTTGAGCCAGTTCGTGAGCTGGCTGAAGGTGTAGCTGGACTTCGTGTTCATGGTGAGTGTCCGGTGCGCGGGCGGCGGCGCCGGAAACGGCGCCGGCGTGGCAATCATGGCGGTGCGCGCGGCGCGTGCGCGCGCGGCGGGAGGGAGTGGGGAGAAAGACCGACGACGAGCCCGCCGCGCCGGCGGGGCCGCCAACACTGTCGGCGCCGCTGCGGCGCGCGGGGCCCGGACTCGCTTCTTCTCGGTGCCGAGCCCGAGGGCGCGCCTCAGGCGCCGACGGTCGCTGGCTCGGGGGCCAGCGGCGGGTGCGGCAGCGGCTCGCGCGGCCGGCCCTGTGCGGTGCGCTCGGCGCGCTCTCGGTCAGACCGGTAGGCGCGCAGCGCGTCGCCGAAGGCAGCGAAGATGCGCCGCGACACCGGGTTGCCGGCCGCCTGCCATTCCGGGTGCCATTGCAGGCAGAGGTTGAAGCCGCTGGCGCTGCCGAGGCTGAACGCTTCGACGAGGCCGTCGGGCGCGGTGGCTTCGACGACGATGCCCGGCGCCAGGGTCTTCATGCCCTGGCCGTGCAGCGAGTTCACGGCGAGCGTTTTCGCATCCTCGCCGACGATGGCCGCCAGCCGCGTGCCGGGCACCACGTGCACCGCGTGCGCGGGGCCGAACTGCACTTCGACGGGATCGTCCTCGCGCGGGCGGTGGTCGGCGTGGCCGGGCACCTCATGCACCGCCTGGTGCAGCGTGCCGCCGAGGGCGACGTTGAACTCCTGCGCGCCGCGGCAGATAGCGATGAGCGGCATGCCGCGCGCCAGCGCCGCGCGCACGAGCGGCAGCGTCCACGCGTCGCGCGCCGGGTCCAGCGGCAGCGAAGGGTCGTGCACCGCTTCGCCGAAGTGCGACGGGTGCACGTTCGAAGGCGAACCGGTGAGCAGCACGCCGTGCGCGAGGTCGAGCGTGCTCTCGATCTCGCCGGCCTCGAGCCGCGGCACGACGAGCGGCAGCGCCCCCGCGAGCCGCACGCCCTCGGCGTACATGCGGGCGGCGACGACGAACGGGTGCGGGCCGATCTGCTTGTTGCAGGCCGGCACCAGCACGACGGGCTTGCCGGCGGCCGCTCGGGTCGTCTCAGCAGTCATGGGAAATGCGCGCGCCGCTTGCCGTGGTGAAGCAGGCGTTGCGGCGCGCGAGAGGCGAACCCCGGGCTCAGGCCGCGCGCCGGATGGCGCCGCGCAGCGTCTCGACGATCTGGTCGATGTGCTTCTTCTCGACGATCAGCGGTGGCGACAAGGCGACGATGTCGCCCGTGGTGCGCACGAGCACGCCCTTGTCCCAGCAGTCGAGGAAGATGTCGAAGGCGCGCTTGGTCGGCTCGCCGGGCTTCGGTGCCAGCTCGACGCCGCCGACCAAGCCGAAATTGCGGATGTCGATGACGTTGGGCTCGCCTTTCAGCGAATGCAGTGCGTCGGCGAAGACGCCTTCCATCTCCTTGGCGCGCGTGAGCAGGCCTTCTTCGGCGTAGGTGTCGAGTGTGCCGATGCCGGCCGCGCAGGCGAGCGGGTGCGCCGAGTACGTGTAGCCGTGGAAGAACTCGATCAGGTGCTCGGGCCCGTTCATGAACACGTCGTGGATCGCCTGCTTGGCGATCACCGCGCCCATCGGCACCGCACCGGCGGTGATGCCCTTGGCGCAGGTAATGAGGTCGGGCGTGACGCCGAAGGCCTGCGCCGCGAACGGCGCGCCGGTGCGGCCGAAGCCGGTGATGACCTCGTCGAAGATGAGCAGGATGCCGTGCCGGTCGCAGATCTCGCGCAGGCGCTGCAGATAGCCCTGCGGCGGCAGCAGCACGCCGGTGCTGCCGGCGATCGGCTCGACGATGACGGCGGCGATCGTGCTCGCGTCGTGCAGCGTCACCAGGCGCTCGAGGTCGTCGGCAAGTTCGGCGCCGTGCTGCGGCAAGCCGCGCGAGAAGGCGTTGCGCGCCGGGTCGTGCGTGTGGCGCAGGTGGTCGACGCCGGCGAGCAGGGTGCCGAAGTGCTTGCGGTTGGCGACGATGCCGCCCACCGAGATGCCGCCGAAGTTGACGCCGTGATAGCCGCGCTCGCGGCCGATGAGGCGGGTGCGCGAGCCTTCGCCGCGCACGCGGTGGTAGGCGATAGCCATCTTCAGCGCCGTCTCCACCGACTCGCTGCCGCTGTTGGTGAAGAAGACGCGGTTCATGCCCTTCGGCGCGATCGCCGCGACGCGCTCGGCGAGTTCGAACGCCTTGGGGTGCCCCATCTGGAACGGCGGCGCGAAGTCCATCTCGGCCGCCTGCTCCTGGATCGCCTTGACGACGCGCGGCCGCGAGTGGCCGGTGTTGACGCACCACAGGCCCGCCACCGCGTCCAGTACCTGGCGGCCGTCGACGTCCCAGTAGTGCATGTCCTTGGCCTTGGCGAGCAGGCGCGGCGCCTTCTTGAACTGGCGGTTGGCGGTGAACGGCATCCAATGCGCGTCCATCGCGAAGCGGCTGCCGGTGCTCTCGGCGGCTTGCATCAGGGCGGGGTCGACGGGCTTGTTCATCTGCGAGGGTCTCCGGTCAGCGCCGCCATATCGCCTCAGGGCGGCGCGGGAGCACGCCGGCACAGCGCCGGCGCAGCTTGGGGCAGGCAGTCTAGAGACGCGGCCGCGCAATGTGCTTGCCAAGGGAATACGGGTTCTCCCTTATTCGCGCAATGCACTGCGGCCAAGATGGCGTCGGAGAGAATCCTCTTCGAACGGGGCCGCCTTCAATGCAACTGGATTCGATCGACCGCGCGATTCTCGAAGTACTTCAGGAACAGGGGCGCATCTCCAACCAGGAGCTGGCGCAGCGGGTGCACCTGTCGGCCTCGGCGTGCCTCCGGCGCGTGAAGGCGCTGGAGGATGCCGGGGTCATCGCCGGGTACGTGGCGCTGCTCAACGCGAAGGCGGTGGGGCAGCCGGGCACGAGCTTCACGATCATCAACCTCGACGGCACGCAGCCGAGCAAGCTCGAGGCCTTCGAGCAGGCGGTGCGCGCAACGCCGCAGATCCTCGACTGCTTCTACGTCGCCGGCGGCAACGACTACCTCGTGCGCTTCACCTACAAGGACGCCGAGGATCTGGAGCGCTTCCACGCCGAGGTGCTGCCGCGGCTGCCGGGCGTGGTGCGCAGCAACTCGATGCTCGTGCTGCGCACGGTGAAGCGAACGACGGCGCTGGCGCTGCCCGCTGCTTGAGCGCAGAGCGCGGCGCGCTGATGAAGCCCGTCCTCGTGCTGCAACACCTGAGCGGCGATGGGCCGGCATACCTCGGCCGCTGGCTTCAGGAGCGCAGCATCTCCTTCGAAGTTCGCGACAGCGAAGCGGGCGACGTGTTTCCCGAGTCGATCGAGGGCTATCGGGCGATTGCCATCCTCGGCGGCGAGATGAGCGCCAACGACCCGCTGCCGTCGCTGCGGCGCGCCGAGGTGCTTTTCCTTCAGGCACTGCGCGCGAAGGTGCCGACGCTCGGCCACTGCCTGGGCGGCCAGTTGATGGCGCGTGCGCTGGGTGCGCGCATCGGCGACTCGCCGGCGCCCGAAGTGGGCTTCCACGAGATCACGCTGCGCGGCGGTGACGAGACGATTGCGTGGTTCGGCAGCGCGCGTTCGCGGCGCGTCTTCCAGTGGCACTACGAGGCGTTCGAACTTCCAAGCGGCGCGCAGCCGCTTGCGACGAGCGCTGCCTGCGCGCAGCAGGCGTTCTCGCTCGGCCCGCACCTGGCGATGCAGTTCCACATCGAGGTCGATGCGGAGAAGGTGACGCGCTGGTCGCAAGACGACGGCGAGCGGTACCTGCATGCGATGGCGCAGGACCCGGCCACCGTGCACGACGGCGAACGCATCCGCCGCGATGCCGCGCAGCTGCTCTCCGAGCATCACGCGCTGGCCGATCGCATCTACGGGCGCTGGATTGCTACGGCGACGTCGGCTTGATTCCTCGCGCGCTGCATGGCCGCGCGCCGGCAGCCGGTGCCGCATCGCAGCAACATCATTGCGCATCGTGAAATGATGCGCGCTGCAAAGCAGCAAATTTCCTTCATACGCAAAAATGCCTTCTCACATTGCGGATCGCGAACTTAAATCATTGATTTAATTGATGTGCATGTCGTGTCTTCTATAAGACACGAGTCACCGCGGAGGAAGTCGGGTTGCTATGCTGATCGGCGTCGAAGGTTCTTTTTCACCCCCCTCGTCAACCGTCACAGGAGTAACCGACATGACCGCCCCGACCCGCCAACAACAAGTCGCCGCTTTGCAGAAGGAGTGGGCCGAGAACCCGCGCTGGAAGGGCATCAGCCGCGGCTATACGGCCGAAGACGTGGTGCGTCTGCGCGGCAGCTTGGCCCTAGAACACACGCTGGCCAAGCGCGGTGCCGAGAAGCTGTGGAACATGCTCAACGCCGAGCCGTTCGTCAACACGCTCGGCGCGCTCACCGGCAACCAGGCGATGCAGCAGGTGAAGGCCGGCCTGAAGGCCATCTACCTGAGCGGCTGGCAGGTCGCCGGCGACGCCAACAGCAACGGCGAGATGTACCCCGACCAGAGCCTGTACTCGGTGGACTCGGTGCCCAAGGTCGTCAAGCGCATCAACGCCACCTTCAAGCGCGCCGACGAGATCCAGTGGAGCGAAGGCAAGAGCGAAACCGACTTCTTCGCCCCGATCGTCGCCGATGCCGAAGCCGGCTTCGGCGGCGTGCTCAACGCCTTCGAGCTGATGAAGGCGATGATCGACGCCGGCGCCGCCGGCGTGCACTTCGAAGACCAGCTCGCCAGCGTCAAGAAGTGCGGTCACATGGGCGGCAAGGTGCTCGTGCCCACGCGCGAAGCGGTGGGCAAGCTCGTCGCCGCGCGCCTGGCCGCCGACACGATGGGCGTGCCGACGATCCTGCTCGCGCGCACCGACGCCGAAGCGGCCGACCTCGTCACCAGCGATGTCGACGACAACGACAAGCCGTTCTGCACCGGCGAGCGCACCGTCGAAGGCTTCTACCGCGTCAAGCCGGGTCTGGAGC
>JAXMEZ010000080.1:0-13218 GCA_046348035.1 Rubrivivax sp. | reverse complement strand
CGAGGTGCAAGGACTACCTGTCGCCCGAAATCGCCCTCGAGCAACATATCGCGCTCACGGGAGGATCTCCTCCCTACCGGATTGGGCCTGCCGGCACGAAGGCGTTCTCCACCCACCGCGCCCAGCCGCTGCACCACACCTACCACCGCCACCCACTCTTCCAGCTCGACGCCTTGGCCGCGCTGGCCAAGCGGCTGTACCCCACCCAGCAGTGCCGCTTCCTCGCTCCCGGCGCGCACCAGGCGTCGCCGTTCGACCACGCCGGCCGCGACCACGCGGGCCGCTCCATCGACGAGGTGTTCGAGCGCATTGCCGAGCCGGGCTCGTGGGTGGCGCTTTACAACGTCCAGACCGACCCGGCCTACAAGGCGCTGCTCGACGAGATCATCGGGCACATGCGCCCGCTCATCGAGCGCGAGCAGCCGGGCATCTTCGACATCGGCGGCTTCATCTTCATCTCGGCCCCGCCGTCGGTCACGCCCTTCCACATCGACCGCGAGAACAACTTCTGGTTGCAGCTGCGCGGGCGCAAGGTGATGAACGTGTGGGATCCGGCCGATCGCCAGGTCGTCGCGGCCGAGGACCGTGACGCGTTCATCGTCTACTCCGGCCTCGACCGGGTGAAGCTGCGCGACGGGTTTCGCGAGCGCAGTCGCGAGTTCGACGTCGGTCCCGGCGACGGGGTCTACTTTCCTTCCACGTCGCCGCACATGACGCGCAGCGACACCGACTGGGTGCGCCCCGGCGACGGCGTCTCCATCAGCATCGGCGTCGTCTTCTACACGAGCGTCACCCGCCGCGCCGCCTACGTGCACGCCTGGAACCTGTTCACGCGCCGGCTCGGCGGGTGGTCGCCGCGCGACGTAGGGCTGTCGCCCTGGCTCGACCGGATGAAGGCCCCGCTTGGCCGCGCGCTCATCTGGTTCAAGTCGACCTTTCGCGGGCATCGCAAGCGCGCCGGCTTCTGAGGCGTTGCATCCGTCGCAGCCCCAAGCGAGCCGGCCGTCCTTCGGCCCGGGGGTTGCGGTGCCGATCGGTGGCGGCGCTTGCCGTACGGACACTGCCGCCGCGCCGCACGTGGCGGACCGCACGCCTGTTCGCCGCGGCAACATCAAGCCATGGAGACTGCCGGCCGATGCCATTACTCTCGGACGTGGCTGAGCCAGCCCTCCGCTCGCTTGCAGCCGACACAATCACACAACGGGTCGATCAACGAGTCGATGTCTGAGCCCAAGAGCGCCGTGGTCGCGATGGATTTGCTCGACGTCCTGCCGCAGAGGTCCGGCAACGGCGCGGCGCCGGCGCCATTGCAGGCCGCCCTGCGCATCGATGCCGCCGCCGCCGCTGCTGCAGCCCGCGAGCCGGGCGTCGCCCTCGCGGCGTGGTGCCTGGCGCTCGACCGGTTGCGTGGCGAAGCCGTGGTCGACTTGGTGCTGGGCCAGAGCCAGCGCGTGCTGCGTGTCGCCGTGCCGGACTCCGGCACGTTGCGAGACTTCGCTGCCGAAACGCAGCGTCGCTTGTCCGTGGGCGAGGCGGCGGCATCGTCCGCCGAAGGCGCTGCCGGCGGCCTGGCCTGGTCGGCGACCGCAGCGGCACCGGCCGCGGCCCTGGGCGAAGGCACCTGGCTCGAAGCCGCGCTCGTGCAGGGTGCAGAAGGCGCAGACGGTGCCGGCGGCCAGCCCACGCTTCGGCTGCGCGTCCGCTCCCCGCCACTCGCCGAGCAGGCGGCCGCGTTGCTGCTGCAGGCCTGGCGCCGCTGTTTGCTCGCGTTCGCGACGACGCGCGATGCCGACATCGCCGCCTTCGCGCTCGTCTCGCCGCGCGAGCGCGAGGCGCTGAGCGCGGTGCTGTCCTCGCCGCCCTGGCGGTACACCGGGCCGATGTCCGTCACGGCACGCTTCGACGAAGTCGTCGCGGCGCACGGCGACGCGGTGGCCGTGCGCTGGCACGGCGGCCGGTGGACCTACGCCGATCTCGACCGCGAGGCCTGGCGCGTGTGCACGCACCTGCGCGGGCAGGGCGTCGGCGCCGGCGAAGTGGTCGGTGTCGGCCTCGCGCGCTCGCCGGCCGCGCTGGCGGCGCTGCTGGGCATCCTGCGCGCCGGTGCCGCGTACCTGCCGGTGGACATGAGCCACCCGCATGAGCGGCTGCGCTTCATGTTCGCCGATGCCGGCGTGCGCGTGCTCCTCGTCGACCGCGAGGGCGCCGCGGCGCAACTCGGCGTGCGCGAGATCGGCGTCGCGGCGTGGCAAGCCGCCGAAGCGCGGCGCGAAGGCCGCAGCGTCGATGGCGAGGCGCTCGCCTACGTGATGTACACGTCGGGCTCGACCGGGCAACCCAAGGGCGTGGAGATCCCGCACCGCGCGATCGTGCGGCTCGTCGGCACGGCGAGCTTCATGCACCTGGACGCGGGCACGACGTTCCTGCAGGCCGCCCCGCTCGGCTTCGACGCCTCGACGCTGGAGATCTGGCGCCCGCTTCTGAACGGCGGCTGCTGCGCGCTGCACGACGAAGAGGTGCCCACCGGCCCCGGCCTGCAGCGCTCGATCGCCGCGCACGGCGCGCGCGCCGCGTGGCTGACGGCGGCGCTCTTCAACGCCGTCGTCGACGACGAACCGCGCTGCCTCGCCGGCCTGTCCGAGCTGCTGATCGGCGGCGAAGCGCTGTCGGTCGAGCACGTGCGCCGCTTCATCGAAGCCGTGCCGGGCACGCAGCTCATCAACGGCTACGGTCCCACCGAGACCACCACTTTCGCGGCGACGCACCACATCACGCGCGCCGACCTCGACGCCGGCGGCTCGATCCCGATCGGCCGGCCCGTCGATGAGACGTCGCTGTACATCCTCAACCGGCGGCTGCAGCCGGTGCCGGCCGGCTTCGTCGGCGAGCTGTTCATCGGCGGCCTCGGTGTCGCGCGCGGCTACCTCGGCCGCCCCGAGCTGAGCGCCGAACGCTTCCTGCCCGACCCGTTCTCGCACCGCGCCGGCGCCACGATGTACCGCACCGGCGACCTCGTGCGCCTGCTCGCTGACCGGGGCTGCGTGGAGTTCATCGGCCGCGCCGACCAGCAGGTCAAGATCCGCGGCTTCCGCATCGAGACCGGCGAGGTCGAGGCGGCGCTGCAGGCGCACCCTGCGGTGAAGGCCTGCGCCGTCGTCGCGCAGCGTGACGCGGCGCGCGGCACGCAGCTCGTCGCCTACGTCGTCGGCCATGCGGGCAGCGTGCCCGAGCCGGCGGCGCTGCGCGAGTTCCTCGCCGCGCGGCTGCCGGAGTTCATGGTGCCGGCGCAGTGGATGCGCGTCGATGCGCTGCCCATCACCGCCAACGGCAAGCTCGACCGGCGCTGCCGGCGCCGCACGGCGAGCGGCCGGCACATCTGGCGCAGACCTACGTCGAGCCGCGGCGCGGGCCCGAGCGGCAGGTGGCCGACGCGCTGGCCGAGGTGCTGGGCATCGACCGCGTCGGCGCGCTGGACAACTTCTTCGATCTCGGCGGCCACTCGCTGCTGGCGGTGCGCGCGCTCGCGCAATTGCACAAGCGCGCCGGCTTCGAGACGCTCGGCGTCGCCGACTTCTTCGCCGCGCCCACCGTGCGCGGCATCGCGGCGGCATCGCGTCCGCCGGCAGAGAGGGCCACGGCGCCTTCGCGTGTCCACGCGCGCGACGGCGCCGCCAGCGACTCGACCGCCGAGCCGACCGACGAACCGATCGCCATCGTCGGCATGGCCGGGCGCTTCCCGGCGCGCCGGACATCGAGTCGTTCTGGACACTGCTCGACGAAGGCCGCGAGGCGATCCGCTTCTTCCGCGACGATGAGCTGGACGCCTCGGTGCCGGCCGAGCTGCGCGCCGATGCGCAGTACGTGCGCGCGCGCGGCGTCATCGAAGGCGTCGATCTCTTCGATGCCGCCTTCTTCGGCATCACGGCGCGCGAAGCCGAGCTGATGGATCCGCAGCACCGCGTCTTCCTCGAGCTGGCCTGGGAGTGCCTGGAGCGTGCCGGCCAGGTGCCTTCGAAGACGCGCGAGGCGATCGGCGTTTTCGCCGGCATGTACAACGCCAGCTACTTCCAGCGGCAGGTGCTGGCGCATCCGGACAAGGTGGCGCGGCTGGGCGAATTCGTCGTCATGCTCGCCAACGAGAAGGACTACATCGCCACGCGCACCGCGCACAAGCTCGACCTCACCGGGCCGGCGAGCGTGCACACCGCCTGCTCGACGTCGCTGGTGGCCATCGCGCAGGCGTTCGAGGCGCTGCGCGCCGGGCAGTGCGGCGCGGCGCTCGCCGGCGGCGTGTCGATCACTTGCCCGCCGGCCAGCGGCTACATCGCGCAGGAAGGCTCGATGCTGTCGCCCGACGGGCACACGCGTACCTTCGACGCGGCCGCTCAGGGCACGGTGTTCTCCGACGGCGCCGCGGTGGTGCTGCTCAAGCGCCTCTCGGACGCCATCGCCGACGGCAACACGATCCATGCCGTCATCCGCGGTGTCGCCGTCAACAACGACGGCGCGGCCAAGGCAAGCTTCACCGCGCCGAGCGTCGCCGGCCAGGCGGCGGTCATCGAAGCCGCGCTCGCGCAGGCCGGCGTCGACGCGCGCAGCATCTCGTATGTCGAGACGCACGGCACGGCCACGCCGCTGGGCGATCCGGGTGGAGATCGCGGCGCTGACACGTGCTTTCCGCCGCCACACGGCCGACGCCGGCTTCTGCGCCGTCGGCTCGCTGAAGAGCAACACCGGCCACATGGTCATCGCCGCCGGCGCGGCCGGTGTCATCAAGACGGCGCTGGCACTCGCGCACGAGCGGCTGCCGGGCACGGTGCACTTCCAGAGGCCGAACCCGAAGATCGACTTCGCCGGCAGCCCGTTCGTCGTGCAGGCGGCTTCGGCGCCGTGGCCGCGCGGTGCGAGCCCGCGCCGCGCCGGCGTCAGCTCGTTCGGCGTCGGCGGCACGAATGCGCACGTCGTGCTCGAAGAGGCGCCGCCGCAGCCGGCGCGCGCCGCGGTGCCGCCCGGCGCGCACGCTGCGGCTGTCGGCGCGCACGCCGGCCGCGCTGGCCGGCGCCGTGGAGGCGCTTGCTGCGCACCTGGAAGCGCAGCCGCGGATCGACCTCGCCGACGTGGCGCACGCTCGCGGTGGGCCGGCACGACTTCGCCGAGCGCACCTTCGTCGCGGCAGCGAGCGTGGCCGAGGCGGCGGCGGCGTTGCGCCACCCGCAAGGCGCGCGCGCGCGCATGCGCACGCTGCCAGCGGCCGAGCCGACGCCGGTGCTGGTGTTCCCCGGCCAGGGCGCGCAGTACGCCGGCATGGGGCGCGAGCTGTATGCGCAGCAGCCCGTGTTCCGCGAGGCGCTCGACGAATGCTTCGCGGCGCTGGCCGGGCACACGGCCTTCGACCTGCGCGCGCTGCTGTTCGGCGACGACGCGGCGCCGCTGGCGCAGACCGCAGTCACGCAGCCGGCGCTGTTCAGCATCGAGTACGCGCTCGCGCGCACGTGGCTCGCTGCCGGCATCGAGCCCGCGGCGATGATCGGCCACAGCGTCGGCGAGTTCGTCGCCGCCGTGCTCGCCGGCGTGATGAGCCTGGCCGACGGCATCCGGCTCGTCGCCCGGCGCGGCGCGCTGCTGCAGGCGCGCTGCCGCCGGGCGCGATGCTGGGCGTGCGCGGCCGCTGCCGACATCGAGCGCGAGCTGCCGGCCGACGTGCAGCTCGCCGGCGAGAACGGTCCGCAGGCCTGCGTGCTCGCCGGCCCCGAAGGTGCGATCGCTGCGCTGGCCGCTGCGCTCGAAGCGCGCGGCGTGGTGGCCAGGCGCGCCTGCAGACGTCGCACGCCTTCCACTCGGCGATGATGGAGCCGGCGTTGCCGGCCTTCGAGGCGGCGGTGCAGCGGTGCCGCTGTCGCCGCCGCTGCGGCGCATCGTCTCCACGACCACCGGCCGCACGCTCGCGGCGGCCGAGGCGACGAGCCCCGCGTACTGGGCGCGCCATCTGCGCCAGCCGGTGCGCTTCGCGCCGGCAGTGCGCTCGGTGCTTGCCGACCTGCCGGCGCCGCTCTTCATCGAAGCGGGCCCGCGCGCCACGCTCGCCGCGCTTGTCCGCCAGCAGCGGCTGCTCGCCGGCGGCGGCGTGCCGCAGGCCGTGGCGAGCCTCGCGGACCGCCCCGAAGGAGAAGGCATCGCGCTGGCCGAAGCGGCCGGCCATCTGTGGGCGGCCGGCGCATTGCCCGTGTGGCCGGTGCGGCCTGCGGCCGAGCGGCGGCGCATCGTGCTTCCGACCTATCGCTTCGAACGCAAGCGGCATTGGGTCGAGGCCGCGCCGGCGGCTTCGAATGCTGTGGCCTCGCTTCCTGCTCCGCTCGCTGCGCCGTCCACTGTTCCGCTGTCCCTGACCGAGCGTTCGACCGAAAACGACTCCATGCCGATCTCTTCCGTTGCCGCGGCCGACCGCCGTCCCGTGCTCGTCCAGCGCCTGCGCGCCCTCTTCGAGGAGGTGTCGGGGGTCGAGCTTGACGCCGTCGACGCCGAGGCGTCCTTCGTCGAGGCCGGCCTCGATTCGCTGACGCTCACGCAGGTGGCCTTGCAGCTCAAGCGCGAGTTCTCTGTGCCCATCACCTTCCGGCAGTTGATGGAAAGCGAACGCAGCCCGGCAGCGCTGGCGGCCTTTCTCGACGAGAAGCTGCCGCCCGACGCCGCGGCGCCGCCGGCGGCGGCGCCCGCGACGACGGCCGCGCGGCTGTGCCGCACAGGCGCCTGCGTGGCCGGCGATGGCGCCCGGCGCTGCGTCAGCGGGGGGCAGCCCCGAGGCGACCTCGCTTCTGCAGCAGGTCATCCAGCAGCAGATGGTGCTGATGGCGCAGCAGCTCGCGCTGCTGCAAGGGCGGCCCGTGCCTGCCACGCCTGCCTTGCCCGCCACGCCTGCCGTGATCACGCCGGCCGCCCCGGCGACGAGCCCAGCTGCGAACGCGGCTACACCGCCCACGACCCCGGCCACGAATCCCGCCGCCGGCGACGAGGAAGCCGCGCTCGCGCACAAGAGCTACGACGTCAAGAAAGCCTTCGGCGCCATCGCCCGCATCCACACGTCGGGCACCGAGATCAGCGAGCGCCAGCGCGCGCGGCTCGACGCGTTCATGCGCCGCTATGTGCAGAAGACGAAAGCCTCCAAGGCCTACACCGTGGAGCACCGGCCGCACCTGGCGGACCCGCGCGTCGTCAACGGCTTCCGCCCGGCGTTGAAGGAGATCGTCTACCAGATCGTCATCGAGCGTTCCAAGGGCGCGCACCTGTGGGACCTCGACGGCAACGAGTACGTCGACGCGCTCAACGGCTTCGGCATGAGCCTGTTCGGCTGGCAGCCCGGGTTCGTGCTCGAAGCGATGAAGCAGCAGCTCGACAGCGGCTACGACATCGGCCCGCAGCACCCGCTCGCCGGCGACGTGGCGCGGCTGATGTGCGAGCTGACCGGCTTCGACCGCGCGGGCCTGTGCAACACCGGTTCCGAGGCGGTGATGGGCTGCATGCGCATCGCCCGCACGGTCACCGGGCGCGCCAAGATCGCCCTGTTCGCCGGCGCCTACCACGGCATCTTCGACGAAGTCATCGTGCGCGGGACGAAGAAGCTGAAGGCGGTGCCGGCGGCACCCGGCATCATGGCCAACACGGCCGAGAACGTCGTCGTGCTCGACTACGGCACGCCCGAGTCGCTGCAATGGCTGCGTGCCAACGCCGCCGAGTTGGCCGCGGTGCTGGTCGAGCCGGTGCAGAGCCGCCGGCCCGACTTCCAGCCGCGCGAGTTTCTGCGCGAGCTGCGCGCCATCACCGAACAGAGCGGCGCACTGCTCGTGTTCGACGAGGTCGTCACGGGCTTTCGCTGCCACCCGGGCGGCGTGCAGGCGCTGTTCGGCATTCGCGCAGACCTCGCGAGCTACGGCAAGGTCGTCGGCGGTGGTTTCCCGATCGGTGTCATCGCGGGCAAGCGCGCGTACATGGACGCGCTCGACGGTGGCCACTGGGACTACGGCGACGACTCGGTGCCCACGGTCGGCGTTACGTACTTCGCCGGCACTTTCGTGCGCCACCCGCTGGCACTGGTGGCGGCCAAGGCGGTGCTCGAGCACGTCAAGCGCGAGGGCCCCGAGCTGCAGGCCGGCCTGACGCGCCGCACGGCGGCGATGGTCGACGAGCTGAACGCCTGGTGCCGCCAGGCCGGCGCGCCGATCACGCTGAAGAGCTTCGCTTCGGTGTGGAAGATCTTCTTCGACGAGGACCATCCGCTGCAGGACCTGCTGTTCGCGATGATGCGCAACCGCGGCGTGCACATCCTGGACAACTTCCCCTGCTTCATGACCACCGCGCACACGGCGCAGGACATCGCCGTCATCAAGACGGCTTTCAAGGAGGCCGTGGCCGAGCTGCAGGAATCGGAGTTCCTGCCCAAGCCGGCCGTCGCGCCGGCGCGCGCCTTCGACGCGTCGCGCCCGCCGGTGCCGGGCGCGCGCCTGGGCCGCGATGCGAGCGGCAACCCGGCGTGGTTCGTCGCCAACCCCGAAGCGCCGGGCAAGTACGTCAAGGTGGAGGCGCAATGACCGTCCACCTCGTCGCCGTCGACTACGACCCGTTCGCCTCGCCGGAGCTGGCGCGCGCGGTGCCCACCACCGACGCGCAGCGCGAGGTGTGGCTGGCCGACCAGCTGGGGCGCGAAGCCTCGCTCGCGTTCAACGAGTCGGTGACGCTGAAGCTTTCCGGCAACGTGCAGCTGCAGGCGCTGCAGGACGCGCTGCTGGCGCTGGCCGACCGCCACGAGTCGCTGCGCTCCACCTTCTCGGCCGACGGATCGAGCATGCTGATCGCACCGCGCGGCGCGCTGCAGGCGCGGCTCGCGGACTTCGGTGCGCACGACGCGGCCGGCCGCGCCGACGCGCTGGCGCGCCTCGTGCACGACGAGGTCACGACGCCGTTCGATCTCGTCGCCGGGCCGCTCGTGCGCGCGACGCTGGCGACGCTGGCGCCCGCCGAACACGCGCTCGTGCTCACTGCGCACCACATCGTCTGCGACGGCTGGTCGTTCGGCGTCATCGCCCGCGAGCTGATGGCGCTGTACGGCGCCTTCGCCGCCGGCCGCCAGGGCGCGCTGCCGCCGGCCGACAGCTTCGGCGACTACGTGCTCGCCGCCGAGAAGCCTGAGCGCACGCGCGCCGCCGAAGCCGACGAGCGCTACTGGGTCGGCGTGTACGACCAGTCGGTGCCGGTGCTCGACCTGCCCGCCGACCGGCCGCGCCGGCCGCAGCGCGAGTTCGCCTCGCGGCGCGAGGACCGGCGCCTCGAGCCGGCCACCGTCGAGGCGGCGCGCAAGCTCGGCGCGAAGAATGGCGCCAGTCTCTTTGCGACGCTGTTCACCCTCTTCGCGGCGCTGATGGCGCGGCTGGCGAATGACAGCGACGTCGTCGTCGGCGTGCCCAGCGCCGGCCAGGCGAGCGCGGACATGCCCAACCTCGTGGGCCACTGCGTCAACCTGCTGCCGGTGCGCGTGCACGCCGATCTCGCGCAGCCGGTGGCCGCGCTGCTGCGCCACGGCAGCACGCGCGTGCTCGACGCCTACGAACACCAGCACTGCACCTTCGGCCGCCTGCTCAGCCGCCTGCAGGTGCCCCGGGATGCGGCGCGGCTGCCGCTGGTTTCGGTGCAGTTCAACCTCGACTCGGCCATCGCGGCCGATGAACTGTCGCAGCCCGAGCTGCGCGCGGCACTCAGCGGCAACGCGCGCGAGTTCGAGAACTTCGACCTCTTCGTCAACGCGAGCCAGATCGACGGCGCGATCCAGCTCGAGTGCCAGTACAACCGCGCTCTTCGACGCCGAGACGGTGCGCGCTGGCTGGCGCTGTACGAGGCGGCCATCCAGCGTGCCGCGGGCGATGCGCAGCAGCCGGCGGCGGCCCTCTTCGCCGCCACCGACGACGACCTGCGCCGCATCGAGGCGTGGAACGCCACGGCGCGGTTCTTCGCGCCACCGTTCACGAGCCAGGCACGCGTCGAACACCTCGTCACCGCGCAGGCGCGCACGCCGCAGGCGACGGCGGTGGTCGACGACGCCGGGCTGCTCACCTACGCCGAGCTGGAGCGGCGCGCCGACGCGCTGGCACTGGCGTTGCAGGCGCAGGGCGTGGGCGCGGGGCAGCTCGTCGGCCGCTCGCGTGCGGCCGCAACCGGCACCTGCTCGTCGGCCTGCTCGGCATCCTCAGGAGCGGCGCCGGCTACGTGCCGCTTCTCGACCCGGCCTTTCCCGCCGACCGCCTGGCGCACATGCGCGCCGACGCCGGCCTCAGAGTGGGTGGTCAGCGAGGCCTCGGTCACGCTCGACTTCGGCGCCGGCGACATGAGCGTGTTGTGGGCCGACAGCGTGGAAGCGAAGGATGGCGCCGCGCCGCCGCAGGCCGACGCCGGTGCGCCGGCCTACGTCATCTACACCTCGGGTTCGACCGGCAAGCCCAAGGCGTCGTCGTGCCGCACCGCGCCGTGGTGAACTTCCTCGCCAGCATGGCGCGCGAGCCGGGGCTTTCAGCCGGCGACCGGCTCGTTGCCGTGACGACGCCCAGCTTCGACATCGCCGTGCTCGAACTGCTGCTGCCGCTGGCGGTGGGCGCGCAGGTGATCCTCGCCTCGCGCGACACGGTGATCGACGGCGCGGCGCTGCGCGCGCTCGTCGAGCGGCACGCGGCCACCGCCATGCAGGCGACGCCCTCGGGCTGGCGGCTGCTCGTCGATGCGGGCTGGCGCGGCGGGCCCGGCTTCAAGGCGCTCGTCGGCGGCGAGGCGCTGCCGGCGGACCTGGCGCGGCACCTGCTCGAACGCTGCGCCGAGGTGTGGAACATGTACGGCCCCACCGAGACGACGGTGTGGTCAACCTGCTGGCGCGTGCGCGAGGGCGAGCCGGTGAGCATCGGCGCGCCGATCGCCAACACCACGGTGGACGTGCTCGACGAGGCGCGGCGCCCGTGCCCGATCGGCGTGCCCGGCGAGATCTGGATCGGCGGCGACGGCGTCGCCGCGGGCTACCTCAACCGTGCCGAGCTGACGGACGAGCGCTTCGTCGCCGATGCGCAGCGGCCCGGCGCCCGCCTCTATCGCACCGGCGACCGCGGCCGCTGGCGCGCCGACGGGCAGCTCGAGCACCTCGGCCGGCTGGACACGCAGGTGAAGGTGCGCGGCTATCGCATCGAGCTGGGTGAGATCGAGGCGGTGCTCGCGGCGCATGCCGGCGTCGAGCGCGCTGTCGTCGTCTTGCGCGAGGATGCGCCGGGCGACGTGCGCATCGTCGCCTACGTCGTCGGCGTGGAAGGTGCGACGATCCAAGCGCCCGACGGTGCAGCGCTGCGCGAGCATCTGCGCCGCGCGCTGCCCGAGTACATGGTGCCGGCGCACTTCGTCACGCTGGCGCAGATCCCGCTGCTGCCCAACGGCAAGATCGACCGCGCCGCACTGCCGCACCCCGAGCGAGATGCCGCCGAGAGCGACGGGCTGCTGCCGCGCACCGCGCTCGAAGCGCAGGTGCTGGCGCTGATGGAAGAGGTGCTGCATCTGCCGGGCCTGGGCGTGCGCGACGGCTTCTTCGCCGTCGGCGGGCACTCGCTGCTCGCGGCCAGCTGACGGCCTGGCTCAACGCCGCCTTCGGCCTGGCGCCGTCGCTGCGCACGCTGTTCGAGGCATCCACCGCCGAGCAGCTCGCCGCGGCGATCGAGGCGGCGCGCGCCGCGCCGGCGCCGCGCCGTGCGCCGATCGAGCATGTGCCGGGCTCGCCGAGGCACCACTCACGGTGATGCAGGAACGCATCCGCTTCATGGAGCGCCTGCATCCGGGGCGCGTCGTTCAACACGCCGTCGGCGCACAGGCTGCGCGGTGACTTCGACCGCGCCGCGTTCGAGTCGGCGTTGCGCGCGCTCGTGCAGCGTCAGCCGGCGTTGCGCACGGTGATCGTCGACGGGGACGACGCTGCCGATGGCGGCGCCGTGCAGCGCGTGCTGCCGCAGGTTCCGTGGCACTTGCCGTTCACCGACCTCCTCGGCGACGCCGGCAACGCAGCGCGAAGGCGAGCTGCTGCGCCGCATGCAGGCGATCATCGACGAGCCGATGCGCAGGGCCCGAGCGCCGCCGTTCCGCATGGCCCTGTACCGCCTGGCCCCTGAGGAGCACGTGTTCCTCTTCATGCCGCACCACATGGTGTGGGACGGCTGGTCGTTCGACCTGCTGTACCAGGAGATGGCCGAGCTGCTGCCGGCCACGCTCGAAGGCCGCTTGCCGAAGCTGACGCCGCTGCCGGTGGACTACCTCGACTTCTCGCTGTGGCATGCGCGCTGGATGCAGGGCGACGAGTGCGCGGCCCAGGTGCAATGGTGGAAGAAGCGCTATGCGGCCGTCGAGCCGCCGCGCCCGCTGCCGACCGACCGCGCGCGCCGTGCCGGCATGACCGGCGCCGGCGCGGTGGAATGGGTGCATGTCGACGCGGCGCTCACCGAGCGGCTGCGCGAGCTGGCGCGCGCGCACGGCGCCACCGTCAACATGCTCGTGCTCGCCGTCTATGCCGCGATGCTCGGCGAGGCGGTGGAAGGCCGCTCGCTCGTTCTCGGCGTGCCGATGCGCGGGCGCCTTGCCGAGCAGGTCGAGCCGGTGATGGGCTTCTTCAACAACCTGCTGCCGCTGCACCTTCGGCTCGACTCCGCGCTGCCGCTGACGGCCTGGCTTGGCCAGGTCAAGGGTGAGCTGGTGCAGGCCTTCGCCAACGAGGACGTGCCTTTCGAGCGCCTCGCGGCCGAGCCGGAGTTCGTGGCGCTGAACCAGGCCGCCGGGCTGTACCAGAGCCTCTTCTCGTTCCAGGACGCGCGCGCGCGACCGCGCCGCTGGGGGCCGCTCGAACACTCGTCGGTGCTTGTGATGCAGAAGGGCGCCACCGAGGACTTCGGCCTGTGGCTGATGGAAGTGCCCGGCGGCCTCGAAGGCGGCATCAACTACAACGCCGAGCTGTTCGACGCCGCGACGGCGGTGCTGTTCCGCGAGCGGCTGCTCGGCCTGCTGAAGCGCGTCACCGAGGCGCCGCAGCGCACGCTCGAGGCGCTGCTCGCCGAGCCGGGTGGCGGCAGCGAGGCCTTCAAGGCCTGGGTCGAGCGGCGGCGCACGCCTGCGGCGGCGGGGACGAACGGCGCGGCGAACCCTGCCGCGAACCTTGCCGCG
>JAXMEZ010000008.1:0-105254 GCA_046348035.1 Rubrivivax sp. | reverse complement strand
GCGCGCCAAGGGGTGCATCAGGGCTTGACCTCGTCGAGGTCGGCGAGCTGCGAGTGGCGCAGCCGGGTGTCGGCCAGCACGCCCGCCGATTCGAGGATCGGGTAGGCCACGCCGCACAGGTGCGAGTTGATGCGCTTCAGCTCGCTGATGAGGTCCAGGTGCAGCGAGCTGGTCTCGATGCTCTGCGCCGTGTTGTCCTGCAGCCGCGCGATGTGGTTGGCGGCGTACTCGTGCTCGAGGTCGCGGAAGCGCGCCTTCTCCTCGAGCAGTTTCCTCGCGTCGCGCACGTGGCCGTCGAGGAACACGCTCATCGCCAGGCGCAGGTTGGCCAGCAGCCGCTCGTGCAGGTGGCAGATCTCGGCCATGCCCGCCTCGCTGAAGCTGCGGCTCTTGCGGATCTTCTTGTCCTCCACGTCGAGCAGCACGCGCTCGATGATGTCGGCCACCTGCTCCATGTTGATCGTGAAGCTGACGATGTCGGTCCAGCGCCGGCCTTCGCGTTCCGAGAGCGCTTCCTTGGAGATCTGCGTCAGGTAGAACTTGATCGCCGAGTACAGCTCGTCGACCTGGTCGTCCATGCGGCGCAGCCGCTCGGCCAGTTCGAGGTCGTTGGTGCGGATCACCTCGAGCAGGCCGCGCAGCATCGTCTCCACCACGTCGGCCTGGTGCATCGCCTCGCGCGCGGCGCTGCTGATGGCGAGCGTGGGCGTGCCCAGTACCGCCGGGTCGAGGTGGCTGCGGCGCTTGCCGGCGCCGTCGCGCGGCTCGGGCAGCCAGCGCTCGGAGATCCTCGCCACCGGGCCGGTGAGGCCGACGCAGGTGATGGCCAGGACGACGTTGAACAGCAGGTGGAAGCCCACCACCTGCTGGTGCACTTCGGTCACGAGGTGCGGCTGCCAGACCAGCAAATACGGCAGCAATGGCACCGTCAGCGCCGCGCCGAAGAGCTTGAAGACGAGGTTTCCGAGCGGCACCCGGCGCGCCGCCGGCGCCGCGCCGCCGGTGGCGAAGAACGCCAGCAGCGCGCTGCCGATGTTGGCGCCGACCACCAGGCCCAGCGCCACCGGCAGTGGCACCAGGCCCGAAGTGGCGAGCGTCGCCGTCAGCAGCACGATGGCCAGGCTCGAGTAGGCGAGCACGGTGATCACCGCGCCGACGAGGATGTCGAGCATCACCTCGTTGGGCAGGGCGACGATGAGGCCGCGCACGGCCGGGTTCTCGATCATCGGCCGCGTGCTGGTGACGATGAGCTGCAGCGCCAGCGTGATGAGGCCGAGGCCGATGAGCACGCGGCCGGCGCGGCCGACGTCGCTGTTCTGCCGCGAGACGAACATCACCACGCCGACGAAGATGAGGAGCGGCGACACCCACGACAGGTCGAACGAGTACACCGCCGCCATCAGCGCCGTGCCGACGTCGGCGCCGAGCATGACCGCCAGCGCCGCCGCGGTCGTCACCAGGCCCTGGCCGGCGAACGAGGCCAGCATCAGGCAGGTGGCCATGCTCGACTGCACGAGCCCGGTGACGCCGATGCCGGCC
The DNA here is from genome assembly GCA_046348035.1 of Rubrivivax sp. Lineage (GTDB taxonomy): Bacteria > Pseudomonadota > Gammaproteobacteria > Burkholderiales > Burkholderiaceae_C > Rubrivivax. The sequence goes on along the minus strand of JAXMEZ010000008.1, from coordinate 103,715 downwards.
AGCACCGAATTCGTCCGTTGGCTGAACGAGCGCGCCAGCACCTGGCGCAGGTTCTCGCCCAAGAGCCGCATCATCCCCGTGCGCACGCCGTGCGTGCCCCACACGAGCAGGGCGATGGCGGCCAGGAGATTGAGCAGGTGGATCACTGGAACGGCGAGCCCCGCCGGCGGCTGGGCCGCCGCGGCACCCAAGGATGGGCTGCCTCATGCAGCCCGGCAAGGCGGGTGCCGCCTTCGGGGGGCGCCGATATTAAGCGATGGCCCCCCGGTGGCCGCAACGCTCAGACCCCGGCCGGCGCGAAGCGCCGCGCCACGTCGAGCAGCGCTTCACGCACGCGCGCGACGGCCGCCGATTCGCCGTGCGCCGACAGCACCAGTTCGTGCGTGGCGCGCGTCATCGCCACGTACAGCAGCCGCGCTTCGTCTTCGGGCGGCTGCCCGCGCATCGGCATCGCCTGCAACCCGGCGACGAAGACGAGCGGGAATTCGAGCCCCTTGGCGCTGTGCATCGTCAGGAGCTTCACGCTCGGCTGGCGCCAGTCGAAGCGGCGGAAGTCACCGGCGTTCATCGACTGCACCGCGACGCGCCGCCGCGCCAGCGCCGCCTGGATCGGCCCCATCAGGTGCCGGGCCCGGCACAGCACCGCGATGTCCGACAGCAGCCGCCCTTCGGCGTGCGCGCGCTCGATGCGCTCGGCCACGAGCGCAGCCTCGTCGCGCGCGTCGCGAGCCTGCACCAGCAGCGGCAACGGCCCGCGGCGCCCGGCGCTCGCCGGCTGCACGAGGGGAATCTCGGCGTCGTCGCGCGGGGTTGCGTTCGCGCCGCCAACGCCTTCGAGCACGCCTTGCGCGCACTGCATCGCCAGCGCCAGCACCTCGGCGGTGTTGCGGTAGTTCATGCGCAGGATGCTCGTGCGGCCGCGCGCCTCGATGCCGACGCTGGCGAAGCTGAACTTGCGGCGCGCCTTCTGGTAGATGCTCTGCGCGTCGTCGTAGAGCACGAGCAGGCTGTTGCTGGCCGGGTCCACCAGCCGCACCGCCATGCGCAGCCACGCTTCCTCGAAGTCGTGCGCCTCGTCGACGAGCAGCGCCGTGTACTGGCCGCCGGGCACGAAGCCGGTCTCGAGCGCCCGCTCCACCGTCTGCACGAGGCGCCGGAAGCGTTCTTCGCGGCTGACCTGCGGTCCGCCCGGCACCTGCAGCTGGTAGCTCGCGACCATGTCGGCGCACCAGCTGTGGAAGGTGCGCACCTGCACCCGCTCGTCGACGCCGCGCTGGCGCAGCTGGTGCGCGATGCGGTCGGCGAGCGAGCGGTTGAAGCACAGCACGAGCACCGGCTGCCCGGGCCGGGCCGCGGCCGCGAGGTGTTGCGCGCGGTAGATGAGGATCATCGTCTTGCCCGAACCCGCAGCGCCGTGGATGACGCGGTGCCGGTGCCCAGCGTGCGCGCGATCTGCTCCTGCTGCAGATCCATCACCTGCATCAGGTCGGGCAAGGCCGGCACGGCGGCGGCCGAGCCGGCGCCGCCGTCGAGGTCGAGCACGCCCTGCTGTGCAACGCGAATCTCCGGGAACAGGTGCCAGCGGATGCGGTCGCGCTGCGGCAGCGTCAGCGTGTGCGGGTACGACACCGTGAGACAGGCCCCACAGCCGCTTCTGGAAGGCGCCGCCGTCGATGCCCTCGTCGAGGTCGTTGCGCAGCAGCACCTGGTGCGGCGGGAAGACTTCGCCGAAGTCGGTGCCGGCGACCTCGGCTTCGGTTAGGCGCGAGAAGACGACGCCGAAGCCGTACGGGAACAGCAGCTTGCCGCGGAACGGCCCCTCGCCGTGCACGAGCGCGGCGTCGCGCTGCATCACGTCCACGAGTTCGAGCGCGAAGTCGCGCGCCTGTCGCAGCGGATGCGCTTCGGTGACGCGGCCGTGCGCCGTCTGCAGCTCGACGCGGTCGCGCGTGGCCGCAACGATCGTCGAGCGCCGCCAGTCCTTCACCTCCAGCAGCAGGATGCCCTGGCGCGGGCTCAGGATCACGAAATCGGGCTGCCTGGCGCGGCCCACGGGTACGTCGTGCCGGACGAGGTAGTCGTCGTCGAGGCGCGCGAGCTGCTGCAAGACGCGCCGCTCGCCGGCGTTGCAGCGCTCGTCGACGTTCGTGAGACCTTGCGGGAAGAGAGCCAATGCGCGAACTGCCTGCGACGGACTGCGCCAATGATGCCCGCAGTCGGCACCGGCGCCGCTCGCCCGTCAGGCGCCTGCGCGCACCGTTCGCTCGTCAGGCGCCGCGCAGCGCCTGCCACAGGCGCTGCGCCCGCGATGCGCTGCCGGCAGGCGCCAGCGCCGGCCCGAGCAGGCGTTCGAATGTCGCCACGGCCTTGGCCAGGCGCTCGGGGTCGAGCGTGGCCAGCGCGGGCCGCAGCCGCGTGGTCAGCGCTGCGTCGGCCAGGCCGCCCGTGCGCGTGTTGGCCCAGTGCGCCAGCGCCGGGCAGGAGTCGTCGCGCGTGAAGCCGAGCCGGGCCACCTCGGCGAGCACGTCGCGGAAGGATTCGTGCGCGAGCAGCGCCGCGCAGGCTGCGGCCAGATCGGGCAACTCGCCGCCGGCGGCAGGTGCCGGCCTGCCGCGCGCGCCAGTTCTTCAAGGGGCGCAGAGGGCGGCAGCGCAGGGCCCGGCTCGGAAACCGACCCGGCCGACGGCATCTTCGGCGTTGCCGCGTACCTGTCGTAGGAAACCGCCTGCATGTTCATCACCGCCGGCGCAAAGGCGTCGGCACCGCTTCCGGTGTCCTGGAAGTCGTAGCTGTCAGCCTGCGTCGCCGAGAGCGCGAGGGTGCGGCTGACGGTGCCCATGCCGCCCCAACCCGCCGCCATCATCGAAGGCACGCGATGCAGCTCGGCCGCCTCGCTCGCCTTCTCGGCCGCACTGCGCTCGTGCACGAGGATGCAGTTGGTCGCCTCGGACATCAGCTGGTAGCGCAAGGCCAGCGCCAGCGCGGCCGCCTTGTCGCCCGCGGCCAGCGCCGCGCCATGCGCCGCGCCGCGGCCAGGCGCGCGACACTGTCGCCTGCGGCCGGCGCATCGGCCTCGACGCGTGCCAGTTCCTGCGCCAGGGCGCCCGCCGCTTCGCCATCGCAAAGCAACCGGATCGATGGCACGCTGCTGCTCACCGCGCCCGCTGCAGTTGCCGGGGCCGACTTGAACCCGGCCATCGCCATCACCGTGTCGCCGCCGAACACGCCGTGGGGCACTGCCACCTGCCACAGCGGCTCGCTGCCCCAATCGACGCGCACGTTGCGCCACGCCGCCTGGCGGATGCGCCGCAGCATGCGCTGCGCTGCGGCTTCGAGCGCTTCGCCCGGCGTGGCGAACTCGCACATGCCGCCGGTGGCTTCGGCCAGCGGGCGCAGCACGCCTTCGGCCGGCGCCGCGCCGACGCCGATGGCGAAGACGCGGTGCCCGCTGGCGCGCCGCGGCTCACCACCGCTTCGGCGCTCCAGACCTCGCCATCGGTGATGAGCAGCACGTCGCGGCCGAGGGTGCCGCCGTGGATGTCGACCGCGGCGGCGCTCGCGCCGGCCTTGCGTCCTTCGCCGACCTCGAACACCGCCTTCAGAGCCCCTTCCATCTCGGTGCCGCCGAGGTCGGCATCGATGCCGTCGATGCGCGACGCCAGCCGCCGCAACGTCGCCGGCGTCAGCTCCGACAAGCCGAGCACGTGCTCGACGGTGCCGCCGAAGCGCGAGAGGCTCACGCGGTCGCCCGGCGCGAGGCCGGCGACCACGCCGCGCAGCGCCGCGCGCGCCGAAGCGATGCCGTCGCCAGCCATCGAGCCGGAGCAATCGACGAGCAGCTTCAGCGCGATGCGCTCGCGCGGCGCGGCCGGCGCGGGCTGCAGCGCGGCCATCAGCACTACCGGCGCGTCAGCGTCCGCCGCATCGGCGGCGCGAACGACGAGCGACGGCCGCGGCTCGCGCGGCGTGACGGTCACCACCACGTCGCGGTCGAGCCAGGCGCCGGGCGCGAGTTCGTACAACGCGCCGGTGCGTTCGCCCGGCGTCGCTGCATCGACGGCGTTGCCCACCGCCGGCACGAGCCGGTGCGTCTTGCACGCCACCGCTGCGCCGGCCAGTGCCGGGCCGATGCCCAGCGTCAGGCGCAGCGGGTATTCGGCATGCAGGCTTGCCACCGGCACCTGCTGCGGCTGCAGCCCGGCGCCGCGCTCGGCATTGCCGTAGCGCGGCGCGATGGTCGTGGGGATCGCCAGGCGCAGCCGCCCCTGCTCGAAGGCGAGGCACTGCGCATAGCGCACTTCGAGCACCACCTCGTCGCCCGGCTTCACGTTGCCGATGTTCGCCGTGTGCAGCCCGCCCCCCGGCGCTTCCAGCATCACCGGCGCATCGCCTTCGGCAAGCCCGCGCTCGTAGCGCGCTTCGGCCTCGCGCCTGGCGACGATGGCGCCCTGCATGCGCTGGCCGTTCAGCTCGGACGCGAAGCCCATCAGCACCGCCTGCAGCGGCAGCGGGACGGTGTAGACGACCTCGAGCACGCGCTCGCTCGTGTTGCGATACGTCTGCCGCACCGTCAGCTCGAACAACACCGCGTCGAGGCGGCCGCTGGCCGAGACGCCGGTGAGCACCGGCGCCGGTACACCCCAGGCCGTGCTGCGCAGCTCGAACGCGGGGCCGGCGGACATCGTCGTTCTCCCTGAGCGATGGACTCGGTTGAGGCGCGCCGCCCGCGCTGGCGCGCACCTGCCGGTACAGCGAGGTGATGCCGCGCGCGAAGGCGCGCAGCTGTTCGGGCGTGAGGCCGGCGCGGCCGGGTTCGAGGTGCACTTCCAGCCCGTCGGCCACGGTGACGCGACTCCACACCTCGACGCTGCCGGCGGCGGCGCGCCGCGGCGGCGGGTCTTCGGGCGCGCCGGCGATCAGCTCGCGCACGCGGTCGAGGCTCAGGCCGGCGTCGGTCCAGCGGCGGATGAGCAGCAGCTGCTCGAGGTGCCGCCGCACGTAGTACGCGCCGCGCTTCTCGCCCAGCGGCCGCGACACCAGCGCCCCGGCGATGTAGTAGCGCACGGTGCGTGCGGTGACGCCGGCCAGCGCGGCCAGTTCGTCGAGGCCGTAGCGCTCTTCCGCCTCGCCGGTGGCGGGGACGGGTGCGGCGTCGTTCGCGCCGGTGGCGTCGGGTCGGTCTGGCATGCGGCGCAGTATGCGCCACTTTTTGCGACAGACAACTGTCTTTTAATGAGCGCGCCTTCCTTCGCTTCGTGGGGGAAGCGGCGCGGCTCCATCGCCGGTGGGAGGACGCGCGCGCGGCCGCTTCCGATACTGATCGCACCGACGTTCGACTCATGCAGGGAGAAGCAGCGATGTCGGTCAACAACGTGCGCGTGCGCCAGATCATCGACCACTCCATCACCTGGGCGCGCAGCCAGGGGGCCGGCGCCTGCTGCGACAGCCTGTACACCGCGTGGCGGGCGCTGAAGGCCTGGCGCGACCAGCCGCCCGCCGCGGGCGCGGCGCCCAACTCGCTGGACCTCGACGTGGCCGCGGCCGAGAACTACATGTACGCGCGCGCCAGCGTCTGCTCGGGCTTCGTGAGCCGCTTCCAGATGAACACGATGGCCATCGCGTACTACGCCACCAAGGTCATCGGGCTGAAGAAGCCCACCAGCGGCAACCCGCAATCGGCGCCCGACCACGCCGTGCTCGGCTGGGGTGGCATCGGCTCGCAGGAAGGCGAGGCCGACCATGCGCGCTGCCACCCGAACGTGGACCCGCCGCTGTGGCGGCCGGTCAACGAGATCATGCCGCTCGGCGGCGGCTACACGGGGCAGCTCGGCCGGCCGGGCACCGGCCTACGCGCCGCCGCCCGCGACAGCCGCGGCGACGACGCCGTAGCCGACCCGCACGTCCACAATGCGGCGCGATGCCGCCCGCCCTTGCCGCGCTCGACGACGCTCCGCGCGCCTGCCCGCAATGCCACGCCACGATGGCGCAGCGGCGGCTGCATGCGCATGGCGACCGGCGCGTGCTGGTGGACCATTGCGCGGCGTGCCGCGTCGTGTGGTTCGACATGCTGGAGTCGGTGCAGCTGGCCGGCCTCGGCTGGGTGGAACTGCTGCGCGAGATGAGCCGCGCCGAGGCGCAGCCGCTTTCCTCCGCGCCGCCGCCACGCCCGCCGACGCTGGCCTGCCCGGTGTGCGAGAAGCCGCTGAAGACGGTGCACAACCAGACGCGCTGGGGCCGCTTCCCGATGCAGGAGTGCCCGGCCGGCCACGGCCACCTGCAAGGCGACGCCGCGCTGCTGGCCGAGCGCGGCCTGCTGCGCCCGCTGCTGCCGCCCGAGCGCGGCGCATTGAAGGCGCGCCAGCGCCTGCTGCACTGCCTGAGCTGCGGCGGTCCGGTCGAAGGCAATGCGCTCGACACCGCCGAGGCCTGCCCCTGGTGCGCGACGCCGCTGCTGGTGGTGGACCTGCCGCGACTGGGCCATGCGCTGCGCCAGCGCGGCGTGCAGGACGGCCGGCCGATGCCGGTGGCCGACGGCGTGCCTTTGCGCTGGCCCTGCCACGCTTGCGGCATCACGTTCGACCCCACGCGCACGGCAGCCTGCCCGCAGTGCGGTGCCGGCACGCTGGCCCCTGCCATCAGCGACCTGCAGCCGCTGCTCGACGCCGCCGAGCATGAACTGCGCGCGGCCGCCAACCACCCGCCGCGGCCCAAGCACACCTACACGCCGCCGCGCGGCTGGCGCAACACGCAGCTCGCGCGGCTGTGGCGGTTCTTCAGGCCCGAGTAGGCGCGGGCGATTCGCGAAGGCCCTGAAGGCCCCCGAAGGCCTCCCGCCGTGAAACGAAGCGGCTAACGGCCGACCTACACGGTAGGCCGCTGCTCGAAGCCAGCCGCCGCTTCCGCCTCGGCCGCCTCGGCGACGCCGGCCGGATGCACATCGACCTGGCTCACGCTCGCGCCTCGCGGCCCACGGCGCGCCCAGGCCAGCAAGCGATCGAGCGCAGCAGGCGGGCCGGCAACCAGCGCTTCCACCGAGCCGTCCCTGCGGTTGCGCACCCAGCCGCGCACGCCCAGGCGCGCGGCCTCGGCGACCATCGACCAGCGATAGCCCACGCCCTGCACGTTGCCGTGGATCAGCAGCCGTTGCACGGCCGCGGGCGCCGCGACACCGGCGTCGTTGCCGTTCATGCCACCATCATGCATCGGCCGGGCCCCGTGAGCGCGCCGGCCTTCGCGTTTCCACGTTCCGCCGCTTCCCCTCTCCACCAACCCACGGTTCCACAACACCGCATGAGCCACCTCTTTTCCCCTACTCGATCGGCCCGCTCTCGCTCACCAACCGCATCGTCATCGCACCGATGTGCCAGTACTCCTGCGACAACGGCCTGGCCGCCGACTGGCACGTGATGCACCTCGGCCAGCTCGCGATGTCGGGCGCGGCGCTGCTCATCATCGAAGCGACGGCGGTCACCGAAGAAGGACGCATCACACCGGCTGCCTGGGGCTGTGGACCGACGCCCACGAGGCGGCTCTGGCCAAGGTGCTGGCTTCGGTGCGGCGCTACTCGGCGATGCCGATGGCGATCCAGCTCGCGCATGCCGGGCGCAAGGCTTCGAGCGAAGTGCCATGGCGCGGCGGCGGCCTCATCGCGCCGGCGCAAGGTGGCTGGACACCGCTCGCTCCTTCAGCGCTGCCGCACGCCGAAGGCGAAGCCGCCCCTGCGGCGCTGGACGAAACCGGCCTCGCGCGCATCCGCAACGGCTTTGCCGACGCCGCGCGCCGCGCACACCGCCTGGGCCTCGCGGCCATCGAACTGCACGGCGCGCACGGCTACCTGCTGCACGAGTTCCTCTCGCCGATCTCCAACCAGCGCACCGATCGCTACGGCGGCAGCCTCGCCAACCGCATGCGCTACCCGCTCGAGGTGTTCGAGGCCGTGCGCGCCGCGGTGCCGGCGGACCTGCCGCTGGGCATGCGCCTGTCGGCCACCGACTGGATCGAAGGCGGCTGGGACATCGAGCAGAGCATCGCCTTCGGCCGCGCGCTGCGCGAGCGCGGCGCCGCCTTCCTGCACGTCTCCAGCGGCGGCATCTCGGCGCGGCAGAAGATCCCCCGTCGGCCCCGGCTTCCAGGTGCCGCTGGCCGAACGGCTGCGCGCCGAAGTGGGCCTGCCGACCATCGCGGTAGGCCTCGTCACCGAGGCCGAGCAGGCCGAAGCCATCGTCGCCGAAGGCAGGGCCGACCTCGTGGCGCTGGCCCGCGCGATGCTCTTCAACCCCACTGGCCCTGGGCCGCCGCAGCGCGGCTCGGCGCGCAGGTGCGAGCGCCGCCGCAATACTGGCGCGCCCAGCCGCGCAGGGCGAGGGGCTGTTCGGGAGGCGAAGATGGGGCAGAGGTAGCGGCGCAGCCAAGGCGCACGAAACGACCGGGCCCGCCTGCGCTTGGAGGTGGCGCGCCTGCTGGAGCAGTTCCGCGGCGTGCTGCTGGTCGGCCCGCGCCAGGTGGGCAAGACGACTCTTGCGCGCACCTTCCTGCTGGCCAGGCACCCGAGCTACTTCGACCTTGAAGATCCGGTCGCCGCGGCGCAGCTCGGCAATCCACTGACACTGCTCGAACCGCTTCGTGGGCTGGTGGTGATCGATCGACGGCTTCACGCCGCCGGAACACCTTGAAATTCCCGCACGGCGACGTCGAACGTGGTGTGGGCCTGGCGCATGGCGACGGCGAATGCCCGCGCAAGCATGGGCGCGCCGGCATGGCGTTGCCTCGAACGGACACAAGAGGTGCCGGCCATGCGGGCCGGCTTGATCACGGCGGCCGGGGACGGCCACCCAGCACCCTCAGCGCTTCGCGCGAGCGCGCCGCGCCGCGCTGACAGCTCAGCGCTTCGCACCAGCCACGCGCAACCCCTCGCGGCCCATCGGGTCGCGTCCGGTCTTGTCGAGCCATTGCGAGTAGTGCGGCAGTTCGCCCAGGCCGCTGTCCAGCGATTCGCCGGCGACGCGCGTGCCCGCCGCCGCGACGACACCGCGGCCGCTCTTGTCGGCCCACTGCGAATAGTGCGGCAGCTCGCCCAGGCCGCTGTCGAGCTTCTGGCCTTCGAGCGCCGCGGCGGGCAGTGCGGCGGCGAGGCCGGCCACGCTTAGCGCGGCCAGGATGGCGGGGAAAGACTTCTGCATGGCTTCCTTGCTCCGGTGCGGGGTGGTCGCTGGAACATCGGCGCGCGGCAGCGCAGCTTGAGCACCGCCGCGCAACCGGGCGTGACGGCCTACGACTGCGGCACCGCCGCGTGACACCGGCGCTGCGGCCGGCCCGGCACGCGGCACGCGCAGTACAGTGCGCCGCATGGCCATCCGCATCGTCCGCCTCGGCACACCGCGCGCGAAGAACGAAGGCTTGCGCCTGGGCACGGTGCGGCGCCCGCCGCGCGGCGTGCCCAAGGCCGAGTTCGCCAAGCGCGACTTCTACGACGTGTGGCTGCCGGCGCTGTCGCCCAGCGCCGAACTGGTGACGCAAGCGCAAGCCGCCGTCGATGACGGCAGCGACAAGGCCTGGGCCGCGTTCGCGCGCAGGTTCAAGGCCGAGATGAACGAGCCCGACGCGAGCCGCCTCATCGACCTGCTGGCGGCCCTGTCGCACCAGACGTCGTTCTCGCTCGGCTGCTACTGCGAGAACGAAGCGCGCTGCCATCGCTCGGTGCTGCGCGAGCTGCTCGGGCAGCGCGGCGCGGACATCGCCGCCGGCTGAGAACGCGGCGCAGCAGCAACACATCGCGCGTAGGGCACGCGCTCTTCTTTTCCTGCCGAATGCTGCGCGTCATGGCGCTGCACCTTGAGCAGCGGCGCGGCACGTCGCGCGGCGATTCGCATGGTCTCGTACCTGTTGTGGCAAGAGGGCGGCACGGTGCCGCCCGCAACAGGAGGAAGCCATGAAGACCCCGACGATCGTCCCGGCAGCTTTGGCACTGGCTTGCGCCGGGTTCTGCGCGGTGCCCGCCTTCGCGCAAGCCGACCCCGGCCAATGGGTCGCCGCCCCCGAGGGCAGCGTGTTCGTCTACCACCGCCAGAGCACGGGCAGCTACGGCGTCTACGACGGCCCGGTGAGCTGGACCGTGGGGCGCCGCGACTGGAACGGCCAGCCGCTCACGAGCTGGGCGTCCACCACGCACGGCGCGCAGTTGCTCGACCCGAAGACCCATGGTGTCGTCGTGCAGCTCAATCGCAAGGGCGACCCCAGCTACACGTACGACCCGCCGATCGCCCTCGACTGGCCGCTCGCGGTGGGCAAGAGCTGGACCTCGGTGCACCAGATGACAATCCATACCCAGACGGCGCCCTATGCGCCGGCCGGTTCGAGCCCGCTCACGATGCAGTTCAAGGTCGAGGCCCTCGAGGACGTCACCGTGCCGCCCGGCACCTTCAAGGCCTACAAGGTCGTCCAGACCACTTCGTTCGGCGAAGTCGATCAGGTGTGGTCAGCGCCGGCGCAAGGCATCGCCACCGTCAAGCGCATCGCCGACCGGCCGGCCTCGCACCCGCTGGGCGCCGGGCACCTCGAAGCCTTGCTGACATCGCGCGCAACGCCGCCGCACTGAAGAGGTCCACCGGCCCTCGCCGCAGCGCTCGGTCCGGTAGCGCGAAGGCCGCAGGCGCGCTTCAGGCGGCGCGGCGCGCGGGCTCGCCCGCCACGCGCACGATCAGCGGCGCCTTGCCGCTGGCGCCGCGCGGCAACGCGTCGACCCATTGCACGTCGATGGCCGGGCACTGCGCACCGCGCTGGTCCAGCAGCGCAATGAGTTGCTCGCGCAGCGCGCTGCTGACGCCCTCCTGTGGCGCGCCGGTGAGCAGCACCGTCAACGCGCCGTCGCCGTGCTGGCGCACCTGCCAGCCGCTGGCGGGCACGCGCTCGAGCAGGTCGTGGAAGGCGTTGGGGTGCAGCTCGACGCTGGCGCGGCGGTGGCCGTGTTCGCCGCGGCTGTCGCCTCGCGCACTGCCGTCGCCATTCACCGCGGCGAACGCGAGCGTCTCCTCGACGCGGCCTTCGATGCGCTCGAGCATGCGGAACGGCCGCCCGCAGGCGCAGCGGCCCGGCCGCTCGCGCACGCCGTCGCTGATCTCGTAGCGGATGAGCGGCTGCGCGCGGCGGTCGAGCACCGTCAGCAGCAGGCGCGCCCCGGGCTCGCCGGCCGGCACCGCGCGGCCGCACTCATCGACCACTTCGACGATGGCGCGGTCTTCGAAGAGGTGCAGGTTGCCTGCGCGGCATTCATCGCGATGGGCGCGTATTCGGTGGCGCCGTAGGTGTCGAAGACGCCGACGCCGAAGGCGGCGCGAACGCGCTCGCGCGTGGCCGCGGGCAGCCGCTCGGCGCTGGTGCCGATGTGCTTCAGCGTGATGGCCAGGCGCCCGGCGATCTGCTCGTCGGCCAGCGCAGCAGCACCGAGGGTATGCCGCCAGCGCCACCGGCTGGAAGGCGTTCAGCTCGGCGACGAGTTCTGCCAGCGGCAGCGCCGCGTCGAGCCTGAGCGTGGGCAGCCAATCAGACCGCAGCGAGCGGCCCACCTGCGCCGAGTAGTGCCAGTTCGCGCCCGAGGCGATGAGCGCCGAGCGCGGCCGCGTCCACGGCGGCGGCGCTTCGGCCCACTTCAGCGGGCGCAGGATCGCCGCCAGCGCCTGCACCCATTCGTCGCGGTCGAAGACGAACACGCCGCGCAGGCCGGTGGAGCCCGAGGTCGACAGCACCGTGTAGCGACCGAGGTAAGGCTCGCCCGCCTGCGCGCCGGCGAGGTGCGCTTCGAGGTCGGCCCGGCGCAGCGCCGGGTGCGTGACGACGCCGTCGAACTCGGCCATCAGCGTGGCCTTGGTGAGGATGGGCAGCGCTTCGAGCGGCTTCTCTTCGAGGCCGCGGTGGAAGGCGCGATAGAAGGCGCTGCGCTCGGCGACGAAGCGGCGCAGCGTCGCGAGCTGCCGCTGCTGGTGCGCGCGCAAATGCTCGCTGCTCCAGCCCGAGCTGCGCTCCTGGTGCCGGGCAGCCAGCGCCACGCGCAGCAGCAAGCCGATGTTCATGCCCGAGCTTACGGGCCGGCGCGCTTGCTGGATGCGCTGGATGCGCTCGAAAAAGGGGCGCCGCAGAGGCGCCCCACCAGCGCGCGCGTCAGCTCACTTTCTTGCCGGCGTGATACGTCTCGACGACGAGCACTTCGGCGTCCAGGTCGCCGAGGTGGCGCTCGATGAGCGGCTTCACGTCTTCCCACGCCAGGCCGCCGACGCCGGTGGCCAGGCGCGGCAGCGCGATCTGCTTCCAGCCTTCCTTGCGCGCCTCGGCCGCCAGCGCCTTCAGCGCGTGGTTGGCGTTGGCCAGCGTCGCGCGGCCGGGGCTGCCGCCGTGGTGGCCGCCCGCGCCCTGCTGCGTGAACAGCGCCACCACGCGCCGCCCACCCGCGCCGCCCCACGCCCACAGGGTGCCCTCGGCCGGGTGGCTGGTCTGGCAGAAGTGGCGGAAGTCCTTGTACATGGCCGGGAACTGCTCGCGCAGCGCGTGCGCCAACCCCTGGCTGAACGGGTCGTTGGGCGCAACGCCGTGCGCGATGACGGGCAACTCGCCGGCGAGCAAGTCGCCACTGACGAAACGGATCATGGTTCCTCCGGTTTTTCGATAAGGGAAGGATCCCGCCAATGCGACCGCACCGCGCTGACGCCGGTCAAGCGCCGCGGCTTTGCGCAGCAGAAACCCGTGCCGGCAGGCGGTCCGTTTATCCTGCGAAGCTTCGCGAGCAGCCGCGGGGTTCTCCCTCGGCCATGACAAACCCCGTCGCAAGAACGTCCGGAGCGACCCGATGATTTTCCGAGTGACCGCGGCCTGCGCCGGTGCGTCCGTCGCCGCCGCGCTGCTGGCGGCCTGCGGTGGCAGTTCCCCCGGCGGCGGCGAAATCGCCGCGACGCCGGCCCGCAGCGCCGCGGCCGATGCGGCCAGCGGCGCCACCGCCGCAGCTTCGGGCGCCACGGCGGCCGGCCCGCAAGGCGCCGCGTCTGCACCCCCCGTGAGCGTGAGCGTGGTGCGCGCGGTGAAGCGCGACGTGGCCGTGCAAGTGGAAGCGACGGGCACGGTGAGCGCGCTGGCCAGCATCGACATCAAGCCGCAGATCGCCAGCGTCGTCACCGCGGTGCATGTGAAAGAAGGGCAGTTCGTCACCAAGGGCCAGGCGCTCTTCACGCTCGACGGGCGCGCGGACGCCGCCAACCTGGCGCGGGCCGAGGCGCAACTGCTGAAGGACCAGGCGACGCTGGCCGACGCGCAACGGCAGCTCGCGCGCAGCCAGGACCTGCTGAGCAAGGGCTTCGTCTCGCAAGGCGCGGTCGATACCGCGCAGGCCAACGTCGAGGCGCAGCGCGCCGCCATCGCCGCCGACCGCGCGGCCATCGAGGCGGCGCGCGTCGCGGTCTCGTACAGCCGCATCGCCGCGCCGAGCAACGGGCGCGTCGGCCAGATCAACGTCTACCCGGGCAGCTCGGTGTCGCCCAGCGGCACGGCGCTCGTCACGGTGACGCAGCTCGACCCGATCGCCGTGTCGTTCAACCTGCCGCAGCGCAACCTGCAAGACGCGCTGGTGGCCCTGGCCGCCGCGCGCGCGGCGCCGGCGAAGGCTTTGCCGGCGCCCACGCCGGCCACGCCGACGCCGCCAACGCGGCCCGCGAGCGCGGCCGCCGGTGCGCCGGGTGCTGCCGCCTCAGCCGCTGCGGCGCAGGCCGCGGCGGCCGCGGCACCGGGCGCGGTGCTCGCCGTGTTGCCCGAAGGCCGCGGCACGCGCATCGGGCGCCTGGACTTCGTCGACAACATCGTCGAGGCCGCCTCGGGCACGGTGAAGGTGAAGGCGGTGTTCGACAACCGCGACCAGGCGCTGTGGCCGGGCGCCTACGTCAACGTGCAGGTGGCGCTGCAGTCGCTGCCCGGCGCCGTGCTGGTGCCGCAGGCGAGCGTGGTGCAAGGCGCGCGCGGCACGGCGGTGTTCGTCGTCGACGCCGATGGCGTGGCCGCGATACGCCCGGTGCGCGTGCTGCAGGCGCTGGGCACCGAAGCAGCGGTGAGCGGCGTGCGCCCGGGCGAGAAGATCGTGCTCGACGGACGCCAGAACGTGCGCCCGGGGACGAAGGTCATCGAGCGCGCGCCGGGCAGCGCCGGTTCGGCCTCAGCCTCGGCAACGCCCACGCGCAACGGCAGCGCTCCGTGAGCCGCTGCGAAAAGCAGGCCGAGGTAGAGCAGGCCGAGCAAGATCAAGGCGAGCAAGGACCAGGCGAGCAAGGACCAGGCGAGGAAGGACAAGCACGATGAACCTGTCCGAACTCTTCATCCGGCGCCCGGTGATGACGGTGCTGCTCAACGCGGCCATCATCGCCGGCGGCCTGATCGCGTGGTCGCGCATCCCGGTCGCGGCGCTGCCCAGCTACAACACGCCGGTCATCAACGTCTTCGCCGCGCTGCCCGGCGCCAGCCCCGAGAACATGGCCACCGCGGTGGCGCTGCCGCTGGAAAAGCAGTTCCAGACGATCCCGGGCCTGGCGGTCATCAGCTCCAGCAGCACGCTCGGCGCCACGTCGGTGACGCTGGAGTTCGACGAGGCGCGCAACATCGACGCCGCGGCGGTGGACGTGCAGGCGGCGCTGCTGCGCGCCGCGCGCTCGCTGCCGCCGGAGATGACGCAGACGCCGAGCTACCGCAAGGTGAACCCGGCCGACGCGCCGGTGCTGTTCATCGCCCTCACGTCGCCCTCGCTCAACATCACCGAGCTGCAAAGCTACGCCGAGCACCTGATCTCGCCGACGCTCTCCACGCTGCCCGGCGTGGCGCAGGTGAACGTCTTCGGCGCCAAGCGCTTCGCCGTGCGCGTGCGCGTCATTCCCTCGGCGCTGGCAGCGCGCAACCTGACGATGGACGAGCTGCGCACCGCGCTCACCGCCGCCAACGCCAACACGCCGCTCGGCACGCTGGAGGGCCCGCGGCAGACGCTGACGCTGACCGCCAACCGCCAGATGACGAGCGCGGCCGAGTACGCCGAGCTGATCGTCAGCGTCAAGGGCGGCAGCCCGGTGCGGCTGCGCGACGTGGCGCTGGTGGAGGACAGCTTCGAGCAGGTGAAGACCTCGGCCACGTTCAACGGCGAGACGTCGATCTCGCTGGCCATCCTGCGCCAGCCCGACGCCAACACGGTGGCGGTGGTCGACGCGGTGAAGGCGGCGCTGCGCGAGATCAAGGCGCAGCTGCCGGCAAGCGTGCAGGTGTCGATCAACAACGACCGCTCGATCTCGATCCGCGATTCGCTGCACGACGTGACGCTGACGATGCTGGGCACCATCGTCCTCGTCGTGCTGGTGATCTTCCTCTTCCTGCGCCGCTTCGTCGCCACGGTGATCCCGACGCTCAGCCTGCCGGTTTCGCTGCTGGGCGCGGTGGCCATGCTGTGGGCGTTCGGCTACACGATCGACAACATCTCGCTGCTGGGCCTCACGCTCGCCGTGGGCCTGGTGGTGGACGACGCCATCGTCATGCTCGAGAACGTGATGCGCCACGTCGAGCACGGCGAGCCGCCGTTCCAGGCGGCGCTGCGCGGCTCGCGCGAAGTGGGCTTCACGATCATCTCGATCTCCAGCTCGCTGATCGCGGTGTTCATCCCGATCTTCTTCATGCCCGGCGTCATCGGCCTCATGTTCCACGAGTTCGCGGTGATCGTGTCGCTCGCCATCATCGCCTCGGCGTTCGTGTCGCTGACGCTGGTGCCGATGATGGCCGGCCGCTTCCTCACCGACGAGGCGCACAAGAAGCCGCCAGGGGCGCTGGTGCGCTCGTTCGGGCGCGCCTTCGACGCGACGCTGGCGCTGTACACGAAGACGCTGGACGTGGCTCTCGGGCACCGCAAGTCGGTGCTCGTCGTCGCGCTGGCCACGTTCGTGGCCACCGGCTGGATGTTCTGGGTCATCCCCAAGGGCTTCTTCCCGCAGGAGGACATCGGCCAGATCTCGGTCAGCACCGAGGCAGCCGAGGACGTGTCGTTCGAGCAGATGGTGGCTCTGCAGGACCGCGTCGCCGCCATCTTCCGTGCCGACCCGGCGGTGGCCACGGTGAGTTCGTTCAACGGCGGCAGCGGGGCGCAGAACAGCGGCCGCATGTTCCTCAACCTGAAGCCGCGCGCCCAGCGCGCGCCGATGAAGGACGTGCTCGAGGGCCTGCGGCGCAAGATGCGCGAGGTGCCGGGCATCGCGGTGTTCATGCTGCCGATCCAGAACCTGCGCCTGGGCGGCCGCCAGAGCAAGGCGCAGTACCAGTACATCCTGCAAAGCGTGCAGGCCGGCGACCTCTACGACTGGGCCGTGCGCATGCAGGACAAGCTGCGCGCCGACCCGCTGTTCCGCGACGTGACCAGCGACGCGCAGATGCGCGGCCTGCAGGCAAGCCTGAAGATCGACCGCGAGCGCGCCAACGCGCTGGGCGTGCCGATCGACGGCATCCGCTCGGCGCTGTTCTCGGCCTTCGGCGAGCGCCAGGTCTCCACCATCTACACCGACGTCGACAGCTACCAGGTCATCATGGAAGCGGCGCCGGCGGCGCGCGCCGACGAGAGCGCCTTCAACGGCATCTACGTGCGCGCCAGCACCGGGGCCCTCGTGCCGCTGACGAGCTTCGCCACGGTGACGCGCACCGTCGGCCCCACCGCCATCAACCACGCCGGGCAGCTGCAGGCGGTGACGGTGTCGTTCAACCTCGCGCCGGGGGCGCCGCTGGGCGAGGCGACGACGCGCATCGAGCGCTACCGCGAGGAGATCCGCATGCCCGCTTCGGTGGTGGCCACCTGGGGCGGCGACGCGAAGGTGTTCAAGAGCTCGCAGGGCAGCCAGGCGATCCTCATCATCGGCGCGCTGATCGTCATCTACGTGTTGCTGGGCGTGCTCTACGAGAGCTACATCCACCCGCTGACGATCCTCGCCGGCCTGCCCTCGGCGGCGGTGGGCGCGCTGGCGACGCTGATGCTGTTCGGGCTGGACCTGACGCTGATCGCGACCATCGGCATCCTCTTGCTGATCGGCATCGTCAAGAAGAACGCGATCATGATGATCGACTTCGCGCTCGATGCGCAGCGCCACCAGGGGATGACGCCGCGCGAGGCGATCCGCGAAGCCTGCATCCTGCGCTTCCGGCCGATCATGATGACGACGCTGGCGGCGCTGATGGGCGCGCTGCCGCTGGCGCTGGGCATCGGCGCCGGCGCCGGGCTGCGCCAGCCGCTCGGCCTGGCGGTGGCCGGCGGCCTGGTGTTCTCGCAGGCGATCACGCTGTACATCACGCCGGTGATCTACCTCGCGCTCGACCGCTTCAGCGGCAAGGGCCCGGTGACGACGCCGGAGCAGCTGGTCGGCAAGCCGGCGTGAGCGCGCTCAGCGGCCACATCCTCACGCCCGCCGGCTTCGTTCGCGGCGCGCTCGAGATCGCCGCCGACGGCCGCATCGCGCGCGTGCATGGCACGCCGGTGAGCGAAGCCGAGGCACGTGCCGACGCCGCGCTGCCGCTGGTGCTGCCCGGCTTCATCGACACGCACGTGCACGGCGGCGGCGGCGCCGACACGATGGACGCCGGCGACAGCGTCGCCACGCTCGCACGGCTGCACGCGCGCCACGGCACGACGGCGCTGCTGGCGACGACGATGACGGCGCCGCTGGCGGAGATCGAAGCGGCGCTGCGCGCGCTGGCGCCACAGTGCGAAGGCGCCGCGCGCGGGAAGCACGGCAGGGGCGGCAAGCACGGCAATGGCGGCCAGCGTGCCAGCGGCGCGGCGCGCGTGCTCGGCGTGCACCTCGAAGGCCCCTACATCAGCGCCGAGCGCCTGGGCGCGCAACCGCCATTCACGCGGCCGCCGTCGCTCGCGGAGATCGCCGCGCTCGACGCGATCGCGCCGATTCGCCTGCTGACGCTGGCGCCCGAAGTGCCGGGCAACCTGGCGCTGATCCCGGCGCTCGTCGAGCGCGGCATCCGCGTGCAGATCGGCCACAGCATCGCGAGCTACGAAGAAGCGGTGCAGGCGCTCGAACGCGGCGCGGCCGGCTTCACGCATCTCTTCAACGCGATGAGCGGCCTGCACCACCGCGCGCCCGGCACGGCCGGCGCGGCGCTGGCGCATGCGCAGCACGCCGAGCTGATCCCCGACCTGCTGCATGTGCACGCGGGCGCCATCCGCGCAGCGCTGCGAGCGATTCCGGGCCTCTTCTGTGTCAGCGACTCCACGGCAGCCGCCGGCATGCCTGACGGCGACTACCGCCTCGGCCGCCAGGCGGTGCGCAAGTGCGAAGGCGGCGTGCGCCTGGCCGACGGCACGCTCGCCGGCAGCACGCTGACGCTGGACCAGGCGCTGCGCAACCTCGTGAGCCTCGGCCTCACAGTGGCCGAAGCAAGCGCGCGCACGAGCACGCACGCGGCGGACTACCTCGGCATCGGGAACGAGCGCGGCCGGCTGGTCGAGGGAGCTTGGGGCGATGCGGTGCTGCTCGACGCGGCGTGCCTCGATGTGCGTGGGGTCTTCGTCGAGGGCGAGGCAATCGAAGTCGGCGGCTAGCCGGCGCCTGCCTACACTGTCCCGTTCACCGCGTAATCAAAGATCTGCCAGCTCTTCAGCGGCTCGCAAGCCGCCTTGGCCCGATACGCGTCGTTCAACGGCCGGTTGAGGATGAACGGCACCTTCGCTTCGCTCACGCCGCCGTGCGTGCGCAGGCGGTGGCCGGCGAGGCCAGCGAGGTCGTGGTTCTTGGCCGAGCTGCCGATGCAGGTGTCCTCGCGCGCCACCACGGCCACGTCGCCTTCGCGGTCGGGCGGCATGTCGAACATACGGCAGGCGGTGGCCTTGTCGAGCGCCATCTCGATGCCTTCGATGCCGGCGAGCGCGCCGATGATCTCGCGCGCCGTGACCTGGCCGCGCGACCACACGCGCACGAAGCCGCCCAAGGCGCCGTGGTGGCCGACGAAGGCGTCGGTGATCGGGCAGATGACGATGGTCTCGCCGGCACCGAACTCGGCGTCGAGGATGTCCTGCAGCCAGATCACGTTCGGCTCGCCGGCCGCGTTGCTCTTGTCGCTCATACCGTGGTCGGCGGTGAGCGCGAGCGTGATGTCCGCGGCCGCCAGGCGGCCGAAGAGGCTGTCGAGCTTTTCGTAGAAGCGGCGCGCGTCGGCTTCCTCGGGCGACCACTTGTGCTGCACCCAGTCGGTGAGGCTGAGGAACAGCAGGTCGGGCCGGCGCTGCTCGAGCAGCTTCAAGCCCGCTTCGAGCACGAACAGCGACAGCTCCATCGAGTACATGCCCGGCTGCGGCATGCCCACCCATTCGAGCACGTTCTCGATGCCGTTCTCGGCCAGCGTCGCGCGGCTCGCGTATTCGCTCGACAGCGACACGTGGCCCTGGCGCACGTCCAGGCCCTTGCCGAGCTGGCGGCGCAGCTTGTCCTTGGCGGTGATCGAGACCACCTTGGCGCCGGCGGCGGCGAAGCGGGCGATGATGGTGTCGCCGCGCAGCAGCTCGGGGCCCGTCATCACCACCGGCTGCCAGGTGGCGGTGTCGAGGTAGAAGTTGCCGGAGATGCCGTGCTTCGCCGTCGGCGTGCCGGTGATCATCGACATGTTGTTCGGACAGGTGAACGAAGGCATCGAGCCGTCGGCGACGCCGGCGAAGCCTTCGCGCACGAAGCGCGCGATGTTGGGCACCGCGCCTTCGGCGAGGAAGCGTTGCAGGTAGCGCGGGTCGCCGCCGTCGATGCACACCACCGCCACCGGGCGCAGCGGCCAGCGATACGAGGTGCCGTTGACGGTGACGGGCGAACGGGTCGTGCCGGGGCTTTGGATCGGGCTCATGGGTCGGGCGGGGAAAGAAGCTCGGCCTTCGCGGAGGGCGGCGGTAGCACAGCTGCAGCCGCCGCGGCAGCGCCGGCGGCACCCGCCAGGGCCTGCTGCGCCCGTGTGCGGCTGCCGAGCACGTGTTCGACGAGCAGGCGCTCGGCGCGCGCTTCGTCGCCGGCGCCCACCGCTTCGACGATGGCTTCGTGCTCGGCGGTGGACTGCGGGATGTGCTCGCTGCCGCGGCCGAGCGTGGCGCGGCGGTACAGGTCGAGCTGGTTGACGACGCCGCGGTAGTTGGCCAGCAGCGCCTGGTTGCGCGCGGCGCGCGCGAGGCGGTCGTGGAACTCGACGTTGAGGTCGAAGTACGTTTCGGCGCGCGCCTCGCCGCCGCGGCTGCCGTTACCGGGCCTGCCACCCGCAGCGCTGCCGGGCCGCGCCAGCGGGTGCATGCGCGTGACGACGCCGCGCAACGCCTGCACTTCGTCGGCAGCGATTCGGCGCGCCGCCAGCCGGCCGATGAGCCCTTCGAGCGCGGCGCGCACCTCGAAGAACTCGTTCGCCTCTTCGAGCGACACCTCGCGCACGAAGACGCCGCGGTTCTTCTCCACGCGCACGAGGCCCATCTGCCCGAGCGCGCGGAACGCCTCGCGCACCGGGCCGCGGCTGACGCCGAAGCTGGCGGCGATGCCCACCTCGTTGAGCTTGGTGCCGGCGGCGATCTCGCCGCTGACGATGCGCCGCTCTAGCTCGCGCTGCGCCAGCGTGACGAGCGAGTGGTCGCGCAGCAGCTCGATGGATGCGGAGGTTGCAGACAGAGCCGAGGCCGCGGAGGCCGCTGTCGTGGCGGGCATGGAGGGTCGGGTCTTTCCGGGGGTCACGGCTGCGTCGGCATCGTAGGATTCCGCATTGTCGATTGTCAACAATCTGCAACTCCGCATGAGGTCGCGGCCGCAGCGCACCGCCCCGTCGCGCCGCTGCACCGCAGCGACATCGGGTTGTCATGCATGCGGGTCTACCGTTCGCGCTTGTAGCCTTCCCGGCTTCCCCCTTCGGAGGAGACAGACCATGCGTTCGCTCGCCGTTGCCGCCATCAGCGCGGCCCTCACCGCGCTCGCCGGCACCGCCTTCGCCCAGAAGACGCAGCTGCTCGTCTACACCGCGCTGGAGACCGACCAGCTCAAGGCCTACCAGGAAGGCTTCGCGCGCGTCCACCCCGAGATCGACATCAAGTGGGTGCGCGACAGCACCGGTGTCATCACCGCCAAGCTGATCGCCGAGAAGGCGAACCCGCAGGCCGACGTCGTGATGGGCGTGGCCGCGTCGAGCCTGGCGCTGATGGACCAGCAGGGCATGCTCGAGCCGTACGCGCCGCTGAACCTCGACGGCATCATGGCGCAGTACCGCGACAAGAAGAAGGTGCCGGCCTGGTTCGGCATGGACGTGTGGGGCGCGACGATCTGCTTCAACACGGTCGAGGCGCAGAAGAAGGGCATCCCGAAGCCCGAGACGTGGAAGGACCTGACGAAGCCCGCCTACAAGGGCCAGATCGTCATGCCCAACCCGGCGAGTTCGGGCACCGGCTTCTTCGACGTCACGGCGTGGCTCACGCTCTTCGGCGACGATGCCGGCAAGGGCGGCGGCTGGAAGTACATGGACGCGCTGCACGAGAACATCGCGCAGTACACGCACAGCGGCTCGCGCCCGTGCAACATGGCCGCGGCCGGCGAGTTCGTCGTCGGCATCAGCTTCGAGTACCGCGCCAACACCAACAAGGCCAAGGGCGCGCCGATCGACCTCGTGTTCCCGAAGGAAGGCCTGGGCTGGGACCTCGAAGCGTTCGGCATCCACAAGGGCACGAAGAACCTGGCCGCGGCCAAGAAGCTCGCCGACTGGGCCAGCAGCAAGGACGCGATGAAGCTGTACGGCAAGAACTTCGCCATCACCGCCATCCCCGGCGTCGCCGACCCGCTGCCCAACGTGCCCAAGGACTACGAAGCGCGGCTGGTGAAGAAGGACTTCTACTGGGAAGCCACGCACCGCGACCGCATCCTGGCCGAGTGGAACAAGCGCTACAACGCCAAGAGCGAGCCGAAGAAGTAGGCCTCGCACCCCACGCCCCACGACGCCCGTGTCCACGTTCCTGAAGCTCGAGGGCATCCGCAAGCAGTTCGGAAGCTTCACCGCGCTCCAGGGAGTGGACCTCGCCATCGACAAGGGCGAGTTCGTCTGCTTCCTCGGGCCCTCGGGCTGCGGCAAGACGACGCTCCTGCGCATCATCGCCGGGCTCGAAGCGCAGACGGCCGGGCGCATCGAGCAGGCCGGGCGCGACATCAGCCGGCTGCCGCCGGCGCTGCGCGACTACGGCATCGTCTTCCAGTCGTACGCGCTCTTCCCCAACTTGAGCGTCGCCGACAACGTCGCCTACGGCCTCGTCAACCGCAAGGTCGGCAAGGCCGAGATCCGCGCGCGCGTCAGCGAACTCGTGCGCCTCGTGGGCCTGCCGGGCAGCGAAGAGAAGTTCCCGGCGCAACTCTCCGGCGGCCAGCAGCAGCGCATCGCGCTGGCGCGCGCGCTCGCCACGTCGCCGGGCCTGCTGCTGCTCGATGAGCCGCTGTCGGCGCTGGACGCGATCGTGCGCGTGCACCTGCGCCAGGAGATCCGCAGCCTGCAGCGCAAGCTCGGCGTGACGACGATCATGGTCACGCACGACCAGGAAGAAGCGCTGTCGGTGGCCGACCGCATCGTCGTCATGAACCACGGCGCGATCGAGCAGGTGGGCACGCCGATGCAGGTGTACCGCGAACCGGCCTCGCCTTTCGTCGCCGACTTCGTCGGCAAGGTCAACGTGCTGCCGGGGCAGGTGCGCGCCGGCCTGCTGCACACCGGCGCGCTGGCACGCTCTTCGAATGCACGCACGGCCGGCCGCGCGGCTCGCCGGTGAAGATCTACTTGCGGCCCGAAGACGTGCTGGCGCGCACCGGCACCGGGGCGTCGCCGGCGGTGCCGCCGCCGATCGCGGAAACGCCGCCGTCCAACGGCAGCACAGGGATCGGGACAGGCGGCGCCAACAACGACTCGGTCTTCGCCACCGCCATCGTCGGCAGCCGTTTCGCGCTCGGCGACCCCCAACAGCTTCGAAGCCGAGATCGAGAAGATCGAGTTCCTCGGCTCGTACTGCCTCGTGCGCATCGCCAGCCCGGCCTTGGGCGAACAGAAGCTCACCGTGTACCTGTCGCTGAACTACCTCTCCGAGCAACAACTGAAGCCCGGCAGCCGCCTGCCGATGCGGCTGATGCGCGGGCGCATGCGCGTGTTCGGCGACGCGGCCGGCGCTGCCCGCCGCGCCAGTGTCGGCAGCCGGCGCGCAGCAAGCCGTCGGCCAGGCGGCGTGACGGCGTGAAGTGAATACCCGCGCCGCCGCGGCCGCGACCGGGTGCTCCCGGGTGCCGCGCTTCGTTTGCGGGCCACTGCGTCCGACCGCATCGCGACGGCGGCGCTGTGGATCGTCGCGCTGCTGCTCGTCGCCTTCCTCGCCTTGCCGCTGCTCACCATCGGCAGCGAATCGCTGCGCGACAAGGAGGGCGGCTTCGCCGGCTTCGCCAACTTCGTCAGTTATGCCCAGACGCCGGCGCTGCTCACGTCGCTGTGGAACAGCCTCTGGGTCAGTGTCGTCGTCACGCTGGTCGCCGTGCCGGCGACCTTCGTCTCGGCCTATGCGCTGACGCGCAGCTGCATGCCGGCCAAGGCGCTCTTCCGCGGCATCACGCTGATCCCGCTGCTGGCGCCATCGCTGCTGTCGGCCATCTCGCTCATCTACTGGTTCGGCAACCAGGGCGTGCTGAAGAGCTGGCTCACCGGCGCCCTCGGCTGGCTCGGCGTCGAGGAGATCTACGGCGCGCCGGGCATCGTCATCGCCGAGGTATTCGCCGTCTTCCCGCACGCGCTGATGATCCTCGTCACCGCGCTGCGCGCCGCCGACGCGCGCCTGTACGAAGCGGCCGACTCGATGGGCACGAGCGCCGCGCGCAAGTTCTTCACCATCACGCTGCCGGGCGCGAAGTACGGCCTCATCAGCGCCAGCCTCGTCGTCTTCACGCTCGTCATCACCGACTTCGGCATCCCGAAGGTGATCGGCGGCAACTTCAACGTGCTGGCTACCGACGTGTTCAAGCTCGTCATCGGGCAGCAGGACTTCCAGCGCGGTGCCGTCGTCGCCCTCCTGCTGCTGGCGCCCGCGGTGCTGACGTTCTCGGTCGACCACCTCGTGCAGCGCAAGCAGACGGCGATGCTGACGGCGCGCGCCGTGCCTTACCGGCCGCAGCGCGCGCCGCTCTTCGACGCCGCGATGAGCGCCTGGTGCGCGCTCGTCGCCGTGCTGATGCTGGCCGTCCTCGGCATGGCGGTGTTCGCCAGCTTCGCGAGCTTCTGGCCCTACAACCTGGCGCCGAGCCTGCGCCACTACCACATGGGCCTCTTCGACGCCGAGTTCGGCGAAGGCTTCATCAACAGCCTCGTGATGGCCGGCGGCACCGCGTTCTTCGGTACCGCGCTCGTCTTCGTCGCCGCCTACCTGCTGGAGAAGACGCAGGCGACGCCGTTGCTGCGCAGCGTGGTGCGGCTGCTGGCGATGCTGCCGATGGCCGTACCCGGGCTCGTGCTCGGCCTCGGCTACATCCTCTTCTTCAACCTGCCGAGCAACCCGCTGAACGGTCTCTATCACACGATGGCGCTGCTGACGCTTTGCACCATCGTCCACTTCTACACCACGGGCCACCTGACGGCGGTGACGGCGCTGAAGTCGCTCGACGCCGAGTTCGAGAGCGTCAGCGCGAGCCTGAAGGTGCCGCAGTGGGTGACCTTCCGCCGCGTGACGCTGCCGATCTGCACGCCGGCGCTGGTGGACATCGCGCGCTACTTCTTCGTCAACGCGATGACGACGATCTCGGCCGTCGTCTTCCTCTACTCGCCCGAGACGAAGGTGGCGAGCATCGCCATCCTCAACCTCGACGAAGCCGGCGAGACCGGCGCCGCGGCCGCCTGCGCAGTGCTGATCGTCGCCGCCTCGGCCGTGGCTACGCTCGTGTTCTGGGCGCTGGCGCGCTTCGTCGAGGGGCGCACGCAGGCGTGGAAGGTTTGAGCGGGCGGCGGTTCGCGATGGCGATGCGGTGATGACGAGCGTGCCTCCCTCCTTCGCCCCTTCCGCTTCGCCTATCGTTGCACGCGACTTCGGCCCGCTGCACGCGGCGATGCAGCGCTGGGTCGACAGCGAGTTCCTCTCGGGCATCTCGGTGGCACTGGTGGCGCCGGGGCAGCCCGCGCACGTGCATTGCGCCGGCGCGGCCAACCGCGAAAGCGGCGTCGCGCTGCGCGAGGACCACCTCTTCCGCGTCTACTCCAACACCAAGCTCTTCACGAGCTGCGCGGTGCTGCTGCTGCTCGAGGAAGGCCGCTTCGAGCTGGCCGACCCGGTGGAGCGCTTCCTGCCGGCACTTGCCCGGATGCGCGTCCTGCGCCCCGGCGCGCGCACTCTGGCCGAAAGCGAGCCGGCGCGCGGCCCCATCACCATCGCCCAGTTGCTCGGCCACACCGCGGGCCTGAGCTACGGCCTCTTCGACCCCGGCACGCTGCTGTACCGGGCCTACCAGGAGCGGCGCATCCTCAGCAGCGAGACGACGCTGGCGCAGATGGTGGAGCACGACCTGCCGGCGCTGCCGCTCGCCTTCGAGCCCGGCAGCGGCTGGGAGTACTCGGTGGCCACCGACGTGCTGGCGCGCCTCGTCGAAGTGCGATCGGGCGTGCCGTTCGACCACTTCCTGCGCGAGCGCATCATCGAGCCGCTGGCGTTGCGCGACACCGGCTTCGTCGTGCCCGCGCGCGAACGCGAGCGCCTCGCCACGATGTACATCGGCGCCGATGTGAAGGACCCCGCGAAGGCCGGCCTGCGCAACGCCGAGCAACTGCTGCCGCGCGATTCGCACCTGTTGCCGGTGCCGCGCGTGAGCGGCGGCGGCGGCCTCGTCTCGAGCCTGCCCGACACGGCGCGGCTGCTGCAGCACCTGCTGCTCGGCCGCGATGCGCTGTTGCGGCCCGAGACGCTGGCGCTGATGACGCAGAACCAGTTGCCGCCCGGGCAATGGCTGCGCTTCCCCGCCACCGGCGAGCAACCCGGCCGCGTGCACGGCCTGGCCGGCGGTGTGGTGCTGGCACCCAACGCCGCCGACCACGCCGAAGCGGCCGGCGAGCTCTACTGGGGTGGCCTCGCCGGCACGCAGTGGTGGATCTCGCCACGGCATAACTTCGCCGGTGCCTTCATGACGCAGCGCTGGTGGGGCTTCGACCATCCGCTGCTCGCCGAGCTGAAGCGCGAGGCCTACGCCGCGATGCTCGGCACCGGCAGCGCCGCGCCGCATTGACAGCGCCTGTCTTTCTCAACGATTCGTTTCGACGCCCGAAGGACCCGCCCGCATGGACCGCGACGCCATCCTCCTCACCCCCGGCCCGCTGACGACGACGCTGCGAACCAAGCTCGCGATGCTCAAGGACTGGGGCAGCTGGGACGCCGACTTCAACGCCATCACGGCCGGCGTGCGCGAGCGGCTGCTGGACATCGTGCACGGCCGCGAGACGCACGTGGTGGTGCCGTTGCAGGGCAGCGGCACCTTCAGCGTCGAAGCCGCCGTGGCGACGCTCGTGCCTCGGAACGGCCACGTGCTCGTGCCCGACAACGGCGCCTACTGCAAGCGCGCCGCGAAGCTGGCGCAGATGATGGGCCGCAAGGCCACCGTGCTGCCGGTGCCCGAAGACGCGCCGATCGACGCCGCGGCGGTGGAAGCGGCGCTCGAGGCCGACCGGTCGATCACGCACGTCATCCTCATTCATTGCGAGACCGGCACCGGGGTGGAGAACCCGCTCGCCGAAGTGGCCGCCGTGTGCGAACGGCGCGGCAAGGGCCTCATCGTCGACGCGATGTCGAGCTTCGCCGCGCTGCCGATCGACGCGCGCCAGGTGCGCTTCGACGCGCTCATCGCCGCCAGCGGCAAGTGCCTCGAAGGCGTGCCGGGCATGGGCTTCGTCTTCATCCGCAAGGCCGTGCTCGACGGCTGCGCCGGCAACAGCCAGAGCCTGGCGATGGACCTGCACGACCAGTGCGCCTACATGGGCAAGACGGGCCAGTGGCGCTTCACGCCGCCGACCCACGTGGTGGCCGCGCTCGCCGAAGCGATCGCCCAGTTCGTCGAGGAAGGCGGGCAGCCGGCGCGGCTGGCGCGCTACACCGACAACTGCCGCACGCTGGTGGAGGGCATGGCCGGGCTCGGCTTCAAGCCGTTCCTGAACAGCGCGGTGCAGGCGCCGATCATCGTCACCTTCCACGCGCCGGCGCACGCCGCCTACGACTTCAGGAAGTTCTACGCCGCGGCCAAGGCGCGCGGCTTCATCCTCTACCCGGGCAAGCTGACGCAGGTGGAGACGTTCCGCGTCGGCTGCATCGGCGCCATCGGCCGCAACGAGATGCAGCAGGCGGTGAATGCGGTGGCCGACGTGCTGCGCGAGATGGGCATCCCGAACGGCGCGCCGGCGCTGTGACGAGCAGCCGCGGCAGCGAATAACGACCGAACGGAGGAGACCACGATGGCCAAGAAGGACGCGGCCCGGAAAGCCGACCCGAAGGAACACCCGGCGCTGGCCGCCATCCGCAACAGCGACACCGTGAAGGTCAAGGTCGCCGTCAGCGACATCGACGGCATCCTGCGCGGCAAGTACCTGCATCGCGACAAGTTCTTCGGCGCCGCCGAGGGAGGCTTCGGCTTCTGCGACGTCGTCTTCGGCTGGGACTCGGGCGACCAGTGCTACGACAACACGCAGGTCACCGGCTGGCAGCACGGCTTCCCCGACGCGCTGGCGCGAATCGATCTCGACACCGCGCGCCGCGTGCCGTGGGACAACGGCGTGCCGTTCTTCCTCGGCGAGTTCGTCAACGCCGACGGGACGCCGTACCCGGTGTGCCCGCGGCAGGTGTTGAAGCGCGTGCTCAAGCGCGCCGAGAAGCTGGGCTTCGCGCCGATGTGCGGCTGCGAGTTCGAGTGGTTCAACTTCGCCGAGACGCCGCAGAGCTGGGCCGGCAAGCGCGGCGTCGGGCCCGAGCCGATCACGCCGGGGATGTTCGGCTACTCGCTGCTGCGCATGGCCGACCAGCGCGGCTTCTTCAACGCGCTGATGGACGACATGGCAGCGTTCGGCGTGCCGATCGAAGGGCTGCACACGGAGACCGGACCCGGCGTCTACGAAGCGGCCATCGCCTTCAGCGGCGCGCTCGAAGCGGCTGACCGCGCGATCCTCTTCAAGACCGGCGCCAAGGAGATCGGCAAGAAGCACGGCGTGATGCCGAGCTTCATGGCCAAGTGGAGCCAGCAGTACCCCGGCTGCTCGGGGCACATCCACCAGAGCCTGAAGGAGCACCCCGACGGCAAGACCAACCTCTTCTACGACGCGAAGAGCAAGCGCTCGATGAGCAAGCTCTTCGAGAGCTACCTCGCCGGCCAGGTGGCGTGCCTGATGGAGTTCGCGCCGATGTTCTGGCCCACCGTCAACAGCTACAAGCGGCTCGTGGACGGCTTCTGGGCGCCGGTGAAGCCGACCTGGGGCCTGGACAACCGCACCGCGAGCTTCCGCGTCATCGCCGGCAGCCCGAAGGCGACGCGGCTCGAAACGCGCTGCCCCGGCGCCGACATGAACCCTTACCTTGCGATGGCCGCCGTACTGGCCGCCGGCCTGCACGGCGTGGAGAAGGGGTTGAAGCTCACCGCGCCGCCGATCACCGGCACGAACCAGGGGGCAGAGGGCATCCCGCGCGCGCCGCGCTCGCTGATCGAGACGACGCGCATCTTCCGCGCCAGCGACATCGCCCGCGACTGGCTCGGCGACACCTTCGTCGAGCACTTCGCCGCCACGCGCGAATGGGAGCACCGCCAGTGGCAAGATGCCGTCACCGACTGGGAGCTGAAGCGGTACTTCGAGATCATCTGATCAGTGCCGCCGAGCGAAACCCAGGTTTGCCCGGAATCGGATAGAGTAAGGCGTTCTCGCAATTCTCCTTACGCTCCGAGTGCGCCCGATGGCCGAGACCGCCACGCTCACCAGCAAGAGCCAGCTCACCCTGCCCAGCCGTGCGCGACGCGATGGGTGTCGGGCCCGGCGACCAGATCCACTTCGTGCCCAGCCTGAACGGCTTTCGCATCGTCGCGGTCAAGGGCGACATCACGCGCCTGCGCGGCATCTTCAAGGCCGCGTCGCCAAGCCGGTGAGCATCGAAGAAATGAATCGTGGCATCGCCGAGGCGGTGACGGCACGCAACGATCGCGCGCGTTCGCGATGATCGGCATCGACACCAACGTCGCGCTACCTCGCAGGACGACCCGGGGCAGGCCGCGCTTGCCGCGCAGTTCTTCGAGCGCGAACTCAGTGCCGAGCGTCCTGGCCATCTCGCTGGTGGCGCTGGCCGAGACCGTGTGGTGCCAGGCCCGCTACGGCATCGGCAAGGCCGATCTGGTCCCGATGGTCGCGACGCTGGCCGCCGATGCGCGGCCGTCGTGCAGGATGCGGACGCGCTGTGGCTGGCGCTGGAAAGCTGCGAAGACAGCGACGCCGACCTGGCCGATGCGTTGATCCGGCACGTCGACGATGCACGGCTGCCGCATACGGTGACCTTCGACAAGCGCGGCGCGCCTGGGCGGCATGGTGCTGCTGCAATAGCGCCTGGCGCCGCATTCGACCCTCGCCGCCACCGCGACCCCGCCATGACCATCACCCGCTTCGCCTTCCCCACCGCCATCCACTTCGGCGTCGGCGCGCGCAAGCTGGCCGGGCCGCACCTGCTCGAACAAGGCCTGAAGCGGCCGCTCGTCGTCACCGACCGGGCGCTGGCGAAGCTGCCGGTGCTGGCCGAGTTCCTCACCACGCTGCAGGGGCTGGATGCAGCGGTGTTCGACGGCGTCTTCGGCAACCCCACCTGCGCGCAGGTGATGGCCGGCGCGGCGGCGTACAAGGCGCACCGCGCCGACTGCGTCATCGGCTTCGGCGGCGGCGCGGCGCTGGACGTGAGCAAGGTCGTCGGCCTGATGGCGGTGCACGAAGGCGACGTGCTCGAATACGTTTGGGACCACCCGCAGGTGCGGCCGATCACGAACGAGCTGCCGCATCGTGGCGCTGCCCACCACCAGCGGCACCGGCAGCGAGGTCGGCCGCAGCGCCGTCGTCAGCGAGAACGACACGCACGTCAAGCGCACGGTCTTCAGCCCGAAGATCCTCGCCAGGGCCGTGTTCGCCGACCCGGCACTGACGGTGGGGCTGCCGGCGCCGGTGACGGCGGCCACCGGCATGGACGCGCTGACCCACAACATCGAGAGTTATCTGTCGCCGGCATTTCACCCGCTTTGCGACGGCATCGCGCTCGAAGGCCTGCGCATCGGCGCGCGCTTGGCGCAGGCGGTGGCCGAGCCCGGCAACATCGCCGCGCGCGCCGACATGATGATGAGCTCGATGATGGGCGCCATCGCGTTCCAGAAGGACTTGGGCTCGGTGCACGCGTGCGCGCACGCCCTGGGCGCCGTGTGCGACCTGCACCATGGCCTCGCCAACGCGCTGATGATCGACACCGTGCTCGCCTGGAACCACGAGGTGGTGCCGGAGAAGTTCGACGAACTGGCACACGTGGCCAAGGTCAACGGCGGCGGCTTCGCGTTCATCGGCTGGCTCAAGCACCTGAAGCAGCGCATCGGCATCACCGGCGGCCTGGCCGAGCACGGCGTGACGAAGGCGCACCTGCCCAGGCCTGTGCCGCTGGCAGCGAAGGACTTCACCGGCGGCACAACCCGCGCTCGGCCACCGAGCGCGACTACGAGCGCCTGTTCCTGCAGGCGATGTGACGCGGCGACGGGGACGCACGCGACAACAGCGAACGCGACAAGGGCGAACGCGATGGCTTCGACGAAACCCCTCCTCATCGGCGTCTCGGCGCGCATCTACTACCCGGGCTCGCAGGGGCCGCTGCCCGGCGTCTTCACCAAGACGCTGCACTACCTGGAACAAAGCGTCGCACACTGGGTGCTCTCGGGCCACGCGATGGCGGTGATGATCCCGGCCGTGACCAAGGACAGCATCGTGCTGCGCAGCGACCTCGACCTGCACGACTACGCCGAGGCGCTGGACGGCCTCGTGCTGCAAGGCGGCAACGACGTCGCGCCCGAGTGCTACGGCGAGCAGCCGCTGGCGCCCGAGTGGGCCGGCGACGCGGTGCGCGACCGCTACGAGATCGAACTGATCGACGCCTTCGTCAAGGCCGGCAAGCCGGTGTTCGGCGTCTGCCGCGGGCTGCAGCTCATCAACGTGATGTTCGGCGGCACGCTGTGGCAGGACACGGCCACGCAGGTGCCGGGCGCGCGCGCGCACCGCGAACTCGGCAAGTACGAGCGGCACTTCCACGACATCGACCTCGAGCCGGGCACGCGGCTGGCGCAGCTGTACCCGGGCGTGCAGCGCGCCACGACCAACAGCATTCACCACCAGAGCATCAAGGCGCTGGCCGAGGGCTTCGTCGTCGAGGCGCGCTGCCCCGACGACGGCACGATCGAGGCCATCCGCCGCCAGCCCACGCTCGGCAGCTACGTCGCCGCCGTGCAATGGCACCCCGAGTTCCACGAGCCCGGCAGCCCCGACAACTTCGACGACAGCGCGATGCTGCAGGACTTCCTCGAAGAATGCCGCAAGGCGAAGGGTTGACTCCGATGCCGACGCTTGCCATCCACAACCCCGCCACCGGCGCGCTGATCACCGAAGTGCCCGCCGACGACGCCGCCTCGGTGGCGAAGAAGGCGGCAACCGCGCGCGCCGCGCAGCCGGCGTGGGCGGCGGTGCCGATGAGCGAGCGGCTGGCCATCGTCGAGGCGTTCCGCGCCGGCGTCGTGCGCGAGCTCGAAGCGCTGGCGGCGACGCTGACCGGCGAAGTCGGCAAGCCCATCGCGCAGTCGCGCAACGAACTGAACGGCCTGCTGCCGCGGCTGGACTTCTTCCTCGAACAGGCCGAAGGCGCGGTGCGCGACGAGCACCTCTTCGTCGGCGGCGACATGCGCGAGAAGATCACCCACGTGCCGCTGGGCGTGGTGGCCAACATCTCGGCGTGGA
The DNA here is from genome assembly GCA_046348035.1 of Rubrivivax sp. Taxonomy (GTDB): domain Bacteria; phylum Pseudomonadota; class Gammaproteobacteria; order Burkholderiales; family Burkholderiaceae_C; genus Rubrivivax. The sequence continues at coordinate 71,669 of JAXMEZ010000008.1, read as the reverse complement.
ACTACCCGTGGTTCGTCGGCTGCAACGTCATCGTGCCGGCGCTGCTCACCGGCAACGCGGTGCTCTACAAGCCGAGCGAGTACGCCACGCTCACGGGCCTGGCGATCACGCGGCTGCTGCACGAGGCCGGCGTGCCGAAGGAGGTGCTGCACTGCCTCGTCGGCGCGGGCGAAGTCGGCGCGGCGCTGATCGAGCAACCGATCGATGGCCTCTTCTTCACCGGCAGCCATGCCACCGGTCAGCGCATCGCGAAGGCTCTCGCCGGGCGCCTGGTGAAGCTGCAGCTCGAGCTGGGCGGCAAGGACCCGACCTACGTGCGCGCCGACGCCGACCCGAAGGCCGCGGCCGAGTCGCTGGCCGACGGCGCCATGTACAACACCGGCCAGAGCTGCTGCTCGGTGGAGCGCATCTACGTGCACGAGGCGGTGCACGACGCGTTCGTCAAGCACTTCGTCGCCACGGTGGCGGCGATGAAGGCCGGCGACCCGATGGCGGCCGACACCTACATCGGCGCCATCACCCGCGCGCCGCAGCTCGACGTGCTCGAAGCGCAGGTGCGCGACGCGGTGGCCAAGGGCGCCACGCTGCTGGGCGGCGGCGCGCGCGGCCCCGGCCCCGGCAACCACTTCCCGCCGACCGTGCTGACCAACGTCGACCACCGCATGGACGTGATGCGCGAAGAGAGCTTCGGCCCCGTCATCGGCATCCAGAAGGTCAAGGGCGACGACGAAGCGGTGGCGCTGATGAACGACACGCGCTACGGCCTCACCGCGGGCGTCTATACGAAGGACGAAGCGGCGGCGCGGGCCCTTCTCGCGCGCGTTCGCGCCGGCACCGTCTACTGGAACTGCTGCGACCGCGTCAGCCCGCGCCTGCCGTGGAGCGGTGTCGGCGATTCGGGCATCGGCCTCACGCTCGGCGTGGCCGGCATCCAGACCTTCACGCGGCCGAAGGCGTGGCACCTTCGCTCGCCATGAAGTTCGCCATGAAGGGCTCGCCATCGCTGCATGTGAAGCGCTCGGCATGAAGCCGGGCCTCGCGCTCTTCGACCTCGACCACACGCTGCTGGCCGGCGACTCCGACCAGCTGTGGTGCGCGTTCCTCATGCGCCGCGGCGTGCTCGACCGCGCCGCCTTCGCCGAGCGCAACGACGCGATGGAGCGCGACTACCGCGCCGGCACCGTCAGCGCGCAAGCCTTCGCCTCGTTCTACATCTCCACGCTCGCCGGCCGCAGCGGCGAGGAGTGGCAAGGCGAGCGCGAGGCGTTCCACCGCGAGGTGATCGCGCCGCGCCTCTCCGCGGCCGCGCGCGCGCTCGTGCGCGAGCGCCTCGCCGACTGCGCGCTCGTCGTGCTGACGACGGCGACCAACCGCTATCTCACCGAACTGACGGCACGCGAACTCGGCATCGAGCACCTGCTCGCCACCGAATGCGAAGTCGGCAGCGATGGCCGATTCACAGGCCGGCCGCTCGGCGCGCCGAACATGCGCGAAGGCAAGGTCGCGCGGCTGGCGCAATGGCTGGCGGAGCGCGGTGCGACGCTCGCCGACTACGCGAGCCTCGCCTACAGCGACTCGATCAACGACCTCGCTCTGCTCGAAGCGGTGGACCGCGCATTCGTCGTGCACCCCGATGCGCGGCTGGCGGCCATCGCCGCGGCGCGCCGCTGGCCGGTGCTGAAGCTGCACGAAGAGATCCTGGGAGTCGATGCGGCGTAAGCCGGCGCGAACCGCGAGGAGCCTGGCGATGAAGGACAAGAGCACGCCGGCGCAGAGCGAAGGCGACGTCAACAGCTCGCCCAATCGCGCCGCGTGGCAACGCGAGCACCTCGACGACGCGAGCCGCGCGCTGCTGGCGCGCGACAGCACCGCCTTCCTGCACCAGTCGGTGTCGACGCCGTGCCTGGCGGCCATCCGCAAGGCCGAAGGCGTCTACATCGAAGACACGACCGGGCGCCGCTATCTCGACTTCCACGGCAACAACGTCCACCACGTCGGCTACGCGCATCCGCACGTCATCGCCGCGATCAAGGCCCAGCTCGATGAACTGAGCTTCGCGCCGCGCCGCTTCGCGAGCGAGCGCGCGGTGCAACTGGCCGAGGCGCTGTCGCAACGATTTGCCGCGCTCACCGGGCAAGCGGGGCGCGTGCTCTTCACCACCGGCGGCAGCGACGCGGTGGAAGTCGCCATCAAGCTCGCGCGCATCGCCACCGGTCGCTTCAAGATCCTCAGCTTCTGGGACAGCTTCCACGGCGCCGGCTTCGGCGCCGCGAGCGTCGGCGGCGAAGCGCTCTTCCGCCACGGCGCCGCAGTCGGGCCGCTCCTGCCCGGCACCGAACACGTCGCACCGTTCGGCTGCTACCGCTGCCCGTACGGCCACGCGGTGGACGAGCAAGGCCACCCTTACCTCGATCGTTGTCGCCTCGCCTGCGCCGCGATGGTGAAGTACGTGCTCGAACGCGAAGGCGATGTCGCTGCCGTCGTCGCCGAGCCGGCGCGCGCCGTGCCGTACATCCCGCCGCCGGGCTACTGGCAAGCGGTGCGCGATGCGTGCCGCACGCACGGCACGCTGCTCGTGTTCGACGAGATCCCCACCGGCCTCGGGAAGACGGGGCGCTTCTTCGCCGCCGAGCACGACGGCGCGGCGCCCGACATCGTCGTGCTCGGCAAGGCGCTCGGCGGCGGCGTGCTGCCGATCGCTGCCTGCGTGGCGCGCGCCGACTTGAATGTCGCCGGCGCCTACGCCTTCGGCCACTACACGCACGAGAAGAACCCGGTCAGCGCCGCCGCGGCACTGGCGACGCTCGAAGTGATCGAGCGCGAAGGACTCGTCGAGCACGCGGCGCTCCTCGGCGAACACGCGCTGGCGCGGCTTGCCGAGATGAAGACGAGGCACCGGCTGGTGGGCGACGTGCGCGGCCGCGGCCTGCTGCTGGGCATCGAACTCGTGCGCGAGCGCGCGACGAAGGAGCCCGCTGGCGACATCGCCGACCGCGTGCTCTACCGCGCCCTCTCGCGCGGCCTGTCGTTCAAGACGACGATGGGCAACGTGCTGACGCTGACGCCGCCGCTGGTGACCACGCGCGCGCAGATGGACGAAGCGCTCGACATCGTCGACGCCTGCCTCGCTGAAGAAGAAGAGCGAGAAGAACGAGAAGACCGGCCGGGTCTTCGATAACGGCCGGCGGCCGTCGAGCCGAAGCCGGGCGGCGGCGCGCGACACGATCGCGCGGCCTGCCCACGTTGCGAGCGCGGTACGCCGCTTGCCATCGCTCCGGCGCCCAGGAGACAAGCACCGGCCGCGGAGTTCGCCGCGGGCGGGGCCCGCATGCGCGATGTCGCCTGGAGGGAGGCTCCGATGAAGACGATCACGCCGCTCACACCGTCCACGCAGATGACGCCGGTGACGCAGACCACGCTGATCACACCGATCACGCCGCTCACGCGCACCTGCCCGCGACCACTGCACCGTTCATCTCAGACCGCCACCTTGACGGTGCGCGTGGCCCGCTTCGTTCTCTCCGCCACTGCCGGCGCGGCGCTGGTCGCTTGCGGCGGCGGTGGCGGCAGCGACAGCAGCGCCAGCCCGCCTGCGAACGAAGCACCCACCGTGGCCATCAGCCAGCCAACGGCGAACGCCAACTTCGCCGCCGGGCAGCCGATCACCATCGACGCCAACGCGCTCGACAGCGACGGCACGGTCGTGCGCGTCGAGTTCTTCGAAGGCGCCACCAAGCTCGGCGAAGACACGAGCGCGCCGTTCGCGTTCGTGTGGACCGACGCGGCGCCGGGGTCGCACACGGTCACCGTGCGCGCCTTCGACAACATGGGCGCGATGTCGTCGGCGGACGTGTCGCTCGTCGTCGGGCTGCCGGGTGCGCCGCCGCCCACCGCCACCACCATCGGGCCCACCTTCACCGCCGCCGCCTTCGCCGCCACCGCCTCCGCCGGCACCGCCGCCCTCGGATCCGCCTCCGCCGCCTCCCGCCTTCGCCGCCGCCGCCTCCGCCGCCTCCGCCTCCGCCTTCGCCGCCGCCACCGCCTCCCCCGCCGGCGCCGCCGCCACCTTCACCGCCGCCGCCGCCGCCGCCACCTGCGCCGGCGCCGGCCCCGGCTCGCTCGAGATGTCGTGCGCCGACGGCGCGACACGCAGTACAGCGGCGAGACGCTGATCCACAGCGACAACGGCATCGCGCTGTCGCGCTCGGGCGTGCAGGCCTATGGCCGTTCGACGAGCGACCTCGGCACGCCGAACCCGAACACGAGCACGGCCACCGGTCTGGCGCTGGCCAGCGGCGGCACGGCCGAAGTGCGCGTGCGCAGGAACGCCAGCGGCGTGCCCACGAGCGCCGCGGTGCTGCTGTCGAACCTGTCGCTGAAGTGGAACGGCAGCAGCGAACGACGCTGATCATCGAGACGTTCGACCCCACTGCCGGCCGCGTGCGAGCATCGACGCCCACGGCGCCCTCGTGCAGGGTCCGCTGCCGCCGAGCTCGGACCTCGGCCTTCTACGACTTCGCCACGCGCGCGGCACGTCGGCCACGACCCACTACGCCAACAACCGCTACTTCCCGCGCACCGACCCGCCGCGCTGCGCGCCGGCGGCTGGTGTGCCGCCAACGAGACTGCGGGCCTCGAGTACCACGCCGGCGACTGGCGCACCGGCGGCAACGACCCCGACACGGTCGCCTCGACGCGCTACCACGAGGACGGCGACATCCACGCCGGCAACGTGCCCCGACAGCAACAGCCCGACGTTGCGCCGGCGCCGCCGGCTTCGGCGTGCCGATGCCGGGCTCGAAGAACTACCGCAACTGCGCCAGTGGAGCTACCGCTACGGCAACCTCGCCTTCTGGCTGACCGAGGAACACGGTGAACATCGCCGACTGGGGTGCGCTCGACGAGCACAACACCAACCGGCGCGGCTTCGTCGCCTATGGCCAGACGACGCACCCGGCCGACGTGCCCGCCACCGGCGTCGCGCTCTATCGCGCGCTTCGTGCACGGCCTGTACGCGCCCAGCGCGACCGATGCGCCGGTGGCCTTCGTCGGCACGGCGACGGTGACGGTGGACTTCGCCACGCGCACCGCGACGCTCGTGATCGGCGACACGGTGAAGGACGACGGCAGCAACACGCCGGTGCCGGCGGCGATGACAACGAGCACGCTGGCGGTGGAGACCGGCGAGGGTGCCAACCACCTCGGCGGCACGGCGACTGGGCGCCCTCACGGGCAGGCTCGGCGCTCGCTGGCGGGCCGGTGGCCACGGGCAGCGGTGCCGGGCCGGCGGAGATCGGCGGCGTGCTGGCCCTCTCGGGCTCCGGCGCCCAGGCCGGCGCGACGCTGCTCACCGGCTTCATCGCGCGCAAGCAGTAGCGTGCAGATAGCGGGCCAGTAGCGAGCTCTGCGCGAAGCCTGCCCGCCGGCAATGACCGGCGAGCAGGCTTCTTTGCGTCACGACCGCTGCGGCGACCCCCCCCCGAGATGCGGGTGTCATCGAGGCGGCCCGCGCTGGCGCCGATGCCTGCCTTCAGCCTGTCATCAGGTTCGAAGGGGCGCGCGCTGCGCGACATCGGCTGAGGCATCGGGGCGCACCGCACCCGATGCAGCGATGGACCCGCGGGCCACCATTCGTATCGCAGTTCACTTCTGCCCAGCGAACGCGTGCCCCCGGTCAAGGGTCGGGCGCGGCACAGCGTGCCTGCGCATGGCAACCCTCCCCCTCGAAAGTTTTGATCCCACGCCATGCAAAGGATGTGAACACGGTAACCACGCGAACCCGACCCGCCCCTGCCCCGCCCTGCCGCGACCACGGCCCCGCGCAAGCGCATTTCCGACCGCGCTGGCGCCGACCGCCGTGCTGCGCTTCGCGCTGTCGGCCTCGGCCACCGCCGCGCTCGTCGCCTGCGGCGGCGGTGGCGGCAGCGAGCCGCAGACCCCGGCCAACCAGGCGCCGACGGTGGCCCTCAGCGCGCCGGCGACGAACGCCACATTCCCCGAAGGCGCATCGATCCGCCTCGCCGCCACCGCCGCCGACGCCGACGGCAGCGTCGTGCGCGTCGAGTTCTACGACGGCACCACCAAGCTCGGCGAAGCGACCGCCGCGCCGTTCGAGTTCAACTGGACCAATGCCGCCGCCGGCGCGCACACGATCACCGTGCGCGCCATCGACAACAGCGGCGCCGTCGCGCTGTCGGGCTCGATGACGCTCAACGTCACCGCGGCCGAACCTGCGCCGACCGTGGCGCCGACGGCCGCGCCGACAGTGGCACCCACCGCGGCGCCGACGGCTGCGCCGACGCCGGCCCCCACGCCCGCGCCGACGCCTGCGCCGACGCCGGCACCGAACCAGGCACCGACGGTGGCCATCACCGCGCCGGTGAACAACTTCAAGCCCAACGACCCGGCCACGTTCACGCTCGCGGCCAACGCCGCCGATGCCGACGGCACGATCGCCAAGGTCGAGTTCTTCCGCATCAACCCTGCGGCGCCGCTGTTCGACAGCAGCACGCTGGTGGGCCTGGCCACGCCGGTGGGCGCGCCGCCTTCGTACCAGCTGGCGATGACGGCGCAGGCCGCCGGCACCTACACCTACGTGGCCCGCGCCACCGACAACCGCGGCGGCACGGCGACCTCGGGCTCGGTGCAGGTGATCGTCAACGCGCTGCCGGCCGTGAGCTTCGACTCGCCGCTGGCCAACGCGACCGTGATCCCCGGCACCACCATCACGCTGCGCGCCACCGCCAGCGACGCCGACGGCAGCGTCGCCAAGGTCGAGTTCTTCGACGGCGGCACGCTGCTCGGCCTGGGCGTGCGCCAGGGCACCACCAACGAGTACCGGTTGCCGTGGACGACCACCACGCAGGGCACCTACAACTTCACCGCGCGCGCCACCGACAACGACGGCGCCACTCGCAGCACCGCCTCTGTCGCGGTCAACGTGCCGGCCAACGTGCTGCCGGCGGTGACGCTGGCCGACCCGGTGGCCGGCACGAACGCGCCGACGACGATCGCGCTCTCCGCCACCGCCACCGACAGCGACGGCACCGTGGCGTCGGTGCAGTTCTACAACGGCGCCGCGCTGCTGGGCGCCGGCACGCGCGTGGGCAGCACCGACGAGTACCGCCTCAACGTGCCGCTCACCGCGCTGCAGTTCGGCACCTTCACCGTTACTGCGCGCGCCACCGACAACCTCGGCGGCCAGAACACCACCGCTTCGAAGAGCGTCACCGTCGCGGCCAACGTGCCGCCGGCCGTGGCGCTGACCTCGGCCGCCGCGGTGACGCTGCCGGTGAACACCACCGCTGCGCCGCTGACGCTGGCGGCCAGCGCATCGGACAGCGACGGCATCGCCAAGGTCGAGTTCTTCAACGGCGCCACCAAGCTCGGCGAAGCGACGACGGCGCCGTTCCAGTTCAGCTGGAACAACGTCGCCGCGGGCACGTACAGCATCACCGCCAAGGCCACCGACACGGTGGGCAGCACCGCGACGACCGCCGTGCAGTCGCTCGTCGTGACGCCTAACGTCGAAGGGATGTGGGCGACGCTGAACGCGGCGCAGAAGGCCGGCCAGCCGCAGGTGCCCAACCGCACCATCGGCCTGGATGGTGCAGTCGATGCGGTCGAAGTGATGACGGCGATCGGCGTCAACACCGTGGCGCCGAAGTACGTGGTGGCGATGGCGCAGGCGCTGCGCCGCCTGGCCGACCTGCCGCTCGGGCCGACACCGATCGTCGGCACCGGCCCCAGCTACGTGGCCTGCCCGGACGGCGGCACGATGATGGTGCAGGACAAGCCGGGCACCACCGACCAGCGCTTCCTGAACTTCAAGGACTGCAAGACCGGTGGCTTCACGATCTACGGCGGCCCCGACGTCGACCCGTATATCCAGATCGACACGCAAACGGCCCCGCCGCCGCCGCCCGCCCCGGCGCCGAACCCGCCGGCCACGAGGCCGCTGCTGATCCCGTCGATCATCACCTACACGCAGCAACCGCACCGGACCGCTTCCGCATCCTCGTCGAGGGGGCGAAGGTCACCGGCGGCGGCGCCCGAAGCGGCCAACGAGATGTTCCCGCACAACGCCTGGGGCTGGGCGTATGTCGAGTGCACGGTGACCGGCGGCGTCAAGAGCTGCCTCACCAACCACGAGAACTCGTTCCTGTGGGGCAACGACCTGGCCTGGACCAACTGGAGCGACAACGGCACGCCGTTCCTGCTCAACGGCCCGCAGATCAACCAGTGGAACTACTACCTCACCGACGATCCGTACAAGCTCAACGGCACCGTGCGGCCTTGCCAGCCCGACCCGCAGCCGGAGAACTACCAGCCGGCGTTCTGCCAGAGCACGCCGCCGGCGGCGCGCCACATCAAGTTCGAGAACATGACGAACCTCGGTGGCCGCGCGATCGTCTACGGCAGCGACGGCTGGGCGGTCGTCACGCGGCTGGCGCCGGAAGCGGCGGGCATCGAACGCCTGCAGGTGCAGCGCACGCTGACGCAGGCCATCGGCGCCGTGCCGGCAGGCCAAAAGCCGGCCGAGACGTTCCGCTGCCCGGTGGACGCGAACGGCTTCTTCCAGTGCACGAAGGTGAACTGAGCCAGGCCGCCGAGTAAACAATTCGACGGCAAACGGGCCCCGCCTCGGCCGGCGCCCCGACATGCGGGGTGCCGGCGCGAGGCGGGGCCTCTCCTTTTGGCAATCCGCCCTCCCACGCCCCCGCTCTCCTCGCTCTCTCCGCGAAGAGCCTCCAACAAGAATCGAGGTCGTGATGCCACGCCCGCCCCGCCCCCGGCCGCACCCCGCGCCGCCGACGAGGCAACGCCCGCGCCGATCCGCCGGAGCGCGCTGGAGACGCTGGACGCTCACGGCGGCCGCCACGGCCGCGCTCGCTGCCTGCGGCGGCGGCGGTGGCAACAGCGAGCCGGCAGGGCCGACGAACCAGGCGCCCACCGCATCGATCAGCATGCCGGCAGCCAACGCGGTGTTCGGCGCCGGCGCCGCGATCCGCATCGCCGCCACCGCCAGCGACAGCGACGGAACGATCGCGCGCGTCGAGTTCTATGACGGCACCACCAAGCTCGGCGAAGCGACCGCCGCGCCGTACGAGTTCCTGTGGACCAACGCGGCCACCGGCGCGCACTCGCTCAGCGTGCATGCCATCGACAACGCGGGCGCCGTGGGCAGCTCCGGAACGGTAGCGCTGACGGTCTCCGCGGCACCGGCGCCCAACCAGGCGCCGACGGTGTCCATCACCTCGCCGGCGAACGGCTTCAAGCCCAACGACCCGGCCACCTTCACGCTCGCGGCCACGGCGTCCGATCCCGACGGCACGGTGGCAGCGGTCGAGTTCTTCCTCGTCGACCCGGCAGCGCCGGTCTACGACGCCAGCACGCGCCTCGGCCCCGGCACGCCGGTCGGCGCGCCGCCTTCGTACCAGCTGAGCACGACGCGCAGCGCGGGCACGTACACCTTCGTTGCCCGCGCCACCGACGACCAGGGCGCGACCACGAACTCGGCTTCGCTGCAGGTGATCGTCAACGCGCTGCCCGCGGTGAGCATCACCTCGCCGGCGGCCGGCGCCACGTTGCAGGCCGGCAGCAACGTCACGCTGCACGCCAGCGCCAGCGACGCCGACGGCAGCATCGCCAAGGTCGAGTTCTTCCTCGACGGCAGCGCCACGCCGCTCGGCCAGGCCACGCGCGTCGGGACCACCACCGACTACACGCTGGCGTGGAACAGCGTGCCGGTCGGCTCGCACACGCTCGTGGCGCGTGCCACCGACAACGACGGCGCCACGCGCAGCACCGCCTCGCTGGCGACGAATGTCTCGGCCAACGTGGCGCCGACGGTGACGCTGGACACGCCGACCGCCGGCACCAATGCGCCGACGACGCTCAGGCTCTCGGCCAGCGCCGGCGACAGCGACGGCACCATCGCCTCGGTGCAGTTCTTCAACGGCGCGACGCTGCTCGGCGCAGGCACGCTCGGCAGCGGCAAGTACACGCTGCAGGTGCCGATCGCCGCCAACCAGCCCGGCACCTACACGATCACCGCCCGCGCCACCGACAACCAGGGCGCGCAGACGACCACCGCTTCGCAGAGCGTGACGATCGCCGCCAACGTGCCGCCGGTGGTGAACGTCACCTCGGCCGCGAATGCGACGTTGCCGGTCAATGCGACGACCGGGCCGCTGACGCTCGCAGCCAGCGCCTCCGACAGCGACGGCATCGCCAAGGTCGAGTTCTTCAACGGCGCCACGAAGCTCGGCGAGGCGACGACGGCACCGTACCAGGTCACGTGGACCGGCGTCGGCGCCGGCAGCTACAGCATCACCGCCAAGGCCACCGACAGCGTGGGCAGCGTCACCACGTCGGCCGTGCAGTCGCTCGTCGTCACCGCCAACATCGAGGGCTCGTGGTCGAACCTGAGCACGGCGCAGAGGGCCGGCATCCCGCTCGCGCCCGACCGCCCGATCGCCGACGGCGGCGTCGACGCCGACGAGGTGTTCACCGCGATCGGCGTCAACACGGTGGCGCCGAAGTACGTATACGCGATGGCGCAGGCGGTGCGCCTGCTCGCCGACCTGCCGCTGACGGTGACCGGCGACGCGTATGTCGCCTGCCCGCAAGGCGGCACGACGAATGTGAAGTCGAAGTCGGCGACCGAGAACTTCGTCAACTACCTGGACTGCAAGATCGGCGGCTTCACGCTCTACGGCGGCGCCGCCGTCCCTCCCTATCCGCAGACCTACAACCCGGCCGCCGGCGGCCAGCAGACCGTCTACATCAGTTCGATCGCCACCTACACGCAGGTCGCGGCGAACCGCTTCCGCATCCTCGTCGAAGGCGTGAAGGTCTCGGGCAACGGCTCGCCGCAAGCGGCCAACGAGCAGTACCCGCACAACGCCTACGGCTGGTCGTTCGTCGAGTGCACCGTGACCGGCAACACCAGGAGCTGCCTCACGAACCACGAGAACTCGTTCCTGTGGGGATGGGACCTCTCGTGGGCGAACTGGACCGACAACGCCATGACGTTCCAGAACGCCGAGTGGAACCTGTACCAGACCGACGACAACTACCTGCTGAACGGCACCATGCGGCCGTGCCAGGGCGACCCGCAGCCGCAGAACTACTACCCGGCCTATTGCGTGACGACGCCGCCGGCGGCGCACCACATCAAGTTCGACAACATGACCAACAGCAGCGGCCGCGCCATCGTCTACGGCAACAACGGCTGGTCGGTGGTGACGCGGCTGCCGCGCGAGCAGTTCGGCGTCGAGCGCGTGACGGTGCGCCGTTTCCTGACGCAGGCCGTCAACATCAACGGCATCAACTACGCGGCCGGTGCCGGGCCGCTGGAAACCTACCGCTGCCCGGTGGACGCCAACGGCTTCACCGTCTGCGCCTTCGTCAGCGCAGCCCCGTAGCGCACTCAGAGGCCCGGGCCGTGCGGCGGTCGGGCCCTCGCGCCTCAGCCGCCGAACGCGAAGTCGCGCCCCGGCGCGGCGGCGAAGAGCGCCTTCGTGTAGGCGTGCTGCGGCGCGCCGAAGATGCGGTGCGCGGGGCCGTACTCGACCACCTCGCCGCGGCTCATCACCGCCAGCGTGTCGCACACCTGCGAAGCGACGCGCAGGTCGTGCGTGATGAAGAGCATCGCGATCGAGAGCCGGCTGCGGATTTCCTCGAACAGGCGCAGCACCTGCGCCTGCACCGAGACGTCGAGCGCGCTCACCGCCTCGTCGGCGATGAGGAGTTCGGGCTCCATCATCAGCGCCCGCGCGATGCAGATGCGCTGCCGCTGGCCGCCGCTGAACTGGTGCGGGTAGCGCGCCATGGCGCTGGCGTCCATGCGCACCAGCGCCAGCAGCTCGCGCGCCTTCGCCAGCGCCGCGGCACGCGGCAGGCCGTAGTTCATCGGCCCTTCGATCATCGCCTCGCCCACGGTGCGGCGCGGGTTGAGCGAGCGGAACGGGTCCTGGAAGACGATCTGCACGCGCCGGCGCAGCGGCCGCAGGCGCGCCGCCGGCAGCGTGGCGATGTCGTCGCTGCCCAGCAGCACCGAGCCGGCGCTCGGGTCCACCAGGCGCACGACGCAACGCGCCACCGTGCTCTTGCCCGAGCCCGACTCGCCGACGATGCCCAGCGTCTGGCCGCGGCGGATTTGGAAGCTCACGTCCTTGGCGGCATGCACCGTGCGGCGCTTGCCGAACCAGCTCTTGCCGTCGTAGGTCTTGGCCAGCGACTTCACGCTCAAGACCACCGGCGCCGCGGCGTCCACCGGGCGCTGCACGGTGTTGAGCGTGGGCACCGCGGCCATCAGCATGCGCGTGTAGTCGTGCTGCGGGCGGCCGAGCACATCGGCCTTCGGACCCAGCTCGACGAGGTCCCCGAGGCGCAGCACCGCCACGCGGTGCGCGATCTCGGCCACGACGCCGAAGTCGTGCGTGATGAAGAGCACCCCGGTGCCGTGGCGCTTCTGCAGATCGAGCACGAGCTTGAGGATCTGCGCCTGCGTCGTCACGTCCAGCGCCGTCGTCGGCTCGTCGGCGATCAGCAGCACCGGGTCGAGCACCAGCGCCATCGCGATCATGATGCGCTGGCGCTGGCCGCCGGAGAGCTGGTGCGGGTAGCTCGCCACCATGCGCTCGGGGTCGGGCAGCAGCACTTCCTTGACGATGGCCAGCACCTTGTCGCGCCGCTCGGCCGGCGTGAGCTGCGTGTGCTCGCGCAGCACCTCGTCGATCTGGTCGCCGCAGGTCATCACCGGGTTCAGTGCCGTCATCGGCTCCTGGAAGATCATGCTCATGCGCGTGGCGCGCAGCTCGCGCAGGCGCGAAAGCGGCGCGTGCGTGATGTCTTCGCCTTGCAGCACGATGCGCCCGGCCGTCACCGGCAACTGCTTCGGCAGGAGGCCCATCACGCCCTGCGCGATGACGCTCTTGCCCGAGCCCGATTCGCCGACGAGGCACACCACCTCGCCGCGGCCGACGGTGAAGCTGACGTTGCGCACCGCCGTGTCGCGGTCGCCGCCGGCGGGCAGCGCGATGCTCAGACCCGTGACCTCGAGGATCGGCGGGTGAGGGTCTTGCCCGGCCACAATCTCCCCCTACCCGCGTTTCGCCATCTTCGGGTCGAGCGTGTCGCGCAACCCGTCGCCGAGGATGTTCACCGCCAGCACCGTCACCGCGAGGAAGAGGCCGGGGAAGAAGATGTTGTGCGGGTACTCGTTGAACTGGGCCCGGCCCTCGGCCATCACGTTGCCCCAGGTCGGGATCTCCGGCGGCAGGCCGACGCCGAGGAACGACAGGATCGCCTCGGTCAGGATGCCGGCGGCGCAGATGAAGGTGCCCTGCACGATGAGCGGCGCGATCGTGTTGGGCAGGATGTGCCGCAGCATGATCTTCCACGTCGGCGTGCCCAGCGACACCGCCGCCTCGACGTAGGGTTCCTCGCGGATCGTCAGCACCAGCGAGCGCACCAGGCGCGTGACGCGCGGGATCTCGGGAATGGCGATCGCCACCACCACCGTCAGCAGGCTGCCGCGCCACATCGCCACCAGCGCAATCGCGATCAGGATCGCGGGAATCGCCATCAGCCCGTCCATCACGCGCATCAGGACGCCGTCCACGCGGCGCAGGAAGCCGGCGACGAGGCCGAAGAAGACGCCGATCGCCAGCGCCACCAGCGCGGTGGCCACGCCCACCAGCAGCGACACGCGCGTGCCGTAGATGACGCGGCTGTAGATGTCGCGGCCGAAGCTGTCCGAGCCCATCAGGAAGCGGTGCTGCAGCGTCTCGCCTTCGAGCGTGGTGATCTCGCCCATCTTCCCCGGCGTCAGGTCGCGGCTGGCGGGGTCGAAGAGCGACGGGTCCACGGTGCCGAGCCACGGCGCCGCGATCGCGACGACCAGCAGCACCAGCAGCACGAAGCCGCCGAAGCGCACGCTGCCGCTCCTGGCCAGCCGCGCCCAGGCGCTTTCCTGCCGCACCACCGAGGCGGCTTCGACCGAGAGCGATTCGATGCCGGCGTCAGCCATTTCGTCGCCAGGTGCCGGTCAATACCGGATGCGCGGGTCGAAGAACACGTAGCTCATGTCGACGAGCAGGTTCACGAGCACGTAGACGACCGAGAAGAAGAGGATCACGCCCTGGATCGTGGGGAAGTCGCGCGCCAGCACCGCGTCCACCGTGAGCCGCCCGAGCCCGGGGATCGCGTACACCGATTCGGTGACGACGACGCCGCCAATCAGGAGCGCGATGCCGATGCCGATGACGGTGGCGATCGGCACCGCGGCATTGGCCAGCGCGTGCCGCATCAGCACCTTCTTCTCCGGCAGGCCCTTGGCGCGCGCGGTGCGGATGTAGTCTTCGCCCAGCGTCTCCAGCACCGAGGCGCGCGTGACGCGGGCGATGAGCGCGATGTAGATCACCGACAGCGTCACCGCCGGCAGCACCAGGTGGTACAGCCACAGCGCCGGCCCGTCGGCGAAGCGCTTGTAGCCCTGCACCGGCAGCCAGCCGAGCTTCAGGCTCACGAGCCAGATCAGCACGTACGCGAGCACGAACACCGGCACCGAGAAGCCGAGCACCGAGAACGCCATCAGCGAGCGGTCGAGCCAGCCGCCGAAGCGCCACGCCGCCAGCACCCCGAGCGGCACCGCCACCAGCACGGCGATGGCGATGGTGATGAGCGCCAGGCTCAGCGTCGGCTCCAGCCGCTGGCCGATGAGCGTGGTGACCTCGGTCTTGTAGTAGTAGCTCTGGCCGAGGTCGCCGCCGAGCAGCTGCGCGAACCAGATCAGGAACTGCTCGGGGATCGAGCGGTCCAGGCCGAGCGTGGCGCGGATCTGCGCGATCTGCTCGACCGTGGCCGCGTCCCCGGCCAGCACCGCGGCCGGGTCGCCCGGCGTCAGCCGCAGCATCAGGAACACCAGCACCGCCACGATCAGCAGCACCGGGATCGTGGCGAGGAGGCGGCGGGCGAGGAAGGTCAGCATCGCGAGGGCTGAGGGCGGCCACCCACCGGCGGGGCAGGCCGCTTGCGCCGCGCCGGCCGGCCGCTCACGTCAGTCCTTCTTCAGATTCCAGTAGATATTCCCGTTGGTGACGAAGAAGCCGCTGATGTTCTTGCGCGCCGCCATCGGCTGGTCGTACTCGCCCACCACCACGTGCGTGCCGACCTCGAACATGCGCGCGTGCATCTGGTCGGCGAGCTTCTTCTTCGCCGCGTCGTCGGTGGCGCGCATGAACTGGTTGCGCAGCTCGACGAGCTTGTCGTCGGAAGCCCAGCCGAACCAGGTGCTCTTCTCGCCGCGCGTGTCGGTGGTGGGGTTGGCGATCGGGCTCCAGACGTCGAACGCCTGCCACGCGGTGAGGAACATGTGCCAGCCGCCCTTGTCGATGGGGTCCTTCTTGGCGCGCCGGCCCACCAGCGTCTGCCAGTCCATCGCCTGCAGATCGACCTTGAAGCCGGCCTGGCGCAGCAGCTGCGCGGCCACGTCGGGCAGCTTCTGGATGCTGGCCAGATCGGTGGGCTTCATCACGACGATCGGCGTGCCGTCGTAGCCGCTCGCCTTCAGCAGGTCTTGCGCTTTTTTCATGTTGCTCTTCATCTGCAGGTCCGATCCGGCGAGGCTGCCGTACGGGCTGCCGCAGATGAAGATCGAGCCGCACGAGCGGTACAGCGCCTTGACGCCGACCTGCGCGCGCAGGAATGCGTCCTGGTTGAACGCCGCGATCACCGCCTGGCGCACCTTCGGGTTGTCGAAGGGCTTGTTCAGGTGGTTGAAGCGGGCCATGTACTGCAGCCCGTAGGTGGCGTACTTCGGCAGCTGCAGGCTGGGGTCGGCCTTCACCGTCTCGTAGTGGTCGAAGCCGAGCGCCTCGATGATGTCGACTTCGCCCTTCTGCAGCGCGCTCACCTGCGCCTGCGCGTCGCGCAAGGCCAGGTTCCACTCGACGCGGTCGACGTAGACGCGCTTGCCGCCCGTGGTGCCGCTGGGCGGTTCGCTGCGCGGCACGTACTTCGCGAACTTGGTGTAGACGGCCTTGTCGCCGGGCTTGAACTCGTCGCGCTTGAAGACGTACGGGCCCGAGCCGATGTGCTCCTCGATCTGCTTGAAGGCATCGGTGTCGGCGATGCGCTTGGGCATGATGAACGGCACGTTCGAGCTCGGCTTGCCCAGCGCCTCGAGCACGAAGCCGCACGCTTCGCCGAGGAAGATGCGGAAGGTGTCCGGCGCCGGCGAATCCATGCGCTGCACGAACTGCATCAGCGCGCTGCCCATCGCGTCGCGCTTGCCCCAGCGCTGGATGCTGGCGATCACGTCTTCGCCGGTGACGGGCTTGCCGTCGTGGAATTCCAGCCCCTTGCGCAGCTTGAACGTCCACAGGCGGTGGTCGGGGCTCTCGACCCAGCTGTCCACCATCTGCGGCTTGATCTTGCCGTTCTCGTCGGTGCCGAAGAGCGTGTCGTAGATCATGTAGCCGTGGTTGCGGCTCATGTACGCGGTGGTCCAGATCGGGTCCAGGATCGCCAGGTTGCTGTGCGGCACGATGCGCAGCACCTTCTCCTGCGCCAGCGCGGCGCCCGCGAGCGAAAACGTGGTGGCGGCCAGCAGTGCCGAACCGAGCAGGCGGCGGGTGAACTTCATGCGGTGGCTCCTGGTGTCAGTCGCGACGACGGCGCGTTTCGGGACACCGATTCTCGGCGCCGCCTTCGTGCCGGCTCATCAGGGCAAACACCGCCGGCAGGTCGCATGCGGACAGGCCGCGGGGCCAGTGGGGCAGGTGCCGATAGCGCCGGCCCGCGGCGCCCCGATACTTGGCGCCCTTCGAACGGCCCCAGCCGCGTTCCCTGGTTCCTTGCATGTCAGCGATCGAACTGAAGCACATCGACAAGCTCTGGGGCAGCACCCAGGCGCTGGCCGACATCACGCTGGCCATCGCCCCGGCTAGCTTCTGCGTGCTGCTGGGGCCATCGGGGTGCGGCAAGTCGACGACGCTGCGCATCATCGCCGGGCTCGAGGCGGCCACGCGCGGCACGGTGCTGATCGGCGGGCGCGACGTCACGCACGCCGCGCCGGCCGAGCGCGGCATCGCGATGGTGTTCCAGAACTACGCGCTCTTCCCGCACCTCACCGTGGCCGCGAACATCGGCTTCGGCCTCGCCGTGCGCAGGGTGCCCAGGGCTGAGGCGGCGCGGCGCATCGACGAAGCAGCGGCGTTGCTCGGCCTCTCGGCGCTGCTGGCGCGCAAGCCGGCGCAGCTTTCCGGCGGCCAGCAGCAGCGCGTGGCGCTCGGCCGCGCGCTGGTGGCGCGGGCGGGTGTGTGCCTGATGGACGAGCCGCTGTCGAACCTCGACGCGCAGCTGCGCCAGGAGATGCGGCAGGAGCTGCGCGAGTTGCAGCGGCGGCTCGGCCTGACCGTCGTCTACGTGACGCACGACCAGGCCGAGGCGATGAGCATGGCCGACCAGGTGGTGCTGCTCAACGCAGGACGCATCGAGCAGAACGCGCCGCCGCGTGAGCTGTACGCACGGCCCGCGAGCACGTTCGCCGCGCGCTTCATCGGCACGCCGGCGATGAACCTGCTGAAGCTGGAAGAAGGCCGCATCGCCGGATCTGCGGTGCGGCCGCTGGCGGCGGCGAACGGCGCGGCGGCGAACGCAGGAGTGAACGGAGCGGCGGCGAGTGGCGCGCAAGCGGCGCACCTCGGCCTCAGGCCCGAGACGGTGCACCTCGGCGGCCCGGTCCAAGCGACCGTGGCCGCGATCGAATACCTCGGCGCCGACCTCGTCGCGCGCTGCACCGTCGGCAGCGAGACGCTGACCGTGCGCGCCGAGGGCGGCGTCGACCTCGCGCCGGGCGCCGCGGTGCAGCTCGGCTGGCGCGCCGAGGACGAGCACTTCTTCGACGCCGGCGGCCGGCGGCTTTGAGTCGCAAGCCCTTCAGTCCCCCTAATCCTCTCAATCCCCTTAATCCCTTTAATTCCTTCAGCCCCTTCAACCCTTTCAAACCCGCTGGCACTCGCTTGCCACCGGCCACTCGAGGAGACAGACGATGAAGCGCAAGACCTTCCTGAAGCAGATCACCGCCGCCGCCGGCTGGGCCGTGTTCGCCGCACCGCACCTCGCGCTCGCGCAGGCTGCCACCGAAATCTCCTTCTACTACCCGGTGGCCGTGGGCGGGCCGATCACGAAGATCATCGACCAGTACGCCGCCGACTTCACGAAAGAGAACCCGGGCCTGAAGGTGACGCCCATCTACGCCGGCAGCTACCAGGACACGATCGTCAAGGCACTCACCGCGCACAAGGCGGGCAACCCGCCGGTGACATCGGTGCTGCTGTCGACCGACATGTTCACGCTCATCGACGAAGACGCCATCGTGCCGATCGACGGCTTCGTCAAGACCGCCGAAGACCGCGCCTGGCTCAACGGCTTCTACAAGGGCTTCATGCTCAACAGCCAGAGCGGCGGCAAGACCTGGGGCGTGCCGTTCCAGCGCTCGACCATCGTGCTGTACTGGAACAAGGAAGCGTTCAAGGCCGCCGGCCTCGACCCCAACAAGGCGCCCGCCACCTGGGCCGAGATGGCCGAGATGGCCAGGAAGCTCACCGTGCGCGACGCCGCGGGCAAGGTGACGCAATACGGCGTGCAGATCCCTTCCAGCGGCTTCCCGTACTGGCTGTTCCAGGGCCTCGTCATCCCCAACGGCGTGGCGCTCGCCAACGACGCCGGCAACGCGGTGCGCTTCGACGACCCGGCCGTCGTCGAGGCGCTGCAGTACTGGGTGGACCTCGGCAAGCAGGGTGTGCACCCCCCGGGCATCGTCGAATGGGGAACGACGCCCAAGGACTTCTTCGAGCGCAAGGTGGCGATGATGTGGACGACCACCGGCAACCTCACCAACGTGCGCGCCAACGCGAAGTTCGACTTCGGCGTGGCCATGCTGCCCGCAGGCAAGAAGCGCGGCTCGCCCACCGGCGGCGGCAACTTCTACATCAGCAAGAAGGCCACGCCGGCGCAGCAGGAAGCGGCCTTCCGCTTCATCAAGTGGATGACGCAGCCCGAGCGCGCCGCACGCTGGAGCATGGACACCGGCTACGTGGCGGTGAGCGAAGCGGCCTACGCCACCGAGGCCTTGAAGAAGTACGGCGCCGAGTTCCCGCCGGCGCTGGTGGCGCGCGACCAGCTTCCCTACGCGCTGGCCGAGTTCTCCACGCACGACAACCAGCGCGTGACCAAGGCGCTGAACGACGGCCTGCAGGCGGCGCTGACCGGCGCCAAGACGCCGGCGCAGGCGATGAAGGACGCGCAGGCCGAAGCCGAGCGCTTGCTGCGCGGCTACAAGTGAGCGTCGGCGGGTCAGCGAGCGAGCGAGTGAGCGCGTGACCCCCAGCGCCCGCCAGCAGCACATCGCCTGGCTGCTGCTGCTGCCCGCAGCGGTGCTCCTGGCCGCGTTCACGCATGTGCCGGCGCTGGCAACGCTCTTCGACAGCTTCCACTCCACGCCCAAGGGCAGCCGCCCGGCGGTGTGGGTGGGGCTGGAGAACTACCAGGTGATGGTCGCCGACCCGGTGTTCTGGAAGGCGGTGACGAACAACTTCTGGTTCGCGCTGGCGACGATCCCGCTATCGATCGGCCTGGCGCTGGCGATGGCGCTGTGGGTCAACGAGCGCATCGCCGGCCGCGCCTTCCTGCGCCTGGCGTACTTCACGCCCACCGTGCTGCCGATGGTGGCGGTGGCCAACATCTGGCTCTTCTTCTACACGCCGCAGTACGGGTTGCTGGAGCAGATCACGGGCTTGTTCGGTGCGCCTTCGCAGAACTGGCTCGGCGACCCGCGCACGGCGCTGGCCGCGGTGACCGTGGTCGCGGTGTGGAAGGAGGCCGGCTTCTTCATGATCTTCTACCTCGCGGCGCTGCAGGGCATCAACCCGAGCCTGCGCGAGGCGGCGGCGATCGAGGGTGCCTCG
Organism: Rubrivivax sp.; assembly: GCA_046348035.1. Classification (GTDB taxonomy): domain Bacteria; phylum Pseudomonadota; class Gammaproteobacteria; order Burkholderiales; family Burkholderiaceae_C; genus Rubrivivax. The sequence continues at coordinate 51,690 of JAXMEZ010000008.1, read as the reverse complement.
CGCGGCTTCTTCTTCCGCCGCGTGCTGTGGCCGCTCCTGATGCCGACGACGCTCTTCGTGATGGTCAACGCGGTCATCAACGCCGTGCGCATGGTCGACCACATCGTCGTGCTGACCCGCGGCGGCCCCGACAACGCCTCGACGCTGCTGCTCTTCCACCTCTACGAAGTGGGCTTCCGCTACTGGGACCGCGGCTACGCGGCGGCGCTGACGATGGTGCTGCTGGCGGTGCTGGCCACCACGGCGCTGGTGCAGTTCTTCGTCCTCGACCGGCGGGTGCACTACAAGTGAACGCCTCGGCAGCACGCGACACGCACACCGCCGCCGCAGCAGCAGCGCGGCGCGCCGGCAGGCTCGCGCACGGCGAACCGGGCTGGCTCGACACGCTGGCGGCCTGGCTGCTGGCATCGGTATGGATCTTGCCGCTCGTCTACGCGGTATGGACGGCCTTCCACCCCGGCGAATACTCGACGCGCTTCGCGCTCGACGCGCCGCTGACGCTGGACAACTTCCGCCGCGCCTGGGAAGCAGCGCCGTTCGGCCGTTATTTCATCAACACGGTCGTGCTGGTGACGATGGTGCTCGGTGCCCAGCTCGTGCTGGCCACGCTCGCGGCCTATGCTTTCGCACGCTACGAATTCCCCGGCAAGCCGGTACTCTTCGCGCTGGTGCTCGTGCAGCTCATGATCACGCCGGACATCCTGCTCGTCGAGAACTACAAGACGATGACGCGGCTCGGCCTCGTCGACAGCGTGCTCGCGGTCGGCCTGCCCTACTTCGCCTCGGCCTTCGCCATCTTCCTCCTGCGCCAGACGTTCATGGGCATCCCGCGCGAGCTGGACGAAGCGGCGCGCGTCGAAGGGGCCGGGCCGCTCACGATCCTGTGGCGCGTGTACGTGCCGCTGGCGCGGCCGGTGTACGTGGCCTTCGCGCTCGTCTCGGTGAGCTACCACTGGAACAACTTCCTGTGGCCGCTCATCATCACCAACACGCCGCTGTCGCGGCCGCTGACGGTGGGCCTGCAGGTCTTCTCCGCCACCGACCAGGGCATCGACTGGTCGGTCATCACCGCCGCCACGCTGATGAGCGCGGCGCCGCTGCTGGTAGCCTTCCTGCTCTTCCAGCGCCAGTTCGTGCAGAGCTTCATGCGGGCAGGGATCAAGTGAGATGAACGCGCCAACGAACGCGACACCGCAGCGCCAGCACGTCGACATCGTCACCTGGAACGTGCAGTGGTTCTGCGGCCTGGACGAGCAGGTCGACGTCGACCGCGTCGTCGCGCACGCGAAGGCGTTCTGCGACTTCGACGTGCTGTGCCTGCAGGAAGTGGCCGTCGACTACCCCGAGATGCCGGGCAACGCCGGCTTCGACCAGCCAGCGCGCGTGCGCGAGGCACTGGGCCCGGACTACGAAGTGCTCTTCGCGCCGGCGGTGGACGAGCTCGGCGCGCATGGCCGGCGGCAGCAGTTCGGCAACCTGCTCGCCACGAGGCTGCCCGCCGCGCTGGTGCAGCGGCTCGCGCTGCCGTGGCCGGCGGACGGCGAGGCGATGTCGATGCCGCGCGTGTGCCTGTCGGCAACGATCGGCGGCCCGTTCGGCCCGCTGCGCGTGATGACGACGCACCTGGAGTACTACTCGAAGCGCCAGCGCATGGCGCAGGCCATGCGCTGCGCGACCTGCACGCGCAGGCCTGCGAGCGCGCCGCCGCGCCGCCGCTCGACGCGCCCGACCGCGGCCCTTTCCGCAGCAAGCCGCACACCGCGAGCGCGGTTCTTTGCGGCGACTTCAACTTCGAAGCGCACGAGCCCGAGTTCGCCGCGGTGCAAGGCGAGATCGCGGCGCCGCTGTCGCGCCTGGCCGACGCGTGGCCGCGCGTGCATCCCGGGCAGCCGCAGGCGCCGACGTTCGAGGCTCTTCGACCGCCGCTACGGCCCCGACCCGATCGCCTGCGACTTCTTCTTCGTCAGCACCGACCTGCTCTCCGGCGTGCAGCGCTTCGAGATCGACAGCGACACGCGCCTGTCGGACCACCAGCCGATGTGGCTGCGCCTGGGGCCGCCGGCATGAGCGAAGAAGGCGAAGGCAACGGCGAGGGCGGTGGTGGCAACGTCGGCGGCGAGCAGGCGCTGCCCGCCGAGCGCCACGCTGCGCGCTCTTCGACACCGCCATCGGACCTTGCGGCATCGCCTGGCGCGGCGACGCGGTGACGCGCGTGATGCTGCCCTGATGGACCGCGAGGCGACGCTGGCCGAACTGCAATGGCAAAGCGGCGCCGAGCTGGCCCCGCCGCCGTGGCCGATGTTCGTTGCCGCGGCGGTGTCGGGCATGCAGGCGCTGCTCAGCGGCGAGCCCGCTGATCTCGCCGGCGTGCCGCTCGACTGGGCCGGCATCGGCCACTTCGAGCAGAAGGTGTACGAAGCGGCGCGGCGCCTGCTGCCCGGCCACACCAGCACCTACGACGAACTGGCGCAGGTGATGGGCAACCCCGGTGCGGCGCGCGCGGTGGACGTGGCGCTGTCGCGCAACCCGTGGCTGCTGCTGGTGCCCTGCCACCGCGTGCTGGCCGGCCACGGCCGCCTGGGCGGCTACTCGGCGCCGGGTGGCGCGGGCACGAAGCGGCGGCTGCTGGACATCGAAGCGCTGGGGCTGCACAGCAAGACGACGGCGCCGCCGGCGCACGGCGACGACTGAGTTGCCCCGACGCACGTCAAGGGCAGCGGTCGGCCGCGCGCCTACCGCGCCGGCCAGACGGTGCCCTGGTTCCCCGCCGCCACGGGGCCGATGCCCCTGAAGACGAACTTCTGCAGCCGCTTGCCTTCGTATGTTTCGGTCGTGTAGATGTTGCCCTTGCTGTCGGTGGCAATGCTGTGCACGCCGTAGAACTGCCCGGGCTGGCGGCCGCCGTCGCCGAACGCGGTGATCTCCTGCAGCGTCTCGCGCAGAACGATGCGCACCACCTCGTTGGTGCCGTCGGCGAGGTAGATGAACTTCTGCTGCGGGTCCCTGGAGAACGCGAGGTCCCACGCCGAGCCCGAGCCGAGCGTGGTACGCGCGAACTGCGCCTCGCGGACGAAGGTGCCGTCGGGCTTGAAGACCTGGATGCGGTTGGCCGGCCGGTCGCACACGTAGACGAGGCCGTCCACCGCGCGCTCGACGCAATGCACGGGGTTGCGGAACTGCCTGGGCAGCGGCGCCGCGGGGTCGTACTTGCCGAGGTCGGCGTCGTCGGGCTTGTTGCCGTAGGCGCCCCAGAAGCGCTTCATCTTGCCTGTCTCGGCGTCGAGCACGGCGACGCGCTTGTTGCGGTAGCCGTCGGCGACGTAGGCCTCGTTCGTCTTCGGGTCGACCCAGATCTTGGCGACGCGGCCGAAGTTGTCAGGGTCGTTGCTGCCCTTGTTGCCGCCGAGCTTGCCCACCTGCAGCAGGAACTTGCCTTCCTTGGTGAACTTGAGCAGGTGCGCGTCCTTGTCGCCGTTGCCGCCGATCCACACGAACCCCTTGTGGTCGACGTGGATGCCGTGGTTGCTCTGCGGCCACTGGTAGCCTTCGCCCGCCTTGGCCGGCCCGCCCCATGCGCGCACGAGGTTGCCGGCGGCGTCGAACACCAGCACCGGCGGCGCGGCGGCACAGCACTCGCCCACCTTGAGTTCGAGCGCGCGCTCGTTGGCGTGCAGCGTGTCGGCGCCGCGGTGGATGATCCACACGTGGTCCTGCTCGTCGACCCAGACGCCGATCGTCATGCCGAGCACCCAGTGGTTGGGCAGCGGCTTGGGCCACAGCGGGTCGACCTCGAAGCGCGGCGCATCGACCATCGCGCGCTGCTGCGCATGGGCGAGGTTGTCGAGCCAGGCCTGGCCGGCGCCGAGCGCGGCCAGCACGGCTGCGGCAGCGGCAGCAACGAGGCCGCGACGCGAGAGCTTCATCGGTTGTCTCCTCCGGTTCGGCGCGCAAGGGCGCTCGCGGCCGCGTGATCTTGTCGGGTGCGGCCGATTCTGGGCAGGTCTTCGCCCGATGGCAATCGGTGCGCGCCTGCCCGAACATCGCCGCCGATGACGCGCGGGACCTGCTTCCCTTCGCGTGCGCCGGCCTTTGCGGTCCGCGTGGGCGGCGCTGGCGATCGCGGCGGGCGCGCTGCTGCTGATGCTCGCCGCGATGCGGCCAGCCGCCGCGCACGACATCCCCAGCGACGTGCACGTGCAGGCCTTCGTCAGGCCCGAGGGCGCGCATCTGCTGGTCCTCGTGCGCGTGCCGCTGGCGGCGATGAACGAGGTGGACATGCCGTTGCGCGGCCCCGGCTATCTCGACCTCGCGCGTGCCGACGCCGCACTGCGCACCGCCGCCGAACTGTGGTTCGCCGACAACCTCACCGTCTTCGAGGACGGCAACGCATTGCCGCGCGCGCAGGTGCTGGCCGCGCGGGTGTCGCTCGCTTCCGACCGTTCGTTCGCGACCTGGGACCAGGCGATGGCGCACCTGCGCGCGCCGCCGATCTCGCCGCAGACGGATTTGCCGTGGAAGGCGCAGCACTTCGACGTGCTGCTGGGCTACCCCATTCGTTCGAGTGCCGGGCCGTTCGCGCTCGAGCCGCGGCTGGCGCGCATGGGCTTGCGGGTCGTCACGTCGCTGCGCTTTCTGCCGGCTGCAGGGGTCGAAGGTGCCGAGCGCGCTTTCGAGTGGCACGGCAACCCCGGCCTCGTGGCCCTCGATCCTCGCTGGCACCAGGCCGCGTGGCGCTTCGTGCGTGAAGGCTTCGCGCACATCCTCGATGGCACCGACCACCTGCTCTTCATCGCCTGCCTGGCGATTCCGCTTCGACGCCTGCGGCCGCTCGTCGTCATCGCCACCGCGTTCACGCTGGCGCATTCGTTGACGCTTGGCGCCGCGGCGCTCGGCATCGCGCCGCAGGGCCTGTGGTTCCCGCCGCTCGTGGAATGGGCCATCGCAACGTCGATCGTCGCGATGGCGCTCTTCAACATCCTCGGCGCCGCGCCGCATCACCGCTGGATGCTCGCCTTCGCGTTCGGCCTCGTGCACGGCTTCGGCTTCGCCTTCGCGCTTCGCGAATCGCTGCAGTTCGCCGGTTCGCACCTCGTGACGGCGCTGCTCGCGTTCAACGTCGGCGTCGAACTCGGCCAGCTCGCGGTGCTGCTGGTGGGCGTGCCGCTGCTGGCGCTGGTGATGCGGCACGTGCCCGAGCGCGCCACGGTCATCGTTCTCTCGGCCGTCGTGGCGCACACGGCGTGGCACTGGATGAGCGAACGTTGGTCTGCGCTGGTGCAGTTCCCGTGGCCGACGCTCGACGCAGCCGCCGCCGCGGAGTTGCTGCGATGGGCGATGGCTGCCGTCGTGCTGGGGCTCGTCGTCTGGGCCGCAGACCGCCCGGTGCGGCGCTGGATGCGCGTCGAGTAGCGCTTGAACGGCAATCCGCCTGGGGCTTCGATACCTCAGCCCGAACGGTTTCATGCGATCGAACGCAGGACCGTTTCAGTCCGCCACGGGCGCCACGTACGCCGCCGCCAGCTGCCGCAGGTGCTCGCGCGAGGCCTCGTCCAGGTGCGGCAGCAGCAGCGCCAGTGCGTGGTACGCACCGCGCCCCAGCGCCGCGGCCGCGTTGCCGGGCTCCAGCGCGTGCCGCGGGTCGCGCACGTACTCGTAGCTGAGCCAGTAGGTCAGCACCACCACCATCGCGGTGGCCATCGGCGCCGCGGTCTCGCCGGTGAGCCGCGCCGCGCCGGCGCGGGCCAGGCCGTCGAGCAGCGCCGCCATCGCGCGCGACTTGCGCTCCAGCAGCTTCTGGAAATGCGTCTCCAGGTGGCGGTTGCGGCTCAAGAGGTCGTTGAGGTCGCGGTACAGGAAGCGGTACTGCCAGATCAGCTCGAACAGCAAGTGCATGAAGAGCCACGCATCCTCGACGTTGCCGATGCCGTCGGCCGTGTCGAGGATCTCGGCCAGCGCGCGCTCGTAGCGGTCGGCCAGGCCGTTGATGAGCTGGTCCTTCGCCGGGTAGTGGTAGTACAGGTTGCCCGGGCTGATGTTCATCTCGGCCGAGATCAGCGTTGTGCTGACGTTGGGCTCGCCGAAGCGGTTGAACAGCTCCAGCGTCACCTCGAGGATGCGCTCGGCCGTGCGCCGCGGCGCCTTCCTCGCGGAATGCCTCCCGGCGGCGCTCTTCGTGCCTTTGCCGCTTCTGGCGGCCTCGGCACTGTCGGCGCTCTTGGCGGCGCCGCTGCCTGCTTCCCTCATGGCGCCCACCTCATGGCCCTCATCGCGGCGGCATTCTGGCATCTCGCGCCGCGCGCTCGCCGCGGCGCAGCGCGAGGGGCCGCTGCCTACAATGCGCGCCCCATGCCTTCCCTGCCGGCCGTGCGCTTCGACAGCGTGGCCAAGACCTACAGCGGCGCGCGCGGCACGGTGCGCGCGCTCGACGGCGTCACCTTCGACATCGAGCCGGGTGAGTTCTTCGGCCTGCTCGGCCCCAACGGCGCCGGCAAGACGACGTTGATCTCGGTGCTCGCGGGCCTCGCGAAGGCCACCTCGGGCCGCGTCACCGTGATGGGGCACGACGTCGTCGCCGACTTCGCCGCGGCGCGCAAGATGCTCGGCATCGTGCCGCAGGAACTCGTCTTCGACCCCTTCTTCAGCGTGCGCGAGACGCTGCGCATCCAGGGCGGCTACTTCGGCGTGCACGACAACGACGCCTGGATCGACGAGCTGCTGGCCAACCTGGGCCTCGCCGACAAGGCCGACGCCAACATGCGCCAGCTCTCCGGCGGCATGAAGCGGCGCGTGCTGGTGGCGCAGGCGCTGGTGCACAAGCCGCCGGTGATCGTGCTCGACGAGCCCACCGCCGGCGTCGACGTCGAGCTGCGCCAGACGCTGTGGCAGTTCATCGCCCGCCTGAACCGCGAAGGGCACACGGTGCTCTTGACGACGCACTACCTCGAGGAAGCCGAGGCGCTGTGCGGTCGCATCGCGATGCTGAAGCAGGGCCGCGTCGTGGCGCTGGACCGCACCTCGGCGCTGCTGGCCGGCACCGCGCACCAGATGATGCGCTTCAAGAGCGACGACGCGCTGCCGCCGCCGCTGGCCGCGCGCGCCCGCGTCACCGGGCGCATCGTGCAGATCGCCGCGCACGACGCCGCCGAGGTGGAGTCGACGCTGGCGGCGCTGCGCGAAGCCGCGGTGCGCGTCGAGGACCTCGAGATCGGCCGCGCCGACCTCGAGGACGTGTTCGTCGAGATCATGCAGGGCGCGGCGACCGCCTGCGCGGCCGCACCCAGCGAAGCCGATGGCGTTGCGCCTGGCCGAGCTGCTGGGAGCCCTGTCGCTGGCCACCGACCTGGCCAACGGCCTGGCACCCGAGCACGGCCTGCGCATCGCGCTCGTCGCCGCGCGCCTCGCCGAAGGCGACCCCAGCGGCCTCGCGCCGCGCGACGCCTACTGGACCGGCCTCCTGCGCTACCTCGGCTGCAACGCCTTCGCGGTGGAGGAAGCGCGCTTCGCCGCCGGCGACGACATCGGGCTGCGCGCGGCGTTCGTCGGCAACGACATCGGCCGCCCGGCGGTGTTCCTGCGCACCGTGCTGCGCGACGTGGGCCGCGGCGCGCCGCCGCTGGCGCGCTTGCGCGGCGTGGCCGGGCTGCTCACGTCGCCGGGCGCGCCGAAGGCGCATGCCCATGCGCAGTGCGAAGCGGCCCTCGCAGGGCCGCAAGCTCGGCATGCAAGGCGACGGTGCTCGCGGCGCTGGCTGCGGTCGACGAGCGCTGGGACGGCAGCGGCCTGCCGAACGGGAGTGCGGGTGATGCGCTGCCGCCGGCGCAGCGTTGCGTCGAGGCGGCGCGCATCGCGGTGGCGCTGCACGCGCTCGGCGGCGCGGCGGCGGTGCTGCCCGAGCTGAAGCGCCGCGCCGGCAGCCACCTCGACCCGGCGCTGGTGGCGCGCTTCACGGCGCGCGCGCCGGAACTGCTCGCGCTGCTGGCACCCGATTCCGTGTGGGACGGGTTTCTCGCCGCCGAGCCCGGCCGCTGGCTCGTGGACGAGGCGCAGCTCGACGCGCTTTGCGAAGGCTTCGCGCTGATGGCCGACCTGAAATCGGGCTGGTTCGCCGGCCACTCGCACGGCGTGGCGGCGCTGGCGCGCGACGCAGCATTCGGTCTCGGCCTCGGCGCCGACGAAGCGCGCCTCGTCTGGCGCGCCGGGCTCCTGCACGACCTGGGCACGCTCGCGGTGCCCACGGGCTTGGGGACAAGCCTGCGCCGCTGAGCGCTGCCGAGTGGGAGCGCGTGCACCTGCACAGCTACTGGACCGACCGTGCATTGCGCCGCGCGCCGGCGCTGGCGCCGCTGGCCGACGCCGCCGGCCGCGTGCACGAGCGCCTGGACGCGAGCGGCTACCACCGCGGCGAAGGCGTCACCCTGCCGCTGCCCGCGCGGCTGCTGGCTGCAGCCGACATCTACCGCGCCTGCACCGAAGCGCGCCCTTGGCGCGAGCGATGGCGCCGGCCGCGGCGGCGCAGGTGCTCGAAGACGAGGTCGCGCGCGGCCGCGTATGCCCGCGTGCGGCGCACGCGGTGCTGGCCGCGGCCGGGCACGAGATCGTGAAGGACAGAAGGACCACGGCGAGCACGCCGGCGGCCCTGCAAGGAGAGAGCGCCGGCGTGAGCGTCGATGGCGACCTCTCGCCGCGCGAACTCGACGTGCTCCGCTGGCTGGTGCGCGGCCTCACGAACAAGGAGATCGCCAAGGCGCTGGCGATCTCGCCGCGCACGGTGCAGCACCACACGATCCACATCTACGCCAAGGCGGGCGTGAAGAGCCGCGCCGGCGTCGGCCTGTGGGCGGTGCAGCGCGGCCTCTTCGCCTGACGGTCGGCGCCGCCTACGCAAGGCGCCGCACTGCGGATGCGCGCCGCCGATAGGCCACCTGGCCGATGCGCCGAGGCCGCCCCGGCTCCTATGGTTGCGCCACGTTCAGCCAACCCCAGGAGACCCGAGATGAACGAATCGCGCAACGTGCAGGCCGTGCAGGACATCTACGCCGCCTTCGGCCGCGGCGACGTTCCCGCCATCGTCGAGCGACTGACGCCCGACATCACCTGGCGCTGCCACTACGACGCGGTGGTGCCGTTCGGCGGCGCCTTCGACGGCAAGGCCAACGTGCCGAAGTTCTTCGAGCGGCTGGCCGCCGCCGTCGAGACGCAGGCCTTCGAGCCGCAGGAGTTCGTCGCGCAGGGCGACACCGTCGTCTCGATCGGCCGCTACATGTGCAAGGGCCGCGCCAGCGGCAAGGTGTCCGACGGCCGCTGGGTCTTCATCTGGAAGTTCCGCGGCGACGGCCGCATCAGCTCCTACGAGCAGTTCCACACCGCGGGCATCGCCGACCTGTTCCGCTGAGAGCGGATGAGCCAGCCGCCGCGGACGGCCGCGCGTTGCGACGGGCCCGCGGCGCACAGCGGCGACAAGGGGCGGGAAGCGGCGCACAGCGGCGGCAAGCGACGGCAAGCGACCAGCGATGCCTGCGGTATCGTGCCCGCCTCATGGCCCTTGCCGCCCGCCCCGATTCCCCTGCTGCCGCTTCCGCCGCGGCTGCCGCGGCGCGCTCGCACTCGCTCGCCGGCACCGGCACGCTCTTTCGCAAGGAGATCCTGCGCTTCTGGAAGGTGGCGTTCCAGACCGTCGCCGCACCGGTGCTGACCGCCGTGCTGTACCTGCTGATCTTCGGCCACGTGCTCGAAGACCGCGTGCAGGTGTTCCAGGGCGTGCGCTACACGAGCTTCCTGATCCCCGGGCTCGTGATGATGAGCGTGCTGCAGAACTCGTTCGCCAACAGCTCCAGCTCGCTCATCCAGAGCAAGATCACCGGCAACCTCGTCTTCCTGCTCGTCACGCCGCTGAACCACTGGGCCTGGTACCTGGCCTACGCCGGCGCGTCGATGGTGCGCGGGCTCACGGTGGGTGCCGGGGTGCTGCTGGTCACCGTGTGGTTCGCGCCGCTGCCGTTGGCCGAGCCGTGGTGGATCGTCGTCTTCGCGGCGCTGGGCGCGGCGATGCTCGGCACGCTCGGGCTCATCGCGGGGCTGTGGGCCGACAAATTCGACCAGCTCGCGGCGTTCCAGAACTTCATCATCATGCCGCTGACGTTCCTCTCCGGCGTCTTCTACTCGGTGCACTCGCTGCCCGCCGTGTGGCAGGCGGTGAGCCACCTGAACCCGTTCTTCTACATGATCGACGGCTTCCGGCGCGGCTTCTTCGGCGCCGGTGACGTGTCGCCGTGGCTGAGCCTGGCCGTCGTGGGAACGAGCTTCGCGCTCGTCGCCGGGCTGGCGCTGCGCCTCCTGGCCAGCGGGTACAAGCTGCGCGCCTGAAGGGGCCACCGAGGCGCCGCGATAATGGCCGCGTTGCCCGCCCGTTGCCCGCGTCAAGAGCGAACCGACATGCCCACCGAGAACCCCGCCGCCCCCGAAGAGAACAAGCCCGCCGCCGCCAGCGGCCGCACGGGCAGCCTGATGGAAGCGCTGTCGCTGAAGTCGCGCTTCGTGCTCGTCTTCGGCGAAGTCGACGACAAGGTGGCGCGGCAGACCTGCGAGCGGCTGATCCTGCTGGCGCAGGAGTCCGAAGCGCCGATCCACCTGCTCATCAGTTCGCCCGGCGGGCACGTCGAGTCGGGCGACGCCATCCACGACATGATCCGCTTCGTGCGCGCGCCGGTCACCACGGTGGGCAGCGGCTGGGTGGCCAGCGCCGGCACGCACATCTTTCTCGCCGCGCCCAAGGAAAGGCGCGTGTGCCTGCCCAACACGCGCTTCATGATCCACCAGCCCGCGGGCGGCGCCGGCGGCCGCGCCACCGACATCGCGATCCAGGCCAAGGAGATCATCAAGACGCGCGAACGCATCGCCGGCGTCGTCGCGCGCGAGACCGGGCACACGATCGCCAAGGTGCTCGCCGACATGGAGCGCGACTACTGGATGAGCGCCGAGGAGGCGGTGGCCTACGGCATCGTCTCGCGCATCATCGAACGCTCGCGCGACCTGAGCTGAAGCGGCAGAGGAACGATCAATGCGCGAACCCACCGCCGAGGAAGTGCGCGGCTTCATCGCCGCCGCGCTGCCCTGCACGCACGTCGAGGTGGAAGGCGACGGCCGCCACTTCTTTGCCACCATCGTCTCCACGGAGTTCGAAGGCCTGCTCAGCGTTCGCCGCCACCAACGGGTCTACAAGGCACTGGGCGATAGAATGCGCGAACAGATCCACGCGCTCTCGATGAAGACCTTCACTCCGGCCGAATTCGCGGCTGCCTCCGCGGCACCGCCGGCCGGCCTGTACCACCCCCATTGAACCTCCCTGCGGTGCGCCGCGGGGAACCGTGAGCGTGCCGCGCGCCGAAGGCAGGGGTCAAGAAGGCGCAAGGCAAGGCGGGTTCCGAAGCGCGTGCACCGGTTGCAGCAGTCTCACCGGCCACTGGCACCGATGCTTCCGATGATCACCCTCGCCTTGTCCAAGGGGCGCATCTTCGACGACTCGCTGCCGCTTTTGTCGGCCGCGGGCATCGAGGTGCTCGACGACCCCGAGAAGAGCCGCAAGCTCATCCTCGCCACCAACCGGAGCGACTTGCGCGTGGTGCTGGTGCGCGCCAGCGACGTGCCCACCTACGTGCAGCACGGCGGCGCCGACCTCGGCGTGGCGGGGCTGGACGTGCTGCTGGAGCACGGCGCCGAGGCCGCCGGCGGCGTCGGCGGCAACACGGGCCTTTACCGGCCGCTGGACCTGCGCATCGCGCGCTGCCGCATGAGCGTGGCCACGCGCGAGGACTTCGACTACGCGAGCGCCGTGCGCCAGGGCTCGCGCATCCGCGTGGCCACGAAGTACACGCAAGCCGCGCGCGCGCACTTCGCGGCCAAGGGCGTGCACGTCGACCTCATCAAGCTCTACGGCTCGATGGAGCTGGCGCCGCTGACGGGCCTGGCGGACGCGATCGTCGACCTCGTCTCCACCGGCGGCACGCTGAAGGCGAACCGGCTCGTCGAGGTGGAACGCATCATGGACATCTCGGCGCGGCTGGTCGTGAACGCCGCAGCGCTCAAGGTCAAGCGCGACGCGCTGCGCGCGCTGATCGATGCCTTCGAGCAGGCGGTGGCCGAGCGGGCGGTGACCGCGCAGACGCCACAACCAGCGCAGGCGCAGCGATGAGCGCCGTTTCCATCGCGCGGCTGGACACGACCGCGCCGGATTTCGAAGCGGCGGCCGCAAAGCTGCGCCATTGGTCCGACGAAGCCGACGCGGTGATCGAGCAGGCGGTGACGGCCATCCTCGCCGACGTGCGCCGGCGCGGCGATGCGGCGGTGCTGGAGTACACGGCGCGCTTCGACGGCTTGCAGGCCGATTCGATGGCCGCGCTCGAAGTGCGGCCCGACGCGCTGCAACGTGCGCTGGCCGCGATCACGCCGGCGCAGCGCGCAGCGCCTGAAACGGCGGGCCGCGCGCATTCGCGCCTATCACGAGCGGCAGCTGCAAGCGTGCGGCCGCGGTTTCACCTACCGCGAAGCCGACGGCACGCTGCTCGGCCAGAAGGTGACGCCGCTCGACCGCGTGGGCCTGTACGTGCCCGGCGGCAAGGCGGCGTATCCGTCGAGCGTGCTGATGAACGCGGTGCCGGCGAAGGTGGCCGGCGTCGGCGGCGAGATCGTGATGGTGGTGCCTACGCCGGTGCGCGGTAGCGCTGCGGCCGGCGAAGCGGCGGCCGCCAGGGGCGAAGGGGTAGGCGCGCGCGGCGAGCGCAACCCGCCTATGCTGGCCGCAGCGGTGATCGCCGGCGTCGACCGCATCTTCACGATCGGCGGCGCGCAGGCCGTGGCGGCACTCGCCTACGGCACGGCGACGATCCCGCGCGTCGACAAGATCACCGGCCCGGGCAACGCCTATGTCGCCAGCGCCAAGCGGCGCGTCTTCGGGCAGGTGGGCATCGACATGATCGCCGGCCCGAGCGAGATCCTCGTGCTGGCCGACGGCAGCGTGAACGCCGACTGGGTGGCGATGGACCTCTTCAGCCAGGCCGAGCACGACGAGCTCGCGCAGAGCATCCTGCTCACGCCCGACGCCGCGTACCTCGACGCGGTGCACGCGGCCATCGAGCGGCTGCTGCCGGGCCTGCCGCGGCAGGTGGTCATCCGCGCCAGCCTAGCCGGCCGCGGCGCGCTCGTGCGAACGCGCAGCATGGAAGAGGCGTGCGAGATCAGCGGCACCGCATCGCCCCCGAGCACCTGGAGATCGCCGCGCGCGAACCGGTGCGCTGGGAACCGCTCTTGAAGCACGCCGGCGCGATCTTCCTCGGCGCCTTCGCCAGCGAGAGTCTGGGCGACTACCGCGCCGGCCCGAACCACGTGCTGCCCACGTCCGGCACGGCGCGGTTCTCGTCGCCGCTGGGAGTGATGGACTTCCAGAAGCGAAGCAGCCTCATCGAAGTGAGCGAAGCGGGTGCTCGCGTCCTCGGGCCGGTGGCAACGGAGCTGGCGCACGGCGAAGGCCTGCAGGCCCATGCGCTCGCCAACGAGGTTGCGTTACCGCGTTCGTGTGTCACGAAAATCGTGGCGCACCGGGATCTCGGTGGAAATCAGTGAGGGTGCTGACATGAAGAACGTCACCATCACGATGGCAGACAGTGTCGCTGAGTGGGCTCGTCTGCAAGTGCGCCGCAACACGAGTGTGTCGCGGCTGGTGGGTGAAACCTGGCCGAGAAGACATGCGCAGCGACGACGCCTATGAGCGCGCGATGCGCGACTGGATGGAACGCGATGTCGGCCGTTCCGTTCCGACGGCCATATCCGAAGCGCGACGAGATCTATGCCGAGCGACTCGACCGTTTTCGTTGACACGAACGTACTCTTGTACGCCGAGGACCGGGCGCATGCCGGCAAGCACGACGCCGCGCGCCTGGTTGCGCGAGCTGTGGCTGCGGCGGTGCGGGGGCGCCTGAGCACGCAGGTGCTGAACGAGTTCTACGTCAACGCCACGCGCAAGCTGCTCCCCCATGCCCGCCGGCGATGCACGCGCCGAGGTGCGCCGGCTGCAACAGTGGCAGCCCTGGGCCTGACCTGGCCACCATCGAGGCGGCCTGGGCGGTGGGAATGCGCCACGGTTGCACTACTGGGACGCCCTGGATGGTGGCCGCAGCGCAGCGCGAGGGCTGCACGCTGCTGCTCACAGAGGATCTGCAGCACGACCAGCGCATCGAGCGGCTGCGCATCGTGAACCCGTTCGTCGAAGGGCCGGAGTTGCTCGACGCACCCGCCGCATGATCCTTCGACCGCCCCCATGCCGACGTCCCCGCTCGACCGCGGCGCTGATCATCCGCCAGGACGTGCAGTCGATGCATGCGTACGCCGTGCAGCCCAGCGCCGGGCTCGTGAAGCTCGACGCGATGGAGAACCTCGTTCCCGCTGTCGCCCGAGCTACAGCGCGCGCGCTCGGCGAGCGGCTGGGCGCGGTGGCGATCAACCGCTACCCGGGCGCCCGCAGCGCCGACCTATCGCCGCCCTCGCTCGCCATGCGCAACTGCCCGCCGGCTGCAAGCTGATGCTCGGCAACGGCAGCGACGAGCTGATCGACCTGCTCTCGGTGGCCTGCGACGTGCCCGGTGGTGCGACGGTGCTGGCGCCGGTGCCCGGCTTCGTGATGTACGAGATGAGCGCGAAGCTGCGCGGCCTGCGCTTCGCCGGCGTCCCGCTGACGGCGCAGTTCGAGCTCGACGCGCCGGCGATGCTCGACGCCGTCGCGACGCATCGGCCCGCGCTCACCTACCTCGCCTACCCGAACAACCCGACGGCGAACCTGTGGGACGACACGGTCCTCGAGCGCATCGTCGCCGCGGTGGGCGAGCAGAGCGGCTTCGTCGTCTTCGACGAGGCCTATCAGCCGTTCGCTTCACGCACGTGGATGAGCCGCCTCGGCCGGCCCGGCAACGAGCACGTGCTGGTGCTGCGCACGCTGTCGAAGTTCGGCCTCGCGGGCGTGCGGCTCGGCTACCTCTGCGGTGCCGCGGCGCTGATCGACGAGATCGACAAGGTGCGCCCGCCGTACAACGTGGGCGTGCTCAACACCGAGGCGGCGCTGTTCGCGCTCGAACACGCCGCCGAGTACGCGCGCCAGGCCGCCGTGCTGCGCAGCGAGCGCGCGCGGCTGCAGCAAGCGCTCGCCGCGCTGCCCGGCGTCACCGCGTTCCCGAGCGAGGCCAACATGATCCTCGTGCGCGTGCCCGACTCCAAGCGCGCGTTCGAGGGCATGAAGGCGCGCGGCGTGCTCGTCAAGCACATCGCCGGCATGCACCCGCTCCTGGCCAACTGCCTGCGCCTGACGGTGGGCACGCCCGAAGAGAACGACCAGATGATCCACGCGCTGCGGGAGAGCCTTGCATGACGCCGCCACGCACTGCCGACCGTACTGCCGAACGCACGGCCGACCGCACCGCGGACATCCGACGCGACACCAAGGAAACGCGGATCCGCGTCGCGCTGAACCTCGACGGCACCGGCCAGGCGAAGCTCGCCACCGGCATCGGCTTCTTCGACCACATGCTCGACCAGGTCGCGCGCCACGGCCTCATCGACCTCACGATCGAAGCCGAGGGCGACCTGCACATCGACGGCCACCACACGGTGGAGGACGTGGGCATCACGCTCGGCCAGGCCGTGGCGCAGGCGGTGGGCGACAAGCGCGGCATCACCCGCTACGGGCACGCCTACGTGCCGCTGGACGAAGCGCTGTCGCGCGCGGTGGTCGACTTCTCCGGCCGCCCCGGGCTGCACATGGATGTGGCGTTCAGGGCGGCGCAGATCGGCGGCTTCGACACCCAGCTCGCCACCGAGTTCTTTCAGGGCTTCTCCAACCACGCCGGCGTCACGCTGCACATCGACAACCTGAAGGGCGACAACGCGCACCACCAGTGCGAGACCGTCTTCAAGGCGTTCGCGCGCGCGCTGCGCATGGCGCTCACCGCCGACCCGCGCGCTGCCGGCACGATCCCTTCGACCAAGGGCTCGCTCTAGCCGGCGCGACCGCAAACACAACGCGATGGAAACCGTCGCCGTCGTCGACTACGGCATGGGCAACCTGCGATCGGTGTCGCAGGCGGTGGCGCACGCCGCGCGCGAACTGGACGTGCGCGTCATCGTCACCGGCAACCCGGAGGAAGTGCTCGCTGCCACGCGCGTGGTGCTGCCCGGCCAGGGCGCGATTCGCGACTGCATGCGCGAGCTGCGCGACTCGGGCCTCGAAGCGGCGGTGCGGCACGCGGCAGCGACGAAGCCGCTCTTCGGCGTCTGCGTGGGCATGCAGATGCTGCTCGACCACAGCGAGGAGCAGGACACGCCGGGGCTGGGCCTCATCCCCGGCCGCTGCGTGCGCTTTCGCCTCGAAGGCCAGCGCCAGCCCGACGGCAGCCGCTACAAGATCCCGCAGATGGGCTGGAACCGCGTGCACCGCAGCGCAAGCGCGAGCGCGCACCCGTTGTGGCAAGGCATCGCCGAGGGCAGCTGGTTCTACTTCCTGCACAGCTTCCATGCCGTTGCGGCGAACCCCGCGCACAGCGCAGGGGAAACCGACTATGGGACGCGCTTTACCAGCGCGCTGGCGCGGGATAACATTTTTGCCACCCAGTTCCACCCCGAGAAGAGCGCGGCGCAGGGCTTGGCGCTGTATCGAAACTTCCTGCTGTGGAATCCGTGAACTGCGGCAGTCGAATCTCCACCGCTGGCCCCTCGTCATGCTGTTGATCCCGGCCATCGACCTCAAGGACGGCAAGTGCGTGCGCCTGGAACAAGGCGACATGAAAGCCGTCACCACCTTCGGCGACGACCCGGCTGCGATGGCCCGCCGCTGGCTCGAAGCCGGCGCGCGCCGGCTGCATCTGGTGGACCTCAACGGCGCCTTCGCCGGCCGGCCGGTGAACGAGAACGCGGTGAAGTCGATCCTGCGCGCCATCGGCGAGCGCATCCCGGTGCAGCTGGGCGGCGGCATCCGCGACCTCGACACGATCGAGCGCTACCTCGACGACGGCATCAGCTACGTCGTCATCGGCACGGCCGCGGTGAAGAACCCGGGCTTCATGAAGGACGCCTGCAGCGCCTTCGGCGGCCACATCATCGTCGGCCTCGACGCCAAGGACGGCAAGGTGGCCACCGATGGCTGGAGCAAGCTCACCGGCCACGAGGTGGTCGACCTGGCGAAGAAGTTCGAGGACTACGGCGTCGAGGCGATCATCTACACCGACATCGGCCGCGACGGCATGCTCACCGGCATCAACGTCGAAGCCACGGTGAAGCTGGCGCAGTCGCTGTCGATCCCGGTCATCGCCTCGGGCGGCCTCGCGGGCCTGGCCGACATCGAGAAGCTGTGTGCCGTGCAGGCCGACGGTGTCGAAGGCGTCATCTGCGGGCGCAGCATCTACACCGGCGCGCTCGACTTCACCGCGGCGCAGAAGCGCGCCGACGAACTCGACGGCAACGCCGCCTGAGGCCGGCGAGGCCAGCACGCATGCTCGCCAAGCGCGTCATCCCCTGCCTGGACGTCACCGCCGGCCGCGTCGTCAAGGGCGTCAACTTCGTCGCGCTGCGCGACGCCGGCGACCCGGTTGAGATCGCCGCGCGCTACAACGACCAGGGCGCCGACGAGCTGACGTTCCTCGACATCACCGCCACCAGCGACGAGCGCGATGTCATCCTGCACATCATCGAAGCGGTGGCGGCGCAGGTGTTCATCCCGCTCACCGTCGGCGGCGGCGTGCGCACCGTGGCCGACGTGAGGCGGCTGCTCAACGCCGGCGCCGACAAGGTGAGCTTCAATTCGGCGGCGGTGGCGAACCCCGAAGTCATTCGCGAAGCGAGCGCCAAGTACGGCGCGCAGTGCATCGTCGTCGCCATCGATGCGAAGCAGCGCGTGGGTGCGGGCAATGAAGGCGATGCGGCTGCGGCTGACCGCGACTGCCTCCGCGCTGGGAGGTCTACACGCACGGCGGGCGCCGCAACACGGGCATCGACGCCGTTGAGTGGGCGCGCCGCATGGCCGAATTCGGCGCCGGCGAGATCCTGCTCACGAGCATGGACCGCGATGGCACCAAGAGCGGCTTCGACCTCGAACTCACGCGCGCGGTGTCCGACGCGGTGCCCGTGCCGGTGATCGCCTCGGGCGGCGTCGGCGCGCTCGAGCACCTGAGCGAAGGCATCCGCATCGGCGGCGCCGACGCGGTGCTCGCCGCGAGCATCTTCCACTACGGCGAGTTCACGGTCGGCCAGGCCAAGGCGCTGCTGGCGCGCGACGGCGTGCCGGTGCGCCTTTGACGCGAGCAGCGCCGCGGCACGGCGGCGCAGCAGCAGAGGCGCCCGGCCGGCCGGCGAAGTTCGCTTGATCGGCGGCCAATGGAAGCGCACGCGGCTGCCGGTGGCCGACAAGCCCGGCCTGAGGCCGACGCCCGACCGCGTGCGCGAGACGCTCTTCAACTGGCTCGGTCAGGACCTCACCGGTTGGCGCGTGCTCGACGCTTCGCCGGCAGCGGTGCGCTCGGCCTGGAAGCGGCCTCGCGCGGCGCGGCCGAAGTGGTGCTCATCGAGCGCGACGGCGCGCAGGCGCGCAGCCTCGAGGGCGACCTGCGCACGCCTCGCGGCGAAGGCGTGCAGGTCGTCCACGGCGACGCGCTGGCGTGGATGGCGCGCGCCGCCGCGCTCTCGCCCGCGCACTTCGACCTCGTGCTGCTCGACCCGCCGTTCGACGCAGGGCTGCATGCAGCAGCGCTCGCCGCCGCGGCGCCGCTGCTGGCCGAAGGCGGCTTCGTGTACGTCGAATCGGCCGCACCGGTGCAGGCATTGCCGGCAGGCCTCGCGCCGTGGCGCTCGCTGCGCGCCGGCGCCGTTCACGCGCAGCTTCTCAGGCGCGTCGGCCCTCGGAGCCGCCGTATCGCCCCGATGCGCCGGCTACACTGCACCGCAACATCCAAGACGATGTCACCCCGACACCCAGCGCCGCCCGCCACGCCGAGGAGACCCGGGCCATGAAGAACGCCACGCCCATCACGGCCGTCTATCCGGGCACCTTCGACCCGATGACGCTCGGGCACGAAGACCTGATGCGGCGCGCCGCGCGCCTGTACGACCGGCTGATCCTGGCCGTGGCCGCGGGGCACCACAAGCGAACGATGTTCACCATCGCCGAGCGGCTGGAGATCGCGCGCGAGATCGCCGCACCGTATCGCAACGTCGAAGTGACGCCGTTCCGCGGCCTGCTGCGCGACTTCGTCGTCGAGAGCGGCGGCAAGGTCGTCGTGCGCGGGCTGCGCGCGGTGAGCGACTTCGAGTACGAGTTCCAGATGGCCGGCATGAACCGCCAGCTGATGCCCGACGTCGAGACCGTGTTCATGACGCCGAGCGACCAGTTCCAGTTCGTCAGCGGCACCTTCGTGCGCGAGATCGCCAGCCTCGGCGGCGACGTCTCGAAGTTCGTCGCGCCCTCGGTGCTGCGGCGGCTCAAGGAGCGGGTGGCGCAGCCCGAGGCCTGAGGCCGCAGCGCAGCGCTGCCGCCCTGGCCCTTCTCGCGCCGCGTGCTGGTTCGCAGTCGGAGGGCCGCGCCATGGCGCTGATGATCACCGACGAGTGCATCAACTGCGACGTCTGCGAGCCCGAGTGCCCGAACCAGGCGATCTCGCTCGGCGTTCTGATCTACGAGATCGACCCGCTGAAGTGCACCGAGTGCGTCGGCCACTTCGACGAGCCGCAGTGCGTTCAGGTGTGCCCGGTGAGCTGCATCCCGCTCAACCCGGCGCACGTGGAGACGCCGGAGCAGTTGCTTGCACAAGTCATCGTCTGCAGGCAGCGAAGACGGCGGCCGCTGCGCCGCGCCAGCTTCGGCTTCGACGCCTTCGGGGCCTGCTGCGCCTGCTCCACCTGCTCCCGTTCCCCATGGTACGCCCGCCCGGCGCCGCCGCAGGGTTGAGCGGCGCCTTCGCGCGAGACAGCGACACCGGCACGCGCTGCGCGTACTTCGCCTCGTGCCGCTCGCGTTCCAGGCGCTCGCGCCGCATCGACTCGGCGCGCCATGTCCGCGGCCAGCACGGCGCGGCCTTGCGCCACCTGTTCGGCGCTGCGCGGATCGGCCGCGTCGATGGCGCGGCCGCCGGCGCACGGCGCGTCGCTGTAGCTGCGGCCTTCGGCGCCGCAGCCACGGTGGTCGTCGCGTCGCAGTGGCTCCGGTGGCCGCCGTTGCAGCGAGCGGTAGCGCGGCGCAAAGCGCCACGGCCAGCGCGAGAGCGGGGCTGCGAGAGAGGGCGCGCTTCGTCGTCATGTCGGGCCTCCGGATTTCGTCGTTGCGGCGGGCACCCTGGATTCGCCGGCCGGCACTGCGGTGCCCGGCGCTTCCGGGTCCGGTTCCTTGCCCGGCTCCTTGCCCGGCTCCTTGGGGCCGGGCTCCTTGCGCGGCGGCTTCGGCCGTTGCGGCCCGGCGTGGATGCGCGCTAGCGCCTTGTCCATGTCGCCGGCCAGCAGCGCCGGCGCGGCGCCGAGCGACTGCTCGATGGCCTTCATGATCGCGTCGCGGTGTTCGGCCGACGGGCGCTTGAGCACGTAGTTCGGCACCTCGGCCTTGACGCCCGGGTGCCCGATGCCCAGGCGCAGGCGCCAGAAGTCCAGCGTGCCGAGCATCGCGTGGATGTCCTTCAGCCCGTTGTGGCCGGCGACGCTGCCGCCCTGCTTGAGCTTGGCCTGGCCGGGCTGCAGGTCCAGTTCATCGTGCACGACGAGGATCTGCTGCGGCGCGATCTTGAAGAAGCGCGCCAGCCCCGCGACCGCAACGCCCGAACGGTTCATGAAGGTCATCGGCTCGAGCAGCCACACCGGGCCGCCGTCGGCGCCCTTGCCGTTGACGCGCGCCACCAGCGCCTGGTAGCTGCGCTCGGGCACGAGCCGCGCGCCGAGTTCGCCGGCCAGCGCTTCCAGCCACCAGAAGCCCGCGTTGTGCCGCGTGGCTTCGTATTCCGGGCCCGGGTTGCCGAGGCCCACGAAGAGTCGAATCATGATGGGCGCGGATGATAGGCAGCGCCCGAAACGAACAGGCCTCACCGGAGTGAGGCCTGCTGACGGGGGAGTCGGGGAGTAGCCCGAACACCCTAGAAGGTGCGAAGGACCTTCTACTTCTTGTTCTGCTTCTCGTCCTTCTTCGGCTTGGCCTTCTTGTCGGGCGCCGCGGCCACGACCACGGGCGCTGCCGCGGGTGCTTCCTCGGCTTCGGCCTTGGGCACGGTGACCGAGACGATCACCGGGTTCAGCGTGCCGTGCTTCACCGCCTTGATGCCTTCGGGCAGCTTCAGGTCGCTGGCGTGCAGGCTCTGGCCCTTGACGAGGTGCGAGAGGTCGATCTCGACGAACTCCGGCAGCTTCGAGGCCAGGCACTCGATCTCGATCTCGTTGGCCACGTGGCCGACGAGGCAGTGGTCGGTCTTGACCGCCGGCGAATTCTCTTCGCCGGTGAAGTGCAGCGGCACCTTCTTGCGCAGGCGCGTGCTGTCGTCGACGCGCTGGAAGTCGATGTGCATGACGATGGGCTTCCAGGCGTGCATCTGGAAGTCGCGCAGGAGCACCTTCTCGTGAACAGACCCATTAGGGCCGGCCAGTTCCATCTCGAGGATCGAGCTGTGGAAGGCTTCCTTCTTCAGCGCGAAGAAGAGCGCGTTGTGATCGAGCTCGATCATCTTCGGTGTGCCGGCGCCGTAGACGATGCCGGGCACCTTGTCGGCGCGGCGCAGGCGGCGGCTCGCTCCGGTCCCCTGCAGGCTGCGCTCGAAAGCGGTGAACTTCATGGTGACTCCAAGTTGGGTCTTCAGGTGAAGGCGCCCGCGACCAGGCGCCGATGAAAGGGCTCGGCTCGAGTCCAAGCCCGCTTGGCCGGCCGCCCGCAGGGTGGCCGGCTTATCCTCCAGTCAAAAGTTATTGTTCTGTTCCGAGAACAGCGAAGTGACCGACTCGCCGTCGCTGATGCGGCGGATCGTCTCGGCGAACAGGAAAGCCACCGAGAGCTGTCGGATCTTCGGGCAGGCCTTGGCCTTGTCGTTCAGCGGGATGGTGTTGGTCACCACCACCTCATCCATCGCGCTCTTGGCGATGCGATCGACCGCGGCACCCGAGAACACCGGGTGCGTGCAGTAGGCGTAGACGCTCTTGGCGCCGCGCTCCTTCAGCACCTCGGCCGCCTTCACCAGCGTGCCGGCGGTGTCGATCATGTCGTCCATGATCACGCAGTTGCGGCCTTCGATGTCGCCGATGACGTGCATCACCTCGGAGACATTGGCCGCGGCGCGGCGCTTGTCGATGATCGCCAGGTCGCAGCCCAGCTGCTTGGCCAGTGCGCGAGCGCGCACGACGCCGCCGACGTCGGGCGAGACGACGATGAGGTTCGGGTAGCGCTTGGCCTTGAGGTCGGACAGCAGCACCGGGCTGGCGTAGATGTTGTCCACCGGGATATCGAAGAAGCCCTGGATCTGGTCGGCGTGCAGGTCCATCGTCAGCACGCGCTCCACACCCACGGTCTCCAGCAGGTTGGACACCACCTTGGCGCTGATGGGCACGCGCGTGCTGCGCGGCCGGCGGTCCTGGCGCGCATAGCCGAAGTACGGGATCACCGCGGTGATGCGGCGGGCGCTGGCGCGCTTCATCGCATCGACCATGATGAGCAGTTCCATCAGGTGCTCGTTGACCGGCGCGCAGGTGGGCTGCACGACGAACACGTCGCGCGCGCGCACGTTCTGGCGGATCTCCACCGTCACCTCGCCGTCGGAGAAGCGGCCCACCGAGGCGGCGCCGAGCTCGACGCCGAGGTGGGTGGCGATCTCCTGCGCCAACGCCGGGTTGGCGTTGCCGGTGAAGAGCACGGTGTTGAACAGCACGGTTCGGACTCCGCCGGGACGGTTGAGGCCCGGTTCGCCCGGGCCGGCCGGGTCAACCGGGTCGATGCTGACGATCGGTCGTTATGGTTTGGCAGGGGAGGAAGGACTCGAACCCTCGCATGTCGGAATCAAAATCCGATGCCTTAACCAACTTGGCGACTCCCCTACACGGGTCGCGGCGCTCCGGTCAGGACCGCCGCCACCGAAAACCTCTCTCTCACGCTTCGTTCACCGGGCCCAGTCCGCCAACGGGTGGCGAGCCAGGCCCTGGCAGACCCGCCCCACCCACCCGGTCGGCAGATCCGGCAGCACCTGGGGCGCCGCCGCTGCCGCCCCGGGCATCGCCGCGGAGGAGCCGAGCGCGCCTGAAGCCGAAAACCCTTGTCGAACTTCCGAAGACAACGTTGAGAACACCGCGCTGCCCGAGCCTGTCATGCGGCTGGCACCGAAGCGCCGGGCAAGCCAGCCGGCTGCTTGGGCCACCTCGCTGCACCGGTCTTCGGCCACAGGCTGCAGATCGTTCCGCCCGAAGCCTTCGAAGCCCTCGAAAGAGCCCGCAAGTATAGCGGCGCGCGCCGGTTCCCCGAGCCGCGCGGTGTCGCGCACGAGCGCCGGGTGGCCGAAGACCTCGGCCGTGCCGAGCGACGCCGCTGGCTTCACCACCGCATAAGGCCGCGGCGGCACGGCGGCCGGCGTGATGACTTCGCCGATGCCTTCGACGAGCGCGTTCTCGCCGCGCACGAAGAACGGCACGTCGGCGCCGAGCGCCAGGCCGACGGATGCCAGCCGCTCGCGCGGCCAGCCGAGGCCCCACAGGCGGTTCAGCGCCAGCAGCGTGGTCGCTGCATCCGAGCTGCCGCCGCCCATGCCGGCACCGGCCGGAAGGCGCTTGTCGAGGTGGATGTCGGCGCCCAGCGTCGTGCCGCTGGCCTGCGCAAGCGCGCGCGCGGCGCGGATGCACAAGTCCTCGGCCGGCAGAGCCGCGGCCGCGGCAGGCAGGCTCGCGGCCGAGTGCAGGTCGTGGCGCTGCAGGCGGCCGTCTTCCCGCCGCTCGAAGTGCAGCCGGTCGGCCCAGTCGATGAGCACGAAGAGCGACTCGAGCAGGTGGTAGCCGTCGGCGCGCCGGCCGACCACGTGCAGGAAGAGGTTCAGCTTGGCCGGGGCGGGCACGTCGTGCAGCGCGCGCAGCGTCATGGCTTGCTCGCTCCGGCTGCGGACGCAGCTCCTGCCGCTGCTCCCACCGCGGGACGTGCCGGCGCTTCATCGCCCTTGTCCAGCACGATGCGCACGGCCACCGTGGGCGGTGCGCTGCGAAGCGCCTCGATACGGCCATCGGCGAAGCGGGCGAGGTCAACGCGCCAGCCGAGTTGTTCGAAGCCGGCAGCGGTCCCCCCACTCGCGGCGGCAGCCAACGGCGCCGATGCCGCCCCCGGCCAGGGCCGCCCGGCCAGCCAGTCGGGCCAGGCCACGAGCGGAATGCGTTCGCCGAAGGCGCGTTCGGCCAGCGCCTCGAGCGAATCGAACTGCGCCTGAGCGTCGGGTGTGACGAGCCACGCGCCCTGCGGCGTCCAGCGCGCCTGCGCGATGCGGCTGCCCAGCGGCGACAGCAGGGTCAGCTCGCCGCGCTCGCCGCTGCCGCGCCACTCGAAGGCGGCGGTGAGGCTTTGCGCCGGCCGCTCGGGCGTGGCATCGACGCGCACGGCCAGGCGCCCGCTGGCCGTGAGCGCCAGGCTCCCCGTGTCCGGCGGCGCGGTGGCACAGGCTGCGAGCAGCGCCGCGGTCGAAGCGGCCATCGCAGCGGCCATCGAAGCGAGCCGACCGGCTCGCTGCAAACACCCTCGCATCGCTTGCGCCCGGCGCAGATGGCCGCCGGCCCGGCCGCGCCGGCGCGCGCGCCGCGCCGTTCACGGCTCGACGACGCGCAACCGCTTCAGCGTCTCGCGCAGCACCTCGTTGTTGGCGTCCTTGGCGCGCGCTTCGCGCCAGATGCGGCGCGCCTCGTCCTTGCGGCCGAGCGTCCACAGCACTTCGCCCAGGTGGGCGCCGATCTCGGTGTCGGGCCTGGCGCGCCAAGCGCCTTCCAGGTGGCGCAGCGCCGCCTCGCCGTTGCCCATGCGGAACTCGACCCAGCCGAGGCTGTCGGTGATGAACGGGTCGCCCGGTGCCAGCTCGAGCGCGCGGCGGATCAGGTCGCGCGCCTCGGGCAGCCGCTGGCGCCGATCGGCCAGCGAGTAGCCGAGCGCGTTGTACGCGTGCGCGTTGGTGGGCTTGAGCTCGATCACGCGCCTGAGCAGCCGCTCCATCTCGTCCAGCCGCTCCAGCTTCTCGGCCATCATCGCCTGCTCGTAGACGAAGTCGCCGTCGTCGGGCGTGCGCTTCAGTGCCCCGGCGAGCAGGTCGTAGGCCTCGCGCCAGCGCTTCACTTCGCGCAGCACCCCGAGCTCGGCCACGAGCTTGGCGCGGCCGTCCTCGGTGGTGCGCTCGGGCGCCTGGCGGATCATCTGCCGCGCTTCGTTGACCTTGCCCTGGCGGGCGAGCATCGAAGCGCGCCGCGTCTGCACTTCGAGCGCGCGCTGCGGGTCGTCGATGCGCGCCAGCCAGCCCTCGGCGGCAGCGAAGTCGCCGCGCTGCTCGGCCGCCTGCGCGAGCATCAGCCACGCCTGCACGAGGCCGCGCCCGGGGCCGCCGCGCGCCGTGGGCTCGTCGTCGTCATCGCCGTCGTCGGTACTCGCCGCGGAGGGGGCGGCAGGAACGGCGGGTGCGAGCCCTCCGGTGCCCGGCGCCGCGCCGTTCGCAGCCGCCGGCCCCTGCACCAGCTCGACGTAGCGCTTGAGCGCCGTCTCGGCCTCGCGCGGGCTGCGCAGTTCGAGTTGCAGCGCGCCCAGCGTCAGATACGCCGGCGCGAAATCGGGCTGCTGCCGCACCGCCTGCTGCAGCTGCGTCACCGCCTCGGCGTAGCGTTGCCCGTCGGTGAGCGCACGCACGTAGGCCAGGCGGATCGCCGGGTCGACATCGGCGCGGGCCATGAACGAAGCGACGATGCCTTCGGCCTCGGGCTGCTTCTTCATCATTTCCAACGCCAGCAGCACCGGCCCGGGCGCGGCCGGATCCAGGCTCGCTGCCTCGCGAACGAGCGCCAGAGCGCGCCCGCCTTCGCCGGCGGCCAGCCAGGCGCGGCCTTGCGCCACGCGCGCCGGCACGCGCGTGGCCTCGGCCTGCATGTGCGGGCGCACGATCTCCTCGACGAGCGCGGCCACCGCCTTCGGCTCGCCGGCGCGGCCGAAGAAGCGCGGCAGCGCAACGATGGTGTTGCCGCGCTCCTCGGGCGGCGTGGCGTTGATGAGCGCGCGCCGGCTCGGCCGCGTCGGCCAGGCGCCCCAGCGCGACGAGGATCTGCGGCTGCGTGCGCAGCGCGTCGGCCGATTCGGGGCGCGCCGAACGCCAGGCACGCGACGCGGCGAGCGCCTGCTCGCCCGAGCGCGAAGCCAGCGCGATGTCCACGGCGCGGCGGAACAGCGCCTCGTCGCGCGTGCGCCGCGCCGCGTCGAGGATCACCGCGTAGGCGGTGCCGTTCTCGCCGCCGCGCAGTTCCAGCTCGCCGATCAGCAGTTGGTAGAAGAGCGGCGCGTCCAGCGCCGAGTTGGCTGCGGGCGGAACCGCGCTTTCAGTGCCGGCGGCCGGCGGCGCGACCACCGGTGCGCCCACCTGCGCGACTCCGGCCCGCGCAGCCGTCGGCCAGGCGAGCGCCGGCAACGCAGCAGCGCCGAGCAAGGCCCAGGCCGCCAACGCACCTGGGTTCAGGATCCAACGAGCGGGACGGCGCGGAGCAAGGGGAGCGGGGGCCGCGCGGCGGTCACGAAGAGGCATGGCGGGCAAGCAGGCGCCGAAACGCCGAAGGAAGACGAAGAAGGGCAGGACAGCGTCCGGAGAAGCAACCGGAATGCGACCGGCAGACGGCCCCGGGTGACCGGGATGGTGGGACCAAAACGCCGTGGGCGGCGAGCTGAGGCGAGGCGAGTGCTGCGACCGGATCCGTCCAGCGAGGGAGTCACGCCACGAGGCAAGGCATCACTGGCCCCCTGGCGGCGCAAGCGCCGCCGCCCCCCGAGGGGGTTGAGTCGCCCGGCAAAGCCGGATCGACTCAAGAGGGCCCTTCGAACCATTCTCACATAATGATTTCATGCCCGAGTTACCGGAGGTGGAGGTCACGCGCCAAGGAATCGACGAGCCACTGCGCGGCGCACGCGTCCTCGGCGTGCGCCTGGGCAAGCCGCTCCGCTGGCCGCTTGGCTGCCGCAGTGCGCGGCTGGTGGGCGCGACGCTCGGGCCGGTGGCGCGGCGCGGCAAGTACCTGTGGCTGCCGTTGGCACGCGAGGGTCAGGCGGCCGGCGGGCTGCTGGTGCACCTGGGCATGTCGGGCTCGCTGGCGCTGCTGCCCTCCAGTGCAGCAGCCAACGGTGCGGACCCACCCGGCGCGCACGACCACTTCGACCTCGTCACCGACCGCGGCACGCTGCGCCTCACCGACCCGCGCCGCTTCGGTGCCGTGGTCTACGCGCCGGCGCTCGATCGGCCGCCGGCTTCGAAGCTCCTCGCCAAGCTCGGCGCCGAGCCATTCGATCCGGCACTCACGCCCGAGGCGCTGCACCAGGCGCTGAAGGCGCGCCGCGCGCCAATCAAGGCCGTGCTGCTGGGCGGCGAAGTGGTGGTCGGCGCCGGCAACATCTACGCCTGCGAGGCGCTGCACCGCGCCGGCGTGCATCCGCTGGCGCGCTGCGACCGCCTCAGCGCCGCGCGCGCCGGCCGGCTGCTCGAGGCCATTCGCGCGACCCTCGCCCAGGCGCTGGCGCTCGGCGGCTCGACACTGCGCGACTTCAGCGACGTACACGGCGCCGCCGGCGCCTTCCAGGCCGAAGCCACCGTCTACGGCCGCGCCGGCCAGCCTGCCCGCGTTGCGCGCGGCCGGTGCGGCGCCTCGTGCAAGGCGGCCGCGCGACCGTCGACAGTGGCGGCGGCCAGCGCCGATAACGCAGCATCGGCGTGCCCGCCGCGCCCCTGAGGCTGGCAGACACGCACCGAGGGATAGGCGCATTCGTGCCGCGCGCTTCCCGTGCCACCGAGATAAACAGACACAACGAACGCGCGACCCCTGCGCTAGCATGCGCCGCGCCCGTCCGCGCTCATCACCCACTCGGGTCGCCCCACCCCGCCCTGGATGAAGACCGTCATCGCCAGTCACCTCGACGCCTTGGCCGGCTGGCGTGCTGCGGTGGACAAGCGGGTGCAGCAACTCGCCGCGCTCCTTGCGGCCAACGATCTGCAGGACGACGCCGCCTCGGCGCAGATCACCGCACTGCGCGAACGGCTCGCCTCCGACAAGCTCGTGCTCGCCTTCGTGGCCGAGTTCTCGCGCGGCAAGTCGGAGCTGATCAACGCCATCTTCTTCGCCGACGCCGGCCGGCGCGTGCTGCCCGCCACCCCCGGCCGCACGACGATGTGCCCGGTGGAACTGCGGCACGAGCCCGGCTTGCCGCCGCAGCTTTCGTTGCTGCCCATCGAGACGCGCCTGCGCGGCTACTCGCTGGCCGAGCTGCGCGGCCGCCCCGAGAGCTGGCAGCACGTGCCGCTGGAGCCGCGCAACCCGCTGGCGCTGACGCAGGCGTTGTCGGCGGTAACGCGGACGCAGCGCGTCAGCGTCGAGCAGGCCACGGCGCTGGGCTTCTGGAACGCCGAGCAGCCCGAGGACAACCCGCCGCAAGGCGCCGACGGCCTCGTCGAAGTGCCGGCCTGGCGGCACGCGCTCATCAACTATCCGCACCCGTTGCTCGAAGCGGGCCTCGTCGTCATCGACACGCCGGGGCTGAACGCCATCGGCGCCGAACCCGAGCTGACGCTGGGCCTCCTGCCCACCGCGCACGCGGTGGTCTTCGTGCTGGCGGCCGACACCGGCGTCACGCGCACCGACCTCGCCATCTGGCGCGAGCACCTCGGCGGCGCCAGCCTCGAGCGCTTCGTGGTGCTGAACAAGATCGACACCCTCGTCGATCCGCTCGCCACCGCCGAGGAAGTGGCCGAGCAGATCGAGCACCAGCGCCTGGTGACGAGCAACACGCTGCAGATCCCGCTGACGCGCGTCTTCGCGCTGTCGGCGCGCGACGCGCTGTCGGCGCGCGTGGGCCACGATGCCGAAGCCGTCACCGCCAGCCGCATCCCGCCGCTGGAGCGCGCACTCGCGCAGGAGCTGATGCCGCGCCGGCACGAGCTGCTCGTGCAGGCCGCGGTGACGGTGGTGACGCAGCTGCTCGCCGGCGCGCTGCACCGCCTGACCGACCGCCGCCGCCACACTGCCGAGCAGCTGATCGAGCTGCGCGGCCTGCGCGGCAAGAGCAGCGGCAAGCTCGCGCGCATGCTCGACCGCGTCGAGGCCGAAGCGGCCGAGTTCGAGCGCTGCACGGCGCGGCTGGCGGCGCTGCGTTCGGTGCAGATGCGCCAGCTGCGCGAGATGACGGCGCGGCTTTCCAACGACACGCTGCGCCGCGAGGTGGCGCTGCTGCAAAGCCAGACCAGCGGCCGCCCGTTCAACATCGGCGGCAAGGCCGCGTTCGGCGAGCTGCTCGCGCGGCTGCGCGCCGTGCTCGCCGCCGCCGAGCGCCAGGCCGACGAGATGCGCCAGATGCTCGAAGCGAGCTTCACGCAGCTCAACACCGAGTTCGGCTTCGCGCTCGTCGTCGGGCCCGTGCCGGGGCTGGACACCTACAAGCGCGAGCTGACGCTCATCGAGGACAACTACAGCCGCTACTTCGGCTTCCACCAGGCCTGGCGCATGGCGCAGCCGGGCTTCGCCGAGCAGTTCCGGCGCATGCTGCTTTCGAAGCTGCGCGTGATCTTCGAGAACGCCGCCGCCGAGCTGGAGCTGTGGAGCAAGGCAAGCTCGGGCCAGATCGAGATGCAGCTGCGCGAAC
The DNA here is from genome assembly GCA_046348035.1 of Rubrivivax sp. GTDB lineage: Bacteria > Pseudomonadota > Gammaproteobacteria > Burkholderiales > Burkholderiaceae_C > Rubrivivax. The sequence continues at coordinate 21,815 of JAXMEZ010000008.1, read as the reverse complement.
GCCGCCGCGGCTTCGCACGCCGGCGCGAATCGCTCGAACGCGTGCAGAGTGCCGCCGGCGAGCTGGAGCTGCGCATCGCCGAAGTGCAGGGGCAGGAAGACCATCTCGTGCAGATCATCAGCCGCATCGAGGTGCTGGCGGCCAATGCGGTGTCGGCGGCACGTTGCGCGCCGGGCGAGGAAGACATGCTCGTCGACGCGGTGGTGCCGGGCAGCGGCATGGCGCACTCGGCCGGCGATACGTCGGGCCGCGCCTTGCCGATGCTCACGTCGGCCTTGCCCGCTGTGCCGGCCGCGCCTTCAGCGACCGCGGCACCCTCGCCCGCGCGGCAGGACGCTCCGGCTTGAGCCAGCGCCCCCGCGCCGCGCGGGAGCGTGCCCCCTCTGCCGCAGGGCCGCAGCGTGCTCCCTCTCCCGCCCCGCGGGAGAGGGTTGGGGTGAGGGCGGGTCGCTCCGCCTCGCGCCCCGACACCGCGCCAACCCAACCGCCCCTCGCCAGCCTCGTGCAGCGCTGGCAGCGCCAGCACGGCCGCCGCGGCCTGCCGTGGATCGGCGAGCGAGATCCTTATCGCGTGTGGCTGTCGGAAGTGATGCTGCAGCAGACGCAAGTCGCGACCGTGCTCGACTACTACGGCCGCTTCCTCGCCCGCTTCCCCAGCGTGCACGCGCTCGCGGCGGCACCGCTGGCCGACGCGCTGGCGCTGTGGAGCGGCCTTGGCTACTACAGCCGCGCGCGCCACCTGCACCGCTGCGCGCAGGAAGTCGTGGCCGAGCACGGCGGCCGCTTCCCCGGCAACAGCGAAGCCTTGGCGCGGCTGCCGGGCATCGGCCGCAGCACCGCGGCAGCGATCGCCGCCTTCTGCTTCGGCGAGCGCGCTGCCATCCTCGACGGCAACGTCAAGCGCGTGCTGACGCGCGTGCTCGGCTTCGAGCAGGACCTCGCTGTTGCGGCCGCGCAGCGCGCGCTGTGGTCGGCGGCCGAGGCGCAGTTGCCCAAGCGCGGCGTCGAGAGCTACACGCAAGGGCTCATGGATCTCGGCGCCACCGTCTGCCTGGCACGGCGGCCGCTGTGCGCGCAATGCCCGCTGGCCGCGCGCTGCGTGGCGAACGCGCAAGGCCGGCCGCACGATTACCCGGTGAAGACGAAGAAGCTCGTGCGCGGCCTGCGCAGCAACGTGATGCTGTGGCTCGAACACCGCGGCCGCACCTGGCTCGTGCGCCGGCCCGAGCAGGGCGTGTGGGCCGGGCTCGCCTGCCTGCCGCTGCTCGACGACGAAGCAGCCCTCGCCGCGCTCACGCAGGGCTGGCCCGGCGCTCGCACCGAGCTGCCGGCGTTCAAGCACGCGCTGACGCATTTCGACTGGATGCTGCAGCCGGTGCACTGGCAGTGGCCGGCGCGCGCCAAGGCACCGGCGGCGGCAGCGCTCGCTGCGCTCGGCGAGGGCCGCTGGTTCGAACCGGACGAAGCGCTCGAGCAGGGATTGCCCGCACCGATCCGGCGGGTGCTGGCCACTGCGCCGGGCCGGCCATTGCCGAGGGGCCGACGCAGGGTGAAGGCGATGGTAAAGTAAGGAATCCTTACTTTCGGAGGTTCGCCATGCTGGCCAAGATGACCGCGAAGAACCAGCTCACGCTGCCCAAGGCCGTGACGCAGGCCGTCGGCCCGGCGGAGTACTTCGAAGTCGAGGCGCAAGACGGGCGCATCGTGCTGACGCCGGTGCGCATCCAGCGCGGCGACGCGGTGCGCGCCAAGCTTGCCGAGCTGAAGCTCACCGAAGCCGACGTGGCGAATGCCGTCAAGTGGGCGCGGCGCCGGTGAGCGCGGCGCCCGCTCGCTCACCGGCCGTGCCGCGCGCGGTGCTTGACACCAACGTCGTGCTGTCGGCGCTGGTGTTCGCCGGCGGCTCGACCGCACGCCTGCGCCAGGCTTGGCAGGCCGGCCGGCTGCTGCCGCTGGTGAGCACGGCCACCGCGCAAGAACTGATGCGCGTGCTGGCCTATCCGAAGTTCAAGCTCGACGCGCAGGCGCAGCAGGAGTTGCTGGCCGACTACCTGCCGTGGGCCGAGGCGGTGGCGGTGCCCGAGCCGCCGCCACGCGTGCCCGAATGCCGCGACGTGGACGACCTGCCCTTCCTGCACCTGGCCGTGGCCGGCCGGGCCGATGTGCTCGTCAGCGGCGACGCCGATCTGCTGGCACTCTCCCGGCCCGGTGCGCCCACCCGAGGCCCGCGCCTGCGCTTCAGGCTGCTCACCGTGCAGGCCTTTCTCGAAAGCCTGCCCCCCGCTTCAGCATGACCTGCGCATGACCAGACAGCGTGGTCCTGGACTTGGAGTCCGCTCCAGGCTGGGCCCGTGAGCGCGGGTGTCGCGCCCGCCCGGCGCACCCCGCGACGACGACCCGCTCACCTCACCCCAGCACGACCTTCTTGTCGCGCAGGTACCCGTCGACGATCGAGAGCCGGATCACCGGATCGGCCAGTTCCATCAGCTTCTGCTTCGCTGCCAGCGGCACGGGCAGCAGCTCGCACCAGCGGTTGGCCACCCAACCGGCATCGTCCAGCCGATACGGCTCGGAGAACGGCACCTTGTCGAGCTGCTGCAGCTTGCGGATGGCCTCGGCGAGCGCGTTCACCGTCTGCAGCATCGCCGGCCCGGGCTGGCGCGGCGGGTCGTCGGGGATCGATTCGGCGGCAGCGAGCCACAGGCCGTCTTCGCGCTGCCAGGCGTCGCCCTGCAGCCGGAAGCGCGCCAGGCCGGCGCAGCGCAGGCGCAGGATGCCGGCGTCCTCGGCATCGACGTCGTCGATGCGCGCCGCCACGCCCACCGTCTCGAAGGCCACCTGGCCGGGCACGCGCGTGGTGTCGCTGCCGCGCTTCAGGCACACGACGCCGAACGGCACGCCGCGGCGCATGCAGTCGCTGACGAGGTCGAGGTAGCGCGCCTCGAACACGCGCAGCGCCAGCCGCGCGCCGGGGAACAGCACCACGTTCAGCGGGAACAGCGACAGCGGCCGCGGCAGCGCCGCCACCGCCGGCGGCGCCGAGGGAGTGGCGCTCATTGCGGCCTCATCGCGGCCTCATCACGGCCTCACCGCAGCTCACAGCAACTTGCCCACGCTCACGACCACCCGCTCACTCGCGCGCATCCAGCTCGCGGTGCCGCACCAGCGTCGCGTGCCGCGGCTCGAGCGGCGCGCCAGCCACTCCACCGCGTAGACGGATCGGTGCTGGCCGCCGGTGCAGCCGATGGCCACCGTGAGGTAGCTGCGCTGGTCGTCTTCGAACGAAGGCAGCCAGCGCTGCACGAAGGCGTGGATCTGCCCGAGCATCTCGCGGGCTTCGGGCTGCGCTTCGAGGTACGCAGCCACCGGCGCGTCGCGCCCGGTCAGCGGCCGCAGTTCGCGCACGTAGTAGGGGTTGGGCAACACGCGCACGTCGAACACGTAGTCGGCGTCCAGCGGCACGCCGTGCTTGTAGGCGAAGCTCTCGAACACGAGCGTCAGCTCCGAGTCGCGCGCGCCCACCAGGCTGCGCACCCAGCTGCGCAGCACCGCGGGGCGCAGCTGGCTGGTGTCGATGACGGTGGAGACCTCGCGCAGGTCGGCCAGCAACTGCCGTTCCAGGTCGATCGCTTCCACCAGCGCCCGCGTCGCGTCGCGCTCGCCGCCCTGCGCCGTCAGCGGGTGCGGCCGCCGCGTCTCGGAGAAGCGGCGCAGCAGCGCGTCGTTGCTGGCGTCGAGGAAGATCGAGCGCACGTGCATGCCTTCGCCGCGCAGCGTGTCGATCAGCGGCACCAGGTTCGGCAGCGAAGAAGCCGTGCGCACGTCCACCGCCGCGGCCACGCGGTGCGCATGGCGGTCGTGCTCCAGGCGCACGAAATCGCGCAGCAGTTCGGGCGGCAGGTTGTCGACGCAGAAGTAGCCGGCGTCTTCCAGCGCGTGCAGCGCCACCGACTTGCCCGAGCCGGAGATGCCGGTGACGAGCACGACGTCCTGCCGGTCGTCGGGCCCGAGCGGCATCCACTCGCTCATGGTGCCGGCGCGCTCATCGCGCCCGTTCCTTCGGGGCCTTCGCCGGCTGCGGCGCCGCGGCGTGCGCCCCGAGCATCGCCTGCGCATGCTCCGTGCCCGACAGCCGCTCGCCGCCGAGCATGCGCGCGATCTCGGCCACGCGCGCTTCGCCTTCGACCGGCTCGATGGCCGAAAGCGTCTGCGCCTGCTGGCCCTTGCCGCCCTTGACCTGGCCGGCTTCGATCAACGCCTTGCTCACCACCCAATGATGGTCGGCGCACGCCGCCACCTGCGCCAGGTGGGTCACCGCCAGCACCTGCGCGCTGCCGCCGAGCTGCTTCATCAGGCGCCCGACGCTGTCGGCCACGGTGCCGCCCACGCCGGCGTCGATCTCGTCGAAGATCAGCGTCGGCGGCGTCGCCGCCGTTGCAGTGCATGCGTTCGCGCTGCCGCCGCGCTGCGCCGTCGTCACCGCGATCGCCAGCGCCAGCCGCGACAGCTCACCGCCCGAGGCCACCTTGGCCAGCGGCCGCGGCGTGCTGCCGGCATGGCCGGCGACGCGGAGTTCCACCGTTTCGAGCCCGAACGATTGCGGCTCGTCCTGCGGCAGCAGCACCACCTCGAAGCGGCCGCCGGCCATGCCCAGCTGCTGCATCGCCGCGGTCACCGCCTCGGCCAACGGCTTGGCGGCGCGCAAGCGCCGGCGCGAGACGCGCTCGGCTTCGGCACGCCACTGGCGCTGTGCTTCGTCGGCAGCGCGTTGCAGCGCCTCGACATCGGCGGCAGCATCCAGGCCCGCGAGTTCCTGCTTCCACTGCGCCAGCAGCGCTGGCAGCTCGGCCGGCGCGCGCTTGTAGCGGCGCGCCTGCCCGACCCACGCTGCGAGGCGCGAGTCGAGTTCGGCCAGCCGCTGCGGGTCGGGCTCGGCGCGGCCGAGGTAGGCGTTGAGCGTGTGCGTCGCGTCGTCCATCTCGCGCCGCGGCGCCGCGCAGCACTTCGAGCACGGGCTCGAGCGCGGTGTCGTAGCGCGCCACCTCGTCGAGCGCATCGACGGCGCGGCCGACGAGCGCCGCGGCGCTCGGCTCGTCGTCGCTGACCGCCGCCAGCGCGGCACGCGCGCCGTCGATCAGCGCCTGCCCGTGCGCAAGGCGCTGGTGCTCGGCTTCGAGCGTCTCCCATTCATCGGCACCGGGGGCCAGCTTGTCGAGCTCACCCACCTGCCACGCGAGCCGCTCGCGGTCGCGTGCCAGCGCGTCGCGTGCGCCATCGCCGCTTCGCAGCGTGCGAGCGCTTCGCGCCACGCCTTCCACGCCGCGGCGAGCGGCTGCGCATCGACGCCCGCCTGCTCGTCGAGCAGCGCGCGCACCGCAGCCGGCCTCGTGAGGCTTTGCCAGGCGTGCTGGCCGTGGATGTCCACCAGCGCTTCGGCCGCTTCGCGCAACTGCGCCACCGTGGCCGGGCTGCCGTTGATCCATGCGCGGCTCTTGCCTTGGGCATCGACCGTGCGACGCAGCAGCAACAGCGCTCCGTCGTCGCCTTCCGCTGCCGCGAAACCCGCTTCTTCGAGCCAGGGCCGCAGCGCGGCAGGCAGCTCGAACTCGGCGCTCACTTCGGCGCGCGCCGCGCCTTCGCGCACGAGCGTCGCTTCGGCGCGGCCGCCGAGCGCGAGCTGCAGCGCATCGATGAGGATCGACTTGCCCGCGCCCGTCTCGCCGGTGAGTACGGTGAAGCCGGCACCGAGCTCGACCTCCAACTCGGCCACGATGACCACGTCGCGCAGGGCCAGGCGGCGCAGCATCGTCACACCACCCCTTCGTACCAGCGCAGCTTGCGGCGCAGCGTGGCGTAGTAGCTCCAGCCGCGCGGGTGCAGGAAGCGCACCTGGTGCGCCGAACGGCGGGCGCGGATCTGGTCGCCGAGCAAGAGGCTCGCGAGGTTGTGCATGTCGAAGCTCGCCGACATGTCCTTGCCCGAGACGATGCCGATCTTCACCTCGCCGCCGTCGGGCAGCACGATCGGCCGGTTCGACAGCGTGTGCGAGGCGATCGGCACCACCACCCAGCCGCCGATGGCCGGGTGCAGGATCGGCCCGCCGGCCGAGAGCGCGTAGGCCGTGCTGCCCGTGGGCGTGGCGACGATGAGACCGTCGGCGCGCAGGTTGGCGACGAAGTCGTCGTCGACATCGACGCGCAGCTCCACCATGCCGGCGGTGCCGCCGCGGCTGACGACCACGTCGTTGAGCGACAGGCCTTCGAAGATGCGTTCGCTGACTCCGTTGCTCTGGCGCCAGACGCTGCCTTCGAGCATCGAGCGGTGCTCTTCCTCGTAGTCGCCGGCGAGGATCGGCGCCAGGCTTTCCTTGTAGCGGTCGAGCGGGATGTCGGTGATGAAGCCCAGCCGCCCGGCGTTGATGCCCACCAGCGGCACGTGGAAGCGGGCCATCTCGCGCGCGAAGGCGAGCATCGTGCCGTCGCCGCCGACGACCACCGCGATGTCGCAGCGCCGGCCGAGTTCGGCGGCCGAATGGGCTTCGAAGCCGCTGACCTCGCCGCCCATCGCCTGCGCCGTGTCGCGCTCGAAGAAGACGTCGAGGCCGCGCGCGACGAGGAAGTTGGCGATCTCCTCGAGCACCGGCGCGATGCCACGGGCCTGGAACTTGCCCACGACGGCGGCATGTCGGAACGCCTTCGGCATGCGAGGCATTAGACCATAGCGCCCTCGCATTGCGCCCTCGCCGCGCGCCCTCGCTGCACCCGGCGCGAGGGGCGCTCCGTACAATGAACGCGCCATGCTCGACGACCGGGCCCGCTCGCTGCTGAAGACGCTGGTGGAGCGCTACATCGCCGACGGCCAGCCGGTGGGCTCGCGCACGCTGTCGCGCGCTTCGGGGCTGGACCTGTCGCCGGCGACCATCCGCAACGTGATGGCCGACCTCGAGGACCTCGGCCTCATCGCCAGCCCCCACACCAGCGCCGGCCGCGTGCCCACCGCGCGCGGCTACCGCCTCTTCGTCGACACGATGCTCACCGCGCGGCCGGTGTCGGAGCGGGACGTGCGCAGCGCCGACCTCGCCGGCGACCTCGCGGCCGACCTCACCGCCAACCTCGCCACCATGCGCGAGCAGCTTCACCCCGACCAGCCGCAGCGCGTGATCGCGCAGGCCGCTTCGCTGCTGTCGAGCCTTTCCAGCTACGTCGGCGTCGTCAGCGCGCCGCGCAAGGCGGGCGTGTTCCACCACATCGAGTTCCTGCGCCTGGGCGAGCGGCGCGTGCTCGTCATCCTCGTCTCGCCCGACGGCGATGTGCAGAACCGCGTCGTCTTCACCGCGCGCGACCACACGAGCGCCGAGCTGGCCGAGGCGACGAACTACGTCAACGCGCACTACGCCGGCCTGACGCTGGAGGAAGTGCGCGAGCGGCTCAAGAGCGAGATCGACGCGCTGCGCGGCGAGATCGCGGCGCTGATGCAGGCCGCGGTGGAAGCCGGCAGCGAAGCGGCAGGCGACGGTGGCGAGCAGCAGGTGGTGGTCTCCGGCGAGCGCAACCTGCTGGGCGTGCAGGACTTCGGCCAGGACATGGGGAGCCTGAGGCGCCTGTTCGACCTCTTCGAGCAGAAGACGCAGCTCATGCGCCTGCTGGACGTGAGCAGCCGCGCCGAGGGCGTGCGCATCTTCATCGGCGGCGAGAGCCAGGTCGTGCCCTACGAGCAGCTCTCGGTGGTGACGGCGCCCTACGAAGTGAACGGCCATGTCGTCGGAACGCTCGGCGTCATCGGCCCCACGCGCATGCCCTACGAACGCATGATCCAGATCGTCGACATCACGGCGCGGCTGGTGGGGCATGCGCTGAGCCACAAGTAGCGCATGGCGCCGTGCGCCGCGTCTTCGCCGCGCGGTTCATCGACTCGATCGCCAAGACCCGCCGCTACACTGGCCGTGCCCTCGCGAGGCAAGGGGCCGTTAGCTCAGTGGTTAGAGCAGAGGACTCATAATCCTTTGGTCGTTGGTTCGATCCCAACACGGCCTACCAGCGCTGCGAGCCGGATCACGGTTCTTGCGCGGTTTGCAGTCGAAGCACCTGGGCCAGCATGCCGGACGCGATCGCGTCGAAGGTCTTGGTCGGAAACGCGGGCGGCAGCCGCTGTTGCACCGAATCCAGGGTCGCTTCGACCTTGCCGGCAAGGTCGCACATGGCTTGCCAGACAGCGGCGCCGCCGCTTTTCATCGCCAGCGCCTGCCAATGCCGGGGCTGGATGGACTGCAGGGCGTAGTGGGCGTTCCTCGATCGCACCGCCATCGCCAGCCCGGCGCTCTTCCACTTGAACTGGTTCGGCGCGTCGCCGATGTAGGGCCACACCGACAGCACGTCGTACAAGGGCGTCATCGTGTACGCGTCGCCGCGGCCCAGGAAGATCGAGTAGTTCTTGGCGTGCCCGTCGGTGGCAGCCAGCAACCAGAACGCGAACTGCGCCAGCAGGAACGTGAGCCGGTCGCCTTCGGCGTCGGCGCTGCCGGCCAGCAGCTTCAGGCAATCGGCCATGCCCGGCCCACCGTCCTTCTCGAACTTCCTCGTCGGCGGCAGGCCTAACGCCTGGCAGAAGTCCTCCTGCGGCAGGCGGGCGATCCACCGGCCGCGCTGCATCCATTCGCGATCGAAGCGCTCCACGATGAGCACCTTGCGGCCCGCGAAGGCGGCCATCTGCGTCTCGGCGACGGGCAGGCCGAGTCCGCGCAGGATCTGGCTGCACAGCCATTCGTTCTCCACCGAGTCCGACAGATCGACGCGCCGCGATCCGCCGACCAGCCCGAGCGGCAGCTTGAAGATGTGCGTGGTGGGCGTCGCTCCGTGCGGGCGGCACCAGCGGTCGCCGACCCGCGTCAGCGCCGTCTTCTCCTGGGCGCCGGCGAGCGAGACGCGAAAGAGGTCGTCGTCATCGCCACCGAGGCCCAGCGTTCGCTCGGCCGGTACGGCGGCGAGGAGCGCGCCGATGTCGTCATCGGTCAGCGGTTCGGCATCGATCCGGTTCCAGCGGGTCGGCTCGCGGCCTTCGGGCAACAGATGCACCGCGCCGACACAGTCGCGCCCGATGGCTTCGAGCAACGAGAAGGCCTCGGCGTCCTTCGTCCTGAAGCGTCGTGCGAGCCGTTCGCGGATGCGCTCGTTGTCGGGCAGCAGGTTGTCGAAGAAGTTCGCGACCACGGGCCCACGGATCTCGCGCGAAGCGGTGATCGGCAGCGACAGCGACAGCGAACGCACCTTGTCCGATGCGATCCACGAACTCGCGTAGGCGAGCGCGCTCGTGCCGCGCGCCACGGTCCAGTGGCCGACAAGCTCGCCGTTCATCCAGATGCCCAGCGTCGAGCTCACCACGATCCCTTCTTCGGGGCGATGGCCGGCATCACGCTCGGCAGCACCTTCTTGCTTGCTCGCGTGGCCGGCTTGCGGGCTGCCGGGCCAGGCGCCGGCTCGTCCTTGGCCCGGGCGCGGCCTGGCGCGCGAGTCGGGCTTGCAGGTGCTTCGGCCCCTGGGGCCGGTTGGGCCCCCTTGTCCCGCAAGACCAACGTCGCGCCGAGCGCGGACAGGATGCGGGCGAGCTGCTCGACGCTCACCACGGCCGGGTCGGCCTCGATCTCGGCGATGCGCACCTGGCTCAGCCCCAGGCGCTGCCCGAGCTGAGCCTGGGTGAGGCCGCCTTGCTTGCGCAGCGCGCGCAGGTGGGCGCGCAGCTGGCCGGGGATTCGCAGCGGGTAGTCCATGGCCCCGCAATATATCGCTCATGAGCGATTTCCGCATCATATCGCTCCAAGGCGATATGCACGCAACATCGCCGTAAAGCGATATCGGCCGGCGCCGCGGCAGGCCGCGCCGGATCAGCGCGTGCCCCGATTCGGGAACAGCCGCGAGGCCCGCCAGAGCTGGAACGGCACCGGCTTCGTCGCGATCAGCACGGTGCCGTCCGAGGCCATCACCGACGCCTGCAGCGTGTGCTCGCCGCGCGCGATGCCCGGCGCGACGAAGCGCTGCACGTCCCAGCGCGGCCCGAGCGGCTGCCCGTCGAGCGAGAGCTGCAGGCGATGCCCGAGCGCGACTTGCAGCGGCGGCACGAGCGTGATCTCTACCGGCAGGTCGCCGCGGTTGTCGTGCACGGTCTCGCCGGGTTGCGGCGAGAGCAACGCGATGGCACGGTAGGGCTGCGCGGCCGCCTGCGCCGAAGCCGGCGGCGCGAACGGCACGGCGAACACGCCGGCCGTGGCGCCGAGCACGCGCATGAAAGCGCGCCGCGGCGCGCTGACGAGATTGCGGTCGGCCTCATGATTGAGATCGGAGTTCATGGCGTTCCCGCGTCGACGAGCCACATCGCACGGCGGTGCCCGCGGGCTTCGGCCGCCGGTGGTACAGCCGGCGAAGCTCGTCCTTGGCGCGTTCGAGCACCTTGAGCCTGGCCGCCGAGAGATTGCGGCCGCCACGGTTGATGTAGAAGGTCAGCATCGACATCGCCGAGCGGAACGGCGAACTCTTGCGCCGTTCGCTGCGCTCGGCCGAGCGCTTGAGCGAACGGGCGATCTCCGCTGCGCTGTCCTTCCTGAAGACCGCGGGCTCGAGGTCGAACGCATCGCTTTCGCGCATGACGCGCGCCGACCAGCGCCGCGGCGAAGGCTTCTTCGCCTTCGGTTTCGGCGCCGCCTTTGCCGCTGAGCGACGCGGCGGTGATGGCGTCGGCGGGCGGGTGTTGGACATCGTGCAGAGCCCCGATGAAGCCAGCAAGCCGCGTTCCCGCCGCAGCGTGCCGATAATCCGCCGCTCGTCGAAGGATGTGCCCCGCGCAGACCGATGCCATGCCGACGTCAAAGCCAACGCTGTGGGCCGGCGCCAGCGGCTACGCATACGACATCTGGAAGGGCAGCTTCTACCCCGAGAAGATCGCCGCCGACGCAATGCTCGCCTGGTACGCCGCGCGCCTGCCGACGGTCGAGATCAACAACACCTTCTACCGCCTGCCCAAGGCAGCGGTGCTCGAGCAGTGGGCCGCCGCGACGCCGGAGCGTTTCCGCTTCGCGATCAAGGCCTCGCGCCGCATCACGCACGACGCGCGGCTGAAGGCCGATGAAGCGGCCGACGCCGTGGGCTTCCTCTACCGCAACCTGGCCGCGCTGGGCGACAAGCGCGGCCCGGTGCTCTTCCAGCTGCCGCCGTTCCTGAAAAGGGATGTGCCGCGGCTGCGCGAGTTCCTGGCGCTGCTGCCCGAGGGCCACCGCGCCGCGTTCGAGTTCAGGCACGAAAGCTGGCTCGACGAGGAGGTCTATGCGCAGCTGCGCGAAGCCGGCGCGGCGCTGTGCCTGTCGGAGCGCGAAGACGCGTTGCCGCCGCCGCTCGCCGAGACGGCACCGTGGGGCTACCTGCGGCTGCGCCTGGAGAACTACACCGAACCCGACCTCGCGAAGTGGGCGCAGCGCATCGCGGCCTGCGCCTGGCAGGAAGCGCACGTGTACTTCATGCACGAGCCCACGGCGCCGGGGTACGCGAAGACGCTCAGCGAGCTCTACGCCGGCGGCTCTTCCGCGGCCTGAAACGCCCCGGCCCCTTGGCGCGCTTGGCGCCGTGCCGGTTGCGATTTGGCACCGACCGCGCCCGCTTCTTCGCCGATAGCGCCGGCACCGGCGCCGATAATGCGGCGATGACGATCTTCTATTGGGTGATGGCCGTCCTCATCCTCGGCACCTTCGTGCCGTCGGCCTTCTACCTGATCCTGTACGTCGTGACCGGTGAAGACGGCTGCGCGCGCCGCGCGCGCAAGCTGTTCATGTACTCGCGTCTGTTCACGATGTTCGGCATCAACATCCTGATCTGGGGCCACGTGTTCGTCGGGCTGTGGCGCATCTGGTTCGGACGTTGAGAGAGCCCCCAGGGCCGGGCCAGCCCGGCCCGCCCCCCGCGGGGGTTCAAGCAAAGTGGCAGAGCCACATTTGCTTGAGCGCCGACACCGGCGCCCGCACGCTTCAGCGCCGCGTCGACGAGGCCGCCGTCACCGCGTAGGCGTGGCGCGTGATCTCGCGCTCGCCCACCACCTTCAGCAGTTCCAGCTCGCGCAGCGGCTTGGTGAGGTAGGCGTCGGCGCCGGCCATCGTGCCGCGCAGGCGGTCGGCAGCGCTCGCCAGGCAGGTGAGCATCACCACGGTGGGCGCACGCTGGCCCTCGGCGTAGTGGGCGCGCTTGATCGCCTTGCAGGTCTGGAAGCCGTCCAGGCCCTCCATCAGCACGTCGAGGAAGACGAACTCGAACTGCCTTTGCGCCAGGCGCTCCAGCGCCTCGCCGCCGCTCCTGGCCAGGTGGATCTGGAAGCCGAAGCGCTGCAGGTGCATCGCCATGAAGCGCAGCGCCACCTCGCTGTCGTCGACGACGAGGATGTGGTCCAGCGGCGGGCCGCGGCGCTTGCGGCTGGGCAGTTCCGCCTCGGGCGGGCCGACGACGGCGCCGTCCATCGGCTCGTCGGCGCAGCCGACGGCGGCGACGGCGCCGATCTCCTCGGCCACCACCTCGTCGAGTGCGCGCACCACCTGGATCAGGTTGAGCGGCCGCGCCAGCTGCAGCATCGCGCCCGGGCACGGCGGCCCGCCGAGCGCCACCGTGCGCGCGAGCAGTCCGGCCTCGCGCGCCCGCGTGCGCGCCGCGGTGTCGGCGGCGTCGACGATGACGAAGTCGGCGGCCAGCGGATCGGCCTCCTGCACATAGGCCGGGCAGCGCCGCCGGCGATGCGGAAGAAGGCCTCGAAGGCCGATTGTTCGACGGGGCCGAAGCCGAGGAGCGCGATGCGCGTGCTGGCGACCATCATGGTTGTGCGGCGGGCGGACAGGCGGGCGCCCGGGCACGAACAACAGGCCGAACAGCAACGCCGGGGCGGGGGTTGACCCGGAATATCGGCGGCCGGCGCCGCCAATGAAGGGCGAATGACCGTCGGCGGAGGAGCGGCGGGCGAGCGACGGGTGCTACCCGTGCAGGCGCGAACTGCGCGGCACCGAGGCGAGCAGGAAGTCCATCTGGTCCGCGAGGATGCGGCGGCCGCGCAGGATCATGTCCTCGTGCAGGCTCGGCACGTAGGGCAGGTACAAGAGCGTCATGCGCGCTTCTTCGGGCAGGCGGTTGCCCTTGGCGCCGTTGCACGAACGGCAGGCCGTGATGCAGTTCATCCAGCTGTCGTTGCCGCCGCGCGAGACGGGCGTGATGTGCTCGCGCGTCAGGTCGTCGAAGGCGAAGCGGTCACCGCAGTAGGCGCAGATGTGGCGGTCGCGCGCGAAGAGCTTCGGGTTCGTCAGCGCCGGCGTGCTGCGCCAGGCGCGGCTGGGCACGGCGCCGCGCACGGCGATGATGGGGTGCAGTTCGATGCGGCTTTGCCGCCCGGTGGCGCGCTGGATGCCGCCGCGCAGCACGTAGAAGCTCTCGCCCAGCGTCCAGGCCACGCCGTCACTGGCGTACAGGACGGCAGCCTCCTTGGGCGAGATCCAGGCCTGCGGTCGGCCCGAGACATCGAGCTGAAGCACTTCCATATCGAACAGCAGGAAGGCGCATCGGCCGGCCCCGCCGCCGCGGAGGATACCAAGAAGGCACGCAGGGGATCCCGCGGCCGGCGAAGCGCGCGAGCGCCATGGCGCTGACGGCGGCTTCCCGTGCCTGCCACTGGCGCGCGCAGGCCATGGTCCACAATGCCCCGATGCCTTCACCTTGCGAACCGCCGCGCATGCCGCTTCGTGCGATTCATGCGCTTCGCGGCGCGATGCTGCTCGCGGCCGCGCTGGCGCTGCTGGCCGTGCGCGAAACCCAGGCGGCCACGCCGCCACCGCCAGCAGCGCGCGCTGCCAGCGGCACGCCGGCAGGCCCCGCGGCGAGCGCTGCGAACCAGGCCAACGCGCCGGCCGCATCCCTCTCCGCATCCGCACCGTCCGCTGCTGCGGCAGCAGCGAGCGCCGCGCCTGCCGCACCCATCGTCACCGACGCCAGCCAGCGCGCCTTCGCCAACGCACGTGAGCGGCTCCTGCAGGTGCGCACGCTCCTGCGCGGGCAGGACAGCCAAGCCTCGGTCGGCTCGGGCTTCCTCGTCACCGACGAGGGCCACCTCATCACCAACTACCACGTCGTCAGCCAGTTCGCGCTGAAGCCGGCGCAGTACCGGCTCGTCTACGCCACCGCCGATGGCCGCCAGGGCGCGCTGCAGCTGCTGGACATCGACGTCGTGCACGACCTCGCTTTGCTGAAGGTGGCCGACCCCGAAGTGGTCGCCGGCCGCGGCGTGCTGCCGTTCCGGCCCGAGGGCGAACCGATGCAGCGCGGCGAGCGCATCCATTCGCTCGGCAACCCGCTCGACGTGGGCTTCGCGGTGATGAGCGGCGCCTACAACGGCCTCGTCGAACGCAGCTACCTGCCGGTGATCTTCTTCGGCGGCTCGCTCTCGGCGGGCATGAGCGGCGGGCCGGCGCTGGACGATCGCGGCCGCGTCATCGGCATCAACGTCGCCGCGCGCCGCGACGGCGAGCAGGTGAGCTTCCTCGTGCCGGCCGTCTTCGCCGAGCGGCTGCTGGCGCGCAGCGCGAAGGCCGCGCCCATCACCGAGGCCGTGTTCCCGCGCCTCGTGGAGCAGCTCACCGGCCACCAGGAAGCGCTGACGCAGGCGTTCATCCAGCTGCCCTGGCGCGCTTCGGGCAACGCGAGCTACGCGATTCCCGTGCCGCAGGAGAAGTTCATGCGCTGCTGGGGCCGCAGCACCCCGCCCGACGCGCGCGGCCTGCTCTTCGAGCGCAGCGACTGCCAGATGGATAGCCGCATCTTCGTCGGCGGCAACCAGACGCTCGGGCACCTCGTCGTTCGCCACGAGGCCTACGACGGGCGGCGCATCGGCGCCATCCGCTTCATCGACCGCTACTCCAAGAGCTTCCGCAACGAGCCGTTCGGCGCCGCCACGCGCACGCAAAGCGCCGCCCAGTGCATCGAGGACACGGTGCAAGGCGCAGGCAACCTGCCGCTGCGCGCGGTGATGTGCCTGCGCGCGCACAAGAAGCTGCCGGGGCTGTACGACCTCTCGCTGCTGGTGGCCACGCTCGACGGCACGGTGCAAGGCGTGCAGGGCCGCTTCGACGCCTACGGCTTCACTTTCGCCAACGCGCAGAAGCTCGCCGCGCATTACCTCGCCGGCTTCGGTGCGGCAGCGCCGAAGCCGCAGCGCCCGGGCGCTGCCGCGGTGATGCCGGCGCCGGCCAGCGGTGCCTCACGCGCGGGCAGCGCCGGCAGCGCCGCCAGTGCAGCGAGCGCCGCGAGCGCAGCGAACGCAGGAAGGGCCGCGCCGTGATCGAAGCCGACGAAGTCCGCCCTGCGCTCGGCGCCGGCCTGCCGCCGCAGCCGATGCTAGCGCGCATCGAGGTGCTCGACCGCGACGGCCGCGTGCGCCACGCATTGCCGGTGGCCGCGTGGCCGGTGACCATCGGCCGCGCGATCGACAACGACCTCGTGCTCGAAGACCCGCACGTCGCGCCGCACCACGCCGTCATCGAGGAAGCGGCCGACGGCACGACGCAACTGCGCGTGCTGCCGGCCGCAACGGCATGCGCTGCGGCCGCCGCGTGCTGGCTGCCGGTGGCGACCCGATCCCGCTCGATGCGCTCGGCGCAGCGGCAGCCTCCTCGTCTTCTTCCTCAAGCACCACCGCCGCAGCGAGCGCGGCGCGCCCACCGTGGCTGGCCACGCTCTCCGGCGCCACCGCCGCCACCGGCGGCATCGAACTCGTCGCCGGCCAGACGCGGCTTCGCCTGCGCCGCCTGGGCGATGCGATCGAGCCCGAGCGCGACCTCGCCGCCGAGCACACGGGCCACTTCGCCACACTCGCCTTCGCGCTCGCGTTGTGGCTGTGGCTGCTGGCCGAGCAGTGGATCACCCTCGACCCGGGCAACAAGGTCTCCGACTGGCTGCCGCCGCTGGTGGGCGCGCCGCTCGTGCTCGTCGGCTGGTGCCTCGTGTGGGGACTGGCGTCGAAGATCTTCCAGCACCGCTTCGAGTTCTGGCCGCACCTCGCGGTGGCCGTGCGCGGCCTGCTCGCCATCGAGGTGGCGAGCTTCGTGCTCGTGTGGGCTTCGGGCATCTCGGGGTCGCCCGTGTTCGCGCGCCTCGTGCTCGCCGTCACCGCGGCCATCGGCGTGGCGACGCTGTGGATGCAGGCGCGCCTCGTGCTGCCGCAGCAGCGGCGTGCGCTCGCCGCGGCGGCGCTGGCGGCCTACGCCGGCGGCGCGGCCATCCTGCTCGGCCTCAACCAGCAGCGCTACGAACGCTGGTTCGCCGACCTCTACGCCTCGGCGTTGCCGCCGCCTGCGCTTTCGTGGGACAAGCCGATCACGCGCGAGGCGTTCGTCAAGGAAGCCGACCGGCTGCGCCCCGGGCTGGAGAAGATCACCGCCGAAGCGGCCGAAGAGCAGAAGAAGAGCGGCGGCGACGACGAAGACGAGTGACGCCCGCGAGAAGGTCGAGTCGCGTTCGCTGAGGCGCCGCGGCGTGAACTAGGCGACGCGCCCTAGAAAAACCTCACCCCCTGCGAGGCGCGGGCAGCGGTTGCCTGCAAAATAGCACGATCGTTCGTTCGTGCCATGGCCGCGTCCGTCACATCCCTCCCCGCCGCTTCTCCGAGCCCCGCTGTCGCCGCGCGCGCGGCCGGCACGGCCTCGCCGGCCGCGGCAGCGCCGGCAACCCCGGCCGCAGCGGCCGCCTCGCGCGCGGCACAGAAAGGGCAGCAGACGCGCGCCGCCATCCTCGACGCGGCGCTCGGGCTCGCCTCGCAGATGGGCCTCGAAGGCCTGTCGATCGGCGCGCTGGCCGAGGTGATGCAGATGAGCAAGTCGGGCGTCTTCGCCCACTTCGGCTCGCGCGAGGAGTTGCAGATCTCGGTGATCCGCGAATACCACGCGCGCTTCGAGGAAGAGGTGTTCTTCCCCGCCATCCGCGAGGCGCGCGGCCTGCCGCGGCTCGAAGCGCTGTTCGAGCGCTGGATCCGCCGCGTCTCGTTCGAGCTCGATTCGGGCTGCATCTACATCAGCGGCGCGGTCGAGTTCGACGACCGCCCGGGCCCCGTGCGCGACGCATTGGCGACGATGGTGCGCACCTGGCACGCGGCGCTGGACCGCGCGATCCGCGCCGCTGTGGAGGCCGGGCACCTGAGGCCCGACACCGACGCGGAGCAGATGCTGTTCGAGATCCACGGCCTGATCCTCGCGCTGCACCACGACTCGCGCTTCCTGCGCAACCCCGGCGTGCTCGACCGTGCGCGCGTCGGCTTCGAGCGCGTCGTCGCGCACTACCGCGCCGGCGCGCCGGCAGTGCGGGCGCGCAACGGGACGGGCACCGCCAAGGCGCACAAGGCCGCTGCCGCCAAAGCCGCCGAGGCCGCCAAGACCGTTCCCGCGCGCAGTGCCGTCAAGGCGAGCGCCGTGCGCCCGGGAAGGGAACGGCGCCGCTGAAGGCGCGGCGCGTTCCCTCGTTCCTTTCTTCTTCGAGTCTTTGCCAAGGGAGAGCCGACCATGCCCCAGTACACGCCGCCGCTGCGCGACATGCACTTCGTGCTGCACGAGGTACTCGACGTCACCGCCGAGTTGAAGCGCTGCCAGCGGCACGCCGAGGTCGACACCGACACCGTCAACGCCGTGCTCGAGGAAGGCGGCAAGTTCGCCGCCGAGGTGCTGTTCCCGCTCAATCACTCCGGCGACCTCGAAGGCTGCACGCTCGACAAGGCCACGCACGCCGTGCGCACGCCGAAGGGCTTCAAGGAGGCCTACGCGAAGTACGTCGAAGGCGGCTGGCCTTCGCTTTCGGTCGATGCCGAGTTCGGCGGCCAGGGCCTGCCGATCGTCATCAACCAGTGCTTCTACGAGATGATGAACTCGGCCAACCAGGCCTGGGCGATGTACCCGGGCCTCTCGCACGGCGCGCTCGAATGCCTGCACGCGCACGGCACCGAGGCACAGAAGAAGACTTTCCTGCCCAAGCTCACGAGCGGCGCGTGGACCGGCACGATGTGCCTCACCGAGCCGCACTGCGGCACCGACCTCGGCCTCTTGCGCACGAAGGCTGAACCGCAGGCCGACGGCAGCTACAAGATCACCGGCGAGAAGATCTTCATCAGCGCCGGGGAACACGACATGGCCGAGAACATCGTCCACCTCGTGCTCGCCCGCCTGCCCGACGCGCCGCAAGGCAGCAAGGGCATCAGCCTCTTCGTCGTGCCGAAGTTCAAGGTCAACGCCGACGGGACGCCGGGCGAGCGCAACGCCATCTTCTGCACCGGCCTGGAGCACAAGATGGGCATCCACGGCAACGCCACCTGCCAGCTGAGCCTCGAAGGCGCCATCGGCACGCTGGTGGGCGAGCCGAACAAGGGCCTGCCGGCGATGTTCGTGATGATGAACGCGGCGCGCCTGGGCGTGGGCAACCAGAGCCTCGGCCTCACCGAGGTGGCCTACCAGAACGCCGCCGCCTACGCGAAGGAGCGGCTGCAGATGCGTGCGCTGTCGGGCCCGAAGGCGAAGGACAAGCCGGCCGACCCGATCATCGTCCACCCCGACGTGCGCAAGATGCTGCTCACCGCGCGCGCCTACGCCGAGGGCGGCCGCGTGCTGGCGACCTATTGCGCGCTGCTGATCGACAAGATGCTCGCCGCCGACGACGAGGACGAGCGCAAGGAAGCGGCCGACATGACCGCGCTGCTGACGCCCATCGTCAAGGCCTTCCTCACCGACAACGGCTGGATCGCCACCAGCCACTGCATGCAGGTGTACGGCGGCCACGGCTACATCGCCGCCACCGGCGCCGAGCAGTACGTGCGCGACGCCCGCATCAACATGATCTACGAGGGCACGAACACGGTGCAGAGCCTCGACCTGCTCGGGCGCAAGGTGCTCGGCGACTCGGGCGCCAAGCTGAAGAAGTTCGGCAAGATCGTCACCGAGTTCATCGAGGAAGAAGGCACCAACGAGGCGATGCAGGAGTTCGTCAACCCGCTCGCCGACCTCGGCGACAAGGTGACCAAGCTCACGACCGAACTCGCGATGAAGGCGATGGGCAACGCCGACGAAGTGGGCGCCGCCGCGGTGGACTACCTGCGCGTGGCCGGCCACCTCGTGTTCGCGTACTTCTGGGCCCGCATGGCGAAGGTCGCGCTGGCGAAGAAGGACAGCGGCGATCCGTTCTACGCCGCCAAGCTCGCCACCGCGCGCTTCTACTTCGCCAAGGTGCTGCCCGAGACCGCCGGCCTCATCCGCAGCGCCCGCGCCGGCCTCGCGCCGCTGATGGCGATGGACGAGGCGATGTTCTAGAGTGGGCCGTTTCGAGTCCACGCACTGCAAACAACAAGGAGCCGACTCATGAGAGACGCAATGTTCGCCGCCGCCGTGGCGCTGCTGGCCGAAGTGGCCTTCGCGCAGGCGACGCCGGTGGGACTGTGGAAGACGATCGACGACGAGACCAAGCAGGAGAAGAGCCACGTGCGCATCGTCGAGAGCGCGGGCGTGCTCAGCGGCAAGGTCGAGAAGCTGCTCGACCCGGCCAAGCAGGACACAAAGTGCGACAAGTGCACCGACGCGCGCAAGGACCAGCCGGTGCTCGGCATGGCCATCATCGAAGGCGTGAAGAAGAGCGTCGACGACCCCTACTGGGACGGCGGCACGATCCTCGACCCCAACAACGGCAAGACCTACAAGGTGCGCCTGACGCCCAAGGACGGCGGCAAGACGCTTGAGGTGCGCGGCTTCATCGGGCCGTTCTTCCGCAACCAGACCTGGATCCGCGTCGAGTGAAACGCGGCAGCGGCTGCACAGCGCCGCAGGTCCTTCCTTCTCTTCCGGGAGCGTTTGAGTGAATCGATTCCACGTCCGCAAGGCCGCCGTGCTCGGCGCCGGGGTGATGGGGGCGCAGATCGCCGCCCATCTCGTCAACTGCAAGGTGCCGGTCATCCTGTTCGACCTGCCTGCGAAAGAAGGGCCCAGGAACGGCATCGTCACCAAGGCCGTCGAGAACCTCAAGAAGCTCAAGCCCGCGCCGCTCGGCATCCCCGAAGACGCGGTGCAGATCGAGCAGGCCAACTACGAAGAGCACCTCGCCAGGCTCGGCGAATGCGACCTCGTCATCGAGGCCATCGCCGAGCGCATGGACTGGAAGCTCGACCTCTACAAGCGCATCGCGCCGGCGGTGGCGCCGCACGCCATCGTCGCCAGCAACACGTCGGGCCTGTCGATCACCAGGCTCGCCGAGGCGCTGCCCGAGTCGATCAAGCCACGCTTCTGCGGCATCCACTTCTTCAACCCGCCGCGCTACATGGCGCTGGTGGAACTGATCGCCACGCCGACGACGCAGCCCGAAGTGCTCGACCAGCTCGAGACCTTCGTCACCAGCGCGCTCGGCAAGGGCGTGGTGCGCGCGAAGGACACGCCCAACTTCGTCGCCAACCGCGTCGGCATCGCCGGCATGATGGCGACGATGGCCGAGGCGCAGAAGTTCGGCCTCAGCTACGACGTCGTCGACGACCTCACCGGCAAGAAGATGGGCCGCGCTTCCAGCGGCACCTTCCGCACCGCTGACGTGGTGGGCCTGGACACGATGGCGCACGTCGTGAAGACGATGCAGGACAACCTCGGCCCCGGCAAGGTCGAGGATCCCTTCCACGCCCTCTACACGACGCCGCCCGTGCTGGCCGCGCTCATCGAGAAAGGCGCGCTTGGCCAGAAGACGGGTGCCGGCTTCTACAAGAAGGTGGGCAAGGACATCCTGCGCCTCGACCCGGCGAAGGCCGACTACGTGCCCGCGGGCGGCAAGGCCGAAGCGATCGTCGAGCGCATGCTGAAGAAGCCCGCCGGCGAGCGGCTGAAGCTCCTGCGCGAAAGCACGAATCCGCAGGCGCAGTTCGTCTGGTCGATCCTGCGCGACGGCTTCCACTACGCCGCCGTGCACCTGGAGAGCATCGCCGACAACGCGCGCGACGTCGACTTCGCGATGCGCTGGGGCTTCGGCATGAAGCAAGGCCCCTTCGAGCTGTGGCAGGAAGCCGGCTGGGCGCAGGTGGCGCGGTGGGTGAAGGAAGACATCGAAGCGGGCAAGGCGCTTTGCAACGCGCCGCTGCCGGCGTGGGTGTTCGAAGGCCCGGTGCCGACCAAGGGCGTGCACACGCCCGAAGGCTCGTGGAGCCCGGCGAAGAAGGCGTATGTGCCGCGTAGCGCACTGCCCGTCTACAAGCGCCAGCACTTCCCCGAAGCGATGCTCGGCTCGGGCGCGCCCGAGGCGCTGAAGAGCGGCACCGAGGTCTGGAAGAACGACCACGTGCGCCTGTGGACACTGGACGGCGAAGTGCTGATCGCCAGCATCACGTCGAAGCTGCACTTGATCGGCCCGACGGTGGGTGAAGGCCTCGTCAAGGCGCTCGACCTCGCCGAGGCCGGCTACCAGGGCCTCGTGATCTGGTCGCCCGACGACGTGTTCTCGGCCGGCGCCAACCTCGAGGAGGTGATGCCGATCTTCATGAAGAGCGGCGTCAAGGGCGTCGTCGAAGCGGCGGCGGCCTGCAGCAGGCGCTCCTGCGCATGCGCTATTCGCCGGTGCCGGTGGTGGCGGCCGTGCGCGGCCTGGCGCTGGGCGGCGGCTGCGAACTCGCCGTGCACTGCGCGCGGCGCGTGGCGGCGATGGAGTCGTACGTCGGCCTCGTCGAAGTGGGCGTGGGCCTGCTGCCCGCGGGCGGCGGCCTCACCTACATCGCCCGCCGCGCCGCCGAGATGGCCGCAGCCGGCAACGCGAATG
>JAXMEZ010000079.1:0-13458 GCA_046348035.1 Rubrivivax sp. | reverse complement strand
CTGCGACCCCCGGCGGCCGGTCGTCGTCGAAGCCTGCGCCGGCGCCGGCAAGACCTGGATGCTCGTGTCGCGCATGCTGCGCGCCTTGCTCGAAGGCGTGCCGCCGCGGCAGATCCTCGCCATCACCTTCACGCGCAAGGCCGCCGCCGAGATGCGCGAGCGCCTCGACGAACTGCTCGCGGCCTTCGCCGAGCCGCAAGCCACGCACGAAGTGCGCGTGGCCGAATTGCGCGCGCGCGGCGTGCCCGCGGCCGAAGCCGAAGCGCTGGCGCCGCTGTGGGGCGGCCTGCGCGAACGGCTGCTGCGCGAAGGCGCGGCGGTCGAGATCCGCACCTTCCTCGCGTGGTTCCACCAGCTCCTCGTGCACGCGCCGCTGGCGCTGCTGCAACGCCTGGGTTTGCCGGCCGGGTTCGAGCCGATCGAAGACCCGGCGCCGCTCGTGCAGCCGCTCACCTTGCGCCTGCACCGGGCGTTGCTCGCCGACCCCGCCTTGCGCGAGCGCTACGGCGAACTCGTGCGCCGGCACCGCCGCGGCGCGGTGGATCGGTGGATGCAAGCGGTGCTCGACAAGGCGGTGGCGGTGGGCCGCGCGGACGAGGCCGGTGTGCTCGACGAGACGGTCGAGCCGGTCTCGGCGCGCTGGCCCGGGCATGACGACGCCGAGGATCCGCTCCAGCGGCTGCGCAATGCGTCGCTGGCTGCGCAGCTGCGCGAGGCGGCCGCCGCGCTGTGCGCGGGCAAGGGGAGGACACGCGAAGCCGGCGAGAACCTGGCGCAGGCGCTCGCGCTGGACGACCTCGACGGTCGCTTCGCCCTTTGCTGGAAGGCCCTGTTCACCGACAAGGGCGAGCTGCGCAAGGGCCCGGACCAGGTGAGCGGCGTTCCTGACGTGGCCGCGGAGCTGCAAGAGTTGCAGCTCATGCGCCGGCAGTGGTTCGCGCGTCGCGACCAGCTCACGCTGGCGGCACTGTCGCGGCTGCTGCTCTCCGAGTACGCCGCGCTCAAGCGCGAACGCGGCCTCGTGGACATGCCCGACCTCGAGCGCGCCGCCGCCGCGCTGCTGGCCGACGAGCCGCTTGCCGGCTGGGTGCAGCAGCGGCTGGACCAGCGCTTCCAGCAAGTGCTGATCGACGAGTTCCAGGACACGAGCCCGCTGCAATGGCAGGCGCTGGCCGCCTGGCTCGGTTCCTATGCGGGGGCGGGCGGCGGCGCCAGCGGCGCGCGCGGGCTGGGCCTGTTCATCGTCGGTGACCCCAAGCAAAGCATCTACCGCTTCCGCAACGCCGAGCCGCGCGTGTTCGAGGCGGCGCAGGCGCTGGTCAGCGACGGGCTGCACGGCTCGCTGCTGCAATGCGACCACACGCGCCGCTGCGGCAGCGCGGTGCTGCAGGCGGTGAACGCGGTGTTCCCGCCGCTCGCCGCTTCCGGCGCCTGGGGACCGTTTCGCCCGCACACGACGGCCTCGGCGCTGGCCGGCCGCGTGCACGTGCTCGAGCCCGTGCCGCGCCCGCCGCGCGCCGCGGCGCGAGCGCGCCAGCGGCCACCGGAGGAGGAAGAGGTCTGGCGCGATTCGCGGACCGAGCCGCGGCACGACGCCGAAGAGCGGCTGCTGGCCGCCGAGGCGCGGCAGGTGGCCGCCGCGGTGGCCGAATTGATCGTGGGCCGCGGCCTTGCGGCCGGCGAGATCATGGTGCTGGCGCGTCGCAACGTCGTGCTGGCGGCGGTGGCCGAGGCGCTGGCGCGGCAGGGCATTCCGTACGCGATCACCGAAGGGCTGGCGCTTGGCGACGTGCCCGAGGTGCAGGACATCGCCGCGCTGCTCGACGCGCTGGTCTCGCCGGGGCACGACCTGGCGCTGGCGCGGGCGCTGAAGAGCCCGCTCTTCGCTGCCGGCGACGACGACCTGCTGTGGCTCGCGAGTCGCGCCAAGGCGCTACGCTGCTCGTGGTTGCGGGCGCTGCTGCGCGAGGGCGGTGCCGCGGGCAGCGAGCATCCGGCGCTGGTTCGCGCCAGCTCCCTGCTGCCGGGGTGGATGAGCGCGGTGCAGTCGCTGCCGCCGCACGATGCGCTGGACCGCATCGTGCACGAGGGCGATGTCGTCGGCCGCTTCGCCGCGGCCGTACCGGCGGCGCGGCGTGCGCTGGCGCTGCGCGCCATCGACGACCTGCTGGCCGCGGCGCTGGGCCAAAGCGGCCAGCGCGAGTTCCCGGTTTCCAGCGGCGGGCGCTTCGCCGAAACCTACGGCTTCGTGCGCGCGCTGCGCTCCGGTGCGCTGGTGGCGCAGTCGGCAGCGCCCGCCGACGCGGTGCGCCTGCTGACCGTGCACTCCGCCAAGGGGCTGGAGGCGCGCGCGGTGATCGTCGCCGACAGCCACGGCACGAGCGTGCGGCCGCAGCAGGAGCCACTGGTCGTCGACTGGCCCGCGCACAGTCATGCACCGGCGAAGGTGGCTTTCGTGCGCAGCCGCGAGACGCTGGCGCCGTCGCTCGCGCCGTTGCTGCAGGCCGAGGCCGAGGCGGCGGCGCGCGAGGAGTTGAACGCGCTGTATGTGACGATGACGCGCGCGCGCGAGTGGCTCGTATTCAGCGGCATCGAGCCGGCTTCGGCCAACGCCGGGCCGACCTGGTGGTCGCGCGTGGCCGAGGTCGCCTCGGTGTGGAAGCCGGCGCAGGAGGCAGCGCAGCGATTGCCGGCGCATCGGGGCGAAGCGGGCGAGGCGGGCGAGGCGGGCGAAGCTTGCGAAGCGGGCGAGGCCGGCGAGGCGGGCGAGGCCGGCGAGGCGGGCGCAAGGCGGCGCCAGGAAGGGCGCGAGGAACAGCACGAGGAAGGCCGTGCCGGCGCCGGACAAGTCGAAGTACCGGTGCTGCCTTCGTTGCAGCACCGTCCGTCGGCGGCGGTTGCTTCGCACGGCGCCGCCATGCGGTCAGCCGGGAACGGTGAAGCCGCGGCGCTGGGCAGCGCGCTGCACCGGGCGCTGGAGTGGATCACGCGGCCCGATGCGCCCATCGCACCGGCCGGGCATGCCGCCGCCTGCCGCGCCGCGGCACGCGGCTTCGGCCTCGATGCGGCGCAAGCGGCCGTGGTGCAGCGCGCGGTGCAAGCCGTGCTCGGCAGTGTCGAAGCAGCGCGCTTTTTCGACCCGGCGCTGCTGCTCGAAGCGGCCAACGAGCTGACGCTGGTGCACGAAGGTGAGGTGCTGCGCATCGACCGCCTGGTGGCGCTGCCAGCGGCCGGTGCCAGTGCCGGCGCCGCGGCGAACGCGAGTGCGAACGCGAGTGCGAACGCGAGTGCGGGTGCGAGTGCGGGTGCGAGTGAGGTGCGGGTGCCAAGGCCGCCTCGGTGCGCCGCACGTGGTGGGTGCTCGACTTCAAGCTCGGCGACGACCCCGAGGCTCGCCGCTCTTCGCCGAGCCGTACCGCCGCCAGATGCAGCGCTACTGCGCCGCGGTTCAGGCCAGCCAGCCGGGCGACGAAGTGCGCGCGGCGTTCATCACCGGCGCCGGGCGCTTCGTGCCGGTGTGACCGGGTCCGCCCGGTCCGAGTCACAACGCCGCGCTGCCAGCCGAGCCGCCGGCCACCGAACAAGCCGGTCGCCACCGCGCTGTTCTGCGCATCGGCACCGCTGGGGCCGGGGTGCAATGCCAAGACCATGTCCGTCCCGGCCTCCGAACCGCCGCAGCGCTACAGCGCCGGTGCCACGCGCCACTTCGGCCGCCGCCAGCTGCTGCGCCTGCTCGGCAAGAGCGAGCGCACGATGAACTGGCTCGTCGCCGAGCGCGACGGGCGCGAGCTGATGCTGGTATTGCCGCGCGTGGCGCCGCCGGCCGGTGCGGCGCTGGATCGCTGGGTGCAGGCGGCACGTCGCGCCGCGCGCCTCGAACATCCGCAGCTCGCATCGGTGGTGGACCTCGGCGTGCAGGACGGCTGGCCCTTCATCGCCTACGACCTGACCGGCCGCACGACGCTGGCCGACCGGCTGACAAAGAAGGGGATGCCCGGTGCCGAAGCCGCGGCCATCGTCGCCGAGCTGCTGCAGGGACTCGCCTATGCACACGAGGCCGGGGTCGTGCACGGCGACGTGCAGGCCGCGACGTGCCTCGTCGACGACCAGGGCCATGCCCGCCTGGCCGGCCTGGAGGCGGCCAGCGAGGTGCCGCTTGCCGCGGGTGGCGCGCTGGTTGCGACCTCGCCGTTGGGCACCCAGCGCGCCGCCGCCGAGCGCGACGTACTCGCCGTGGGCATGCTGTTGCACGGCATGCTGGCCGGCACGCCGGCGCTGGAAGAACCCGACATCGGCCGCGCCATCGTGCGGCTGCCGCCGCTCGGGCGCGAGATCGTGCGCCTGCCGTGGGTGGGCATGCATCCGATCGCCGAGCCGCTGCGCGCCATCGTCAACCGCGTCACGGACCGCCAGGAACGGCAGCGTTACCGCAACGCGCGCACGCTGCTGCACGCCCTCGAAGGGTGGCTGAAGACCGAGTCGGCCGGGGGCGGCGTGCTCGGCCTGCTGACCGACAAGCTGCGCGCCGCCGGCGTGCTGCCCGCATCGGCCGGCGCCGGTGCGCGTGCGGGGCGGCTGGCGACGATGGAGCGTGAGCGCACCAACGAGCTGGCCGAGATCGTGCTGGAAGACCTGGCGTTGTCGTTCGAGCTGCTGCGCGCGGTGAACACGGCGCAGGTGCGTGGCGCGCAGGTTTCCGGGGGCGGCCCGGTGCTGACGGTGCGCCGGGCCATCGCGATGATCGGCATGGACGGCGTGCGCCGCGCCGCGCTGGGCCTGCGCAAGTGGCCAGGGCCGCTGGACGAAGCCGGCGCTGCCGGCTCGAACGGCTGGCCGCGCACTGCAAGCGCGCCGGCCGCCTGGCGATGGCACTCAGGCCGGCGGCCTACGACGGCGAGGTCGTCTACCTGCTGACGCTCCTGCAGAACCTCGGCCGCCTCGTCGTGCAGTACCACTTCGCCGACGAGGCGCAGCAGATCCGCCGCCTGATGCAGCCGGGCGCCCCGGCGCGCGAAGGCGAACCGGCCGAGCCCGGCATGAGCGAGGAGGGCGCCGCCTATGCCGTGCTGGGCGCCGACATCGACGCCATCGGCCAGGCCGTGGCGCGCTGGTGGGGGCTGGAGGAAAGCGTGCTTGGGATGATCCGGCGCCTGCCGGCCAACGCCGTGGTGCACACGCCGGAATCCGACGACGACACGCTGCGCCAGGTGGCGAGCTGCGCCAACGAAGCGCTCGACGCGGCGGCGCTGCCGGCGGCACGAGCGCAGCAGGGGTTGCAGCGCGTGGTGCAGCGCTACGGGCGCGCCCTGGACTTCTCGCTGCGCGAGTTGCAGGAGGCGCTGCAGGAGCCTGGCCAGGGCAAGATCGCCGCGACTGCGCCGATGCCGCTGGACATGCTGGGCAAGGCCGACAGGGCCGAGAGAGCCGACAGGGCTTTGCGCCTCTGAAAGCGCCGGCGGATGCGTGGCTGCAAGCCCGAAGGGCCGCAGCCGCTGAAGAAGGTGACGAGCCTTGCCCCGGCACTGGTAGCAACGCTTAGGGCTGCTTGGTTCCCCACCTGACCCGGTTGGGCGCGCCCCCATGCGAGGAGGCCCGTCGAGCGCGATTGTAGGCGCGCGGGTGCAGGCCCCTCGCGTTGACAGGTCGTTCGCGTGTCGTTCGTGTCACCGGCGCTGGTTCACCAGCCGGGCCGGCGCGCCGCCTCAGCGCCGGTACATGTAGTCGCGCCGGAACGGATACACGCTCTGGCTGCCGCGCAGCGCCCCTTCGTCGAAGCGGCCGCTCGGGCGCGTGGCCAGCGTCTGGTGCAGCGCCATCCAGCCGCGCTCAAAGCCGAGCGCGCTGCCGCCGAGGTAAAGTCGGTAGGCGCGCACCGTGCGTTCCGCCGTGGCGCGGCGCGCCGCTTCCAGGCGCGCTTCGAGCCCGTCGGACCACGCCCAGAGCGTGCGCGCGTAGTGCGGGCGCAGGTTCTCGGTGTCCAGCCCCTCGAGGCCGGCGTCGGCCATCACCTCGAGCACGTGCGACACGTGGATCAGCTCGCCGCCGGGGAAGATCCAGCGCTCGATGAAGTCGCCGATGCCGCCGCCGAGCTGCTTGTTGCGCGTGCCGCCGGCGGTGATGCCGTGGTTCAGCAGCAGGCCGCCGGGGGCGAGCAGGCGCCGGATCTTGTCGAAGTAGGTGGGCAGGCGGGCGCGACCGACATGCTCGAACATCCCCACCGAGGCGATCTTGTCGTAGGGCTCGTCCTCGGGCAGGTCGCGGTAGTCCAGCAGCAGCATGCGCACGCGGTCCGACAGGCCGCGCTCGGCGATCAGGCGGTTGACGTGCGCGTGCTGGTTCTTCGACAGCGTGATGCCGGTGGCGCGCACGCCGTGGCGCTCGGCCGCCCACAGCAGGAGGCCGCCCCAGCCGGCGCCGACGTCGAGGAAGCGCTCGCCCGGGCGCAGCATCAGCTTCCTGCAGATGTGCTCGAGCTTGGCTTCCTGCGCCGCGGCCAGCGTCATGCCCGGCTCCGGCCAGTAGGCGCACGAGTAGACGCGCTTAGGGTCGAGCCACAGCGCGTAGAAGTCGTCGGAGACGTCGTAGTGGTGCTCGATCTGGCGCGCGTCGGCCTTCTTGCGGTGCCGCCAGCGCGAGACGAGCGAGGTGCGCACGGCGCCGTGCAGCGCCCCCGGCGCGCCGGCGGTGGGGTCGCCGTGCAGCAGCGAGGCGGCGGCGTCGACGACGCGGCGCATCGGCCCTTCAATGTCGAGCAGGCCCTCGACGCAGTCGTTGGCCAGCGCGCCGATGTTGCCGCTGACGACGTGCCTGAGCGGCAGCATGCTGTTGAGCTTCAACTGCACTGCCGCGTCGGGCGAGCCGATGCGGCGGCCGCCAGGCAACTGCACGGCCAGCAGCGGTTCGGTGCCGCCATCGAGGCGGCTCAAGCGGTCGGCAACCAGCGATTCGATCATGACGCTCCGTCCTTCGCAGCCCGCCGGAGGGCCGCACGCCTGATGAATTGGCAGGCAATGTACGGACCCGCCGTTGCCCGATCAAGAGCAGGGGCTCCGGGCTGACCCGGAGGCCCGGGTCAGAAGGTGGTCAGGGCGGGCGCCTCAGCGCAGCGCCAGCGCGTCGGCGTCGAAGGTCAAACCGAGCGGCTCGACGATGAGCCGCTTGGGCCCGCTCTCGACGCGCCCGGCCACCCAGGCCGGCACGCCGCAGCGTCCGGCGACGGCCACCGCCTGCGCCGCTTGCGCGGCCGGCACGAAGAGCGCGAAGCCCGCGCCCATGTTCAGCGTGCCGTAGGCCTCGGCCACGTCGTGCCCGGCTTCGCGGGCGATGAACGAGAGCACCGGCGGCACCGGCGGCACGGTGTCGATGCGGTAGGTGAACGGGGCCGGGTGCCGCAACAGCTTGCGCCAGCCGTGGCCGGTGATGTTGGCCGCGTAGTGCACGCGCACGCCGCTTGCCCACAGCGCTTCGGTCACCGGCGAATACAGCGTCGTCGGGGCCAGCAGCGCTTCGCCGAAGCTCAGGCCAGGCGCCACTGCGGTGAGGTAGCCGCGCGGCAGCCGCTCGGCAAGCTTGCGCGCCAAGGAGAGGCCGTTGGCGTGGATCCCGCTCGAGGCGAGCAGCACGATCGCGTCGCCGGCAGCGAGCTTGTCGCCCAGGCTCAGGCGCTCCTTCGGGTTGACGATGCCGGTGCACGCCGCGGCGAGGTCGATGCGGCCGGCCTCGACGATGCCGGCCAGCGCCGGCGTCTCGCCGCCGCCCCAGGCGACGCCGCAGTGGTCGCAGGCGGCTTTCCAGCCGGCCACCAGCGCCTCGGCGCGGCCGCGGTCCTCGAACCACTCGCTGCCGCCGGCTGCCCAATAGGCCTGCACGACCAGCGGCGTGGCGCCGACGGTGACGAGGTCGTTGATCGCCATCGCGATCGTGTCCTGCGCGATGGCGCCGTAGTGGCAGCGCCCGGTGAGTTCCCGCATCGCATCGGCCACCAGCGCCTTGCTGCCCAGGCATTCGACGATGCTGGCGAGGTGGAACGGACCGACGTCGACGACGTAGGCCGATTCGCCGCGCGAAGCGCCGACCTCGGTGAAGGCGTGCCGCTGAAGGTTCGCCGCCGTCGCCGCGGCGGCGCGTTGCGCGGCCACCTTCAGCGGGTCGATGACGTCGTAGCGCACGCCCGCCTGCTCGTAGCTGAGCGGCTGCGGCGCGGCGGGGCCGGAGGACGAGGAGCGTGCGGGTGGTGCGGACATGGGTCGATGCGGTTGAACGATTATCCGCGCCCGCTTCGCTGCGCCCTCGCGGCCTCACGTCGGCCCGGCACCGGCCGGGCACCGAGCGGACAGCCCAAGGGCGCCGCCTAGAATCTTCGCGATGAGCACCGTCGTCCTCGCCCGCAAGTACCGCCCGCGCACGTTCGCGCAGATGGTCGGGCAGGAGCACGTGGTGACGGCGCTCACGCACGCGCTCACGGGCAACCGGCTGCACCACGCGTACCTCTTCACCGGCACGCGCGGCATCGGCAAGACGACCGTCTCGCGCATCCTCGCCAAGAGCCTGAACTGCACCGGGCCCGACGGCAGCGGCGGCATCACCGCCACGCCATGCGGCCAGTGCCAGGCCTGCCGCGAGATCGACGCCGACCGCTACATCGACTACATCGAGCTCGACGCGGCCAGCAACCGCAGCATCGACGAGATCCGCGACCTCATCGAGCGCGCCGCGTACAAGCCGGGTGTGGGCCGCTTCAAGGTCTTCATGATCGACGAAGCGCACCAGCTCACCAAGGACGCGTTCAATGCGCTTCTGAAGACGCTCGAGGAACCGCCCGAGTACCTGAAGTTCGTGCTGGCGACGACCGATCCCGAGAAGATGCTGCCAACGGTGCTCAGCCGCTGCCTGCAGTTCAACCTGCGGCCGATGGCGCCCGACACCGTGCGCGCGCATCTGGCGCAGGTGCTGGCGGCCGAAGGCGTGCCGCACGACGAAGCTTCGCTGCGCCTGCTCGGCCGGGCGGCGCGCGGCTCGATGCGCGACGGCCTGTCGCTCGCGGACCAGGCCATCGCCTACGGTGGCGGGCGGCTCGAGGAAGCCGTGGTGCGGCGCATGCTCGGCAGCGTCGAGCGCGGGCATGCGCGCGAGCTCGTCGCGGCGCTCGCGGCGCGCGACGGCGCGGCGGTGCTGGCGCTGGTGGACGGCCTGCGCCAGCGCGGCCAGTCGGCCACCGGCACGCTCGACGAGCTGGCGCTGCTGCTACAGCAAGCCGCGGTGGAGCAGGTGGTGCCGGGCACGCTCGAAGCGGGCGACGCCGATGCCGACGATGCGCGCGCGGTGGCGCCGCTCCTGGCGCCCGACGAGACGCAGCTCTTGTACAGCATGGCGCTGCACGGCCGCGCCGAACTGGCGCTGATGCCCGACGAGCATGCGGCGCTGGCGATGGTGCTGCTTCGCTTCCTCGCGTTCCCCAGCAATGCGGCCGTTGCGGCCGGCGCTACGCCGGAGACGCGCAGCGCGCCGCTGCGGGCGCCTGCGCCGCCGACGAGCCGCAGCGCGCTCGCCGCAGCGAAGTCCGCGCCGGTGCCGGCCGCTGCAGTGCCGATGGGCGCGCCGGTGGCGCCTGTTGCGCCGGTGGCGCCGGTGGCGCCGGTGGCGCCGGTCGCGCCGGTGGCGCCGGTTGCTTCGTTCGCGTCATCACCGGCGGTCACGCCGCTGACCCTCGCCGAGCCCCTGCCTGCGCCAATGACCTCGGCGCCGAAAGCGGCCGTGCCGCGCGCGCTCGGCGATCGCTGGGCGGCGCTCGTGGCTTCGCTCATCGAGCGCGGCAGCGTCAGTGCGCTCGTGCGCGAGCTCGCCTGGTCGGCGGCCCTGGTGGCGATCGACGAGACCGCATCGCCGCCGGTGTGGCGGCTCGCCGTCGAGCGCGAAGCGTTGCGGCAGCCGGCGCTGGCCGACAAGCTGGCCGCAGTGCTGGCGCCGGCGCTCGGTGCTGCGGTGAAGCTCGACCTCGCCGCCGGCGTGGCCGAGGACTCGCCGGCACGCCGCGACGCCGCCGAGCGCGCCCGCCGCCAGGCCGAAGCCGAAGCCACGATCCAGGCCGACCCCGTGGTGCGCGAATTGCTGGGCACCTTCAAGGGCGCGCGCATCGTGCCCGGCTCGGTCAAGCCGGCCTGAGCCCCGCCATCGCTGCTGTCGACGTCACCGCTCGATCCATCACCATTCCCCACCCCGAGGACCACACCATGATGAAAGGCCAACTCGCCGGCCTGATGAAGCAGGCGCAGGCGATGCAGGAGAACATGAAGCGGGCCCAGGAAGAGCTCGCCAGCACCGAGGTCGAGGGCACTTCGGGCGCCGGCCTCGTGAAGGTGACGATGACCTGCCGCCATGACGTGAAGCGCGTCGCCATCGACCCGAGCCTGCTCGCCGACGACAAGGACATGCTCGAAGACCTCGTCGCCGCCGCCTTCAACGACGCGGTGCGCCGCGCCGAGACGGTGAGCAACGAGCGAATGGGCAAGCTCACCGCCGGGCTGCCGATGCCCCCGGGCATGAAGTTCCCGTTCTGAAGCGGCTCGCTTCCGGTGGTGCGCACGAGGAGCGCGGTTCGTTGACGCAGCGTGACGCCCTCGAAGCGCTGGTCGAGGCGCTGCGCCGCCTGCCCGGCGTGGGCGTGAAGTCGGCGCAGCGCATGGCTTATCACCTGCTGCAGCACGACCGCCCGGCGGCGCAGTCGCTCGCCGCGGCCTTGACGCATGCAGTGGCCGTCGTGCGCCACTGCGCGCGCTGCCAGACCTTCACCGAAGGCGACTTGTGCGCCACCTGCGCCGACCCGAAACGCGACGCGCGCCTGCTCGCGGTGGTGGAGACGCCGGCTGACCAGGCGGCCCTGGAGCGCAGCGGCAGCTACAAGGGACAGTACTTCGTGCTGATGGGGCGGCTGAGTCCGCTGGACGGTGTCGGCACGGCCGAGATCGGCGCCGAGCGGCTGCTCGAGCGCGCCTCGGACGGCGTCGTCGAGGAAGTGGTGCTGGCCACCGGCTTCACCGCCGAAGGCGAACTTACCGCCCAGGCGCTGGCGGCGGCACTGAAGGCGCGCGGCCTCAAGGTCACGCGGCTGGCGCGCGGCGTGCCGGCCGGCAGCGACCTCGAATACGTCGACCTGAGCACCATCGCCTACGCGGTGCACGACCGGCACTGAGCGCGCGCCGCGCAGCCGTGCGGTCGTTAGGTCGTTCGATCACCCGACCCCCCAAGCGGTCGATCATCAGTCCGCCACCGCGGCGCGATAGGCATGCCACGAGGCATGCCCGATCACCGGCGCCACGACAACGAGCCCGGCGAACCGCGGCAGCATCGCCGCGAAGGTGACGGTGGCGATCAGCGCGCCCCAGAAGAACATCACCGGCGGCTGCGCCAGCACGAGGCGCAGGCTCGTCAAGGCTGCGGTGATGGCGTCGGTGGAGCGGTCCAGCAGCATCGGCATGCTGACCACGCTCACCGAGAAGATCAGCACGGCGAAGATGGCGCCGACGATGCCCCAGGCGACGATGAAGGTCATGTTCTCGGGGTTGAACAGCGCCGCCAGCGAGCCCTTGAAGTCGGGCATGCCGTCGAACGTGACGGCGAAGATCACCAGCGTCGAGCGCGCCCACAGCATCTCCAGCACCAGCAGCACGAAGGCGAAGATGCCCAGCTGCCCGGTGCGCGAATCCCAGGCCATCAGCGAGGCGCCGAAGTCCGGCCGGCGCCCGGCCTGCAGTTCGCGGCTGACGTGGTACAGCCCCAGGCACAGGAAAGGGGCCACGAGCAGGAAGCCGGCCGACAGCGCCAGCAGGTACGCCGGCGCGTGCTCGTAGACGCGCATCAACGCCCAACCCATCACCGTGAAGCAGCCGCCGTAGAAGAGGCCGATCTTCGGGGCGCGCTTGAAGTCCGCCCAGCCGAGGGCCAGCCAGCGCAGCGGGTCGCTGAAGCGCAGCGGGCGCAGCACGATCGGCTGATGAACGGCCGCCGGCAAGGGCGCAGGCGCCGGCGCGGGGGCAGACGGGGATGGAGGGGGAGCGTCGGCGGATGCCATGGCGCCCGAGACTAGGCAGCGCGCGGCAGCCCGTCCAGTGGGACCGTTCCGGAGTCAGGCGACGCATCGGGCTCACGCCGGCGCCTGGGCTGTGATGCAATGGACCCGTGCCTCGCCCGCTCGCATTGCTGCTCAACGTGGCCCACGCGCTGGACCACCTCTTCCTGCTGATCTTCGCCACCGCGGTGGCGGCGATCGCCACCGAGTTCGGCTTCGCGCGCTGGGAAGACCTGATGCCCTTCGGCGTCGGCGCGTTCGTGATGTTCGGCCTCGGCTCGTTGCCGGCGGGGCGGCTGGGCGACACCTGGGGCCGGCGGCAGATGATGCTGGTGTTCTTCTTCGGCATGGGCGCTTCAGCGCTGCTGGTGGCACTGGCGCAGAACGCCTGGCAGATGGCGGCGGCACTCACGCTCGTGGGCACCTTCTCGGCGATCTACCACCCGGTCGGCATCCCGATGCTCGTGCAGCGCGCGAAGAACCCCGGTGCGACGATCGGCGTCAACGGCCTGGCGGGCAACCTCGGCATCGCCGCGGCGGCCATCGTCACCGGCTTCCTCGTCAAGTGGATCGGCTGGCGCGCCGCCTTCATCGTCCCGGGCGTCGTCGCCATCGTCTGCGGCTTCCTCTTCATGCGCGCGGCGCCGCACGAGAGCGAGCCGCCCGCGGCGCGCAAGCGCAATGCCGGCGCCGAGCTGCCGGCGGCGCTGCTGGCGCGCGTGTTCGCGGTGATGACGGCCGCGTCGGCCTCGGGCGGGCTCTTGTTCAACCTCACCACCAACGGCAACAGCCAGCTGCTGGCCGAGCGCATGCGCGGCATCGTCGAAGACCCGGCGACGCTGGGCACGCTGCTGGCCGCGGTCTACGCGCTGGCCTCGCTGGCGCAGGTGGTGGTGGGCCGCCTCATCGACCGCATGTCGCTCAAGCGCCTGTACCTGACGATCGCGCTGTCGCAGGTGCCGCTCTTGCTGCTGGCGTCGCAGGCGCAGGGCTGGTGGCTCTACGCGGCGCTGATCGGCGTGATGATCCTCGTCTTCGGCGCCATCCCGTTCACCGACGCGATGATCGTTCGCTACGTCGACGACCGCATGCGCTCGCGCGTGGCGGGGATGCGGCTGTCGGTATCGATCGGCATCAGCTCGCTGGCGGTGTGGCTGCTGGGACCCGCGGTGAAGGCAGCCGGCTTCTCCACGCTCTTGCTCGTGCTGGCCGGCGTGGCGCTGCTCACCAGCGCCATCGTCTCGTGGCTGCCGGGCGACGGCGCGGTGGCGCGGGCGCGCGAGGCGGCGGCAGCAGCGGCGGCGGGCGACTGAGCTGCCCGAGGCGAGCCGCGGCGCAGCGACGAGCAGCCGCTTCGGCTGGCTGCCGCAGCGCTTCAACGCGAGCGCTTGACC
>JAXMEZ010000078.1:0-13573 GCA_046348035.1 Rubrivivax sp. | reverse complement strand
CGCCCGCGGCCGCGCCACCGGCACCGAGCAGCAGCACGCGCTGGCCGGCCAAAGCGACGCCGGCGCCTTGCTCGATGTCGCGCACGAGGCCCACGCCGTCGGTGTTGTCGGCGAACCAGCCCTCGGCGTCGTCGAGCTTGAGCACGTTGGCGGCGCCCGCCAGCCGCGCTCGCTCGCTGCGCCGCGGCGCCAAGGCGAGCGCGTCGAACTTGAACGGCACAGTCACGTTGACGCCGCGGCCACCGCTGGCCGCGAACTCGCGCAGCGTCGCCTCGAAGCCGTCGGCCGGGCACAGCACGCGCTCGTAGCGGATCGGCAGGCCGCACTGGCGTGCGAACGCCTCGTGGATGAAGGGCGAGCGGCTGTGCGCCACCGGGCGGCCGAGCACGGCGTACAGCGGCACGGGGGTGGCGTCGTTCATCGGTCCGCCCATCAGTCGTGCATCACCGCGCCGTCAGCGAGGTCTCGAGGCCTTCTTCGCGCGTGAAGCGGAAGCGCGCCGTGATGACGATCTGGTCGGCCTGCGCGCGCATCGGCGCGCTGAAGGCACCGAAGGGCGCCGCGGCGCGCACGATCGACATCGCCTTGGCGTCGAGCACGCGCGAGCGCGAAGGCCGCACGACCTCGGTCTCCACCACCTGGCCGCCGGCGTCGACGGTGACGTTCATCACCAGCTCGCCGTACAGCTTCTGGCCCTGATAGGTGGGGAAGTCGCGCGTGCCGCGGTCCTCGATGCGCCGGCGCAGCGAGTCGTAGTACAGCGCGTACACCTCCTCGCGCGTCGCGGGGCTGATGTAGCGGCGCTTCGGGCGCGCGTTCTCCTCGTTCACGCGCTTCTCGATCTCGGCCAGCATGCGCAGCATCTGGCGCCGGCGCTCCTCCTGCTCGCGCTCCTCGGCGCTGCCCTGATCGCGCCGCGGGTCGGGCGGCGGCAGCGCGGCGATCTCGCGCCGCAGCTGCGCCAGCAGCTGCTGCTGCTCGTGCTGTAGCTGGTCGAGGCGCCGGCGCGCCTCGTCGGTGGAGTCGCCCAGCGCCACGGTCGGCGCCATCGGCAGCGGCGACGTCGCGCGGCCGCGCTCGGCCTCGCCGCCGCCGGCAAGGTTCGCCTGCGCGATGGCCTGTGCCTGCACCGGCGCCTCGCGCGAGCGCGCGTTGACGAGGATCACTTCGAGCGGCGTGTCGCGGAACGCGCGCTCGAAACGCTCGGGGTCGACGAAGCGCACCATCAAGAGCGCCCCGTGCACCGCGAACGAGACGAGCAACGCCCATTGCAGGGTCGACAAGTCGCGCAACCAGGCGCGCAGCGGCGACACGGGCTTCGGCATCGCGCGCGCACCGGGGCGCGCGCCGCGGCTGCCGGCGGGCGCCTCGGCGGGTGGCATCGGCCGGGGCGCCCGCGCCGGCGCCGCAGGCGGCTCCGGCGCGCGCGGGTCGATGATCTGTGTCGGCTCGAAGTCGTTCATCGCTCGCTCGCCGGCGCTCCGGGTTCGCGCGCGGCACCGGCTGCATCCGATGCAGCGCTGCCCGCGCCGTCGGGCAACTTCGTGCTGGCGCCGTCGGTTGCGGCTGCGGTCTCCGCTTCGGCATCGTCGATGGCCAGATGCAGCGGCCCCGCGGCCACGCCGTCTTCTTCGTCGTCGCCTTCGCCTGCGTCCTCGGCCTCGATCGCGGCCGCCGCGTCAGCCGCCGGCGTCTCGAGCGCTGCGACGAGCACCGCGTGCAGGTCCAGCGTCAGCAGGTCCATGCCGGCGATGCGGGCGCGCACGCGGGCGCCGCGCGGCAGCTGGTCGGTGCCGGGCAGCTCGAAGACGAGCGGCAGCGTTTCGGCGCGAACGAGGCCCGGCTTGATGATGGCCGCTTCGATCTCGCTCACGTCGTTCTGCTGCAGCCAGCGCAGCGTCCAGAAGCGCTCGATGCCGTTCTGGAAGTCGTGGTACGTGGCGTGCGCCGCCTCGTAGGCCGAGATCAGCGCGAACAGCGCCGCGTCGCGCGGCTTGAACGGCGCCACCAGCGCCGCCATGCGGCCCTGGCGCGCCACGGCGATGATCTGCCACTGGTTGACGAGGTCGACGCAGCGGCGCAGCGGCGACGTGGCCCAGGTGTAGTGCGGCACACCCATGCCGGCGTGCGGCAGCGGCTTGCTGCCCATGCGCACCTTGATGCCCGGCGCCAGGCTCGCCTGGCTGCGATAGATGCCCGGCACGCCGTGCTCGGCGAGCCAGCCGCCCCAGTGGCTGTTGGCGAGGATCATCGCCTCGGCGACGATGAGGTCCAGCGGCGCACCGCGCCGGCGCGGCGTGATGACGACGCGCTCGTTGCCGGTGGGCTCGCTTGCTGCTTCATCGGTCGCTTGATCGGTCGCCTGATCGGCCGCAGCAGCACTGTCCGCCGCTGCGAGGCGGAAGCTGTAGTCCGGCCGGTTGAACGTCTCCGGCTTGCCGCGCACGACTTCGCGCGCCGCCTTCAGCGCCTGCGCCAGGCGCCAGCCGAAAGCGAGTTCGGCGGCGAACGGGAAGCCGGCCTCGGCGCTGGCCTGCGTTCCCGCCGACACCGCAGCGAGTGCTTCCTCGGTGACGAGCGCATCGAGCTTGTCGTGGCGCAGGTTGGCGGCGATGGCCACGCGCTCCAGCCGCGTCTCGAACGCGCGCACTTCGAGCGTGGCTTCGTCGACGGTCGCGTACAGGCTCACCGCCTGGCACTAGCGTCCGTCGACGATCGTGAACGCCTGCACCACGTCGGCCGGCCGCATCGTGATCTTCCACCCCGGCATGTACACGGTGGAAAGGCGCTCGCGCGCGAGCTTGTCGAGCGCCGAATCGGGCGTGATCGCCAGGCCCGGCGCGGCGATGTGGATGCCGTAGGTGACGGTGCCCGTGCCCAGGCCGCGCACCGACAGCGCGTCGTCGATCTCGGTCGTGGCCGAATCGTCGATCGAGAACGCCTGCACGCCCTCGGCCAGCAGCAAAGGCTCGGCGATGCGCGGCGCCTCGAGCTTCGGCGGGAACGCCGTGCCGCGCGGAAACGCCTCGAAGAGGAAGCGGCGCCAGTGGAACTGGTAAGGGCTCTCGATCGCGCCGGCCGCCTTCAAGAGCTCCAGCGGCGCGCGATGCGTTCGCTTCGTCGCTTCGACGACGGCGCGGTATTCGCTCGCGTTCTTGTCCGGCTTGAAGAGGATGCGGTAGAGCTGCTCGCGCACCGGCTCGGGGCAATGGCCGGCGGCGATCTCGGCCGCCCACGCTTCGATCTGCTCGGCCTGGCGCCGCTTGCGCTCGATGGCCAGCAAAGCCGCCTTCACCGTCTCTTCGGGCGCCTTGCGAAACTGGCCGCGGCCCAGGCGCCGGAAGTAGTGCGGCGCCTCGAACAGGCGGAACAGCGCCGCGGCCTGCTTCTCGGGGCCGGCCCCGGGCTCGAAGTACTCGCGCGCCAGCTCGGCGAACCCGAAGTCGGCCTCGGGCGCGAATTCCCACGCCAGGTCGAGGTCGATCTCGCCGGCCAGCGCCTGCGCGCGCGCGATCAGCTCCGCCGGCGCGGGCTTGTCGAAGCGCAGCATCACGTTGGCGGCCTTGACCTTGACGCGCTTGCCCGACTCCAGCTCGATCTGCAGCGAGGTTTCGGCGTCGGACAGCACGCGCCCGGCGTGGAAGCGGCCGGCGTCGTCGAAGAGGGCGTACATCAAGGAGGCGATTGTCGCTGCGAGGCGCCGCCTGCCGCCGGGCACGGGCTCACGCCGGCGCACGGCCTGCGGCGCGTGTCACTCACCGCCACGCGTGGGCTCACACAGGTTCGCCATCAATCTGATGAGAATCCGTTCGGGCTGAGCTTGTCGAAGCCCCCTGCGGACCCGGCGAAGGACGGCGCTTCGACAAGCTCAGCGCGAACGGTTCTTCAGAATCGAACGCGACTCGGTATCAGGCCAGCCCCAGGAACCGCAGCATCGCCGGCAGGTGCGCGGCGAAGTCTGACAGGCCGTGGTCGCTGCCCTCGAGCAGCTCGCCGGCGGCGCCTGGGTAGCGCGCGCTCATCTCGCGCCAGTCGAGTAGTTCGTCGCCCTTGGCGATGAGCGCGTAGTAGCGATCGGGGCGGGTGATCGGCCC
The DNA here is from genome assembly GCA_046348035.1 of Rubrivivax sp. Classification (GTDB taxonomy): domain Bacteria; phylum Pseudomonadota; class Gammaproteobacteria; order Burkholderiales; family Burkholderiaceae_C; genus Rubrivivax. Next base: position 9,479 of record JAXMEZ010000078.1, on the reverse strand, counting down.
CGGCGTCATTTCGCGCAGCTCGTCGATGTAGCGGGCGTGGAAGTCGAAGCGCTGCGCGGGATCGTGGAACGCCTCGATCTCGCCGACGAAGCCGGCGAGGTCGCGTACAGGATCCACCGCCGGGTTCATCACCACCGCCTTGCAGCCCCAGCGCTCGGCCAGCACCGTGGCGTAGAAGCCGCCGAGCGAACTGCCGAGCACCGCGCGCGTGTTGCGCGGCCAGGACGCGGTGCCCTCTTCGGCGAGCGCGATCGCGTCGCGCGGCGAAGGCGGAAGCTGCGGGCACCACCATGTCACGTCCGGCCGGTGCTGGGCCAGCCAGGCCGCGAGCATGCGCGCCTTGAACGAATGCGGCGACGAGCGAAAGCCGTGCAGATAAAGCACGTGCGTGGGCCGGTGCGTGGGCCCGTTCGTGGGAGTGTCCTTGGTGGCGATCACGATGGCGCCGGAGTCTAGGTGCTGCCGTCGAAGGGCCGTGTTTTCCCCAACCTCGACCGGCCGCGGGCCCGGCGCGGCATGCCGCGTGCTTAACATCCTGCGGCATTTGTTGCCGAGCGGCCACCGCCGCGACGCAACGACAGCGCGATCACCGCGCGATCACCGCGCGATCAGCACGCGATCGCCACCGCGATCACCACCGACAAGCCCAGAGGAGAAAACCGCGATGAGCCAGCCTTCCTTCACCCGCCGCCAGGTCGTGTCGATCGCCGCCGCCGCGCTGGCCACTGCCGCTGGCGGTGCTGCGCGCGCCCAGGGCGGCAAGATCAAGGTCGCGGCGATCTACACCGTGCCCTTCGAGCAGCAGTGGGTGAGCCGCATCCACAAGGCGCTGAAGGCGGCCGAGGCGCGCGGCGACATCGAATACAAGGCGAGCGAGAACGTCGCCAACGCCGACTACGAGCGCGTGATGCGCGAGTACGCCACCGGCGGCGCCCAGCTCATCGTCGGCGAGAGCTTCGCGGTCGAGGCCGCGGCGCGCAAGGTGGCCAAGGACTTCCCGAAGGTGAGCTTCCTCATGGGCAGCTCGGGCAAGCCGCAGGCGCCCAACTTCGCCGTCTTCGACAACTACATCCAGGACCCCGCGTACCTCACCGGCATGATCGCCGGCGGCATGACGAAGAACAACAAGATCGGCATGGTCGGCGGCTTCCCGATTCCCGAGGTGAACCGCCTGATGCACGCCTTCATGGCCGGCGCGCGCGAGGTGAACCCGAAGGTGCAGTTCATGGTCACCTTCATCAACAGCTGGTTCGACCCACCGAAGGCCAAGGAGGCGGCCTTCGCGATGATCGACAAGGGCGCCGACGTGATGTACGCCGAGCGCTTCGGCGTCAGCGACGCGGCCAAGGAGCGCAAGGTGCTGGCCATCGGCAACGTCATCAACACGCAGGACAAGTACCCCGACACCGTGGTCGCCTCGGCGCTGTGGCACATGGAGCCGACGATCGAGCGCGCGCTCGGGCTCGTGAAGGCGGGCAAGTTCACGGCCGAGGACTACGGCGCATACTCGATGATGAAGCACAAGGGCAGCGAGCTGGCACCGCTCGGCACCTTCGAGGCCAAGGTGCCCAAGGCGCTGGTGGAGAAGGTGCGCGCCAAGGAGAAGGCGATCCTCGGCGGCCAGTTCACCGTCAAGGTCGACGACACGCAGCCGAAGTCGTCCATCTGAGAAGCCGTGCCTCACGGCTTCTGACGCGAAGGTCCGGTGAGCGAGCCCGTTCTCCGCCTCACCGGCATCAGCAAGCGCTTCGGCGCGCTGGTGGCCAACGACGACATCTCGCTCGTGCTCAACCGCGGCGAGGTGCTGGCGCTGCTGGGCGAGAACGGCGCCGGCAAGTCGACGCTGGTGTCGATCCTCTTCGGCCACTACGAGGCCGATGCCGGCCGCATCGAGGTGGAAGGAAAGCCGCTGCCGCCGGGCGAGCCGCGCGCGGCGCTGGCCGCGGGCATCGGCATGGTGCACCAGCACTCCACGCTCGCCGACAACCTCTCCGTGCTCGACAACGTGATGCTCGGCACCGAGCCGCTGTGGCGGCCGTGGTCGCGGCGCGATGCGGCGCGGCGCACGCTCGTTGAAACCGCCGCGCGCTTCGGCCTGGCAGTTGTGCCCGAGGCGCGCGTGGGCACGCTCGGCGTCGGCGAGCGGCAGCGCGTGGAGATCCTGAAGGCGCTGGTGCGCGGCGCGCGCATCCTCATCCTCGACGAGCCCACCGCGGTGCTGACGCCGCAGGAGAGCGAGACGCTCTTCGCGACGCTGGCGCAGATGGTGGCGCAGGGGCTGGCGATCATCTTCATCAGCCACAAGCTGGCCGAGGTCGAGCGCGTGTCGCACCGCGTCGTCGTGCTGCGCGCCGGGCGCGTCGTCGCCGAGGCGAAGGCGGGCGAGGCGAGCGCGGCGCAGCTCGCAGCGTGGATGGTCGGGCACGCGGTGGAGACGCCGGTGCGATCGCCGGCCACGAACGTCGGCGCGCCGGTGTGCGAGCTGCAAGGCGTGTGCACCGAGCGCAACGCGGGCAGCGGCCGCGACCGCCTGCAGGACGTTTCGCTGACGCTGCGCGGCGGCGAGATCGTCGCCGTCGCCGGCGTCTCGGGCAACGGCCAGGCGGCGCTCGCCGGCGTGCTGTGCGGCACGCACGCGCTCACCGCCGGGCAGCTGCGCTACCTCGATGCCGAGATGCCTGCGCAGCCGGCGGAGCGCGTGGCGCGCGGCGTCGCGCGCATCCCCGAAGACCGCCAGGGCACCGGCGTCATCGGCGACCTGCCGCGGTGGGAGAACGCGGCCAGCGAGCGCCTGGCGAGCGACGCGTTCTCGCGCCGCTTCCTCGGCCTGCGCTGGATCCGCCGCCGTTCCGCGCGTGCGTTCGCGGGCCGCATCGTCGAGCGCTTCGACGTGCGCGGCGGCGGGCTCGATGCGCCGGTGCGGTTGCCGTCGGGCGGCAACATGCAAAAGCTCATCCTCGGGCGGGCGCTGACGGTGCCGAAGTGGAGCCGGCCTCGCCCTCGGCCGCCTCCACGGCGAGCGCGGCGAGCGCAGCGAGTGCGGCGAGCGCAGCGAGGTGGCGAGCACGGCGCCTGCTGCTCCCGTGCCGGGCCCGCGGCTCATCGTCGCGCACCAGCCGACCTGGGCCTCGACGTCGGCGCCGTCGCCGCGGTGCAGCGCCAGCTCATCGCCGCGCGCGACGCCGGCGCCGCCGTGCTCGTGATCTCCGACGACCTCGACGGCGTCGCGCTCGGCGACCGCGTCGCGGTGATGCACGACGGCCATCTCGGTGAAGGAGAGCCGGGCGCCGCGTGGACGCGCGCAGCGATCGGCCTCGCGATGGCCGGCGCGCGCGACGATGGCGGTGCCGCGCAGGCGGCGCGGCAGCGGCCGGCAGCCGATGAGGCTCGAACGCAGCGACGAACCTTCGGCGCTCGCGCCGTGCTGGCGCCGCTGGCCGCCGTGGCCGCGACGCTGGCGGTGTGCGCCTTGCTTGTCGCCTGGGCCGGCGCGCCGGTGGCCGACCCGCGCCGCCATCGCCGGCGGCTTCGGCTCGCTCTTCGCATGGAGCGAGACGCTGACGCGCGCCGTGCCGCTCATCCTCACGGCCTCGCTGCCGCGGTGGCCTTCCGCGCGCGCCTGTACAACATCGGTGCCGAGGGCCAGCTCTACGGCGGCGCGATGGCCGCGGTGTTCGCCGGCAGCCTTCTCGTCGGCGAAGGCGCCGAAGGAACGAGCGCGTTGCTGCTGCCGGCGTGGCTCGCGCTTGCGCTCGTCCTTGCCGCGGCGGCGCTGGCCGGCGCGCTGCTGCTGCTGGGGCCGGCGTGGCTGAAAGCACGCCTGGGCGTCGACGAGGTGGTGACGACGCGCTGCTCCTGAACTTCGTCATCCTGCTCGGCGTGTCGGCGCTGCTCGACGGGCCGATGAAGGACCCCGGCGCGATGGGCTGGCCGCAGAGCGTGCCGCTGCCGGCCGAGCTGGAACTGAGCCGGCCGCTGCAGGGCTTGCGCCTGCACAGCGGCCTCTTCATCGCGCTGGTGCTGGCGCTGGCGCTCGCGGTGCTGTTCCGCTTCACGCTGCTGGGGTTTCGCATCCGCGCCAGCGGCGCCAACGCGCGCGCCGCTGCCTTCGCCGGCGTGCCGGCGCTCGGCACAACGCTCGTCGTGGCGGCGATGTCGGGCGCGCTCGCCGGCCTGGCCGGCGCCATCGAGGTGGCCGGGCGTGCCGGCTACGTGACGCTGGACATGTCGCCCGGCTACGGCTACTCGGGCATCGTCATCGCGATGCTGGCGCGTTGCAGCCGCTGGCCGTTCCATTGGCGGCCGTGTTCGTTGCTGGCGTCCTCGTGGGCGCCGACAGCATGAGCCGTGTCGTCGGCGTGCCCACCTACATCGCCGACGTGGTGGTGGCCACGGCGCTGATCGCGGTGCTCGTGGCCACCCTGCTGGCGCAGTACCGCTTGCGCTGGCGTTCGAGCCCAGGGCCGGCAAACGCGGCACACTGAAGACATGATGGGCATGGCAGGCTGCTTCAAGCCGCAAGTGGATCGTCGCCGGCGGCCTCGGCGTCATCGCGCTGCTCGGCGTGGCCGCGTGGCTGCTGCCGCGCGACCCTGGCCCGGCCCGCGCCGAGACGCCGTTTCCGTGGGGCCGCGCCGGCGAGCGATGAGCCGTTCGCGACACCGGGCGCCGTGAGGCTGCTGCCGCACCGCCAGTGCCTGCTTCCGCTGCATCGGCCGCAGCACCATCGGGCCCGGTCGCTTACGACCTCTGCGGCCTCGGCCGCATCGTCGTGCCGGGCAATGCCACCGACCGCGAAAGCGGCCTGCTCGCCGGCCTGCCACCGCCGGTGGGGCGCTTTCCGTTGCAGGACGACTGGCGCGGCTTGCCGGCACGCTGGCCGCGGGCGACGCGAAGCAGCGCGTCGCCGCGCGCCTGCTGCGCCAGCCGGGCGACGACGACCCCGCGGCGCAGTCGGCGTGCGCGCGCGTGGCTTCGTTGCCGATGCGCCGCCAGCGGCGACGCGCAGGCGTTGCGCTGGGCCAGCACCGCCTGCCCTTCGTCGACGACGAAGCGCAATGCCGGCACGCTGCAAGGGCGCGCGCGGCGCAGGCCGAGCTCGCCAACGCGCTGCACTGGCTCGAATGGGCGCACGAGGAACCGGCTGCCGCCGACGCGGCCTGGGCCGGCCTGCAACGCGCAGGTCTGGCGCGAGCAGCCGCTCGGCCTGGCCGGCGTGCTGTTGCGCGCGGTGCCCACCGACATCGCGCCTTACCTGCAATCGGCGCTCGCCGTGGAGGCGATGGCGCACGACGTGGCGTTCCCGGCGCCGCCGCTGGCGCTGGTGCTCGACCGCTGCCCGGCGCGCGGCGGCGTGGCCTCGGCCGCGCCGGCCTGCGACCGCGTCGCGCGCCTGCTGCTGGAGCGCAGCGATTCGGTGCAGGCGCTGATGCCTGGCCGCGAACTCGGCGAGCACATCGGCTGGCCGGCCGAGCAGGTGACGCGGCTCGACCGCGAGATCGACACGTTGCAAAGGCAGGAAGCGCATTGGACCGTCGACCCGCAGCGGCCGCTCGGCTGCAGCACCGTCGAAGCTCAGCGCAGCCACATCGCCGCCGTCGAGCGCGAAGGCGAGTTGGCGGTGCTTAGGCGCAACCTCGCCGCGGGGCAACGGCCACCGCAACAGCGCCATCCGCAGCGGCGCCACCGGCCGCACCGCGCTGAACGCACCGAGCGCAGCCTATGCTCGAATCGATCAACATCGTCGCCAGCGAAGTGTTCTGGGTCGCGGTGCTGCGCATCGCCACGCCGCTGGTGCTGGGCACGCTCGGCGTGCTGCTGTGCGAGCGTGCCGGCGTGCTCAACCTCGGCATCGAAGGGATCATGGTCGCCGGCGCCTTCTGCGGCTGGCTGGCGGTGTACGCCGGCGCGGGGTTGTGGACCGGCGTCGCCGTGGCCGCGGCGGTGGGCGCCGGCTTCGGGCTGCTGCACGCCGCGCTCACTGCGGGCCTGGCGCTGTCGCAGCATGTGTCGGGGCTCGGCATCACGATGCTCGCCGACGGCGCTTTCGTACTACGGCTACCGCGTCGGCTTTCCGAAGGTGACGACGCCGCCGACGATCACGCCTTTCGCCGAGATGAGCGCGCTGCCGCTGCCGGTGCTCGCGCACGAGACGCCGCTGACGCTGCTGGCGCTGCTGCTCGTGCCGCTCGTGGCCTGGTTCATCCAGCGCACGCCGGCGGGGCTGGCGTTGCGCATGGTCGGCGAGAACCCGCAGGCGGCCGAAGGGCAGGGCATTCGGGTGGCAGCGGTGCGCACGGCGGCCGTCGTCGCCGGCTCGGCTTTGATGGGCGTGGCCGGCTCGTTCCTCACGCTGGCCGCCTTCGATGCCTTCTTCTTCAACATGGTCAACGGCCGCGGCTGGGTCTGCGTGGCGCTGGTGGTGTTCGCTTCGTGGCGGCCGGGCAAGGCGCTGGCCGGCGCGTTGCTGTTCGCCTTCTTCGAGCGCTGGTACCGCCTTGCAGCAAGGCGGCGGCGGCTGGGCGTTGCTCCCGTATCAGGTGTACCTGATGCTGCCGCATGGGCTGTCGATCGCGGCGCTCGTGCTGGTGGCGCGCCGCGCGACGTACCCGCAGGCGCTGATGAAGCCTTACCGGAAAGGGGAGCGCTGATGCTCGATCTGCTGTGCGCCGCGCGATGCTGCCCGGGATGGCCGCCGCGATGTGGGCATCGCCGTGCAGGACGGGCGCATTGTCGAGGTGCGCGAGGGTCTCGGCGCTGATCCGAATGCGCGCCTGCGGCGCGCGAGGTGCTCGATGCCGCGGGCCTCCTCGTCAGCCCGCCGTTCGTCGACGCGCACTTCCACATGGACGCGACGCTGAGCTACGGCCTGCCGCGCGCCAACGCCAGCGGCACGCTGCTCGAAGGCATATCGCTGTGGGGCGAGCTGAAGCCGCAGCCACGCAGGACGCGCTCATCGAGCGCGCGCTTGCCTACTGCGACTGGGCGGTGGCCAAGGGGCTGCTCGCGATCCGCTCGCACGTCGACGTGTGCGACGAGCGGCTGCTCGCCGTCGAGGCGCTCGTCGAAGTGAAGCGCCGCGTCGCGCCTTACCTCGACCTGCAACTTCGTCGCCTTTCCGCAGGACGGCGTGCTGCGCTCGCCCGGCGCGCTGGCGAACCTGAAGCGCGCGCTGGCGATGGGCGTGGACGTCGGCGGCATCCCGCACTTCGAGCGCACGATGGCCGACGGCGCCGCGAGCGTGCGCCTGCTGTGCGAGCTGGCGGCCGAGCAGGGCCGGCTCGTCGACATGCACTGCGACGAGTCCGACGACCCGCTGTCGCGCCACGTCGAGACGCTGGCCGCCGAGACCGTGCGCCTGGGGCTGCACGGCCGCGTCACCGGCTCGCACCTCACTTCCATGCACAGCATGGACAACTACTACGTCAGCAAGCTGCTGCCGCTCTTGGCCGAGGCGCGCTTGAACGTCGTCGCCAACCCGCTCATCAACATCACGTTGCAAGGCCGGCACGACACCTACCTGAAGCGGCGCGGCATGACGCGCGTGCCCGAGCAACTCGCGGCCGGGCTGACGGTGGCCTTCGGGCACGACTGCGATGGACCCCTGGTACAGCCTCGGCTCGGCCGACATGCTGGAAGTGGCCTCGATGGGGCTGCACGTGGCGCAGATGACCTCGCAGGCAGCGATGCGGCAGTGCTTCGACGCGGTCAAGGGCTGCGCCGGCGCGGATCCTGCAGCTTCAGGGCTACGGCATCGAGGCCGGCTGCCAGGCCGACTTGCAAGCGTTGCAGGCGCGCGACCCGGTGGAGGCGATCCGCCTGCGCGCGGTGCGCCTGGCGGTGTTCCGCCGCGGCCGGCGCGTCGCGTCGACGCCCGCGGCCACGGCCACGCTCGCGCTGCCCGAGCGCCCGCCGAGCGTGGACTCATGCCGCGGCGCTAGCGAGCGCTGCTCCCTCTCTCGCCGTGCGGGAGAGGGAGCCGGCTACGTCCCCTGCCGGATCAGCGGCGCCTTCAGCGCTTCGGAAAGCGTCGCCAGGCTGTCGGCGAGGTGTGCGCGCGCCATCGGCGTCCATGAGCGCGATTGCAGCGCCGCCTTCAGCGATGCTTCGAGCTCCAGCGCTACTGCCGGTGCACCGCGCGCACGTCGGCGGCCACGCCGGAGGTGGCACGCAGCACGCCGCCGGCCAGGCGCCGCACGTGCTCGCGCTGCAGGTTGCGGCGCAGGCTGTCGATCTCGGCCGGCGGCCCGCCGCGCTCGGCGCTCATCTTGTCCTTGCCCGGCTGGCGCGCGCTCGTCTTCGGCGGCGGGGCGATCTCCGACCACACCGCGTCGCGCAGCTTCTGCTGCAGCTCGGCATAACCGAGCAACTGGTTCTGGTCGGTGACCTTCACCTCGGCGTCGGCCAGGTGCTGCGCGACGCCGTCGGACATCAGCGCGTCGAGCGCACCGCGCTGGATGCCGAGCACGGTGGAGGCGAGGCTGAAGTCGGCGACGCGGCCGCTGGCGTTGATGTCCAGGCGGTCGACGCCCAGGCGGCTCAGGTAGCGCGGCTCGAAGCGGAAGCTGGAACTCGAGAACACTTCGCCCAGCAGCGCCGCCAGCGCCTCGCGTTGCTGCGGCGCCGGCACCGGTTCCACCAGCGGCTTGTTGGCGCCGGCGGTGACGCGCGTGGTGAAGGCGCCGCCGATGTACTTGCCGAGCAGCTGCACCGCCATCGACACCCGCGCCAGGCCGCGGCCGAGGTTGCGGCGGTAGACCTCCATCGTGTCGTCGGGCGGCAGCTCGCGCGCCTGCGTGCGCGTCCACAGCTCGTGCGCCAGCGCGAGCTGGCGCTTGGCGTACGCGAGCGGGTCGTCGCCGAGGTCGAAGCGGTTGACGAGCGGGTCGTCGGCGGCGGCGTCGCCGTCGGTGGCGAAGGCGAGCGCGGTGTCGGTGTCGCCCTGCGCGGCCAGCCGCGCCAGCGCCTGCGCTTCTTCCACGGGCCCGGTGTACTCGCGGTAGGCGTACTCGATGGCCCAGTAGTCGTAGGCACCCAGCCCCGGCATGTGGATGTCGGCCACCGCCTCGCCGGGCAGGGCGATGTTCGGCGGGTTGTAGTCCATCACCGAGTTGGACACGCCGCGCTGCGCGGTGAAGTTGCGGTCGCGCAGCTGCGCCTGCGTGATGCCGGTGGAGGCCCTGAAGTTGTGGCGCAGGCCGAGCGCGTGCCCGACCTCGTGCACCACCACCGCCTTGATGCTGGCGTTGACGTAGCGGTAGGCTTCCTCGCTGCCCTGGGCGACGTCGCCGCGCAGCTGCAGCAGTTCGAGCCCGAAGGCCATCTGTTCGAGCGCATCGTTGGCGAAGCTGCATTCGGCGAAGCGCTGCGCGAACGCGCCGCGTGTGTTGCGCCAGGCCGCGGCAGGCTCCGATCCGTCGGCCGTGGCGGCCGTGCCGGGCGCGCCGGCGCCGCCGGGGATGCGCGGCGCCGTATCGGTG
>JAXMEZ010000077.1:0-14805 GCA_046348035.1 Rubrivivax sp. | reverse complement strand
CAAGCTATATCTCTCGCCGCAGTTCGTCGAGACGCAGGCAGACTTCATGCGCCTGAAGCCGAGCATGGTGCGCGTCGCCGACATCAAGACGTTCGAGAACTTCCTGGTCACCGTTCCGCCGGGCATCGACGTGGCGCGCTTCGACACGGTGGTCATCTGGTGCGAGACCTTCGGCAAATTCATCTCGGCGGCGCAGTACCGATAGGCTCACGGCCTCCTTGCTCTTGGTTCTGTTTCTGCGCCCGCTGCCGGTCCCAGGGTCACGACCGGGCGCCTTCCGAGGAGCACCCCCATGATCGTCCGCATCTCGAAGGGCCGCTATCCGCCGGCCCGGCATGCCGAGTTCACGGCGCTGATGGCCGCGGCCGGCGATGTCCTCGTGCCGGCCATCCGCCGCCTTCCCGGCTGCCTGAGCTACTACGCCGCCACCGACGAGGCGTCGTCGACGATGGTCAACGTCAGCGTCTGGGACACGCTCGAACACGCGCAGGCGATGGCTTCCCTGCCCGAGATGGCAGTGCTGGCGCGGCAGTTCGTCGCGCTCGGCGCCGAGTTCGAGCGACCCATCGTCAACTACCCCGCGCTGTGGGAGATCGGGTAGGCTGCCACCCAGCAATCAGCCGGCGAGCGGAGGGCCCGCGATGAATGCCGTCTCGTACGACGCGATCTCGCCGAACATCGCCGGAGCCAGGACCGATGGCGCCGAGGTCCGCGTCACCTGGAGGTGCCCTGCCACAGGACGCGCAGTGGGTGAATCCACCGCCTCGATGGCGGCGGACCCGTCGCTGACGAGCCGCGTGGGGGCGAGCGTCAAGCGCAGCATTGCCTCCGAGCTGATCTACGGCGCGGCGCGGCTCGTGTCGAACCTCGTCGGCGGCGCCGCGGGCCGCGTCATCAGCAACGCGGTGTACACGGCAGCGAACGACATCAACACCCGCGCGACCTCGGGCGTCGACTACTCCGAAGCCAGCCGCCAGGCGGCCGTCGTCGCTGCCTTCGAGACGGTCAAGGACTCGTTTGCGTGGGACGAGAAGCGCAGGCAGTTCATTGCGCGGTGAAGGTCAGGGTTCCAGGGAGTCGCCCTTGTCCGTCCTGCGCCCCATCACCGCCGCCGAGTACGACGCCTGGCTCGAGACGGTCATCCCCGGCTACGCCGAAGAGAAGGTCGCCTCGGGCCAGTGGCCGGCGAGTTCGGCGCTCGAACGTTCGCTCAAGGAGTTCGCCGAGCTGCTGCCTCAAGGCAGGGACACCGAGGACAACCACGTCTACACCATCCTCGGTGCCGAGGGCGAGTGCGTCGGCACGCTGTGGATCGCCGTCAAGGACCGTGCCGACCGGCGCATCGCATACGTCTACGACATCGTCATCGCCCCGGAACACCGCCGGCGCGGGAACGCGGTGCGTGCCTTCCAGGCGCTGGAGGAGGAGGTCGCCGGCCTCGGGCTCGGCGGCATCGCGCTGCATGTCTTCGGGCACAACGACGAGGCGCAGGCGCTGTACCGCAAGCTCGGCAACGTCGCCACGAACATCCACATGTTCAAGGCGGTGCCGGCGGCGGCTGCCTGACTCGGCGGCATGACCTCCCTTGACGCCACCGTCGTTGCGCTGCGCGAGCGGCCCGAGCACTGTGCGTTCTTCGCCGCCGCGTTCGAGGCCGAGTGGCCTTCCTGGTACGGTCCGGGTGGCCGGGGCAACGCGCAGGCGGACCTGCTTGCCTTCGCCGACCCGAGTGGGTCGTTGCCGGTGGGAGTGGTGGCGATCGGCGCGGGACATCAGCCGCTGGGTGTGGCGGCGTTGAAGGCAAGCTCCATTCCGAGCCATGCGCATCTGTCGCCATGGGCTGCTGCCGGCTACGTCGTTCCCTCGTGGCGGCGCAAAGGCATCGGCGCCTTGCTGCTCACTGCGCTGTTGGGCGAAGCCTCACGGCTCGGCTTCGAATGCGTCTACTGCGCCACGGCGACGTCGCAGTCGCTGCTGGTGCGGCAAGGCTGGAGCCTCATCGAAGAGGCCGTGCACGAAGGACGAGTGCTTCATGTGTTCCGCTCGGGGTTGTCCTCCCATGCGATGCTTGCCGACGCGCGACACGGCGGGTATCAGAGCCCCTCACCCGGGCCGTAGCTCGAACCCAGGGCCGCCTTGCACGCCGCTTTGACGTTCACCCAACCGTCGCGCACTCGGAAGGCTGCGCTGTTCGGACTCTCGGCACTGATCGCCACTGCGTTCCTGACGCCCTTCCTCGGCACGCAGCACCACGCACGTCCGCGTCCGGCATTGGAGAGCCAACTTGTCTTCGTGGCGCTGCCACCTCCTCGGTCGACGCCACCACCGAGAGCAAGGTCCACTTCAGCCCCACGCCGCGCGGTCATTGCTCCCGGAACGACGCGGCAGGTCGAGCGCACCGAGCCGCCGGCACCCGAACGTGCGGGGGTCGAACCTGCGGCACCTGCCAGCGTCGCCGTTATCGCAGAGCCCGCACCGCAGCGGCCGAACGACGTTGCGAGCGCGCCGTTGCGGCTGGACGCTTCGGTGCTGCGCCGTGCGGCCATCGACAGCAAGAGCGAGGTCCGCGCTCTCGCTGAAGCCAGCGGCACCTACGTGGGCGACGCACCGCTGTCCGGGCAGGAACGCCTGGCGCAGGGCGTGGCGCGCACAGGCAAACCCGACTGCCTGCGCCAAGGTGGCTCACTCCTCGACGTCTTCGTGATCGCCTTCCAGGCCTTCGGAGACAAGTGCAAGTAGGTACGGGGCGCGCGCCGGACCGACCGTATCCGTTTCGATACACTTGCTTCGATGTACCTGATCCAGGAGAGCGACGAATTCCGGGCCTGGCTCGACGCGCTCAAGGACCAGAAAGCACAGGTTCGCATCGCCGCTCGTTTGCGGAGCGTGAGTGCGGGCAACTTGAGAGACTGGGCGCCGATCGCCGGGGCGATCTCCGAGCTTCGCGTCGATGCTGGACCCGGGTATCGCCTGTACCTCACGCGCAGAGGAAGAGTGCTGATCATCCTGCTCTGCGGCGGAGACAAGCGGACGCTGGAGCGCGATATCCGGCGGGCGGCGAAGATTCTCTCCGATCTGGAGGAAGACGATGACGAAGGCTAAGGCAGTACGCAAGCTCCACGAGTTCGATCCCGCTCGCTACCTGACTGACGATTCCGCGATCGCCGAGTACATGACCGCGGTTCTCGAGGAAGGCGATCATGACCTCCTGCTCCTCGCGCTCGGCGACATCGCACGCGCCAAAGGCATGAGCCAGATCGCAAAGGACACGGGACTCGGACGGGAGAGCCTGTACAAGGCACTGGCACCCGGGGCCAAGCCGCGTCTCGAAACGGTCCTGAAAGTCGCCAAAGCGCTGGGCGTCAAGTTCACCGCTCGGCCGGCGTAGCAGGTCGGCGCGATCGCGCCCGCTCTTCCCCGCCACCGCACGCACAACCACCGCACCGATGTCCTTCCTGACCTTCCTCCTCGCCGCCATCGTCCTCGCCGTCACCCCGGGCCCGGGCATCGCCTATGTCGTCGCGCGCACGGTGGCGGGCGGACGCGCTGAAGGGCTGGCGTCGTGCCTGGGCACCGGGCTCGGCGGCCTGCTGCACGTGGCGGCCGCGGCGCTGGGGCTCTCGCTCATCGTGGCGCAGTCGGCGCTGGCGTTCAGCGTCGTCAAGTACGTCGGCGCGGCTTATCTCGTCTATCTCGGCATCCGCATGCTGCTGAAGCGCGGTGCCGGCACGGCCGTTCAGCAGTCCGTGGCTTCGCAAGGCGCGCGGCGCGCGCTCGTCGAAGGCATCGTCGTCGAGGCGTTGAACGTGAAGACGGCGCTCTTCTTCCTCGCCTTCCTGCCGCAGTTCGTTTCGCCGGCCGAGCCGATGGCGGCACAGCTCGTTGTGCTGGGCAGCATCTGCGTCGTGCTGAACACGCTGGCCGACGTGGTGGCGGTGCTGCTGGCGAACCGCCTGCTCGAATCGGACAGCGCCCGCGCCGCGCGCGCCAGGCTGATGACGAGCGTTTCCGGCGTCACGATGATCGGACTCGGCGCGTGGCTCGCGCTGGCGCGCCGGCCGGCTGCTTGAAGACGGGCGGCGAAGCGCCGCATCGTCGCGAAGGTCAGGCACGCACGCGGGCGCGCTTCGCCGAGAGGGCCTTCTTCACCGCCGGCTTGGCAACGTGATTTGTAGTCGCGGACAGCTTCGTCGCTGCCGCGTTCTTCGTCGCCGCCTTCTTGGCTGCCGTCTTCGCCGCGACCGCCTTCCTCGCAACGGCCTCCTTCGCGACCGCCTTCTTCACGACCGCCTTGTTCGCAGCAACGGTCTTCGGGCTCGCCTTCTTCGCCGGCACCTTCACCGGCACAGCCACCCCAGGCGCGGCGAACACCAGCCGCACCGAGAAGCTCGCGAGCGTGCCGCTGTCCTGCGCCGCCGCGTCCTTCACCTTCAGCGTCCAGCGGCCGTTGCAGGCCTTGCCGGCGAAGTTCGCGAGCTTCGGCGTGCTGCTCTTGTCGTAGACCTTCTTGATGCCGTTGCGCGTGCCGCCGGTGCGGTTGTGCAGCACGATGGCGCTCACGCCGGTGGCGGCCGGCGGCTCGAGCGTGAGCACGAGGTCGCCGATGTAGCTGTGCGCCAGGTCCACGGCCACGCTCACCGAACTCGCCGGCTGTGTGTCGGGCACGTCGAGCGTGAAGCTCACGGTCTGCATGTCGGGGATCGGTGCGTCGAAGCGCCGGCTCACGGTCACTTCGTTGCGCGGCTGCGGCCGCGCCAGCGCCACCGCCGTCTTCGCGTTCAACCGCCCCCAGCCGTAGAACTTGCTGCGCCCGGCCGCGTTGTACTGGCCGCCTTGCGGGTCGATGCGCTCGCTGGCGCGCTTGAGGATGTCCTTCACTTCCTCGCGCGTGGCAGCGGGGTTCACCGAGAGCACGAGCGCGGCGACGCCGGCCGCGCCCGGGCACGCGCTCGACGTGCCGCCGAAGCTGTTGGTGAAGAGGCCCGCCACGTCGCCGTCGGCCGCGCGGCCCGGGTTGTAGCCCTGCTTGCCGGTGCGGTCGGTGGTCCAGATGCCCGGCGTCAGCGGTGCCGGGTGGTTCTCCTCGGGGAACTCGAAGTCGCTGCTCGGGAAGCTGCACCACACCGCGTTGCCGAAGTCGCTGTAGACCGAGCGCTTGCCGCGGTCGTTGCACGCGGCGATGGCCAGCACCATCGGGTGGCTCGCATAACCGTCGTTGTCCACGCTCTCGTTGCCGTTGCCGGCGGCGAAGAACACGACGCAGCCCTTGCCGCCGCGCCCGTGCGTGGCTGCGTACTCGATGGCCAGCCGCGTGTGCGCCGGCGGCGGATCGGTGGCCTTGTGTTGCGGGTCGTTCGGGTTCCACCATTCGCCGTCGGGCGGGCCCCAGGAACAGCTGATGACGTCGGCGCCTCTGTCGGCGGCGTAGCGGAACGCTTCGGCCTCGGCGTGCGAGCCCAGGCCCGCAGCCAGCCGCATCGGCATCAGCTTCGCGGCCGGCGCCACGCCGCTGGCGCCGACGCTGCCGTTGGCGCAGGCGACACCGGCGCACGCGGTGCCGTGGTTGTCGCCGCTCGATCGCGGCCGCGGGTCGTCGTTGCCGGCGAGCACTTCGCGCGGCGCGACGATCTTGCCGGCACCGGCAAACTCGGCATGGTCGATGTCGATGCCGTCGTCGATGACGGCGATGGTGACGCCGGCGCCGCGCGTGACGGCATGCGCCGCCTCGACGCTGGCGCATTGGTCGATGGCGACGCCGCCCACGGTGGTCGGTTTCAGGTGCCACTGCGGCGGGTAGATGAGCTTCTTGCGCCGCTCGCGTACCAGCTCGGGGTGGCAGTACTCGACATCGCTGCGCGCGCGCAGCGTCTCGGCCAGATCGAACACCTTGCGGCCCGTGCCTTCGGGCGCTCCGGCGAAGAAGGCGTTCGCCGCATAGCCCGGCTCGGCCTTGATGGCGAGGCCCAGGTCACGCAGCACGGCGCGGCACGCTTCGGTGTCGGCGCTGTCGGCGAACTTGACGAAGAGGTTCTCCGTGTAGAGCACCGGCTCGCGCGTCGCCGGGTCGACCATCACGCCGCCGGCGAAGCGAACGTCGGGCATCGCATTGAGCACTGCCTTGCGCGCTTCGAGCGAACGGCCGCCGCGCGTCACCGGCACGCGGTAGACCTCGACGCCGGAGTCGGGGAACGCCAGTACAAGCTGACCGTCGGCGAGCTGCGCCGAAGCGGGCGTGGGCACGGGCCCCGCCGAACGCGTCACCGGCCGGCCGCTGCGCGTGCGCACCGCGATCAGGTCGGGTGCCAGTTCGAGATCGAAGCCCGGCTCGCCTTTGGAACGTCTGCAAAACCCCGGGCTGACACGCGTTGCGTGAAAGGTCGCGAAGGACGAGCATGCAGGCCATGAAGCAAGTCAGCCTGGGCCTGAACCTGTCGACGAAGAGGACCCGCAAGCGGGAGTTCCTCGGCGAGATGGAACGCGTGGTGCCGTGGAAGGTTCTGGTGGAGATCATCGAGCCGCACTGGCCCAAGAGCAAGACGGGGCGGCCGCCGTTTGCCATCGAGACGATGCTGCGCATCCACTACATGCAGCAGTGGTTCGGACTGAGCGACCCGGCGATGGAGGAGGCGCTGCACGACGTGCCGCTGTACCTGGAGTTCGCCGGCCTGAGCAGCGGCGGCAGCCGCATCCCCGACGAGACGACGATCCTGCGCTTTCGGCACCTGCTGGAGAGGCACGACTTGGCCGTGGACATGCTGCGCGTCGTCAACGATCTGCTGCAGCGCAAGGGGTTGATGCTCAGGGCGGGGACAGCGGTGGACGCGACGCTGATCGCGGCGCCGAGTTCGACGAAGAACGCCTCTGGCGAGCGCGATCCGGAAATGAAGCAGACCAAGAAGGGCAACCAGTGGCACTTCGGCATGAAGGCGCACGTGGGCGTCGATGCGCAGTCGGGCCTGGTTCATTCGCTGCGCGGGACGGCGGCCAATGTCAACGATGTGGTCCCGGCCAACAGCTTGCTGCACGGCAAAGAGCGTGTGGTCTTTGCCGACGCGGGGTACCAAGGGGCGAACAAGCGCCCCGATGCCAAGCCGGACGTGACGTGGCACGTTGCGCGCCGACCGAGCTCGCGCAGGCCCTTCGAGAAGGAAGGCAAGCTCGGCCAGATCATCGACAAGATCGAGCACTTGAAGGCCAGCGTGCGGGCCAAGGTCGAGCACGTGTTCCGGGTCGTCAAGCGTCAGTTCGGACACACTGAAGGTGCGCTACCGCGGGTTGGCGAAGAACACGGCCCAGTTGCACACGCTGTTCGCGCTGACCAATCTGTGGATGGCGCGCAAGAAACTGCTGATACTGGATGGACAAGTGCGTCCGCAGCGCGCGAGGACGGCATGACAAAGCCGCGAAAGCGCCTCAATGAGGCGGCAAAACCCGGCGCGCGAGCGCTTCACGCGCGATTCCATTCATCGGACGCATCACCGGCGCGGCGACGTGCTGGATGATGCGTTGTTCAGACCTTCCTTTGCGGCCGAAGTACCTTGGGCATCGCGCAGTTCCCTCCTTCGTGGCTGCAACGCGCCGCGTGTGCCGCAACGTGAAGTGCAGCAGCGCGGGCGACGGCGGCGATGGTGCGTGCGAGCGGGAGGCGAGGCAACCCCCGAAGTCAAACACGGTTGCTCCCTGAGGCGCGGGCTGCTGCTGAACCGGCGCTGGCGCTTCAGTTGCGCGCCGGCGCGGGGTGCGGCAGGCGGCCTTTCAAGGTGGTGGCGGCCGAGGGAACCGGGTGGGCCCTTGCGCTCCATGTCCCCGCAAGCGCCCCGCCGCTGACGCAACGGGGCGCTGCTCCTCCTTTACTTCCGCGCAAGGGCCACCGTTTCCCTCGGCAGCACGACCGTAGCGTGCCACGCCTTTGAATGCAGCGGTGGTGCCTGATCGTGCCGACGGGGGGCGCTGCTGTCGCGGAAGTAAAGGAGGAGCAGGCGCCCGCCGCGCAGCGGCGCAGGCGCCTGCAAGGGGACGTAAACTGTCGGCACGATCCGCGCAGACCTTCGACGCTGGCGCATTGGCCGCGCGAGATGCGCTGGCAGCCAGGCGCCGCATCGAGCGGCGCAGAGCAGTCCGGCGCCGCGACGCTCAGTTCGCCGTCACCTTCGCCACGCGCACGATCTCGGCGAAGGTCTTCAGGCTCTTGCGCATGTGCGCGTCGAACTGCTCGGGCGTCGAGCCGGTGATGACGAGGCCCATCTCCTTCAGCCGCGGCGCCAGCGCTTCGGAGCGGATGGCACGGTTCACGTCGGTGTTGATCTTGGCGATGATCTCCGGCGGCGTGGCGCGCGGCAGGCCGATGCCGAGGTTGCTGGCGAAATCGAAATCGGGAAAGGTCTCGCCGGCCGCGGGAATGTTCGGCGCCGCCGGGTCGCGCTTCAGGCCCATCACCGCGATCGCCTTCAGCTTGCCCGAGGCGATGTGGGGCATCGAGCTGAAGAGCGGGTCGATGAGGAGCGGCACGCGCCCTTCCATCACGTCCGGGTAGGCGCCGCCGGCGCCCTTGTACGGGATGTGCTGCATCTCGATGCCCGTGAGGATGTTCAGCTGCTCGCCGGCCAGGTGCATCGAGCTGCCGGCGCCGGCGGTCGCGTACGAGAGCTTGCCCTTGTTCGCCTTGCCCCAGGCGACGAGCTCGGCGAGGTTGTTGTACGGCGCGTTCGGGCTCGCCGTCATCACGATGTTGCCGACGACGAGCATCGTGCCGGAGAGGTCGCGCAGCGTGTCGAACGGCATGTCCTTGCGCAAAGCCGGCTGGATGCCGAGCACGCCGATGGCGAGGATGCCGAGCGTGTAGCCGTCGGGCGCGCTCTTGGCGACGAAGTCGGTGCCGCTGATCGTGCCCGCGCCCGGCTTGAACTCGACGACGATCGGCTGCTTCCAGATCTTCGTCAGCTCGCTCTCGAGCAGGCGCGCGAGGATGTCCAGCGCGCCGCCGGGAACGTTCGGCACGATGATTCGCACGGGCTTCGTCGGCCAGTTCGCCGCTGCGCCTTGTCCGAGCGCGGCGAGCGGCAAGCCGGCCGCGACCGCGGCGGCCGCGCCGGTGCCGATGACGAGTTCGCGGCGGGTTGGGTTCATCTCGATGTCTCCTTGCATGCCTGTCGTCAGGGGGAAAGCCGTCGCGCCATCTCTTGCCGCGCCTTCTTGCGGATCTCGACCACGCCCGCATCGGCATCGACGCGCACCCAGTCACCGGTCTCGATGAGCTCGAGCGGGTCGTCGTCGAAGCCGGTCATCGCCGGGGCGCGCGTGACCACTGCGCCGAGCGCGATCTTCGTCGTCATCTCGTTGAACAGCATCGCCGCCGGTGCCGTGCCGAGCACGCGCGTCAGGTGGAAGGCGTTGCTCCAGCCCGAGCTGCCCTTGGCGCCGGGGAAGACGAGCACCTTGCCGGCGAAGCTCGTGCCGCGCAGCTCGTGCCTTGTCTCGACGATGGTGCCGGTGCGCGAATCGATGCCGCCCCAGCCGGAGATGCGCTCGCGCGTCACGAGCGCCTCGCCCTCGGCGACGCCGGGCACGACCGAGCGGCCGTGCAGCGTGATGACGACCGGCTCGGCGGGTGCGTCCACGCTGCTCTTGTCGCTTGCGCCGCTCATGCCGTTCATGCCCGCCAGCGCCCGCTGCAAGCCGCTTCGATGCACTGCGCCGTGCTGCCGAACCAGGCCTGCACGCCCAGGATCGCCGGCAGGTAGTGCGCCTGCTTGGCCGAATCGAGCGCGACGACGCGGGTTCCCTTCGGCACCGCGCGGCTCATCGCCGAGCAGCTGTCGGTCATCAGGCGCGCGCCGGCGTCCTCGATGATCTTCGTCGCGCCGCTGCGGTCGGCGAGCGCCTTGATCGCGCCGGCGGTGAAGATCCACAACTCGCAGTCGGCGTGGACCTTGCGCCCTTCGAGCAAGCGCGCTGCTTCCCACACCTGCTCCAGCGTGTAGTGCGGGCAGCCGAGCATCACGTAGTCGACCTGCGCATCGCGGCCGGTGGCGTTGATCTTCTCGTGCGTGGCGCGGCGTTCGGCTTCACCGTAGTGCCACGCCTCGCCCGGCACGCGTGCCGCGCCGCCGAACGCCGCTTCGACGCCCGGCGCTTCGGGCGTCACGCCGACGAGGTGGTACATCTCGACGCCGCCCGAAGACGACGCAGCGGCGCCGAAGTGCTTCAGCCGCGCGAGGTTCGGTGCGCGCCCGATGCCCTCGACGACCGGCACCTTCTCCTGCACGAGGTCGCCGAGCCAGTAGCCGAAGAGGCCCCAGTCCTCGGTCGATTCGATGGGCAGGTCGAGCACGATGCGGTGCGTGCCGCGGCGGTTGGCTTCGACGTGGTAGCCCCAGTACGGGATGCGCCCGGTCAGCATCGCCGCGCCGACGCTCTCGCGGCCTTCGGTGTTGGTGCGTGCGCCGAGCACCGAGTTGCAGTAGATGACGGCCGAGCTTTCCATCCACGCGCAGTGCTCGCCGCGCGCCGGCAGGTTGCCCACCTGGTACGGCGTGCACGTGTTGGTGGGCTGCACGCCCAGGCCGTTGATCCACGCTTCGCCCTGGCGGTAGAAGCGCACCGTCGCTTCGTCCACCGCCATGCGCTCGGGCTCGTCGGGCGCGAAGCCGAGTTGCGTGTGCATGCTGAAGGTGCGCACCTTCGGGATCGGCACCGTGTCGTCGCTGTCGAGGCTGAACTGCGAGAACACCGCGTCCATGCCGCCGCCCTTGCGCGCGAACTCGCGCATGAAAGGCGTCGTGGCGCTGATCGACGCGACGACGTTGTTCGTGGGCACCAGCCGCTCGGCGCCGAGCGCGCGGCCGTAGCGCAGCAGGAGGTCCATCGCTCGCTGCACGGCCGGGCCTTCGCGGCCGTCGGCATCGCCTGCTCGGCGTCGGTAGATGCATGGGGTTCGCTCAGTCGGCCGCGGCGGGCGCGCGGATGCCGGCCGCTGCGTTGGCAGCAGCAGCCTGCGAAGACGAAGCGGCAGCAGTAGCGGCAGGCTTGCAGCCGGCTCGCTGGCCGCAGATAGACCCTTGCCGCAGCAGCGCCGCCTGCAGGCCGCGCACATCCACCGCGCGCGGTTGCACGCCTTGCGCCACCCGCATGCGCCGCGGCGCCGGCGGCCTGGCCGGTGATCCAGCACTGCGGGATCTCGCGCATGAAGCCGTGCGAGTTGCGGTCGCAGCTCCAGGTGCCAGCCGCAGGCGACGAGCCGTCCGAGCCGCTCGGGCACGAGCGCGCCGTAGGGGATGGAGATGTTCGGGAACTTCGGGCTCACCGCCGGCGTGACGCCGTCTCGTCGGCCAGCGCCGTGCCCTCGGGCCAGCGGCGGCGCAGCACGGCATCACGCCCTTCAGCCGCCGCGCGGCCACCACGCCGAGCTGCGGCGCGAGAGCATCATGAAGGCGCCCTCGAACCCCGGCGCGTGCGCGCGGTAATAGGCGAGGTGCTGCGCCATCGCGCGGTGCGAGCGCACTTCCACGGCAGTGAGGTCGTCGATGTCGAGCGCCGAGTAGCCGGTCTGCCGCGGCCCCATGAAGAGCGCGATGTCGTTCCGCCACGAGACGAACGGCCGCTCGAAGAGGCCGCAGGCTTCGCGGCCGCCTTGCATGAACGCGGCGTGGCGCTCGGGCTCGCCGGTGCGGAAGGCGATCCAGCGCTTCATGTCCACGCCGCCGAAGAGCCACGCCGTGTTCATGCAGTGGTGCACGTCGGCGAGTTCGATGTCGTTGTCGAACGCGGCGCCGGCGCGCGCGAAGGTCGCCGTCGCGGTGGCATCGACCACCACGCGCGCCATGATCGCCAGGCCCTTCCTTGCTCTCGAAGACGACGCCGGCGACCGTGTCGGCTTCACCATCGCCACGCTGCACGATCGGCCGCGCCGCCCAGCCGTGGTAGACGAGCTTCACGCCGTGCTCGATCACCATCTCCTGGCTGGCGAGCTTCAGCCGTTCGGGGTCGATGGTGGGCGACCAGGTCACCACGCCGTGGTAGGCCGCGGTGCGCTGCGCCCAGTGCGCTGCGCGCGCCGCCTCGGTGCTGCCCCACTCCTCGCGCGCGGGGCCGGCGATGGCGTCGGCCGGCAGCCGCGCGAGCAATTCTTCGCCGATGCCGCGGATGACGAGCTGGCCCTGCCGGTCGGTCATGCGGTCGATCCAGATGACGAGGCCGCCGGTGGAAAGCCCGCCGAGTGGTTGTAGCGCTCCAGCAGCGTGACGCTGCGCCTTCGCGCCGCGTGGCCGCCGCCGTGCCCGAGGCCGCCGCCGACGACGAGCACATCCGAGCGGTGGTAGATCGGCACGCGCTGCCCGGGCTCGTCCCGAAGCCGTGATCGACGCGCGGCGCGCGCTTCGCACCCGGTCGAAGATGTCGGAGGCGAGGATGCGCTCGTCGCCGCGCTCGGTGGTGCGTCTCATCGGCGTCTCATGGGTATCTCGCGGCCTACTTCGGCGCCTGCACCAGCACCGCGCCTTGCGCCAGCGGGCCGACGTTGCGGCGGTAGATCTGCAGCCAGCCGCGGTCGAACTGGCGCGGCAGCGCGGTCAGCGTTCGCGCCGGCGTGCAGGATTCAGCCCTCGTCAGCATCGAGGTCGCAGCGGCACGCGTCGAGGTCGATCGTGATGCGGTCGCCGTCTGCCACCAGCGCCAGCGGCCCGCACACCGCGCCTTCGGGCGCGATCTCGGCGACGACGAGGCCCTTGCAGACGAGGCCCGACAGATGCCCGTCGGTGAGCAAGGCCACCTGCTCGCTTAAGCCCGCGCCGTCGATCGCGAACACCACCTTCGACGAGCCGCCGCCCATGCCCGGCCCGCCGCAGACGCCGGCGCCGCGCATCACGACCACATGCCCGGGGCGGATGTCGCCGCGCTGCAGCGCCGCGATCGCGTCGTCGGAACTCGCGAAGCAGATCGCAGGGCCGGTGAAGCGGCGCACCTTGCGCTCGGCGACGCCGGTCTTGACGATGCCGTATTCGGGCGCGAGCGTGCCGCGCAGCATCGTGATCGCCGGGCGGCGCGCCACGGGGTTCGACAGCGGGCGAATCACCTCGGCATTGGCGACACGCACATCGCGCAGGTTCCCGGCGACGCTCGCTCCGCTGACCGTGAGCGCATCGAGCGCCAGCAGCGGCTCGAGCTGCTTCATCACTGCGCGGCAGCCGCCGGCGGCCTCGAAGTCCTCGATGAAATGCTCGCCCACCGGCCGCACGCCGGCGAGCACCGGCGTCGAATCGGCGAGTTGCTCGAAGAGGCCATAGACGTTCGTGCCAACGCCCGGCTTGCCGTCGGCGGCTTCGGTGGCCACCGCCTGCAGATGCTTGATGCAGTTGACCGAGCCGCCCACCGCGAGCACCGCGCGCACCGCATTCGCGAACGCGCCTTCGGTGAGGATGCGCCGGGGCGTCAGGTCGTCCCACACCATCTGCACGATACGCGCCGAAGCTTCGCGCACCGCCGCCCACATCGCTTCGCTGTTGGCCGCCACCGGCGTCGTGCCCGGCAACGCCATGCCGAGCGCCTCCGTGGCGATGTGCATCGAGTTCGCGGTGCCCATGCCCGAGCAGACGCCGGGGCCGCGGATCGCCTGCCGGCTCATGCCGACGAGATCTTCCAGCGGCAGGTGGCCCATCTGTGCGTGCATCGCGCCGACGAAGACATCCTCGATGTCGACGTGGTGGCCGTTGTACTCACCGCTCGGCTGGTAGCCGCAGGCCACCAGCAGCGTCGGGATGTTCAGGCGCGCCGCGGCCATCAGCTGCCCCGGCACCGTCTTGTCGCAGCTCGCCAGGCACAGCATGCCGTCGAGCTGCGCGCCTTCGACCGCCACTTCGATGTCGTTGGTGACGAGGTCGCGCGTGGCGAGGATGTAGCCGCCACGGCCGCCGGCGCCGATGACGAAGTCGCTCGGCGCGGCGGTGCGGATCTCGAACGGCACCGCGCCGGCAGCGCGGATGGCGTCCTTCGCCACCGCGGCGATCGCGTCCAGGTGCGAGAAGCACGCCGCGAGATTGCTGCTGCTGTTGACGACGGCGATCTTCGGCTTCTCGCAGTCTTCTTCCGGGATGCCGAGCGCCTGCCACTGCGCGTTGCGCACGGCCCAGAGGTAGCTGCCGCGCGGGAAGTTGCTGCGCAGCTTGCGGCGGGTGGGGCCGGTCATGTGATGGCGGGCGGGCGTGGTGGCAGAATGGTTCGCCTCATGTTGACATGTCAATAAAAAGCCTGTCAATCCGAAGCCGTCCGGCCACGGGGAACGGTGCCCGCTGTGCGGCCCCTGCGCCCGCCCGCCCGGCGCCGCCGCGACGTGCCGCGCGCACGCCGGCCGACGTGCCCGGCAGCGAGGTCGAGGTCAACCGCTACCTCGCCGCCTACATCATGGGCGTGGCCAACCGGCTGGCCAGCGGCGCTTCGAGCCACTACCGCAAGCACTTCGGCCTCGGCATGACCGAGTGGCGCACGGTGATGGCCATCGGCGCCAGCCGCCACCGCATCGTGCGCGAGGTGGCCGAGATGGCCGACCTCGACTACGCCGCCGCCAGCAAGAGCCTGAAGGTGCTGCAGGCGCGCGGCTTCGTCGAGATCGAGCAGACGCAGCGGCGCGGCCGTGCCGCCATCGCCAGCCTCACGCCCGAGGGTCTGGTGCTCTACCGCAAGCTGCGCGATTCGGCCAAGCGCCGCCATCAGCGGCTGCTGGCCGCGTTCTCGCCGGCGGAGGAGAGCGAACTCTGGCGCTTGTTGCGGCTCGTCGAGGAACAGGTGCCGCAGATGAACGCGGAGCGCTGACGC
>JAXMEZ010000076.1:0-14988 GCA_046348035.1 Rubrivivax sp. | reverse complement strand
CCGCGCGCCGGATTGCAGTTCATTATCCCGGCCGGCGGCTCGCCGCGTCAACGAATTCCGTTTGACGGACTGCGTTCCATTTGCCAGAATCGCGCCGAACATCGTTCATCCTCACCCGCGAAGGCATCGAGACGCCGCCATGAGCGCAGACACCTGGGAGCTGCCCGAAGAGCTCCGCCAGATCCAGGACACCGTGGCCCGCTTCATGGCCGCCGAAGTCAAGCCGGCCGAAGACCGCGCGCCGCACGATGCCTACGCCTTGCCCGACGACGTGCTCGCCGGCCTGCAGGCCAAGGCGCGCGCCATCGGCCTGTGGTGCGTGCGCTCGCCGGTGGAGCACGGCGGCGCGGGGCTGAGCCTGCTCGGCCAGGCCGTCGTCGCCGAGGAAGCGGCCAAGTGCCGCATGGGCGCCTACGTGCCGGCCTGCGGCGCTTTCGGTGCCGACCCGCCGAACGCCATCTGGCTCGGCACGCCCGAGCAAGTCCGCAAATACGGCGTGCCCGGCGTCGAACAGGGGCGCAAGATCTACTTCGCCATCAGCGAAGCCTCGGGCGGCGCCGACCCGGCACGCTCGATCCGCAGCCGCGCCGTGCGCAAGGGCGACCGCTACGTCCTCAACGGCAGCAAGATGTGGATCACCGGCGCCGAGGGCGCCGACTGGGGCATCGTCTTCGCGCGCACCGGCGAGCAGGGCGACCGCGGCGGCATCACCGCCTTCATCGTCAACGGACAGCCGAAGGGCATGACGCTGCGGCCGATCCCGGTGATCCGCTCGTATGCGCCTTACGAGATCACGTTCAAGGACGTCGAAGTGCCGGTCGAAGACCGCCTCGGCGAAGAAGGCCAGGGTTTCGCCATCTGCGAGAAGTGGCTCATCGAAGGCCGCATCCCCTACGCCGCCGGCACCATCGGCATCGCGCAAGCTGCATTGCAGATCGCCATCGACTGGGCGCGCGAGCGCGAAACCTTCAAGAGCAAGCTCGCCGACAAGCAGGCCATCCAGTGGATGGTGGCCGACAGCGAGATGGAGCTGCGCGCGGCGCGGCTGCTCACCTGGCAGGCGGCGTGGATCGGCGAATCGGGCCGCGGCGACCTCAAGGTGGCCTCGTCGATCGCCAAGGTGGTTGCCACCGAGACGGCCGGCCGCGTCGTCGACCGCGCGGTGCAGATCCTCGGCGGCATGGGCGTCTCGCAGGAGCTGCCGCTCGAACGCTGGTACCGTGAGCTGCGCATCAAGCGCATCGGCGAGGGGCCTTCGGAAGTGCACCGCATGGTGCTGGCGCGGCAGCTGCTCGGCACGCGCTGAAGCGCCGGACCCTTCGACACGGGGCCTTCGACAAGCCTGTCCTGAGCTCGTCCAAGGGATCAGTCCCATGCTCAGGGCGAACGGCCGAGAGTCTCATCGCTGATCAAGGAAGAACGGGAAGGCGCGCCCCATGTCGATCGACCTCGAAGTGCAGGACAGCGGCATCGCCGTCATCACGATCAACCGGCCCGAGAAGCGCAACGCGCTCGACGCCGAGCACTACCGGGCCTTGTCCGAAGCCTGGACGCGCGTGCGCGACGACGCGGCCATCCGCGTGGCGGTGGTCACCGGCGCCGGCGAGCAGGTGTTCAGCGCCGGTGCCGACTTGAAGTCGTGGGTCGGCCGCGAGGCGCCGCTTGCCGACCTCTGGCAGACGCAGCAAGGCATGCTGCTCAACCGCGGCCTCGAGGTCTGGAAGCCGGTGATCGCGGCGCTCAACGGCGCCTGCCTCGCCGGCGGGATGACGCTGATGCTGGCCACCGACATCCGCGTCGCCGCCGAGCACGTGACCTTTGCGCTGAGCGAAGTGAAGCGCGGCATCATCGCCGCCAACGGCGGCACGCAGCGGCTGCTGGGGCAACTGCCGCACGCCATCGCGATGGAGATGCTGCTCACCGGCGACTCGATCGACGCCGCCGCAGCGCTGCGCTTCGGCCTCGTCAACCGCGTCGTGCCGAAGGCGCAGTTGATGGCCACCGCACTCGAGATCGCGCAGCGCATCGCTGCCAACGCGCCGCTCGCGGTGCAGGCGGCCAAGGAGCTGGCTATGCGCAGCGAGGAGCTGGGTCTCGCGGCCGGGCTGCGCTTCGAGCAGTTCGTGCAGCAGACGCTTCGGCACAGCGAAGACGCCGCCGAAGGCCGCGCCGCCTTCGCCGAGAAGCGCGCGCCGCGATTCACGGGAAAGTAGTGAGATGTCGCTGAGCGGCCGCTGCGTCATCGCCGGTATCGGCCACACCGCGTTCGGCAAGCTGCCGGGGCGCGACGTGGTGTCGCTCAACGTCGAGGCGTGCCGCAACGCGCTGGCCGACGCCGGCATCGAGAAGTCGGCCGTCGACGCGGTGTTCGTGAAGGTGCCCACGTCGGCGCACCAGTTCATGATCGGCCAGAAGGTTTCGGAAGCGCTCGGCGTCACGCCGCGCATCGGCGGCGCCTGGGACCAGGGCGGCGCCGCGAACATCACGCTGCTGTCGTTCGCCGTCATGGCCATCGAGGCCGGGCAGTGCGACGTGGCGCTCGTGTGCTACGCCGACAACCCGCGCTCGGGCAACCGCGCCCACTACGCGCGGCCGCGCGGCGACGACGCCGCCTACGGCTGGTTCTCCACCGCTGCCGGCTACGCGATGATCCAGCGCCGGCACATGATCGAGCACGGCACGCCGCCCGAAGCGTTCGGCGCCGTGGCGCTGGCCAGCCGCAACCACGGCGCCGGCAACCCGCAGGCGCAGTTGCGCAAGCCCTTGACGATGGCGCAGTACCTCGAGTCGCCGCTGCTCGTGGACCCGCTCAGGCGCGACGACTGCGCCCTCGTCTCCGACGGCGGCGCGGCGATCGTCGTGATGAGCGCCGAACGGGCGCGCGCGCTCGGCGTGGCCGCGCCGGTGCCGGTGCTCGGCTTCGGCCACGGCCAGACTTCGTTCGAGCTGCCGCAGCGCGCCACGCTCACGCGCACCGAGGCCGCGCGCGCCGCGCACACCGCGTTCGCGATGGCCGGCGCGAAGCCCGCCGACGTCGACGTGGCCCAGCTCTACGACTGCTTCACCGTCACCGTGCTGATGACGCTCGAGGACTACGGCTTCTGTGGCAAGGGCGAGGTGGCCGGCTTCGTGGCCGACGGCGCGATCGAGCATGGTGGCAGCCTGCCGATCAACACCAGCGGCGGGCTGCTCTCCGAGACCGGCATGCCGGGGTTACAGCTCGTCATCGAAGGCGTGCGCCAGATGCGCGGCACGGCGCGGCTGCAGGTGCCCGGCGCCAAGCTCTGCCTCGTGAGCAACCAGGGCGGCACGATGCACACGCACGGCACGCTGCTGCTGGGGAACTGACGTGGACCTGCCGCAACCCGACATCACCGAGGTCTCGCGCCCGTACTGGCAGGCGCTGCGCGAAGGCCGCCTCGTCTTCCAGCGTTGCGGCTGCGGCCACCCCTGGCTGCCGGCGCGCAGCGAATGCCCGGCGTGCCTGGCGAGTGCGGCCGGCAACGCGCGCTGGGAACAGGCCAGCGGCCGCGGCACGCTCGTGAGCTGGGTCGTCTACCACACCGCCTCCCACCCGGCCTTCGAGTCACGCCTGCCGTACAGCGTAGCGCTGGTGCAGCTCGAAGAAGGCCCGCGCCTCTTGACCAACATCGTCGACGGGCCTGAAGCGCTAACGGCCGAAGTTGCCGACGCACCGGTCGAGCTGAAGATCGAGTGGGAAGGCGACCTGGCATTGGCGCGCTTCCGCCTCGCCGCGCGCGCGCCTGCCGCTTGACGACGATCGACGCCGGCCACGCCCTGCCCTCACCCATCGCTCGCATCGCCGACCGCGACCCCGCGAACCAAGCCAACCCAGAACGACACCGGAGCCTGCCCATGCGCGAAGCCGTCTTCGTTTCCACCGCGCGAACGCCGCTGGCGAAGTCGCACCGCGGCGAGTTCAACGTCACGCCGGGGCCGACCCTCGCCGCCTTCGCCGTGAAGGCCGCCGTCGAACGCGCCGGCATCGACCCGGCGCAGATCGACGACGTGATCATCGGCTGCGGCAACCCCGAAGGCCGCACCGGGCGCAACATCGGCCGCCAGACGGCTCTGCGTGCCGGGCTGCCCATCAGCGTCGCCGGCACCACCGTGAGCCGCTTCTGCGCTTCGGGCCTGCAGGCGGTGGCCGAAGCCGCGGGGCGCATCGTTGCCGATGGCGAGAGCATCGTCGTCGCCGGCGGCGTCGAGAGCATCTCGGGCCTGCAACCGCCGCGCGCGGGCAGCAGCGCCGAAAGCGGTGATACCGGCACCGACCCGTGGCTCGTCGAGCGCAAGCCGGCGCTGTACATGGCGATGATCGACACCGCCGACCTCGTGGCCGCGCGCTACGGCGTCAGCCGCGAAGCGCAGGACGCCTTCTCGCTGCAAAGCCAGCAGCGCACGGCCGAGGCGCAGCGCGCCGGGCGCCTGCGCGACGAGATCATTGCCGTCACGACCACGATGGCCATCACGGACAAGACGAGCGGCGCCGTCACGCGCCGAGAGGTGACGCTCGACCACGACACCTGCAACCGCCCGGACACCACGCTCGCCGGCCTGGCCGCGCTGGCACCGGTGAAAGGGCCGGACAAGTTCATCACCGCCGGCAACGCCTCGCAGCTTTCCGACGGCGCGGCGGCGCTGGTGCTGATGGACGCACGCGCCGCCGAGCGCGCGAACGTCAAGGCGCTCGGCGCCTTCCGCGGCTTCACGGTCGCCGGCTGCGAGCCCGACGAGATGGGCATCGGCCCGGTGTTCGCGGTGCCCAAGCTGCTGGCGCGGCACGGGCTGAAGATCGAAGACATCGGCCTGTGGGAACTGAACGAGGCCTTCGCGTCGCAGGCGCTGTACTGCCGCGACCGCCTCGGCATCCCCGACGAGCGGCTCAACGTCAACGGCGGCAGCATCGCCATCGGCCACCCGTTCGGCATGACCGGCGCCCGCCTCGCCGGCCACGTGCTGCTCGAAGGGCGGCGGCGCGGCGTGCGCTATGCAGTGGTGACGATGTGCATCGCCGGCGGCATGGGCGCGGCGGGGCTCTTCGAGATCTTCTGATGGCGAGTCGCGTTCGATCCTGAAGAACCGTTCGCGCTGAGCTTGTCGAAGCGCCGCCCTTCGACGGGGGGCTTCGACAAGCTCAGCCCGAGCGGATTCTTGTGCGATCGCTATCGGTGCCCCTGTCGTTTTCCGTTCCCTGCTCCCGTGCCGTTCCATTCCCGAGCGATTCCGCCCCTGCCTGTGGTAGTTCTGTTTGACGGAATCCGTTCCGCTGGCTAAATTCATCGCCCCGACACAGCCGCCGCGCGGCCGCCCTTTCCCTCTGGAGACCCCGCCCATGTTCGATCGCACCTTCGCGCGCCGCACGTTCCTCGGCGCCGCTCTGGCCTCCGTGGCGCTGGCCGCCGGCGCGCAGCCGGGCGACTGGCCGAGCAAGCCCATCAAGCTCATCGTCGCCGGCCCGGCCGGCGCGGGCATGGACATCTATGCCCGGCTGCTCGCAGCGCCGCTGCAGGCCGCGCTGAAACAGGCCATCGTCGTCGACAACAAGGCCGGCGCCAACAGCATCATCGGCAACGACGCCGTGGCCAAGGCCGCGCCCGACGGCTACACGTTCCTCTTCACGCCTTCGTCGGCCATCGCCATCAACCCGGTGATCCAGCCCAAGATGCCCTACGACACGCTGAAGGACCTGCTGCCGGTGGCGCAGATCGGCGCCGGCGGCATCCTGCTGATGACCAATCCGCAAAGCGGCTTCAAGACGCTCGCCGACGTGGTGAAGTACGCCAAGGCCAACCCGGGCAAGCTCACCTACGGCAGCTGGGGCAACGGCTCCACCGGCCACCTGGCGATGGAAGGCATCAAGGCGCACTACGGGCTGGACATGCCGCACGTGCCTTACAAGGGCACCGCGGCGGTGGTGAACGACCTGCTCGCCGACAACATCAAGGTCGCCTTCACCGACATCGCCTCGCCGATCCCGCACATCCGCGCCGGCAAGCTGGTGGCCGTCGGCGCCACCGGCTCGGGCCGCGGCCCGGCGCTGCCCGAGGTGCCCACCGTCACCGAGCAGGGCTACAAGTTCGACGCCGACGGCTGGTACGGCGTCTTCGCGCCGGCCGGCACGCCGGCGGCCATCGTCAAGCGCATGAACGAGGAGATCAACAAGATCCTCGCCACCGAAGAGATGAAGGCCAAGTTCCACCAGCAGAACATGCTGACGCCGCCGATCAAGACGGCCGACCAGTTCGCCGCCACCGTGAAGGCCGACGTCGAGCTGTGGCAGGCGCTGGCCAAGGCGATCAAGCTGAAGATCGAGTGAGGCGCTGCCGAACATGAAAGCCGCCGTCCTCCAGGCCTTCGGCCAGCCGCTGGTCATCCAGGACCTGGCGATCGGCAAGCCCGCGCGCGACGAGGTGCTGGTGCGCACCGCCGCCGTCGGCCTGTGCCACAGCGACCTGCATTTCATCGAGGGCATGCGCCCGTTCCCGCTGCCCGGCGTGCTGGGGCACGAGGTCGCCGGCGTCGTCGAGGCGGTAGGCGAAGGCGTGCGCGACCTGCGCGCGGGCGACCATGTCGTCGGCGCGCTCAGCGTCTTCTGCGGCCTGTGCAAGCAGTGCCTGGGCGGCCGCTTCGCGCTGTGCCAGGACACCGAAGTGAAGCAGCCGCCTGGCAAGGCCAAGCGCCTCGCAACCGGCGCAGGCGCCGGCGAGCCGGGTGAGCCAGGTCTGTTCAACTCGCTTCGCCGAGCAGATGCTGGTGCACCGCAATGCGCTCGTGAAGATCCGCGACGACATGCCGCTCGACCTGGCGGCACTGCTCGGCTGCGCGGTCATCACCGGCACCGGCGCGGTGTTCCGCACGGCGCAGGTGCGCGCGGGCGCGAGCGTCGCTGTCGTCGGCTGCGGCGGCGTGGGGCTGGCAGCGGTCAATGGCGCGCAGATCGCCGGTGCGGGCCGCATCGTCGCCGTGGATATGTCGCCGGCGAAGCTCGAACTGGCGCGCCGCTTCGGTGCCACCGATGTCGTCGATGCCTCGCAAGGCGACCCGGTGGCGCGCGTGCAGGAACTCACCGGCGGCGGCGCCGAGTACAGCTTCGAATGCATCGGCCTGCCGGCCACCGTGGAGCAGAGTTTCCGCATGCTGCAGCCCGGCGGCGCGGCCACGATCGTGGGCCTCTTCAAGCCGGGCACGCGCGTGGCCGTCGAAGGCAGCGACTTCTTCCTCGAGAAGCGCCTGCTCGGCTCGGCGCTCGGCTCGGCGCGCATCCGCGAGGACATCCCGAAGCTCGTGGATCTCTTCATGCAGGGGCGCCTGAACCTGCGCGACCTCGTCTCGCAGCGCATTCGCCTGGAGCAGATCAACGAAGGCTTCGCGGCGATGAAGGACGGCCGCGTGGCGCGCAGCGTCGTCGTCTTCGACGCCACCTGACCGGCCGGGCTGCCGGGGCTTCGCATGGCGCGCACCGCGCATCCCGCCACCGTTGCCGCGCACGCGCGCACGGCCGGCGAGCTCGACTTCAGCGACACGCGCGACTTCGACGACGCGCAGCGCGGCTTCATCGCAACGATTCCCGAAGCCGAGATCCCGGCACGCGCCGGCGGCTTGGCGTGGACGATGCGCAGCCACGCCTTCCTCGAAGGGCCGCGGCCCGACACGGTGAACCCGAGCCTGTGGCGCATGGCGCGGCTGAACCGCATCCACGGCCTCTTCGAAGTCTGCCCGCGCATCTACCAGGTGCGCGGCTTCTGCCTGGCCAACATCACCTTCGTTGAAGGCGACAGCGGCATCATCGTCATCGACCCGCTCACCTTCACCGAGCATGCCGAGGCGGCCCTGGCGCTGTACCGCGCACACCGCGGCGCGCGGCCGGTGAAGGCTGTCGTCTACACGCACAGCCACCGCGACCACTACGGCGGCGTGCGCGGCGTCGTCAGCCCCGAGCAGGTGGTGACCGAGCGCATCCCGGTGATCGCGCCCGAAGGCTTCACCGAAGAAGCGTTCGCCGAGTCGATGCTGGCCGGCGTGCCGATGCGCCGGCGCTCGCTGTACCAGTTCGGTACCGCGCTGCCGGGCTGGGCCCGAGGCGCATGTCGACAGCGGCCTCGGCAAGGCCGTCGGCCGCGGCGGTGGCGACGGCTTCATCGCGCCGACGCTGCTGATCCGCTCTGCGCGCGAGCGGCATGTCATCGACGGCATAACGATCGAGTTCCAGCTCACGCCCGGCGCCGAGGCACCGGCGGAGATGAACCTCTTCTTCCCGGGCTGCGGGCGCTGAACCTGGCGGAGAACGCCTGCCAGACGATGCACAACCTGTGCCCGCCGCGCGGCGCCAAGACGCGCGACGCGCTGGCGTGGTCGCGCTACCTCGACGACGCGCTCGACGAGTACGTTCCGCATTGCGACGTGGTCTACGCGCAGCACCACTGGCCGGTGTGGGGCGCGGCGCGAATCGCCGAATACGTGGCCGGCCAGCGCGACCTCTACCGCTACCTGCACGACCAGACGCTGCGCCTGATGAGCCAGGGCCGCACGCCGGCCGAGATCGGCGAGGAGCTGATGCTGCCGAGCACGCTCTCGCGGCAGTGGTTCGCGCGCGGCTACTACGGCGCCGTGGCGCACAACGTGGCCGCCATCTACGCGCATTACCTCGGCCCCTACGACGGCCACCCGCGCACCTGAACCCGCACCCGCCGGTGGCCGCGGCGGCGCGCTACGTCCGCTACATGGGGCAACATCGTGCTCGAAGAGGCCGCGACCGACTACGAGCGCGGCGACTTCCGCTGGGTGGTGGAAGTGCTCCTTCAAGCACGTCGTCTTCGCCGAGCTCTACCACCGCGCCGCGCGCGAGCTGTGTGCCGACGCGATGGAGCAGCTCGGCTTCCAGGCCGAATCGGCCACGTGGCGCAACTCGTACCTGCAGGCGGCGCGCGAACTGCGCAGCCGCGGCGCGCCGGCCGTGCCCGCGGGCATCGCCATCAGCCCCGACGTGGCCGGCGCAGCCGCCGCTTTCGAAGCTCCTCGAGTTCTCGCCATCCG
Organism: Rubrivivax sp.; assembly: GCA_046348035.1. Lineage (GTDB taxonomy): Bacteria > Pseudomonadota > Gammaproteobacteria > Burkholderiales > Burkholderiaceae_C > Rubrivivax. The sequence goes on along the minus strand of JAXMEZ010000076.1, from coordinate 5,931 downwards.
CGTCAACGGGCCGCGGGCGCAGGAGCTGCAAGCGCGCTTCGACTGGCTGCTTCCGGCGTGGCCTGGCGGCGCGGCCGGCGAAGAGGAGTGCCACAGCGTCACGCTCGTCAACGGGGCGCTGAACCACCGCGCAGGCAGCCACGGCAGCGCGGCCGATGCGGTAATCCGCACGCCGCGAGCGCAGCTCGCGCGGCTGCTGCAAGGACTCGAGGAGATGCTGCGCTGCCTGGACGCCGGCGAGATCGACATCACCGGCGACAAGGCGCTGCTGCGCCGCCTGGTGCTGGCGCTCGACGCGTTCGATCCGATGTTCAACATCGTCGAGCCCTGAGCTTCGGCTCGCGGCCACCGCGCTTACCGATCAGGAACGGAGCAGAAGCCGTGATCGACAAGATCGCCTCCTCCATCGCCGAAGCTCTGGCCGGCACGCCCGACGGCGCCACGGTGCTGATCGGCGGCTTCGGCACCGCCGGCATTCCGAACGAGCTGATCGAAGGCCTCATCGAGCAGGGCGCGCGCGACCTCGTCGTCGTCAACAACAACGCCGGCAACGGCGACACGGGGGCTCGCGGCTTTGCTGAAGACCGGGCGCGTGCGCAAGATCATCTGCAGCCCGCGCCAGGCCGATCTGCACGTGTTCGATGCGCTGTACCGCAGCGCCGCATCGAGCTGGAGCTCGGTGCCGCAAGGCAACCTCGCCGAGCGGCTGCGCGCGGCCGGCGCGGCAGGCATCGGCGCCTTCTTCACGCCCACCGGCTACGGCACCGAACTCGCGCGCCACGCCGACGGCAGCGCGAAGGAGACGCGCGTCATCGACGGCAAGCCCTGCGTGCTCGAACTCCCGATCCACGGCGACCTCGCGCTCATCAAGGCCGAGCGTGACCGCTGGGGCAACCTCACCTATCGCAAGGCGGCGCGAAACTTCGGCCCGGTGATGGCCACCGCGGCCAAGCGCACCGTGGCCACCGTGCACGAGGTGGTGCCGCTGGGCGCGCTCGACCCCGAGAGCATCGTCACGCCGGGCATCCACGTGTCGAGCATCGTGCGTATCGAGCGCGTGGCCACGCAGGCCGGCGGGTTCAAGGCGGCGTGAAGGCGAGGAGCGATACGACGATGAGCACGAAACATGCCCGCCGCCCCAAGGAGCAGCTCGCCCGGCCGCGTGGCGCAGGACATCTTCGACGGCGCCTATGTGAACCTCGGCATCGGCATGCCCACGCCAGGCCAACCACCTGCCCGCGGGCGTCGAGGTGGTGTTGCACAGCGAGAACGGCATCCTCGGCATGGGCCTGGTGCCGCCGGCGGGTGAGGAGGATTACGACCTCATCAACGCCGGCAAGCAGCCGGTGACGCTGCTGCCCGGCGGCGCGTTCTTCCACCACGCCGACAGCTTCGCGACGATGCGCGGCGGGCACATCGACATCTGCGTGCTCGGCGCCTTCCAGGTCTCCGCGCGCGGCGACCCGCGAACTGGCGACCGGCGAGCCCGGCGCTATTCCTGCCGTCGGCGGCGCGATGGACCTGCCACCGGCGCCAAGGAAACATGGGTGATGATGGACCTGCTGGCCAAGGACGGCAGCAGCAAGATCGTCGAGCGCTGCAGCTACCCGCTCACCGGCATCGGCTGCGTGAAGCGCGTCTACACCGACCTGGCGACGTTCGCGTGCACGCCCGAGGGCTTGCGGCTGGTCGATCTCGTCGAGGGCCTCGACATCGCGGCGCTGGCGCGGATGTTGCCGGTGCCGCTGCTGCCGGCGGCGTGAGAACCGCGGTGGGGCCGGCTTCCCAGCCGGTGCGCACCGCGCTCGCTGCGACCGGCACTGCGCGCGGGCCACTCTTCCTGAGAAGCTGACTTTCTACTTCTTCAGGAACTCGCACTGCCCTTCCGCCAGCGGCCGCCACAGCTGCGCCGCGGCGATCTCGCTGCCGACCTTGTAGTAGTCGTAGGGCGACTTCGAATCGGCCGGGGCCTTGATCTGCACGACGTAGCCGGGGCGCATCACCTGGCCGTCTTCGCGGATCGCCACGTTCTTCATCTGGAAGTCGTTGACGGGCGTGGCCTTCATCTTCGCCACCACCGCCGGGCCGTCGTCGGTGCCGGCGGCGGCCACCGCCTTCAGATAGTGCAGCGTGGCGCTGTAGGCGCCGGCTTGCAGGTAGTTGGGCGCCACGCCCTTGTGGCGGGCCATGAAGCGCTTGGACCAGGCGCGGCTCTCGTCGTCGCGGTCCCAGTAGAACGGGTCGACATAGCGCAGGCCCTGCGCCACGTCCAGGCCCATCGCGGCGACGGCGTTGATCGTCATGCCGGTGCTGGTGACGATCTGGCCCTGCTGCTGGATCTGGTACTCGCGCGCCTGCTTCAGCGCGTTCGTGAGGTCGGCGCCCGAGCTCATCAGCACGATCGCCTGCGCCTTGCTCGCCTGCGCCTGCAAGAGGAACGACGAGAAGTCGGTGGTGCCCAGCGGGTGCTTCACCGAGCCCACCACCTTGCCGCCGCCCGCTTCGACGAAGCGCTGCGACTCCGAGGCGAGCATGGCGCCGTAGGCGTAGTCCACGGCGACGAAGAAGAAGGTCTTCACGCCTTGCTGCAGCAAAGCCTGCATGCTGGACTTGGGCATGAAGTAGGTGTCGATGACGAACTGGAAGTTCATCGGCGAGCACGCCTTGCCGGTGAGGTCGGCGGTGGCGGTGCCGGCGGCGATGAAGGGCTTCTTGTATTCCTTGGCCAGGTTGGCCACGCCGAGCGCGATCGACGAAGCCGAGCCGGTGACGATGGCGTCGACCTTGTCCAGGTCGAGCCAGCGGCGGGCGATGGTCAGGCCCACGTCGGGCTTGTTCTGGTCGTCGGCGACGACCACTTCGATCGGCTTGCCGGCGACCTTGCCGCCGAAGTCCTCGACGGCCATGCGGATCGCCAATTCGGAACCCGGTCCACCGTTGCTGGCGTAAGGCCCCGACTGGTCGGCCAGGTAGCCGATGCGCACGACGTTGCCGGAAATCTGCGCCTGGGCGGCACCACCCAGCAGGCACAAGGCAGCGGGGAGCGCGGTTTGCAGTTTGCGGATGCTCTTCATGGTTGCGTTTTCCTCCAGCGGATGCGGGCGATGATACCTGGAACCGATTCCGCTGAGTGAACTTCGTGTGAAGGCGAAGGCGCGGCCGACGCGCTGGCCCGTCGCGTCGACCGCGCTCGGCTTTCGCCGCGACCGTTTTCCCCCGCTCGGGCTTTCGAGCCGCTGCTCAGCGCAGCCGCAGCGTCACCCGCTCGACCGACTTGCCGAAGAGGTGGTGGCCCGAGCCGCCTTGGGCGGGCATCTCCAGCAGCTCGTCGGCTTCGCTGCACGCGCGTGCCGCCGACCACCGTGACGCCGCGGCTGCGGTAGGGCTCGGCGAGCGTCGCCGTCGGGCCGATGACGGCCGCGCGGGCGCTGAGGCGCAGCTGGCGCAGCAGACCGTCGAGCGTGTCGTTGAGCAGCGCGTCGTGCCGGTGGTGACGAGCACGTCGGCGTGCGGCACCACGTCGCCGGCGCGCTCGGCCGGCACATAGAACGGCAGCTCCTCGGGCTTCAGCGCCGACGGATCCATCTCCAGCACGTGGAACGGCTGCTGGCGCTGCCGCAACGCGCGCAGGTACGGCAGGAAGGCGCCGACCAGCACCACGCGCTCGCCGGGCTCAAGGCCGAGCGCGTCGAATGCGTCGCCCGCCAGCACCTCGGTTCCCGCCGGCGGCCGTCGCGCAGCCACAGCGTCTCGGCCAGCGCGTTCAGCGTCGCGATCGCCAGCGCGCGCCGCAGGTCCTGCGGCCGGTGCAGGTCTTCGAGCACTTCCAGCACCGGCCGGCCGGCGATGCGGCCGGGCATCGGCATCGCCCGGGCCGAACTCGGGCAGCACACCACTTCGGGCACGCTCTTCACCGGCGTGGCGCAGAGTCCCCCGGCGCCGTTGCTGAGCTTCACGCCGGTGAAGAAGATGCCGAGCACGGCGCGTTGCACGGTGAGCGCGTTCGCAGCGCTTCCCAGCCGGCCTTGCACCTGGGCGTGCAGGTCCGCCAGCAGCGAGTCCTTGGCAACGACGGCAACCACGATTTCCTCCTCGAATCGAAGCGACGGAAACTCCGTCGCGGTGTTCGCGGGAATCATAGGCGCGCCTTCCCGGGGCTCTCGGCGCCGGCCGTCACCGCCATTCCGGCGCGGAATAACTCATATCCCCCACCCCCTCTTCCCGCGGCAGCGGGCCTTGCCGATCATCCGCACATCCGACTCACAGCTCGGTGGAGGCAACGGACATGGCAAAGATGAAGGCGGCGATGGCCGCGGTGCTGGTGCTGGAGAAGGAAGGCGTGACGCAGGCCTTCGGCGTGCCGGGCGCGGCGATCAACCCGCTCTACGCGCAGATGCGCGAGCGCCAGACGATCGTGCATGTGCTGGCGCGCCACGTCGAAGGCGCTTCGCACATGGCCGAGGGCTACACGCGCGCCAAGGCCGGGAACATTGGCCTGCACATCGGCACCAGCGGGCCAGCAGGCACCGACATGATCACGGGACTCTATTCCGCGAGCGCCGATTCGATCCCGATCCTGTCCTCGGGCCAGGCGCCGCGCGGCGGCTGCACAAGGAAGACTTCCAGGCGGTGGACATCGCTTCCATCGCCAAGCCGGTGACGAAGTGGGCCACCACCGTGCTCGAACCGGCGCAGGTGCCGCGCGCCTTCCAGCAGGCGTTCCACCTGATGCGCAGCGGGCGCCCGGGGCCGGTGCTGATCGACCTGCCGTTCGATGTGATGATGGCCGAGATCGAGTTCGACATCGACACCTACGAGCCGCTGCCGGTGTACAAGCCGGCCGCCACGAGGAAGCAGATCGAGAAGGCGCTGGCGATGCTCGACGAGGCGAGCAGGCCGTTGATCGTCGCCGGCGGCGGCATCATCAACGCCGATGCGTCGGGCCTGCTGCAAGAGTTCGCCGAGATCACCGGCATCCCGGTCATCCCCACGCTGATGGGCTGGGGCACGATCCCCGACGACCACCCGCTGATGGCCGGCATGTGCGGGCTGCAGACCTCGCACCGCTACGGCAACGCCACGATGCTGGCGTCGGACTTCGTGCTCGGCATCGGCAACCGCTGGGCCAACCGCCACACCGGCAGCCCCGAGGTCTACTGCAAGGGCCGCAAGTTCATCCACGTGGACATCGAGCCCACCCAGATCGGCCGCGTCTTCGCGCCCGACTACGGCATCGTCAGCGACGCGAAGGCCGCACTCGCCCTCTTCGTCGAAGTGGCCGCGGAGTGGAAGGAAGCCGGCAAGCTGCGCGACCGCAGCGCCTGGGCGCGCGAATGCCAGGGCCGCAAAGCCGACTTGCAGTACCTGCGCAAGACGAACTTCGACAACGTGCCGATGAAGCCGCAGCGCGTGTACCAGTGCATGAACAACGCCTTCGGGCGCGACGTGACGTACGTGTCGACGATCGGCCTCTCCCAGATCGCCGCGGCGCAGTTCCTGCACGTCTACGGCCCGCGGCGCTGGATCAACTGCGGCCAGGCCGGGCCGCTGGGCTGGACGGTGCCGGCTGCGCTGGGCGTGCGCGTGGCCGACCCGAAGGCCAAGCTGGTGGCGCTGTCGGGCGACTACGACTTCCAGTTCATGCTGGAAGAGCTGGCGGTGGGCGCGCAGTTCAAGCTGCCCTACATCCACATCGTCGTCAACAACAGCTACCTCGGGCTGATCCGGCAGAGCCAGCGCGGCTTCAGCATGGACTACTGCGTGCAGCTCGCGTTCGACAACATCAATACGCCGTCGGACGAGCCGTCCACCGGCTACGGCGTCGACCACGTGAAGGTGGTCGAGGGCTTGGGCTGCAAGGCGATCCGCGTGCACCGGCAGGAGGAGATCGCGCCCGCGGTCCGCCAGGCCGAAGCCTGGATGGAAGAGTTC
>JAXMEZ010000075.1:0-15340 GCA_046348035.1 Rubrivivax sp. | reverse complement strand
GGGCCAGTGCCAGCGCCACCAGCGAATGCTCCACCCAGCGCGCCAGCACCAGGCGCCCGGCAGCGACCGCGCGCTGCACGCCGCCGCCGGCAATGAGCAGGCAGATGCAGGTGCCGCCGAAGTACACCACGGTGCCGTACTGGCGCAGCCAGCGCGTGCCCGGACCCTCGGTGCCGAGGAACGCGGTGTACAGCGCCAGCGCTACCGAGGCCGCCACGCCCAGCGGCGCCAGCCAGGCGAGCAGCCGGTACGGCGGCAGCAGCGTCGCCAGCCAACGCGCCGCCAGCAGCCAGGCGATGCCTTGCAGCGCCGCCGCCGGCAGCACCAGCGCGCGGAAGAGATGGTTCGCCAGACCTTGCCGCGCCGCGCGGCTCACCGAGACGCAGCCGTCGATGAAGGGCAGGCAGGCGGGGATCGCTTCCTGCGCCGTCGACACGCCCCAGGCCAGCAGCGTGGCCGCGATCGGCAGCGCGCCGGCCAGCGCCGCCAGCGGCCACAGCGGCAACGACCCGGACGAGGGCGCGGCGGGCGAACTCACCGCGGCGCGAGGAAGGCGCGCATGCGCTCCAGCTCCTCGGCGAGCGCAACGCGGAACGCCGCATCGCGCGGCGGCCGCCCGGCGGCGAAGCCGAGATCGGCCTTGAGCCGGCCCTCGGCGAAGGCAACATTGGCCCAGCCGACGACCTCGTCGCGCCACAGAAGCGGCAGCGCGTAGTAGCCGCGCAGCCGCTTGCGCGGCGGCGTGTAGGCCTCGAAGCGGTAGGCCCAGCCCCAGAAAAGCTCGAAGCGCACGCGGTCCCACACCACCGGGTCGAACGGCGCCAGCAGTGCGACGCGCGCCTCGTCGCGCACGCGCTCGTGGCGGCGTGCCAGCGGGTTCTCGCCGGCGGGCCAGTACCAGCGCGTGCCTGCCGCCTCGGCGCTTTGCAGCCGCGCCTTGGCACGCGCCAGCGCGGCGCGGCGCTCGGCGCCCCCCTGCGGCGCCGCGCCGCGCAGGCGCATCACGAGGTGCGACAGCACGGACGCGGGCAGCGGCGCGTACTTGCGCACCACCACGTCCACCAGCGCATCGAGCGCCGCCGCGGCATCGGCTGCCACCGCGGGCTCGGGCAACGGCGCATACAGCCGCACGCCGCCTTCGCGGCCGGCCACGCGCAGCATGCCGCGGTAGTGCATGCCGTCCAAGAGCTGCGTGCTGGCGTTGCTGGAGCCGCCGAACCAGTTGCGCGTCTTGCCGTGCTGGAACTGCGCGTCGACGTCGCGCGGGTGCACCACGCCGTGCTCACGCACGAAGGCGAGCACGGCTTCGGCCTGCGCGCGGCGAGCGCGGCTCCACGGCGCGGTGCCGCTGCTGCGCGGGTGCATCAGCCGCTGCGTGGCGCGCGGCAGGAAACCGTAGTTGACGAAGAAGTCCTCCTCGATGTCCAGGCCGGCGTAGCGCCGCTCGAGGTCGCCGGCGCGATAGCCGGCGACGCGGTGGCGCAGCGTCAGGTCCTGCGCCCGCGCCGGGGCGCGGATGGGGTCGGCCTGCACGAAGCCCAGCCGCTCGATGGCTTTGGGCAGCGTCGTCGGCGTGAACAGGCTGCGCGAAACCGCATGCCGGCGCAGGTGTTCGAGGGTGAGGGCCGCGGCCATGACGAGCGGCATTGTGCGGCGGCGGCTTGGTCGCAGCGGCCCACGCACAATGCGCCCCCATCCATGTCCGCCACCGTCACTGCCCCTTCGCCGCTGCTCGCCGGGCTCACCGTGCTCGAACGCGGCTGGCTCTCGTCGAACAACATCGTCATCCACGGTGCCCCGGGCGAGGCCGGCGCCGTGCTCGTCGACACCGGGCACGTGGTGCACGCGGCGCAGACGCTGGCGCTGGTGCGGCGCGCGTTGCAGCAGCCCGACCGCGCGCCCGAGCCGCTCGTACGCATCGTCAACACGCACCTGCACTCCGACCACTGCGGCGGCAATGCGCTCCTGCAGCGCGAGTTCGCCGACGTGGCGATCGTCATTCCGCCGGGCGAGGCCGAAGCGGTGCGGCAGTGGGACGTGGCACGGCTGTCGCACGACGACTTCGGCCGGCGCGAGCGCTTCACGATCGCCGGCACATTGGCGCCGGGCGAGCATTTCGTCGCCGGCGGCCGGCGCTGGGACGCGCATGCGGCGCCGGGGCACGACCCGCATTCGCTCGTGCTCTTCGACGCCGCCAACGGCGTGCTGCTGAGCGCCGACGCGTTGTGGGCCAACGGCTTCGGCGTCATCTTTCCCGAGCTCGTCGGCGACTCGGGCTTCGCCGAAAGTGGCAGCGACGCTGGACATGATCGAGCGGCTGCCGGTGCGCTGCGTTGTGCCCGGCCACGGCGCGCCGTTCACCGACGTGGCCAGCAGGCTGGCGCGCGCCCGCTCGCGGCTGGCAGCCTTTCGCGCCGACCCGGCGCGGCATGCGCGCCACGCGGCGAGGGTGATCGTGAAGTACCACGTGATGGAGGAGCGCAGCGTGCGCGCGCCGAGTTGCTGCACTGGGCTGCGACGGCGCCGCTCGTGCAGGAGGTGGTGCAGCGCTTCGGGCGCGGCGACGAGGGTGCAGCCAGCGCCGCGCAGTGGATCGACGGCTTCGTCGACGAGTTGCTCGCGGCCGGCATCATCGGGCGCGAGCCGGGCGAAGCGGTCGCGGGGATGAACGGCACGAAGCCGCGCCGCACGAGCGCATCGTCGACCGCTGAGCCGCAGCGCAGTCGGCACAGCCGCAAGCCATGTCCTCGGCACAGGCCGAAGCCATCCTCGCCGAGCTGGCCGCGGTCGAGCGCGAGCGCCGGCGCCGCGCCGCCGACGCAGCGCTGGCCGCGCGCGTCACCGCCATCAAGCACTACCAGCAGCAGCGGCTGGCCGCGAGCTACGCCGACCTGCGCGCGACACCGCGCTACCGCGAGGCCACCCGCCTTCTTCCTCGAGGAACTCTACGGCCCGGGCGACTTCGTGCAGCGCGACGCGCAGTTCGCGCGCATCGTGCCGCCGACGGTGCGCCTGTTCCCGGCCGAGGTGGTGGACACCGTGGCGGCGCTGGCGAAGCTGCACGCTATCTCGGAGCGCTTCGACACCGCGATGGGTGCGGCGCTCGACGAGGAGCCCGGCAGCGGCAGCGTTTCCCCGCCGCCTACGGCCGCGCCTGGCGCGCGCCGTGGGCGACGCGCCGGGCCGCGAGCGGCAGATCGCGCTCTTGCTGCAGGTGGGCATGGCGCTGGACCGCCAACGCGCAGCCGCGTCCTGCGCGCCAGCCTGCACATGATGCGCGTGCCGGCGCGCGCCGCCAGGCTCGACGCGCTGCAGCACTTCCTCGAGCGCGGCTTCCGACGCCTTCGGCGCGATGGGGGTGCGCGCGAGTTCATGCAGCAGGTGGGCGAGCGCGAGCGGGCGCTGGCAGCGCGGCTGTTTGCCGGCGATTCGTTCGCGGGCGATTCGTCCACCGGTAACAGCGCCACGCCCGCGAAGTAAAGACCCGCGTGCGCGGCCTCTCCTTCCGCCGGTGGAGAGAGCAACAACAGCGAAACCCCTGCGGGTTTGTCGGGCAGTGGCGGTCCTGCAACGGAACGCCGCCGTTCGCGGCTTCGTCAGCCTTCACGGCGATGCAGCAGCCTAGACTGGCTTCGCCGCCGAGTTCTGCTGGGTCGCGCAGGCGCCGCGAGGCGAATACGAGCGCGCGGCCGAGAGAGAAAAGGCCGGCGACGTCCTCACCGACTTCTCAACCAGACCAGGGACCGCACGACCATGAAGAAGACCCGTCTCATCGCCCTTGCACTGGCCGCCTGCACGGCCGCCGGTGCCGCCGGCATCGCCCAGGCCGCCGACAAGCGCCTTTCGGTGCAGGTGTTCGGCCTCGTGTCGAAGTACTCCGGCAGCGATGCCTTCGGCACCGTCTACGGCCAAGTCGGCTACCTGTTCACCGACAGCATCGAAGGCGGCGTGTCGCTGAGCCAGACGCTGGGCGCGACCGACTCCACCGGCATCGGCCTGTTCGGCAAGTACTACTTCGGCGGCGCGGCGCAGGCCAAGAGCTGGCTGCCCTACGTGCACGCGGCCGCCTTCCGCATCAGCCAGAGCGGGCCGGACGCCACCTCGCTGCGCGGCGGCGTCGGCGTCGAAGTGCCGCTGTCGGAAGCGGCGTCGATGCTCGCCGAAGCGGCCGCCACGCGGCAGAAGGTCAGTGGCGGCAGCAGCCTGAACGGCTCGGAGATCCTCGTCGGCCTGAAGGTCCGGTTCTAACGCGGTAACTCCCACCGTTTGCGGTGGACCGCCGGGCGCGCCGCCCCACAGGGGCGCGCGCTTGGCGAAGAATCGCGGCGCATGAAACATCGCCGTTCGATTCGCAACGTGGTGGCCGCTGCCGCCGCGGCCACGCTGGCCGGGCTGGCCGGCGCGCTTGCCACTGCGCCGGCCCTCGCCCAGCCCAGCTCGCCCACCTGGCCCGACTGGGTGCTCAACCCGCCCGCGGGCCCCGAGCTCGTCGGCACCGACTGCGTCACCGCTTCGGGCAACTTCGCCATCGACCGCCAGGAAGTCACCGCGCGCGCGCGGCTGGCGCTGGCGCAACAGGTGGAAGTGCGCATCGAGGCGATGGACGAGACGCACGCGCAGCGCGCCAGCGAAGGCAAGGTCGAGCGCCTGGCGGTGAGCTTCAAGTCGGCCTCGCGCCAGCTCGTCAACACCACGCTGCAAGGCTCGCGCCTCGTGCGCACCGAGGCGGTAAGCCAGCGCGAAGGCAACTACCTTTGCGGCATGGTCGTGCTCGAGCGGCAACGATCCGAGCGCCTGGCATCCGACGTCATCCGCAGCGCCGGCGCGAAGATGGACGACGACACCGAGACGCTGCTGCTGGCGCGCTTCCGGCAGGTGGCCGCGGCGCGCAGCACGCCGGTGGCGGCCAAGCCGTGAGCAGGCGCATGCGCTTCTGCCTAACCATCGGCCTGCGCATGGGGTCGGGTTCGTGCGCGAGCTTGCGCGCGCGCAAGCGACCGCGCGTACGCGAAGCGGCATCGCTGCTGTTGGCGTTGGCTGCCACTGTTGCCGGCCAGGCGGCGCAAGCGCAGTGCGTGCTCTCCGGCACTGGGGCCACGCCCGAGCCGCCGTGGGTGCAAGGCAGCGCCGGCGCCGAAGCCGGCCCCTGGCTGCACGCCGCCGGCGTGGCCACGGCCAGCGGCGCCGGCATGACGCTGGAACGCGCGCGCAGCGAAGCGCGCAGCGCGGCGCTGGCCGAACTCGGCCAGCAGATCCAGGCCGAAGTGCGAACGCGCATCACCACCGAGCTGAACAAGGTCACCGCCGAAGGCCGCACGCGCACGAGCGAGAGCTTCCGCTCGATGTCCGAGGTGCTGAGCCGCCTGCAGTTGCGCGGCGCCACCGTCGTCGCCGAATGGAGCGACGTGCCCGGCTGCCGCGTCTGGCAGCGCGTGCGCGTGGCCGCCGACGAAGCCGAGCGCGCGCGCCGCGCTGCCACCTCCGACGCCGCTGCCGCCGGCATCGGCGAGCGCATGGCGAGCGCGCGCGACGCCACGCTCGGCGCGGCGCAGCGGCAGGCGGCGCTGGCCGAGGCGGCCGAACTCGCCCGCCTGGCGGACCCGGCGCTCACCAGCGGCTACTCGCGCGACGCCTTCGAGCTGCAGCGCGCCGAACTCGAAGGCCAGCTCGTCGCCGCGCGCGGCCGCGAAGACCAGTACCGCGCGGCGATGCTGCGCCACGTGCAGGCCTACGCGCGCGCCGGCCAGGCGGCCGCCGGCGGCGAGCGGCGCGGCGCGCAGCAGGCGCTCGAAGCGCTGGAGCAGGCGCTGACGCTGGCGCCTGCCGGCGTGCCGGGCTACACGCTGCCGTTCCAGCCGCCCGAGCGGCCGGCGACGCTCTTCGCCGAGATGAACGCCGGCTGCGTCGGCCGGCAATGGTTCGAACGCCGCTCGCTGCCGCTGCCGGCGGCGTTGCGCAATGCGGGCAGCGGGGCGAACGCTGCCGGTGCCGGCGGTGCTGCGTGCGACGCCGAGCGCGTGGCGCGCGAGCGCCGTGCACTGGCACTCTCCGGCCGCACGGTGGCGCTCGATTGCAGCCTCACGCTCACGGGCGTCGCCGGCGGCGCGCGCAGCGCTTGGCCGAAGGCGTGCACCGCATTGCAGGCCGCATTCGTGGCCGACGGCGCAGTGCCGGTGGCCGCCGGCGCCAAGGCCGACCTCGCCGCCAGCGTGCACGCCACCGGGCAGATCGAAGAACGGCGCGATGCCGACAGCGGCCGCAGCGGCTGGCGCTTCCGCGGCAAGGTGGCCACGCGCGTGCGCGGCAGCGGCAACCTCGACCTTGCCGACGAGTACGAAGGCTTGACCGGCTTCAACCCGGTGTCGGCGACGATGGCCGGCGACCTGCTGGCGCTGGCCGTCGTGCAGCGGCTGGACAAGGCGCTGACGGCGTTCTGGGATGCGAAGTAGATGCGTCTGTCAAGAGGCCCTCGACAAGCTCGGTCCCGGGCTTCGACAGGCTCAGCCCGAACGGGTTCTTGTCGAGCCGTTTTGGCACCCTCCGACCCGTTGCAAGCGAGCAATGACATGAGCCTCAACACTCACGCTATCGGTCCGGGCCGCCGGGCGCTGGCCCGCCTTGGCGCCGTTCTGACACTGGGCCTCCTGGCAGCGCTCTTCACCGGCCAGCGCGCCCTCGCGCAACCGGCCGGCAGCGAGCGCGTCGCCGTGGCCGTCTACGCTGAAGACGCGTCGCTGCGCCGCTACGAGCGCGCGGTGCAGGCGCGGCTGGAAGAGATCCTCTCCGACAGCGGCTTCGCACCGCTGGACGAAGCGAAAGCCAAGGCCTTGCGCGACAACTGGGTCGACCTCGCGAACCCCGGCCACCTGATCACCGCCGAGGAGATCGCGGCCAAGGCCGGCCGCTACGACGTGAAGCGCATCTTCCGCGCCAGCTTCACCGCCGGCTCGACGCAGCCGCTGGGCCTGTACCACAGCGCCACGGCGCAGGTGCAGTTGCGCGTCATCGACGCCGCCGACGCGCGCGTCAAGGCCAGCGCTTCGGCGCCGATGGGCACGCGCGGCTTCGCCGGCAGCGACGCCAGCACGGCCGACGCGGCGCTGGCCAATGCCTTGCAGCGCGCCGTGGACAGCGTGGCCGAGGCGGCGGCGCTCAAGGTGCTGGCGCCGGCCGCCGTGCGCAGCATCTCTCTGGTGCTGGAACCCCTCGCCCAGCCGCCGGCCGGTGCGCAAGGGGCCGCGTGGCCTGCCTTCGCCGCGGCGCCGGCCGGCTGGGACAAGGCGGCCCAGCTGCTCGGCGAGCGCTGGCGCAACGAGCAGGTGCAGTGCACCACCACCTCGGCCGACGGCGGCATGGGCGTGGTCGGCACCATCGCGCACCACTACGACCGCGGCGCCGGCACCCGCAACTATGGCGGTTATGCCCACGTCGTCGACTTGAAGGAACCGCGCGAGCTGGTCAAGCTCACCGTGCACGAGATCGGCCAGCGCGCCTCGGGCGAGAACGGCACCTCGGGCGTCATCGCCTGCGGCTTCCTCGGCGCCTGGCGCCACCTGGTGCTGGCCAGCGGCAACCGCATCGCCTGCTTCGACGTCGAGCGCGGCCGCGAGACCTGCTCGCTGCCGCTGCCCGGCGGGCCCGACAAGGGCACGCTCGTGCTGCTGAACGCGGGCAACGACCGCTTCGTCGAGTTCAAGCCCGAGAAGGGCGCAAGCAGCTACTTCCGCGTCGGCGTCGGGCGCTGAGCGCCGCTCAGCGCTTTTGCGCGAAAACGCGCAGCCCGAAGATCGGCGCGCCGAGTTCCGGCTCGGCGGCCAGGCGCGGCGGCTCCGCCCAGCTCCAGTGGCCGCCGGTGGCCCAGCTGCCGCCGACGAGGCGGAAGGCGCGGCAGCCCGCGGCCTGCATGTCGGTGCAGGTGCTCGTCCACTGCCAAACGTTGCCCACGAGGTCGAACAGGCCCTGCAGCGAAGGCGAGAACAGCCCGACGGGCGAGGCTTCGGCGAAGCCGTCGTTGCACGCCAGTGCTTCCCAGCCGAAGCGGTTCGCCGCCTGTCCGCTCTCGTCGTACAGGTTCGCCACGCGGCAGGCCGAGCGGCCTTCGAAGAGCGGCCGGCCGTCTTCGCGGAAGAAGCTGGCGCGATAGACGGCGAGCCACTGCGCTTCGCTGGGCAGGAAGAAGCGCAGGCCCGCGCGCTGCGCCGAGGGCAGCGCGTTGAGCCACGCCACGTACTGCTGCGCCACTTCGGCGGAGACGCCTTGCGCCGGGTCCCAGTCGGCCGCCAACGCCAGGTCGACCGGTGCGGCGCAGGCGCGCGCGGCGATGCAGCGGCGCAGCTCGGCCGCAGTGACGAGATCGGCGCCCACCCAGAGCGCTGCCGCGGCCGTGCCCGCGCCTGGCCCCGGCAATGAGTCCAGCGCACGCATGCGCGGGCAGCCTTCGCACGGCCGCTCGGAAAGCGCCAGCGCCTCGGCGCGGATAGGCGCTTTCTCGCGCAGCGCCACGAGGCGCTGCAGCACCACGGCGCGGGTGCGCGAGTCGCGGTTCTCGCCGAGGAACCGGCGCAGCTCGGGCTCGGCCGCGTCGCGCACCCACGCCAGCGGCCCCTCCGGCGCGGCGACGGCCGCGGCCGTCGGCAACGGCTGCGGGTACGCCGCCAGCGCCAGCTCGCCCACCAGCGCCGTGTTCTCCCACGGCAGCTGGCGGCCGCGGCTTTCTTCCAGCACGCCGGCGCGCACGAGCTTGAACACCTCCTCGATGCGCAGTTCGCGCTTGCCGATGTGGCGCAGCAGGTGCGCGGTGTAGGTGCCGTTGCGCCCTTCGCCGTCGAAGGCCACCTTGCCGGGGCTGGTGGCGAAGGCGACCAGCGTGTTCGGCGGCGCATCCAGCGGCGCCAGCCCGCCGCGCTGGCGGCCGTCGCCGAAGGGGTTGTCGCGGCAGGCGTCGAGCACCACGAGGTTGAAGCGCGGCCGCGCACTTGCCAGGGGGGCCATCATGACTTCGAGCGACACCGCCTGCGTCGCGAGGTCGTCGCCGCTCTTCAGCGCATTGGCCGGCAGGATCGGCAGCACGAAGTTGCGCCCGCCCACCTGCACGCCGTGGCCGCCGAAGTACACGAGCGACAGCGCGTTGCGGTCCAGCCGCCGCGCGAAGCGCGCCGTGCCCTCCAGCATCTGCGCGCGCGTGGCGTTGAGCAGCACCGTCACCTCGAAGCCGAGCCCGCGCAGCGCCTCGCCGAGGTCGCGCGCGTCGTTCTCTGGGTTGCGCAGCGGCGACTGCGCGTACTGCGCGTTGCCGATCAGGAGCGCGTGCTTGCTGCCCGGGCCCGGCTGCGCGAAGGCCGCGCCGGCACACAGCGAGATCAGCGCGGCGACGAGCCAGGTCGCGAGCGGGCGCGAGTGCTCGTTGGGACGAGGAGGAAGGCAGAGAAAGCGGAGCATCGGCAAAGCGTCATCGGCGCCCCGGGATGATGCCGCGCCGCAGCGGTCCTGTTCCTCGGCCGTCGGCGCCTGGACCTTCCCCGTGCCATCAATAGCACACTTGTGCTACTCTTCGCGGCAGCTTCAAGCCGTGCCGCCGCCATGTCGACCACCACGATCCGCCTCACCGAAGACCTGAAGCTGCGCGTCGCCGAAGTAGCGCAGAGCGAGGGCCTCAGCACGCACGCGTTCATGGTCGAAGCCATTGCCCGCCGCGCGCGCGAGGTCGCAGAGCGCAACGCCTTCGTCGCCCTGGCCGACGAGCGCTGGCAGCAGTTCGTGCGCGACGGCAAGTCGGTGCCGCTGGCCCAGATGCGGCGGCGCGTGCAGGCGCTGGTGGCGGGCCGGGGCGGTAGCAGAGCTGGCGGCAGCGGCAAGGCTGCCGCCGGCGCGCCGAAGCGACGCAAAGCAGCGCGATAGCCCGGCGCCGTTGCGCATGACGACGCAGGTCGAGTTCGCGCCGCGCGTCAGCGAGGATTTCGAGCGCATCCACGAGCACCTGCTGCGCACGGGTGCCGCCGACATCGAGGGCCGCTTCGAGTCGATCCTCGAAGCCTGCGCCGTGCTCGAACAGCACCCGCTCATCGGCCGCCGCGTCGGCGGCGAGCTGCGCGAGCTCGTCATCGGCAAGGGCTCGCGCGGCTACCTGGCGCTGTACCGCTACGCGCCGGAAGTGGAGCTGGTGATGGTGGTGGCCGTGCGCGCGCAAAGCGAGGAGGGCTACCGCGGCGGCGGCTGAATGACGTGAAGGCGTGGGTGCCGCCGCCACGGGGTCTTGAGCTCACCCTGCACGCCCATGCTCCAATGCCGCCCGATGCAGCCGCAGGAGTTCGTCAAGAAGTGGCAAGCCGGTTCGGCCGCCTTTGCGCTGAACGAACGCGCCGGCGCGCAGGCGCACTTCATCGACCTGTGCCGGCTCCTCGGCGTGCCCGAGCCGGCTGACCCCGAGCGCTATTGCTTCGAACGCGGCGTCACGAAGACCGGCAGCAGCGCTTCCGTCGACGGCCACGCCGCGCGCACCGACGGCTTTGCCGACGTCTGGTTCGCCGGCCACTTCGCCTGCGAATACAAGGCGCCCGGCAAGAACCTCGAAGGGGCGCTGAAGCAGCTGATGATGTACGCGCTGCCGCTGGCGAACCCGCCGCTGCTCATCGTCAGCGACCGCCAGCGCATCGAGGTGCACACGCACTTCACCGGCACGCCGAGCGAGTGCCACCGCTTCGCGCTGGAAGATCTCGCCGACCCGGCTGCGCGAGCCAGGCTTGCGCGCGCCTGGACCGACCCCGAGGCGTTCCGCCCCAAGCGCAGCAACCGCGAGATCACCGAGGACGCCGCGCGCACCTTCGCCGGCACCGCCGAGCGCCTGCGTGCGGCCGGCGTGGCCGCGCCGGCGGTGAGCCACTTCCTCACGCAGTGCGTGTTCTGCTTCTTCGCCGAAGACGTGGGCCTGTTGCCCGCGCGCCTCTTCGAGCGGCTGATGGCCGCGCAGGTGCCGCCCGAGCGGCTGCGCCAGCAGTTGCAGCACCTGTTCGGCACGATGCGCGACGGCGGCCTCTTCGGCGTGGACGACGTGCCGTGGTTCAACGGCGGCCTCTTCGCCGCCATCGACGTGCCACCCCTCGATGCGCCTGGCGTCGCGGCGCTCAAGACGGCCAGCGGCCTCGACTGGAGCGCCATCGACCCGAGCATCTTCGGCACCTTGTTCGAACGCGGCCTCGACCCCGCCAAGCGCAGCCAGCTCGGCGCGCACTACACCGACCCGGCGACGATCCTGCGCTTGGTGGAGCCGGTGGTACAGCGCCCTTTGCTCGCCGAGTGGTCGGCGTGCCGGCCGAAGATCGAAGCGGCGCTGGCGAAGAGCAAGAAGCACAACGACAAGGCGTGGCGCGACGCGCAGGCCGTGTTCGCAGGCTTCCTCGAACGCCTCGCCGCCTACCGCGTGCTCGACCCGGCCTGCGGCAGCGGCAACTTCCTGTACCTGGCGCTGAAGTGCCTGAAGGACATCGAGCACCAGGTGAACCTCGAAGCCGAAGCGCTGGGCCTGCCGCGGCAACTCGACGTGACCGGCCCGCACAACGTGCTCGGCATCGAGCTGAACGAGTACGCGGCCGAACTCGCGCGCGTGACGGTGTGGATCGGCGAACTGCAATGGCGCATCCAGCGCGGCTACGGCTTCAAGACGCGGCCGGTCCTGGAGCCGCTGGACCACATCGAGTGCCGCGACGCGGTGCTGAATGCGGATGGCACGGAGGCGAGCTGGCCGAAGGCGGACGCGGTGGTGGGGAATCCGCCGTTCGTGGGCGACAAGAAGATGCGCAGCGAGCTCGGCGACGAGTACACCGAGCGCCTGCGCGCCGCCTACAAGGGCCGCGTGCCGGGCGGCGCGGATCTCGTGTGCTTCTGGTTCGAGCGCGCGCGGCGGGAGATCGAAGCGGGGCGGTTGCAGCGGGCGGGGCTGGTGGCGACGAATTCGATTCGCGGCGGCGCGAATCAGCGCGTGCTTGCGCGCGTGCTTGCCACCGTGCCGATCTTCTCGGCGTGGTCCGACGAGGCCTGGGTCAACAACGGTGCCGCGGTTCGCGTCTCCCTGGTCGCTTTCGGTCACAGCGACGGCGGATGCGAGCTCAACGCAGTTCCATGCGAGCGCGTATTCGCTGACCTCACCGGCTCCGCGGCCTCGGCAGCGGGCTTGGATCTCACGCTGGCCACTCGCTTGGCCGAATGCAGCGGCGTCTCGTTCATGGGGGTCACGAAGTCCGGACCCTTCGATCTGCCCGGGGACACGGCGAGAGTCATGCTTGCCCAGCCGAATCCGAACGGTCAATCGAACGCAGAGGTGCTCTTCCCGAGCGTGAACGGGGCTGACATTGCCAAGCGCCCCTCAGGCCAGTGGATCGTCTCGTTCGGCACTCGCTCCGAAGCCGAGGCGGCGTTGTTCGAGGCGCCGTTCCAGTACGCCGGACTGGTCATCAGGCCAGCGCGTCAAGAGAGCAGGACGCCT
The DNA here is from genome assembly GCA_046348035.1 of Rubrivivax sp. Taxonomy (GTDB): domain Bacteria; phylum Pseudomonadota; class Gammaproteobacteria; order Burkholderiales; family Burkholderiaceae_C; genus Rubrivivax. The sequence continues at coordinate 2,862 of JAXMEZ010000075.1, read as the reverse complement.
TCCAACCGCGCCGCTTGGTGGCGTTTCGAGCGGCCGCGGCCGGAGATGTTCGCCGCTTTCGGCTCGCAGCCGAGGTACCTGGCGACCTGCCTCGTCGCCAAGCACAGGTTCTTCGTCTGGCTGCACCGAACCGTGGTCCCAGAGAACGTCGTCATCGTTGTGGCCCGCTCCGACGACACCACCTTCGGCCTCCTGCACAGCCGCTTCCACGAACTCTGGTCGCTGCGCCTGGGCACGTCGCTCGAAGACCGGCCTCGCTACACCCCCACCACCTGCTTCGAGACCTTCCCCCTTCCCCGCCGGCCTCACGCCCGCCGACACCGCGCATCAGCGCACTCAGGCCATCGACGGCGACGGCAAGTCGCCCGCGACCCTGATCCCCCGCCGACCTGACGAACGAAGTGCGCGCCCGCGCCGTACCCATTGCCCGCGCCGCCGCGCCTCGTCGCCCTGCGCGACGCCTGGCTCAACCCGCCCGACTGGACCGAGCGCGTGCCGAAGTCATCCCGCTCGGCGCTGACCGCCTCACCGTACCCCGAGCGCATCGTCGCCAAGGCCGGCATCGAGGAGCAACTCGCCAAGCGCACGCTCACGAACCTCTACAACCAGCGCCCCGCCTGGCTCGCGCAGGCGCATGAGGCGCTGGACACCGCCATCCGCCGCCGCCTACGGCTGGACCGACCGAGCGCGATGCCCGACGAGGAAATCCTGCGCCGGCTGCTGGAGCGCTGAACCGCGAAAGGGCGGCGGCCGAGGCGGAAGCCGGCAGCGCCGCGAAGGGCCGATAGATGGTGCACGCGGCTGCCGGACCATGCGACGACGACCGCACGTCGTCCCCTGGAACGAGTTGCCACCGGAAGTCGAGGGACCGCATCGGGCCCTCGCTACCGAGCGGCCACGCCGTTTGGGCCTGCCCGCGCAAGGACGGCCGCGGCGGCGTGCACATCGAATGGTGGCACAACGGCGAGGGTGAGCTGATCGAGGCGTTCTGGTTCAAGTGAGGCGTCCGCGGCAGCGCTTCCTCCTGGCAGCAAGAACAGGTCAGCTCGATCTGCCGCCGCCCTCGGTTTCCTTGCGCAGCCGCAGCGCTTCGGCCAGCGGCACCGGCACATGCTGCATAGCTGCGTCCCAGATGATCTCGGCGTCGAGGGCGAAGAATGATGCGCGATCAGGTCGCGCAGCCGTGCCGGCCCTGAGCGATGCCGCTGCGGCAATCGATTCCTCTGCGCCTCCGGCGGCACCAGCGGTGGCCTCGCCCACGACTTGCAGATTGAACAGCACCGCATCGAACACGCCTCGTCAGCGCGCCATGTGTCCATGTCGTGCTTGGCCGCAGGCGGCCGATCTTCAGCCGCGGCGATCAGGTCGTCGAGATAGAGCAGCCACGTCACGCAGATCATCTCGCTTTGCACCTGCACACGTGCGCGCGGCTTGAGGCCGCGCTGCGTCACCAGGTCCACCGGCCGGCCCAGCATCTGCTCGAGGCAGTCCTTGAGGCCGACGTAGCCGTCGAGGGTGGCCGGACCCTCGAAGTCGACGAGGATGTCGATATCGCTGTCCGGCCGCAACTCGTCGCGCGCGGCGGAGCCGAACAGCGCGAGATCCTTCGCAGCGTACCGGCGCGCCAGTTCATCGCGATGAGCATGCAAGGTGGCGAGGATCGAGGCACGGTCCATGGCGGCATTTTGGCCGGAACGCCGACTGAGTGCGATGTGCCACGGGCACTGCTCGGTCCGTCGTCGGTGCCCACGACGACCGCACAGCCGCTATCACCGCTTCAGCCGCGCGGCCGCCGCTGCTCGGGCCGCAGCCGCGACGCCAGCAGCGCCTCGGCGGTGTCGCCGTCCACCGGGCGGCCTTGCGCGTCGACGAGCGGCTGCTCGGCGTCGTTCCAGCCGCGCAGGCCGGTGGCCAGCGACACGGCGCCGGCGTAGCCGAGTTGCTGCAGCGTGTGCGCGGCCAGCAGCGAGCGCTTGCCCGAGCGGCAGACGACGACGATGGCGCGCGCGTTGCCGGCGGCGAGGCTGGCCAGCGCCGGCTCGGTCTCGTCGTGGTCCCACTCGCACGCCTGCTCGAGCACGCCGCGCGGCACGTTCAGCGCGCCGGCGATGTGCAGCGCGGCGAACTCGGCCGGCTCGCGGACGTCCAGCACCAGCGGCGGCTCGGCCGCGGCGAGCTGCTCGGCCAGGTCCCACGGCATCAGCTCGCGCACCGCGGCGCGCGCTTGGGCGAGGAGGTCGGCGTAGCGCAGGGGCATGGCCGGGATGGTAGGAGAGGGAAGCCCGGTGTACGGCGCATCCACGCCAATACAATGTATGGATGCAGTTCGAATGGGACCCCGCCAAGGCCTCGGCCAACAGCAGGAAGCACGAGGTCTCCTTCGAGGAAGCACAGACGGTCTTCTACGACGACTTCGCGGTCCAGTTCTTCGACGACGAGCACTCCACGCAAGAGGACCGGTTCATCATGCTCGGCATGAGTTCAAGCGCCCGGCTGCTCATCGTTGTTCATGCCGAGCACGCCGATGGCGACGTCGTCCGCATCATCTCCGCGAGGAAGGCCACGCGCAACGAAGCCAAGTTCTACCGAGGTTCGTCACATGAAGGCTGAATACGACTTCTCCAAGATGAAGTCCCGCCGCAACCCGTATGCGTCCAAGCTCAAGAAGCCGGTGACCATGCGGCTGTCGGAGGACGTTGTCGAGTACTTCAAGGGCATGGCCGCCGAGGCCGGCGTGCCCTACCAGAGCCTCATCAATCTGTACCTGCGCGATTGCCTGGCGAACAACCGGCGGGTGGAGATCAAGTGGCCGAGCGCGGCTTGATCGCGCGTGAAAACGACGACGGGCGCCTTGGACGGGCG
>JAXMEZ010000074.1:0-15407 GCA_046348035.1 Rubrivivax sp. | reverse complement strand
CGGCACGATCACCGGCTACCTCGGCAACCCCGAGGGCACGGCGGCGGAATTCGAGGACGGCTTCTGGAAGTCGGGCGACCTCGGCTACCTCGACGAGCGCGGCTTCCTGTACCTGGTCGATCGCAAGAAGGACATGATCATCACCGGCGGCTTCAACGTCTATGCCGTCGAGGTGGAAGCGGCGCTGAACTCGCACCGCGCGGTGGCGATCGCGGCCGTGGTCGGTGTGCCGCACGCCGAGTGGGGCGAGGCCGTGCATGCCGAGGTGGTGCTCAAGGGCGGCGCCACGGCCAGCGCCGAAGAGCTGATCGAGCACGTCAAGGGCCGCATCGGCCGCTTCAAGGCGCCCAAGTCCGTGGTCTTCGTCGAGGCGCTGCCGGTCAGCGTCGTCGGCAAGGTGCTGCGCCGCCAGGTGCGCGACAAGTACTGGCAGGGTCAGGCCCGGCGCGTGTCGTGACGGCGCGGGCCGTCAAAGCAAGCTCAGCGCATGCCCGCCGGGCAGCCGGTAGCGGGCGAAGTCCTTGACATCGATGGTCATGATCTCGCGCAGCCCGGTTTCGTGCGCAAGCCACAGTAGCGATGCATCGGCCAGGTCCATGTCGCGCTTGTGTTGCTCGGTGTACCGCCGCATCCACGGCAGCATCACCGACAGGTGGAAAGCCTCGAACGGATAGATCTGCACGCCGCCCTGCTCGATCCACGTCAGCAACTCGAAACGCCACGGCGCATCGAGCACATACGACGCCTCGACCACGCAAGGCCATGTGGATACCAGCCAGAGGCCATCGGCGGCCAGCTCCGCCACCAGGGCGTCGTAACGGGCGTGATGCTTGTCGTCGGTGGCGAACAGCGCGACCAGCGGGCCGGCGTCAATCAGGACGTTTCGCACGCAGCCTGGCCTTCATCGAAGCCGATACCCGAGCCGATGCCGCCGGCCGCCCCATCTTGCCGGCCTTGCGCACTTGGGCGAGCAATGTCGCCGGGTTCTTCATGCCCAGCACGCGCTCGAGCGCGTCCTTGATGAACTCCGACTTCGTGACGCCGAGCAAGGCGGCCTGCTGAGTGAGCTTCGCTTCGATCAGGGGATCGAGGCGGACCGATACGGCCATGATGGCTCCTGTGTATTGCCGTATTACAAAGATAGCACGACCGCTGCACGGTGCGCTCGAAGCAGCTCGACCCCGGCAACTTGCGCATGCCTCGATCGAAGGTCGCAGTGAAATCGCAACCCTGAGTGACCCCTCGGGGCGTCGATCACGGCAGCAACGGCTTCATCGATCGGCGGCACGCTCCCGCAGCGCCCACGCCAGTGCACGTCGAGCCGGTCGTCGCCCCAGAACAGCTCCGTGCCGCAGACGAAGGTCGGCGACCCGAACAGGCCGAGGTCGCGCGCACGCGAGGTCTGCGCGGCGTAGGCGTCGCGCACGATGGCCGAGTCGGCTTCGGCCAGGCAGCGTTCGGCGTCTTGTCCCAGGCTGCCGAGGATCGCGCGCAGCACCTGCGGCCGACCCGATCCTGCTTGTCGATGAACCAGGCCCGATAGGCCGAGGCGGCGAAGGCCGGGCACCAGCCTTCGCTCGCCGCCAGCATCGCGACGCGGTTGGCAAGCTCGTCGGGGTCGATCGGGTACGGCGGGATGCCGTCGAACGGCACGCCGAAGCGCTGTGCGCGGCGCTCGAGGTCGCGCCACGTAGCGCATCTTCACCGGCTTGCCGACGAAGGAGCTGTTGTTCTGCTCGCGCATCAGCGTGCGCACGCTGAACGGGCGCCAGACGAGATCGACCCCTGCCGCCTTTGCCAGCGCAGCGGCGCGGCTGACCGAGAGATGGCATAGGTGCTGCCGATGAAGAAGTAGAAGTCGAGTCTGGGTGGCATGTCATGTCCTCACGGAATCGCTGCGCAGCTGCCCGGCAGCGGCGCAACCGAGAACGCCATGCCGAGCGTGGCGTGACGCCCGTGCCTTGGCCTTAGCATCCGGCCACGGGGAGCCCTGCCCGATGTTCCAGGTCATGCGCCGGCGGCGCGCTGTCAGTGGCAGCGCCGACGCGTGTTGCCCGGTCGATTCTCGGCGCTCGCGTCGCGCACCATGACTGCCCGGCCACCGGCCTCCGATCCGACCGCGCCGCGCCTGTTGCTGCTCGGCCGGCCCGAGCTGACCGATGCCCGCCGCCCGTGGCCTTCGTGCCCGAGCGCCGGTTCCAGCTGCTGGCGGTGCTGGCCATGCAGTCGGGGCAATGGGTGGCGCGCGACCGGCTGGCCGCGCTGCTGTGGCCCGAGCGACCCCGGTATTGCCGAAGCGCGTCGCAATCTGCGCCACGTGGTGTTCAAGGCGCGCGACATCGCGGCCGCATTGCAGGCCAGCGACCACGCCCTGTGCTGGGACGTGGCGACCGACCTGCGCGCCTTCGAGTCGCTGCTCGCTGCCGAGCAACCGCGCTGGCGGTGGCGCTGCGCCGCGGCATGCTGCTCGACGGGCTCGACGATGCCGCCAACCCGGCCTTCAGCGAGTGGCTGGCCGCCGAGCGCCTGCGCTTCGACGAGCGCTGGCGCCAGGCGGCGCTCGACGCGCTGGCCGCTGCCGCGGCCGGCGACGCCGAACTGGCGCGCCGCGTGCGGGCCGTCGATCCGCTCGACGAAGACGCTCTCGAAGCGCAGCTGCGCGCCGAGATCGAGCAGGGTCATCCGGCGCGTGCCTGGCAGCTCTATCGCGACTACGCGCACAGCCCGGCCGAAGCCCTCGGCGTCGAGCCCTCGCACCGCCTGCGCGACCTGCTGCAGCGCGAGGCGCCGGCGGGTCCCGCGAACGAAAGCCGGGCGCCGGCCACCGGCGCCGTCGCCGCGACACCCTCCTCGCCGGCGACGCCCGAGGCCGCGGCAGCGTTCGTCGGTCGCCGCGGCGAACTGGCCGAGCTGATGCGGCTGCTCGCGCGCGAGGCGTGCGCGCCGTCACCGTGCTCGGCCCCGGCGGCATCGGCAAGAGCAGCCTCGCGCGGCGCGCGTTGCACGCCGCGGCCATGCCCTCGCCGGCGGCCGCGTTTGGGTCGAACTGCGAGGACCTGAGCGATCTGCCCGCCGTGCTGGCGCGCGTGGCCGATCAACTCGGCGTGCCGATCGACGATGCGCAGGACCCGGTGGCGCAGATCGGCCGCCGCTTGGGGCCTGAGCGCGTGCTGTGCGTGCTCGACAACGCCGAGCATCTGCTGCCCGAGCTGCCATCGCTGCTCGAGCGGCTGCTTGCCGCCGCGCCGGCCTTGTCGCTGCTGGTCACCTCGCGTGTGCGGCTCGGCCATGCCGGCGAACACTCGCTGCCCTTGGCAGGGCTCGCCGTGCCCGACGAGGACAGCCGCGACCTGGAGGCCGCCGTCGCCTTCGACGCGGTGCGGCTGTTCGAGGCGCGGGCGACGGTGGCCCAGCGCAGCTTCTCGCTCGCGCGACACCTGGGCGCGGTGATCGACATCGTCGCGTCGGTCGGCGGGCTGCCGCTGGCGATCGAGCTGGCCGCCGGCTGGGTGCGGCTGCTGCCGGCCGAGGAGATCGCGCTCGACCTGCGCCGCTCGCTGGACCTGCTCGAGCGTGACCCGGCCACACCCGGCACGCCGGCGCGGCGAGCACGACAGCGCGCGCGCCGTGCTCGAACGCTCGTGGAGCCTGCTGGCGCCGCGCGAGCGCAGGCGCTGGCTGCGCTGACGGTGTTCCAGGGCGGCTTCACGCGCGCCGCCGCCCTCGCCGTGGCGCGGGCGCCCGTTGCCGCTGCTGTCGTCGCTGGTCGACAAGAGTCTGCTCGCGGCGGACGACGCCGGCCGCTTCGGCCTGCATCCGCTGGTGGCCGCGTTCGCGGCCGAGCGGCTGGCGCACGACGGCGCACGCGCCGACGAACTGGCGCGACGGCACGCGGCGCACTACGCGCAGCATCTGGCCGAACTGGCCGCCCGCGCCGGCACCGACCATCGGCCGCTGGTCGAAGGGGTCGAGGCGGAGTACGCGAATTGCCGCGCGGCCTGGCGTCATGGCCTGGCCCTCGGCGCCACCGAATGGCTCGCCCAGGCGAGCGGCGCCTGGCGCAACTACTTCGAGGTGCGAGGCCGCGCCGGCGGGGCATCGCGCATTTCCAGGGCGCGGTGGAACTCGGCCCGCACGGGCCGGGCCGGCAGTCGCTGGCGGCCGACGTGCGCTCCGCGCTGTCGCGCATGCACTATCTGCGTGGCGAGCACCAGACGGGCCTTGCCATCGCCACCTCGGGTGCCGAACTGGCCGAGCAGTGCGGCGACCGGCGTGCGCCTGCACCTGCCTCACCAACGCCGGCAGCTGCCATTCGGCACAGGCGCAGTGGAGCGCCGCCCGCCCTTGCTTCGAGCGCGCGCTGGCGATCGGCCGCGACGACGGCGTGGCGATCGAAATCGCGACCGCGCTGAACAACCTGGGCATCGTGGCCAAGAACGAAGGCCGCTGGGACGATGCCCTCGGGCACTACGAGCAGGCGCTGGCGATCGAGCGCGAGCAGGGGCGCCACACCGCGGTGGTGCGCTGCCTGAGCGCGCTGGGCGGCATGCATCTGGCACGCGGCGACTGGGCGGCGGCGCGCCAGTGCATGGACGAGGGCCTGCGCCTGAGCGAGCGCTACCGCATCGACTTCTTCGTGCCGGTTCACGCCAGCGGCCTCGGCGAAGCGCTGCTCGAGATGGGCGAACTCGATGACGCCGAGCGGCACCTGCTGCGCGCGCTGGAACGCAGCCGCAGCGCCGACAACCCGATGATCACGGTGATCGCCGAGGCCAATCTGGGTCGCATCGCGACACGCCGCGGTCGCCTCGCGGCTGCGCTCGCCGACTTGCGTTCGGCAGCCCGCGGCGCAGCCGCGCGGGGCTGGACCAACATGTGCCTGCACATCGCCATGCTGTACGGCGAGTGGCTGCGTGAGGACCGGCGCAGCGCCGACGCGGCGCGCATCTGGCACATGGTGGCCTCGCATCCGCAGGCCGATGCCGGCATGCGCGAGCGGGCGCAGCGCTGGCGTCTCGCACTGCGGCTCGATTCGCCGCCTGAAGACCCGCCGGAACGCGGACCCGTCACGCTCACGGCAGTGATGGACCGCCTGCTGTCGGACCGCGAGCGCGCCGACGACCCGCCATCGTCCGACAAGCGCTGAGGCTGAGCCGTTCCCATCTACCGGCAGGCCCGAAGCGTCTCCATGGCAGCCAGCGCGGCGGCCGCCTCGGCGGCGTTGAGCGCGCGCGTCTGGCCCGAGCAGCACTTGTTGCCGTCCTCCGGCGGAACCAGGGCATTCGCGGGGGCGCAGTAGAGAGCGAATTCGACCGTGCCGGTACGGTTGCCGCGGGCGAAGTCCACCGTGCGCGACCACGACAAGCCCCGGGTCGTCAGGCGCACGGCCTTGTTCCAGGCGGCGACGCAGGCCTGATCGCGCGCGGCTTCGGCCTGGTGCGAAGGGTCGAAGTCGCAGGTCATGCCGCGCGGGTGGCCGAAGCAGCATTCATCGTGCTCCCAGCTGCCGCCGTTGATGAAGCAGACACCGGCCCTGCACAGCGCAGCGCCGGGGATGTTCGCCTGTGGCTGGCCGCATTCGGCGCCGATGGCGCCAAAACAATGCTGCGTCTGCGCGATCGTGATCGACGGCGGGCGTGTCACGGGAGTGAGCGGAGGCGACTGGTCCCTGATCCGCTGGCCGAGCGTGTCGGTGGAGGGGCAAGACGGCCCACCGGCGGCCGGTAGAGCCAGCTCGATCCGCAGCACGGACACATTCGGCGACGCCGGCGCGAACGAGTTTCGTGTCCCGCGGCCCGACTGGTTTGCCGTTGCCACGAACGCGTCGCGGGGCACCGAGCCGAAGCGCACGTTGCCTTGGGCGTCGGTCGTGCCTTGGTGGAAGGCATTCGCGGCAGTCGCGGTGCCGATACAGACCGTGGCATTGGCCACCGGAACGCCGGCGCGCGTCACGTGAACCGTCAGGCTGCCCAGCGGGTTGGCCGGCGGCACCTGTCCTAACGCGATGTACGGTGCGACCGACAGCGTCGCCGCAAACCAGACCGCGTGCAGCCGCGTGACCCACCACAGCATCTTCATGTGCGTCCCCTCACTGGGTTGCATGCGACCGTTCGTCGCAGGCCGCGGACCATAGGACTCAGGGCGTTTGTCCGGCGTTTGTCGCAGTCACGCAGGCCGCCGGCGCACACCGGCAAACGCTGGGCAAACGCCGACGCACTACGGTGTGCCGCCTCGCGTTGGCGCAATGGCCACCGCAAGTGCGACCACTCCGGGGCGTGACCCCGGAGCACGCAGGCACGGAGGACGCACCGATGAACGAACCCCGCTTGTTTCTCGTGCGGGTGTGGCGGCACCTGAGCCAGTTCCGCGCCGCCGTGCGCGGCGTGGACGAGGCCGAGCCGCGCTTGTTCGACGAGCCCGCGCAGCTCGGCGAGTTCCTGCGCCAGGCCAGCACCGAGGGCACCGCCGCCGGCCGAACGCGGCAGCGCGCCGGCAAACGCTGGACAAACGCCGCGTGACTAGCGTGCAGGTCCGGCGCCATCGATCGAGCACAGGAGAGGAGAGCGAACATGACCGAACATCGTTTCACCGGACTGGCCCTTCGTTCGAGCGGGTCGCGACGCATCGCCACGGCCGTCGCGGCGCTGGCGGCAATGTCGAGCTGGCTGCCGGGCACGAGCCTCGCCGCCGTCGAGTTCGTCACCACCGGCACCTGCAACAAGGTGGACACGCAGAGCGACAACCAGCGCCTGTCGGTGCTGGCCGGCAACGGCATGCGCTTCGAGGTCTGGGGCGACGGCATCGACATCAATCCGGCGGTCCGCGTCACGGTGGAGGGTGACCCAGCGGACGCGCTGGTCAGCGCGCGGATCATTCGCGCGCACAGCAGGCCGAGAACCTGGGCCGAGGCTGCGGGATCGCCAAGGGATCGGTGGAGGTCGAAGTCAACTCGCCGGAGAACGCGGGGGCGACGCGCGAGCGCGCGCCTGCGATTTCGCATGCCGCTGGGCGACGAGTCGCGCCTGGCGATCAAGACGGTGCCGCACCCCACGCCCGCCTGGACGTTCGTCAATGTCGTCGAAACGCCGGTCCGCTGCCCGACGAAGGCCGTCGGCAGCGTGGTGCAAGACCTCGACAACTCGCGCGTGATCATCAACCTGCCGCCGGGCGCAGCAGCGACACGAGCAACTGCGCGGTGCGGCTCAACACCACCGTCAGGCCGGCGAGCGCGACGCAGATCGATGTCGACGGAGCGTTCAGGTACGCCGTGCAGTTCCCGGCGCACTTGAGCATCGCGCCCGGCTCCAGCACTTCGGCCGAGGGGTATCGCCTCGTCAAGCAGATCGCCTTCGCCGGCAACGTGGCCAACATCCGCGCGGCACGACAGCCACGCGCACGTCGACGCTGCAGATCGCGACGCCCAATCCCAACCGCTCCGACACGCTCACGCTCGTCATCGTCCCGGGGGCTGCGAACGGGTTCACGCAAGCCTGCGTCTGCCGCAACCAGACCACGGGCACCACGATCAACGCGAACGACTCGTTCCAGTGCGGCTCCAGGCTGGCGCAGCAGCCGTCGGGATCGGGTCAGCTCATCAGCATCGAGGCGCAGGATCGGCTGTGCGTGGCCGCCGGCTCGAACGCCGTGACGTACAGCAGCGCGAGCGGCCTGGGCCGCTTCACGGCGCCGGCCACCGGCACCTTCCAGCAGGTTCCGTTCCGTGCCAACGGCGGCAGCACCTCGACCGGGACGCCTTGCGCCGGTCGCGTCTCTCCGGTGGCCCAGACGCTGAAGTTCTGGGTCGGCGAGCGTGGTACCGAATCGGGACCCGCCTTCACGCAATGCGAGATCCGGATTCGCAACCCGTAGATCCGCAGCCGCTCGGACGTCCGGCACGCCTGAGACGCCGACCGGCGGCCGTGCTGGCCTCAACCCTGGAGCCATCCGTCATGAAGCGAAGCCTCCTCATCCTCGCTGCCGCGGTGGCTGCGAGTGCGCCCTCCGATCCCGTCCAAGCCGCCGAACGCGACGGCGTGTCCTGCCCTTCGGGCGCCGACGCCAGCGTCACCAACGGCGTGCTCAAGTGCTCCGTGACGCTCGAATACGTGCGTGCGTCGATGTGTCCGCGCCTGGACTACCCGAACTACACGCAGATCGAGCTGGCCGGCGTGGACCAGTGCAAGCCGCAGGTTGCGCCGCTCAACGGCAAGGCTTCGGTGGATTCGGCGATGACGCCGCTCTGTCGACCGAGCCGCGGGTCGGCCGATCGGGCATCCCGATCACGGATCCGAGAGTCGTCGCGTTGGGCGTGATCGTGCCGATCCCGCCGCCCGATTCGGCCTATCGGCGCCGCACCGATGCGGTCAGCCAGGATCGGTTCATCGGCAGCCAGGTCGTGCATCTGTGGCCCACCGGAATGCCCTTGGCCTCGACGGTCGGCCACGACGCGAAGAACGGCGTCGCCTGTCCTCGGGGTCCGAGACCACGGTGCTCGACGGGCGCGGCCTGCGTTGCGGCGACACCGTGGTGCGCAAGGCCGGCTGCGACGGCGTGAACCCGCTGAACCCGTTGTCGCCGTGGACGATCGATCACCGCGGCGGCCGCGACCTGTGTCTGAGCAAGGACATCACCGGCAACCGGGTGACCGGCCAGTACACGATCCCGGTCAACGCCGGCTACGTCGGCGCCATGGGCAATCCGGCGCAACACGGCTGGACGCTGGCCATCGACCGCTCCGGCGCAACGGACTACTGGATCAAGGACGGCACGGTCTACCGGTACCCGGTGGCTCGCTGAATCACCGAGCCGGATGCAAGGGCGGCGCCTGCGTACGAGAAACGGCCTCGCTCGGCAACCGCATCCTCGAGCAATGCCATTGGGGACTTCCATGCACTGCGCATCTCTCGCACCGCGGCGCATGCCGCAGCGCCTGCGCCGGCTCGCCACGCTGCCGCCGGCGATCGCCGCTCTGACGCTGCTGCTCGCGCTCGGCGGCTGCGCCACGCCGCCGGCCGAGCCGGGCGCGGCGCCGGCGCGCTCGCAGCTCGAGCGCTCGGGCATCGCCACGGCGCTGCTCGCAGGCAGGCCCGAAGCCGCACGCCCGCTGCTCACCGCGGCGCTGCGCTCCGAGCCGCAGAACGGCTACCTGCATCTGCTCAACGGGCTGACCTATCAGTTGGCCGATGCCTCGCAGCAATCGGCCGAGCTGGCGCAGGTGGGCTACGACGCCGCGGTGAAGTTCGCGCCCGGCTACTACTGGTCGCACTACTACGCCGGGCTGGCGAAATTCGGCCAGGCCGACTATGCCGCCGCGGCCGACGAGTTCGCCTGGGCCATCCTCGACCGCCCCGAGGCGCCCGCGGCCTTCGCCGCGCTGGCCGCCACCGCCTACTACGGCGGCGATCTCGGCGTGGCGCGGGTGGTCGCCGAGCGTGCCCTCGCGCTCGCGCCGCAGGATCCGCTGGTGCTCAGGACCTCGGCCTACGTGGCGGCGGCACGCGGCGACCGGCCACAGCTGGCCAAGGTGCTCGAGCGCGCGAAGGCATTGCCCGCGGGCAGCCTCGACTCGCAGACGCCGCGCTTGTCGCAACTGCTGCGCACCGCCACGCTGGCGGCAGCGGACGACAAGGCGCCGCCGACCGCGGCGCCGGAACCGGCCGGCGCCGCTACGCCACCCGACAACGGGCCGCAACAGGTGATGGTCGAGGTCACGCTGCTGCTGAGCCAGGACACGACCAAGCACAGCGTCGGCATCAACCTGCTGGACGGCCTGAAGCTGCAGTTCGGCGGCGACAACAAGACCGAGCGCCGCCGCGGCACCGGTGCGGCCGACACCTTCAGCCGCGTGATCACGACCGCACTGAGCGTGCCGCAGATCACCTACAGCCTGAACCTGTTCAACACGCACGACGACTTCTACGACGTCGTCGTGCGCCCGTCGCTGGTGGCCATGCTCGGCCAGCAGTCGGAGTTCTTCATCGGCCGCACGCTGAGCGTGGCCGTCAGCGGCATCAACGCCGGTGCGCTGCAGACGATCGACGTGGGCACCTCGGTCAAGCTGACACCGCTGGAGATCAGCCGCGAGCGCACGAAGTTCCGCGTCGACACCGTGCGCTCGTTCTTCGTGCCCACCTCGAGCGGCACGTTCACGGAGTCGGTGACGACCTTCAAGCAGACCGTGGGCGCCACCGCCGAAGTCGAGTTCGGCAAGACGCTGATCCTCTCGGGTCTGTACGAAGCGGTGAACGTGGGCTGGACCTCCAAGGTGCCGGTGCTGGGCGACATCCCGGTGGGCAACCTGCTGTTCAACGAGCGCCAGAAGACGCAAAGCCGCGACGCCGCCATCGTGCTCGTGACGCCGCGCCTGGCCGGCACGATCGAAACCGATACGCGCGCGTTCCGTGCCGAGACCTTGACCAGGCTGCTGTCGATGTGGAAGGAACTGGTCGATCCGCTGGCCAACCTGGACGCGCTGACCGACAAGATCCGCGGCAAGCTGCAGCGGTACTTCAGGCCGCAGCCCGGCGATCTGCGCCTGCCCGCGGCGTCGGAGCCGACGACCGCGCGGCAGGCCATCGGCGAGACGCTCGGGCGTCTCGGACAGGGCACGGGGCAGCCATGACAGCGCACCGGCACCGGACCAAGGCTTGCGCGCGCGTCACGCGCTGCGTTGCTGCGGCGGCACTCCTCGCCGGCAGCGCGGCGGCCCAGGTTCCCGGGACTGCCGCCGAGCGTTTGCAGGTCGCGCCTGCGGCCGCGATCACCGTCACGGCCAAGGCCGCGGAAGGCGGGGCGATCTCGCCGGCCGGCACGATCAGTGTCCGACAAGGCGCCACGCAGCAGTTCGGGCTCGTTGCGAACACCGGCTGGGCCGTGGCGAACGTCACCGGCTGCGAAGGCACCGGCATCAAGATCGCCGGGGAGCAGATCACCTACACCACCGGGCGCATCACCGCCAGCTGCAACGTGCTCGCCTCGTTCGTGCGCCTGGCGCCGAGGCTGACTTCATTCCAGATCAACAACGGCGCGGCCGAGACACCGACGCCGTCGGTGACCCTCGCCTACACGGCAGCCTCCGGGCCCACTTATCCGGCACCGACTCACTATCGCGTGAGCATGAGAGTCGACTTCCTGGGGGCCGAGTGGAAGCCGGTCTCCGCCACCACGGCGATCCCGCATCAGCTGGAGCCGGGGGCGGGGACGAAGACGCTGTACTTCCAGCTTCGCAGCGCCAGGGGGACCTCGGAAGTGCTCAGCGACTCGATCGAGCTGGCGCAGCGCCAGCGCTACACGGTCGCGGCGCGCGCGTTCCACGACTCGGCGCTGCAGGCGGGATTCAACATCCGTGTGACCGACCACGGTGTGGGCTGCAGCTGCCTGCTGATCCCGGGGCCCGCCGACGGCGTTGCCGCCGACCATGTGGTGGCGCGCGCCAGCGGGCCCGCACCCTGCGGCGGAGAACCCTTGCTCTGCCGCTTCGATTTCTTCGCCGCAGGCGTCCTGCGCAACGGCTTCGTGCTCAGGGCCGTCGGCGACAACGCCGGCGCAGTGCCGGGCTGCGACATCTTTCGCAGCGGAGGTCCGACGCCGGGCGGCACGTCGATCAACTTCCGCATCCAGCTCGAGAATCGCCCGACGACGGAGTGTCAATACCGCCTGCTCGCCGTGGAGCTCGAAGGTCCCCCGAACCGCAGCTGGCGCGAGGCGTTCGGGTTGAAGCCCTGAGCCTCGCGCGCCTTGCCTTGCGCGGCATTGCAGCGGCCGCTCCGGCGGCAAGGTGCAGTGCTTTCCGGACCAACGCGCAATGAATCGAGCATGCGTTGCGCCTTGCTGCGTTCAGCTCGCGCTCTCGGCCGGCGCGGCGCGCAGGCGGCGTGGCCGCTTGGGCGGCTCCGCGACGACGGGCTTCACGCGCGCCACGCGCGGGCGGGGGCGGTCTTCCTCGCCTTCGCCGGGCCCTTCTTCGCCGGGGCTTCTTCACCGGCGGCTTCGCCCACCGGCGGCGCGTGCCTGGCGGCGGCCGCGGCCGCCTTCATCTCCTCGGAAACGACTCGCGCAGGCAACGCCGAACTCGGATCGGGAACGATGTTGGGGGCGCTCGTCAGCGAGATGAACATCTTCTCGCGGTAGCTGGTCGGGTTCAGATCAGCGACATGCCGTCGATCGCGGCCGACCCCCACCAGTACACGAGTTCGGCGCCAGCATGTGCAGCGGCTCGGTCGGCCCGGCGTTGGTCACCAGGCGGTTGTGCAGCGGCAGCGGACCCTTGCCGCCGGCGCCGAGCGGCGGTGAACAGCCGGCCCGCCAGGCCAGCGTCGCCGGCGGGATGAACTGCACGTCGGTCAGGTCGCGCGCGCCGATCGCGCACGCATCGCCTTCGATTCGGCGGTTGCCGCGTGCACCGCGACCAGGCGCTCGATCGGGTCTTCGATGTCGGTGCAAAGCGGGAAGCGCACCACCGAGGATCGTGTTGCCGCTGGCGTCGCGCTGCGCCTTCTCGCGCGTGTTCACCGGCGCCAGCGTCACCAGCGACTTGGCCGGCAGCTCCTTCTTGTCCAGCAGGTAGCGCCGCATCGCGCCGCCGATCATCGCGATCACCGCGTCGTTGACGGTGGCGCCGGGCACGACGCTCTTGATCTGCTTGACCGCCGCCAGCTCGGCGTCACCAGGTCCCACACGCGGCTGGCCGACACGTCGGCGTTGAAGCGCGTGCGCGGCGCAATGCCGGCGCCGGCGGCGCTCTTGGTCGACGACAGCAACGGCGCAAGCCCGCTCGCGGCCAGGCGCGGCACCAGCCGCGCCAGCAGCAACGCCAGGCGCGCCGACGAAGGTTGTCGGCGACCGCGCGCGTCGGCGTGTCGGTCAGCTTCCAGGTCGTGGCTGCGCGGGCACAGGCCGCTTCGCCGCGACCGCCGGGCGCACCTTCTTCAGCATGCCGGGCGGATCTCGTGCAGCGCCCAGGTCAGCTCGGCCGCCGCGGTACCGTCCATCGCCGCGTGATGGATCTTGGTCAGGATCGCGAAGCTGCCGCCCTTCGGAATGCCATCGATGTGGTCGAGGCCCTCGATCACGTACATCTCCCACGGCGGGCGCGAGAGGTCGACGGCGCGCGCCTGGATGCGCGAGGCCATGATGCAGAACTGCCGCCAGTCGCCGGGCTTGGGCAGCGCGAAGTGGCGCACGTGGAAGTCGACGTCGAACTGGTCGTCGTCGACCCAGAACGGGTAGCCCAGGCCGAACGGCACCTGCACGATCCGCCGGCGCAGCATCGGCGAGGCGTCCAGCCGGCTCTCGACGTGGCGCACGATCTGGCGGAAGCGCAGCGGCTTGGCGCCGAGCGCCGACTGGTCGTAGATGTAGACCATCGTGCCGTGCGACGCGGCATGCGGCAGGTCGACGTTCAGGAACATCGCGTCCTGGCCGCTCAGCTTGTTGTTCACGGCTGGCACTCCCTCTCCAGGATCACCTTGCGGCCGAGCGCGGCCCAGGCGGCGGCGCGGCTGAGATAGCGCTCCTCGATGACGCTGCGCCGGATCTTCAGCGTCGGCGTGAGGAAGCCGTTGTCGATGCTCCACGGATCCTCGACCACCACCGTGTGGCTGAGCTTCTCGTGCGCTTCGAGCGTGGCGTTCACCTCGCCCAGCAGCGCCTCCCACTGCGCCAGCAGGGCGTCGCGGCCGGCCGCGTCGGCCAGCTGTTGCCGCGCCGCCCGCGTCGGCATCAAGAGCGCGAACGGCTGCGCACTCCCGGGGCCGGTGACGCACACCGCCTCCAGCGTCGGGTGGGCGAAGCGGTTCTCGATCGGCGCCGGCGACACGTACTTGCCCTTGCCGGTCTTGAACAGCTCCTTCACGCGGCCGGTGATCTTCAGCCGGCCGGCTTCGTCGTATTGGCCGCGGTCGCCGGTGCGGAAGAAGCCGTCGGCGGTGAACGAATCCGCCGTGAGTTCGGGCTGCTTGTAGTAGCCGCTGAACTGGCCGGGCGACTTGATCAGCACCTCGCCGTCGTCGCTGAGCTTGACCTCGACGCCCTTCATCGGCACGCCGACCCAGCCGGGCTCGGCGGCGCCCGGCACTTCCAGCAGCGACGTGTGCGAGACCGAGTTGTCCTCGGTCATGCCGTAGCCCTCGCCGAGCTTGAGGCCCAGGCGCAGGTACCACTTGATCAGCTCCGGCGGCAGCGGCGCCGAGCCGCTGCCGGCGTAGAGCACGGAATCGAGGCCGAGCCCGGCGAGCACCTTCTTCGCGACGATGCGGCCCAGCAGCGGGATCTTCAGCAGCCGGTCGAGCTTGGCCGGCGGCATCTTCGAGAACACACCCTGCTGGAACTTCAGCCACAGCCGCGGCACCGAGATGAACAGCGTCGGCCGCGCCCGCTTCACGTCCTCGACGAACGACTGCAGCGTGTCGGCGAAGAACATCTGCGTCGTGCCTTCGACAAGCGTGGCGCCCTCGATCCACGTGCGCTCGAAGCTGTGCGCCAGCGGCAGGTACGAGATGACGCGCCGCTCGGCACCGGGGCCGACGCGCTCGCGCGCGAAATCGGCGGCCGCGGCCGAAGCCCACGAGAAAGCGCCGAAGGTGTTCATCACGCCCTTGGGCGTGCCAGTGGAGCCCGAGGTGTAGATGAGCATCGCCAGCTCGTCGGCCCCGCGCGTGATGCGCCCGGCCAACGGCGCGGTGCGCGCGACGATGGCGTCCCAGCCTTCGAAGTCGCGCTTCGCCTCGGCCGGCGCGAGCGGGAACGCGATGCACGGCATTCCCTTCGGCACGCCCGCCCGTTGCGCTGTCCAGGTGTCGAGCTTGCCGACGAAGAGCGCGCTCGACTCGCTGTGCTCGAGCACGTACTTGATCGTGTCCGCCGTCTCGGTGGGGAAGATCGCCACCGTCGTGTAGCCGCCGAGCCAGATGGCCAGCTCGGCCATGATGAAGTGGGCGCAGTTCTTCGACAGGATGGCCACGCGCGCGCCGCGCGGCAGGCCCAGCGACTGCAGATGCGCGGCCATGCGCCGCGCTTCGCCGACCACCTGCGCCCAGGTGTAGTCGACGACCTTGCCGTCGCCGGTGGGTTGCGTGAAGTAGACCTGGTTCGCGCGGTTCGCTTCGTGGTCGAGCACGTGCTCGAGGATGAGGCGGCTCATGGTGGTGGTTTCCCTCGTCGTGGTGTTGTCGTCGTGTGGTGTGCGCCTGCTGCGCCGTCTGCGCCGTCTGCGCCTAACGCGTGCTCTGCGCCGTCTTCACGGGAGCCGCGGGCATTGTCGCCCGCCATGCAGCAAAGGTGGCCAGTGCCGACAGCGCTGCGCAGCCGCCGATCACCGGCGCGTAGCTGCCCGTGGCGTCGAACACGCGCCCGGCCAGCCAAGGCCCGGCGAGGTTGCCGAACGCCGCACCGGTGTACAGCGTGCCGAT
>JAXMEZ010000073.1:0-15801 GCA_046348035.1 Rubrivivax sp. | reverse complement strand
ACGTGCTCGAAGCGCACCGGCTGCACAGCCTGGAAAGCCTCGCCGACCGCCACCTCGGCCGCCGCGGCCTGAGCTACGAGGACGTCTGCGGCAAGGGCGCGAGCCAGATCGCCTTCTCGCAGGTGGACTTCGCCAAGGCCACCGAGTACGCCGGCGAGGACAGCGAGATGTGCCTGCACGCGCACGCGGTGCTGTGGCCGCAGCTCGAAGCCGAGCCGCGCCTGCGCGAGGTGTACGAGGGCATCGAGATGCCGGTGTCGGCGATCCTGCAGCGCATCGAGCGGCACGGCGTGCTGATCGACGCTGGCGCGCTGGCGCAGCAAAGCCGCGAGCTGGCCGAGCGCATGGTGGCCATCGAGCAGGAGGCCTACGCCATCGCCGGGCAGCCGTTCAACCTCGGCAGCCCGAAGCAGATCGGCGAGATCCTCTTCACCAAGCTCGGCCTGCCGGTGAAGAAGCGCACCGCGTCGGGCACGCCTTCCACCGACGAGGACGTGCTCGCCGAACTCGCCAACGACTACCCGCTGCCGGCGCGCATCCTCGACCACCGCAGCCTCGCCAAGCTCAAGGGCACCTACACCGACAAGCTGCCGCTGATGGTGAACCCCGGCAGCGGCCGCGTGCACACCAACTACGCGCAGGCGGTGGCGGTGACGGGACGGCTTTCGAGCAACGACCCGAACCTGCAGAACATCCCCATCCGCACCACGGAAGGCCGGCGCATCCGCGAGGCCTTCGTCGCGCCGCCGGGGCACGTGGTCATGAGCGCCGACTACTCGCAGATCGAGCTGCGCATCATGGCCCACATCAGCGAGGACCCGGGCCTGCTGCGCGCCTTCGCCGAAGGCATCGACGTGCACCGCGCCACCGCCAGCGAGGTGTTCGGCGTCGGCGTGGGCGAGGTCACCGGCGAGCAGCGCCGCTACGCCAAGGTCATCAACTTCGGGCTCATCTACGGCATGGGCGCGTTCGGCCTGGCCACCAACCTCGGCATCGAGCAGAAGGCGGCGCGCGACTACATCGAGCGCTACTTCGCGCGCTTCGCCGGCGTCAAGCGCTACATGGACGAGACGAAGCGGCGCGCCGGCGAGACCGGCTACGTCGAGACGCTGTTCGGCCGCCGCATCTATCTGCCCGAGATCAAGGGCGGCAGCGGACCGCGCCGCGCCGGCGCCGAGCGGCAGGCGATCAACGCGCCGATGCAGGGCACCGCGGCCGACCTCATCAAGCTGGCGATGATCGCCGTGCAGGCCGAGCTCGACCGCGAGCGCAAGGCCACGGCGATGGTGATGCAGGTGCACGATGAACTCGTGTTCGAGGTGCCCGACGCCGAAGTGGAATGGGCGCGCGCCGCGGTGCCGCGCTTGATGGCCGGCGTGGCGCAGCTGAAGGTGCCGCTGCTGGCGGAAGTGGGCATCGGGCCGAACTGGGACAAGGCGCACTGAGAGGGCGCACTGAGAAGGCGGACTGAGAGGGCGCACTGAGAAGGCGCACGGACAACGCGCATCGAGGTTTCCCCGCTGCGCCATCGTCCCATCAGGCAAGACCGGAGCGGGGGTGCGGGCGCGAGGGCGCAGCAAAATGGCGCGCCACGCTGCCGGGCGACACGGCGCGAAATGACGACCCACTTTGCCCACGAGGAGCCCGCACCGATGCTTCGCCGCCGCCCCTTCATCGCCGCCACGCTGGCGCTGGCTGCCTCCGCTTCAGCACCGTCCTTCGCGCAGGACAACTGGCCGAGCAAGCCGGTGAAGCTGATCAGCCCGTTCCCGGCCGGCGGCACCAGCGACGTGATGGCGCGCATGATCGCCGAGGCGCTGACGAAGGAGCTGGGGCAGCAGTTCGTCGTCGACAACATCGGCGGCGCCGGCGGCACCATCGGCACGCTGCGCGCGGTGAAGTCCACGCCCGACGGCTACACGATCGTGCAGACCGGTGTCGGCCAGAACGCGGTGGCGCACGGCCTCGACCCGAAGCTGCAGTACGACTCGATGCGCGACTTCGTGCACCTGGCGCAGGTGCACTCGGGCCCGAACGTGCTCGTCGTGCACCCGGGCACGCCGTTCAAGACGTTCAAGGAGTTCGTCGAGTACGTGCGCAAGAACCCGGGCAAGCTGAACTACGGCTACACGCACGCGGCTTCGGGCCACATGGCGATGGAGCTCTTGAAGCAGCGCGCCAGCGAGTGCCCCAAGGGCGTCAAGGAGTGCAACGGCTTCTTCATGGTCGGCATTCCCTACCGCGGCGGCGGCCCGATGCTGCAGGACCTGCTCGGCGGGCAGTTCCCGCTGATGTTCATCAACCAGGACGTGGCGCTGCCGCACGTGAAGGCCGGGAAGCTGCGCGCTTTGGCGGTGACGAGCCTGCAACGCAACGCGCTCTACCCCGACGTGCCGACGATCGCCGAGAGCGGCTTCCCCGGCTTCCAGGCTTTGTCGTGGTCGGGCATCTCGGCGATCCGGGGCACGCCGCAGCCGATCGTCGACAAGCTCGAAGCGGCGCTGCGCAAGGTGATGACGTCGGCCGAGATCAAGCAGCGGCTCGAGTCGGTGGGCTTCGTCGTGCCGCCGCCCGGTGCGGCCGCGTACACGCAGTTCGTCAAGAGCGAGATCGACCTGTGGACGAAGGTGATCAAGGCCGCGGGCATCAAGCCCGAGTAGCGAACGCGGCGGCCGCGGTGATCGGCAACAGGCACGCGGCCGGCCGATGAAGCCGGCCGTGATCGCCACACGCGCCGACCTGCGCGCACTCGAAGCGGCGCCGGCTTCGGAGTACATGCGCTTCCAGCACGTGTTCGAGGCCCTCGAGCACGTGGCCGAGAAGCATGGCGACCGGCCGGCGCTGGTGGCCTTGGCGCATGTCGACGATCGTGAACCGCGCCGCCTCACGCACGCGCAGTTCGTGGCCGAAGTGCGGCGCGCGGCCAACCTGTTCCGCGCGTTGTGCAGCGACGGTCGGGACGATCAAGGCGATCAGGGCGGCACGGCGCACGAGCCGCGGGTGGCGCTGCTGCTGCCGCCGTTGCCCCAAGCGTGGTTCGCGCTCTGGGGCGCCGAGACCGCCGGCATCGCCTGCCCGATCAACCATGCGCTCGGCGACGAGCACATCGCGGCGTTGCTGCGCGCGGCTGCGGTGAACGTCGTCGTCACGCTGGCGCCGGGGCACGCGGCCGGGGACATCGGCGAGCGCGTGCTGAAGCTGCGCGCCGGCTGCCCGGCCCTGCGCGCCGTGGTGCTGGTGGGTGATGGCGGCGGCGCCGGTGCCGCCGCGGCTGCGGCGCCGGGCACCTTCGACTTCGCCGCCGAGGCAGCGCGCCAGCGCGGCGACGCACTCGACTTCGCGCCCGTTCGCGATGGCGGCCGCATCGCCGCGCTCTTCCACACCGGGGGCACGACGGGGCTGCCCAAGCTCGCGCAGCACACGCATACCAACCAGCTGCACGCGGCCTGGGGCGCGTCGCAGATGTATGCCGCCGGCGAGCGCGACGTCATCCTCAACGGCTTTCCGCTCTTCCACGTGGCCGGTGCGTTCGTCTACGGCCTGGCGCTGCTGTTTGCGGCGCCTGCATCGTGCTGCCGCCGCCGGCGCTGTGGCGCGACGCCGCTTTCGTCAGGCGCGCCTGGGCCATCGTCCGCGAGCAGGGTGTCACCCTCATCGGCGGCGTCCCCACGGTGCCGACGGCGCTGCTGGCGGCGCCGCGCGGCGGGCGCGATGCCGAGGGCTTGCGCCTGGCGCTGACCGGCGGCTCGCCGCTGCCGGCCGAACTGGCGGCGCGCTTCGAGGCCGAGACCGGCGTGCCCGTGCGCAACATCCTCGGCATGACCGAGTGCGCCGGCGTCATCGCCATCGAGCCGGCGCGCGCCGCGCACGCCCGGTTCGTGCGGCTTGCCGCTGCCGTACACCGAGGTGCAGGCGGTGGCCGACGACGGCCGCGTCTGCGCCGCGGGCGTAAGCGGCGTGCTGCTGCGCGGCCCCAACGTCGGCCGGGCTACACCGAGGCGGCGCGCAATGCCGGAACGTTCGAGGCGGGGTGGCTCGTCAGCGGCGACATCGGCCACGTCGACGCCGAAGGGCGCGTCTTCGTCACCGGGCGCGCGAAGGACGTGATCATCCGCGGCGCGCACAACATCGACCCCGGCGTCATCGAGGAGGCGCTGCTCGCCCACCCGCAGGTGCAGATGGCCGCGGCGGTCGGCGAGCCCGACGAGTACGCCGGCGAGCTGCCCGTGGCCTACGTCGTCGCGCGGCCGGGTGCGGCGCCGACGGAAGCTGAACTGCTGGCCTTCGCCGCCGCGCACATCGCCGAACGCGCCGCGGTGCCCAAGCGAATCGCCGTCGTGCCGGCGCTGCCGCTCACCGCCATCGGCAAGGTCTACAAGCCGGCGCTGCGCGCGCAGGCGCTGCAGCGCGTGGTCGAGGAGCGCTTGGCCGCGGCGGGCCTGGCGCATCGCGTGCGCGCTGAAGGGGTGGACGAGGGCGGGCGGCTCTCGGTGCGCTTCGTGCCACTGGCGAAGGCGGGCACGGTCGCCGGCGCGGGCGCGGCCACGGGCGCGGCCACGAGCGCCACCGAGCTGGCGCCGGCCCTGCGCGAGCTGATGGCCGGGTTCGCCGTGGCGCATGTCATCGTCGGCGCAGGCGTGGCATGAAGCCGCCGGTCGACTTCTGGTTCGACTTCATCTCGCCGTTCGGCTACCTCGCGAGCCTGCGCATCGACGACATCGCGGCGCGGCACGGGCGAGCGGTCGAGTGGCATCCGCTGCTGGTGGGCGTCACCGTGCTGAAGGTGATGGGCCTGAAGCCGCTGCCGCAGACACCGCTCAAGGGCGCCTACCTCGAGCGGCAGATCGCGCGCTACCTGCGCCGGCACGGGCTCGCGCTGGGCCGCGATCCCTCCGGCCCGCCGATGGACCCGCTGCCGGCGGCGCGCTTGTTCGCCTGGCTGCGCGTGCACCGGCCGGCCCAGGCGCGCGATTTCGCGCGCGCCGTGTTCCGCGCCTATTGGGCCGAAGGCAAGGCGCTCGATGAGCCGCTGGCGCTGGGCGCCGCGCTGTCCGAGGCCTCGCTTCCCGCGGACCTGGCCGCAAGCGTGCCCGGCAGCCCCGAGGCGGCCGCGTTGCTGCGCGCCGAGGTCGATGCCGCCATCGCCTGCGGCGCCTTCGGTTCGCCGTTCTTCGTCATCGACGGCGAACCGTTCTTCGGCCTGGACAACCTCGAGCTTCTCGAAGCCTGGCTGGCCGAAGGCGGCTGGTAAATGCCGCCGCGATTGACTGTCCCCAGGGTCGCGAATAGACTTCAAATCAGCATACTGATTATTGACAGCGAAAGCTTCGCTGCCGAGGAGACACGCGAATGGCCAGCAGCGCGAGCAGCGCAAGGGCGGCGACATTGCCGGTGCTGATCGCCGGCGGCGGCATCGGCGGCCTCGCCGCGGCGCTGGCGCTCGTGAAGCGCGGCTTCGCGGTGACGCTGCTCGAGCAATCGCCCGAGATCGGCGAGATCGGCGCCGGCATTCAGCTCGGGCCGAACGCGTTCTCGGCCTTCGACGCGCTGGGCGTCGGCGAACGTGCGCGCGGCCGCGCCGTCTACACCGACTGCATGGTGATGCACGACGCGCTCGACGAAACCTGCGTCGGCCGCATCCCCACCGGCGAGGCGTTCCGCGCGCGCTTCGGCAACCCGTATGCGGTGATCCACCGCGTCGACGTGCACCGCTCGCTGCTCGAAGGCGTGCAGGCCTCCGGGCGCGTCGAGTTCCACACCTCGACGCGCGTCGTGCGCGTCGAGCAGGACGCGACGGCCGGCCTCGTCACCGCCTTCGATCAGGAAGGGCGCGCGTACACGGGCCAGGCGCTCGTCGGCGCCGACGGCGTCAAGAGCGTCGTGCGCGAGCAGTACGTCGGCGACCCGGCGCGCGTCACCGGGCACGTGGTCTATCGCGCCGTCGTCGACAAGAAGGACTTCCCGCCCGAGCTGCGGTGGAACGCCGCCAGCATCTGGGTCGGTCCCAACTGCCACCTCGTGCATTACCCGCTGCGTGGTGGCGAGCAGTACAACGTCGTCGTCACGTTCCACAGCCGCAATGCCGAGCAGTGGGGCGTGCGCGAAGGCAGCCGCGAGGAAGTGCAAAGCTACTTCCAGGAGATCTCGCCGAAGCCGCGCCAGCTGATCGACCTGCCGAAGAGCTGGAAGCGCTGGGCCACCGCCGACCGCGACCCGATTCCCAACTGGACCTTCGGCCGCGCCACGCTCCTGGGCGACGCGGCGCACCCGACGACGCAGTACATGGCGCAGGGCGCGTGCATGGCGATGGAAGACGCGGTGACGCTCGGTGAAGCACTGCGCGTCAACGGCAACGTGTGGGAGCCGGCCTTCGCGCTGTACCAGCGTTCGCGCATCGCGCGCACGGCGCGCATCGTGCTCAGCTCGCGCGAGATGGGGCGCATCTACCATGCCAAGGACGTCGAGCGCCTGGTGCGCAACGACCTCTGGCGCGGCCGCAGCCCGGAACGCTTCTACGATGCGCTGGAATGGCTGTACGGCTGGAAGGTCGACAACTGCCTGGCGCCGCATTGAGCGGCGCACCGGCGCGATGCAACGAAGGAACCCGCGATGAGCGAACTCGGCCGCCTCGAAGACCTGCCCGCCGACTACGTGGCGGCGCTACGCGCGTTGAACCTCGTGCCGCTGTGGCCGAGCCTGCGCGCGGTGATGCCGGCAGGCAAGCCGGCGCCGCGCACGGTGCCCACCGCGTGGTCGTATGCGGCGCTGAAGCCGCTCCTGCTGAAGGCCGGCACGCTGACGCCGATCGAGAAGGCCGAGCGGCGCGTGCTCGTGCTCGCCAACCCCGGGCATACGCTGGAGAAGATGCAGGCCTCGAGCGCCATCTACCTCGGCATGCAGCTGCTGCTGCCCGGCGAATGGGCGCCTTCACACCGGCACACGCCCAACGCCGTGCGCATGGTGGTCGAAGGCGAGGGCGCGTGGACGACGGTCGAAGGCGAGAAGTGCCCGATGAGCCGCGGCGACCTGATCCTCACGCCCACGGGCCTGTGGCACGAGCACGGGCACGACGGCGACAAGCCGGTGGTGTGGCTCGACGTGCTCGACCTGCCGCTCGTGCATTACCTCGAGGCGAGCTACCACATCACCGGCCAGCGCCAGGCCCCGCGCGCGAGCCACGGCGAGCGCGCGTTCGTTCGCGCCGGCGTCGCGCCGACGCCGGTGTTCGAGCGCACGCGCCGCGCCTACCCGCTGCTGCGCTACCCGTGGGGCGAAGTGAAGGCGGCGCTGCAATCGCTGGCCGCCGACCAGGCCGACCTCGAATGCGTGATGGTCACCTACCTGAACCCGGAAAGCGGCGGCGACGCGCTCAACATCCTCGGGTTCTACGCGCTGATGCTGCGCCCGGGCCAGGTGCTGAAGCTGCCGGCGCGCAGCCCGGCGAGCGTCTTCCACGCCATCGAAGGCGGCGTCGAGGTGCAGGTGATGGCCGAGCGTTTCACACTCGCCGAAGCCGACACCTGCTGCGCGCCGGGCTACGAAGCGGTGACGCTCAGCAACCGCTCGCCGTCGTCACCGGCGTGCGTGTTCGTCGCCGACGAGGCGCCGCTGCATCGCAAGCTCGGCCTGTACGAAGTGCGCGGCTGACGGTGCACCCGCGGCCTCGCACCCGTCGAACGGTTCTTTTGCGATCGGACGAAAGTCCGTATCAGATCAGCGGCCGTCGCCGCCTTCCACCGCGCGGCGGATGCGCGCCAGTTCCTGGTGGCCTCGGCGGCGAGCTGCGCATAGACCTGCACCTGTTGCTGCGGCGCGCAGGCGGTCGGCGATGCGGGTGGCGAGCACGACCACGAGCTTGGCCGCGACCACCGGCTGTTCGGCCATCAGGTCTTCGAGGCCGCGGCGGGAGAGGCCGGCGGCCTGCACCGGGCTCAGCGCCGTGCAGCCCATGGCGCGCGGGCGAACCGTCCAACAGCGCCATCTCGCCGATGATCTCGCCCGGGCCCAGCACCGACAACGCCAGCGGCGCCTGCGGCCCGCCGGCCGCTTCGCTGTCGACGCTGACCTCGCCTTCGAGCAGCAGCAGCATGTGCCCCGAGGCGCTTTCGCCCTTCGCGCAGCACCACGCTGCCCGGCGGGAAGGCCACGAGCTCCATGCGCGCGACGACGAGGCGCGCCGTCGGGACCGAGCTGCACCATCGCCTTCGGCCGGCTGAGCATGCCCACGGCCACCTCCGCGAGCGCCGGCAGCTCGATCAAGGGGCGGATGCGTTGCTGGAAGACTTCGGCCGGGGACATGCCGCGCAGGTTAGCAGAGCGCCCGCCCTCGATTCCCTGCCTCCGGCCCGCTCGGACGGGGGAGCCGTAACGAACGGTTGACCTGCTGCGCGGCCGGCGGCGCATCGGCCACGCGCGGGCGCCGGGACTCCGGCGATCGTCCCGGTGGCAGGGCAGTGCGACTCTGCGGCGTGGTGCGCCGCGCCTGGGTCATTTGACCCACCTTGTACGCCTGCGTATCAGTCGTTGACCCGTCATCAAGCGCTCCGGTGGAATGCGCGCAATGCATTCGTGTACTGCGAGGATCGGTGCCCGTGGCGACAGGGGCTGATGGAGGCCGCGCGGGTTCGCGCTGCCGCACGTTGTCGCGTCTTTCTTTCCGGAGAACATGAAATGAGAACCCTGAACACCGAGGAACTGAAGCTGGTCTACGGCGGCGGCAAGAAGGCCGACTGCGGCGGCTCCCACGGCGGCGGCGGCGGCAACGGCGGCGGTTGCGGCGGCGGCGGCGGCGGCGGTTGCGGCGGCGGCGGCGGCGGCAGGAGCAAGTCCAAGAGCAAGCACAGCAAGTCGAAGCACAGCCACAGCCGCGGCGGCAGCAAGTCGAGCTCGCGCTGCTGAAAACCCCCGGCCACGGCCTGCGGCGCACCGGCGACAAGCTGGCGCCGCCGCAGCCGGGCCGGGCGCCCCGCCTTCGGCAGCGGGCGCCTGGCTTGCCGACTCCCTTTCGTCTCGAAATGCGACGGTGCCATGTTGATGCTCGTAGAGAAGAAACCCGAATGCCCGCCATCGCAGGACGGCGCGCCCGAGGGCTTCGCCGCCCCGGACGTCGCCGCACCGCCGCTGCAGAACGAACTGTGGCTGCTGGGGCAACCGCCGCTGGCGAACCTGCTGGACTTCGTCGACAGCGCGGTGGCCGACCCGGAGCGGTTCGATCGCCAGGCCCTGACCGCCGCGTGGCGCCGTGCCAGCGCCCAGTACCAGGCGCTCGAGGTCAGCCAGCCCGGCATCGCCAACGCCGGCGAGCATCGCCCGCTCGACGCGGCGCTCGCGCCGCTGGCCGACGAGGTGCGTGCGCACCCGAGCTTCCGCCTTTCGTTCGACACGCTGCCGACGACCTTCGCCATGGTCGACCTGGACCATCTCATCGTCGACCAGCAGCACGTCACGCATGACTTCGTCGACGCCATCACGCCGCGGGTCGGACCGCGGCCCGACCCGCGGACGTTGTTCCGGCTGTGCATGCCGTTGGAGGCGCCGGCCGCGCCGGTGCAGATCCAGAAGGTGGGTTCGCGCCGCTTCACCTTCCGCACGCGCTCGCTGGACTTGCGCTTCCACGCGGCGGCGCTGCTCGATCCGCAGCTGGCCCAGGCGCACGCGAGCTTCGGCCCGGTGGCCGGCATCGTGGGCCTGGTCGTGGGCTTCGGGTGCAACTTCCTCAACGTCGTGCGCGTGGGCAAGCGGGTGCTGCTCGCCAACGGCTACCACCGCGCGGTGGCGTTGCGCGCCGCCGGCATCCGGCACGTGCCGTGCGTGATGCAGGAGGCCAGCAGCGTCGACGAGCTGCAGGTCATCGTCAAGAGCCGCATCGCCGATGCGGCGGAGTTCTACTTCGAGTCGGCGCGACCGCCGCTGCTCGCCGATTTCTTCGACCCCCGCCTGAGCACGCTGCTGCCGATCCGCCCGCGCATGCGCCAAATCGAGGTGAGCTTCGAGGTCAAGGACCACCTGGTCTGCGAAGGCCCGTGAGCGCGAGCCGCAGCCGAACCGTGGCGCCGGGCGAGGTCGGCCAGGCCCTCTTCCGCGGCGAGGTCGCCGCGCACCGCAGCGCGCAGTGGCTGGGCCCGGTGCTGCTGGCGCCGCGCCTGTCGCACCGGCTGCTCACCGCAGCGGCGGCCGCCGCCGCGGTGGCCGTTGTGCTGCTGTTGTTCACGGCCTCGTACACGCGCACGGCGCGCCTGGGCGGCTGGCTCGTGCCGCAGCAGGGCGTCATGCGGGTGCTGGCGCCGCGGCCGGGCGTGGTGACGGCCGTGCACGTCGGCGAGGGCGCCGCCGTCGTCCGGGGGCAGCCGCTGGTCACGCTGTCCGACGAGCTGCAGACGGCGGCGCTGGGCGGCGTGCAGGCCGAGGTCGCGCGCCAGCTCGGCGGACGCCGCGAGAGCCTCATCGCCGAACGAGAGCAGCAGCGCCGCCTGCACGCGCAGCAGCAGCACGCGCTGGCCGAACGGCGCTCGGCGATGGCCGTCGAGATGCAGCAGCTCGGGCGCGAGCTCGAAGTGCTCGGCTCGCGCGTGGCGATCGCGCGCCGCAACGAGGCACTGCACCGCGAGCAGCTCGAGCACGGCTTCATCTCCGAGATGCGCATGCAGCTGGTGCAGGCCGAGACACTGGAGCAGATGGCCCGGCTCGGGGCGCTGAAGCGCTCGCTCACGAGCCTGCGGCGCGAAGCGGCGGGCGTTGCTGCCGAGGCCGAAGCGCTGCCGCTGAAGCAGCAACAGGAAGCCGCGTTGCTCGAGCGCGCGCTGGCGCAGCTGGGGCAGGAGCGCGTCGAAGCGGAGGCGCGGCGCGAGATCGTCGTGCCGGCGCCCGCCGACGGCACGGTGACGGCGATCCAGGCGGTGGCCGGCGCCAGCGCCGGCTCGACGGTGCCGCTGCTGGTCATCGTGCCGGCCGAGCATCGGTTGCAGGCGCACCTGTACGGTCCCAGCCGCGCCGTGGGTTTTGCTCGCCAGGGCCAACGGGTGGTGCTTCGCTACGAGGCGTTTCCCTACCAGCGCTTCGGCCATCACGAAGGCACGGTGGCCAGCATCTCGCGCACCGCCGTCAGCCCTTCGGACCTGCCTCCGTCGCTGTCTTCGCTGGCTTCCCCCGGTACGGCAGGAGGCAGCGGCGCCGGCGAGCCCCTGTACCGTGTCGTCGTCGACCTCGGCAGCCAAGCGGTGGCCGCGTATGGCGAGCGCCTGGCGCTGCAGCCCGGCATGACGCTGGAGGCGGAGGTGTCGCTCGAGCGCCGCCGCTTGTACGAGTGGGTGCTCGAGCCGGTCCGGGCCATGACCGGGCGGTGGCTCTGATGACCGCACGCGCCTCTGTGGCCGACCTGCTCGCCCTGGGCTGGCGGCGACGCCTGCCGGTGGTGCTGCAGACCGAAGCCGCCGAATGCGCGCTCGCCTGCCTGGCGATGGTGAGCGGGTACCACGGCGCGCCATCGGAGATCAGCGAACTGCGCCGGCGCCTGTCCGTCTCGCTGAAGGGCGTCAACCTCGCCGACCTGGTGCGCATGGCCGAACGCGCCGGCTTCTCGGCCAGGCCGCTTCGGCTGGAACTTGAGGAGATGCGTGCGTTGGCCACCCCGTGCATCCTGCACTGGGACATGAACCACTTCGTGGTCCTCGAGAGCGTCGGATCCGACGGCATCGTCGTGCACGATCCTGCGGTCGGCGTGCGGCGGCTGTCGATGGCCGCGGTGTCGCGCGAGTTCACCGGCGTCGCGCTCGAGCTGACCCCCTCCGGCGGCTTCGAGCCTGCCGCCGCGGCACCGCGTGTGCGCATGCGCTCGGTGCTCGGGCCCATCGTCGGCCTGGGCGGCTCGCTCTCGCAGCTGTTCGCGCTGGCCCTGGCCATCGAGATCCTGGCCGTCGCCAGCCCCTTCTTCATGCAGTGGGTGATCGACCACGGGCTGGTGGCTGCCGACCGCGACCTGCTGCTCGTGCTGGCGCTCGGCTTCGGCCTGCTGATGCTGATGCGCACCGCGGTCTCGGCGATGCGCAGCTGGATCGTCATGGCGCTGGGCGCCTCGCTCAAGGTGCAAAGCCGCGCCAACCTGTACTCGCACCTGATCCAGCTGCCCACGGCTTACTTCGAGTCGCGCCACATCGCCGACGTGATGTCGCGGTTCGGCTCGCAGGAGACGATCCTGCAGGCGCTGACGACCGATTTCGTGGAGACCGCGCTCGACGGGCTGCTCGCGGTGCTGACCGTGGCGATCATGTTCGTCTTCGCGCCCGCGCTGACGTGGGTGGTGCTCGGCGGGGCGATGCTCTACGGGGCCATGCGCTGGGCGGCGTACACGCCGCTGCGGCACGCCTCGGTCGAGGCGATCGTCTGGTCGGCTCGGCGCGACAGTCACTTCCTGGAGACGATGCGCGGCATCAAGTCGATCAAGCTCTTCAACGCCCAGGTGCAGCGGCGCGCGCACTGGCTGAACCTGCTGGTCGAGACGGTCAACCGGCAGCTCGCGGCGCAGCGACTGCGGCTGCTGTTCAGGGCCGGGAATTCGCTGATCGTCGGCACGCTGGTGATCCTCGTCGTCTGGCTCGGCGCCCGCCAGGTGCTCGACGGGGCCATGTCGGTGGGCATGCTGCTCGCCTTCATCGCCTACAAGGACCAGTTCCTCTCGCGCATCAGCAGCCTCATCGACCGCGCGGTCGACCTGACGATGCTCAGGCTGCACGCCGAACGCCTGGCCGACATCGCGCTGACGCCGCCGAGGCGCGCTCGCCCGGGGCGGGCATCGCGATGGCCGCCGCCGTCGCCGGCGCAGCGGCGATGCCGCCGGTGGCCGTCGAGGTGCGCAACCTGCGCTTCCGCTACAGCGACAACGATCCCTGGATCATCGACGGCCTGAACATGCGCATCGAGGCCGGAGGGACCGTCGCGATCGTCGGCAGCTCGGGGTGCGGCAAGACCACGCTGCTGAAGATCCTGGCCGGCCTGGTGCCGCCCGTCGAGGGTGAGGTGCGCATCGACGGCGAGCCGCTGGCGCGCCTGGGCACCGATGCCTGGCGCTCGATGATCGGCGTGGTGATGCAGGACGACCAGCTCTTCGCCGGCTCGATCGCCGACAACATCTGCTTCTTCGCCGAGGCCCCGGACATGGCCCGCGTCGAGGCCTGCGCGCGCCAGGCGGCGCTGCACGACGACATCGCGGCGATGCCGATGGGCTATCACACGCTGATCGGCGACATGGGCACCGCCCTGTCCGGCGGCCAGAAGCAGCGCGCGCTGATCGCGCGCGCGCTGTACCGCCGGCCGGCCGTCCTGCTGCTCGACGAGGCGACGAGCCATCTCGACGTGGCCAACGAGCGCGCCGTCAACGCCGCCATCCGCGCCACGGCGGTGACGCGGATCATCATCGCCCACCGGCCGCAGACGATCCGTTCGGCCGACAGCATCATCAACCTCGACATCGAGGGGCGCGCCGGGCGCGGGCGGCCGCCGGCGGCGCTGCGCGAGGCGACTCCCGGCGCGGTGCCGATCGAGCTGGCACGCGACGCGCGCTCGCTGGCGAAGTAGCGCTGCCGGACACACCGCGGCCGGCGGGACTGTGGTGCGTGCCGCGCGGGCCGCGGGCGCGGGCGGCGGGCGACCGCCGACCCCCCTGAGTCGAGGTGTCGCACGTATCAGGGCCGCGGCTGGCGCCTCTGTCGCTGCATCCCGAGACGAGGAGGACCTCCCCGCCGCGCGTGGCCTGCATCGCAGCGCGGCGCGGGCAGCGTGCGATGGAAAGATGCACCGCCAGCGCTTTCGAAGCCTCGTACATCGAAGCCGGCGCACGCGCCTGCGTCAGCGTCGGCAGCGGCCCGGCACGCCGCGGTCCGGCATCGACGGTGCTGCTCGTCGAGCGTCGGCACGCCGCCGCGACGCGGCTGGCCACGAGCCTCGAAGTGGACGGTCATCGCGTGCGCCTGGCGCCCGACGTCGGTAGCGCGTTGGCCTCGCTGGCCCAGTCGCGACCTGATGCGGTTGTGGTCGACCTCGCCACCGCCGGCCGCGAGCGCGCGCGCCTGCTGGCGCGCAGCGCCGCGCTGCGAACGCCGGTCATCGCGCTGGCGGGCTCGGGCAACAGCGCCGCCGCTCTCGAAGCCGTGATGGCCGGCGCCGGTGTGTTGGCCCGCGCCCATGCGCCGGCGGCGGTTCCGGTGCTGCTGCAGCGCGCTTTCGCGGCCCGTCGTTGCGAGGATGTTCTCGACTACCACCGCGGCCGCGAAGCCGAACATGCAGGGCTCGCGCACCTGATCGGCGAATCGACGCCGATGCTGCGGCTGAAGACGCAGTTGAAGCTGCTGCTGGACGCCGAGTCGAGCCGGCCCGACCATCCACCGTCGCCGCCGCTGCTCCTGTTCGGCGAGGCCGGCACGGGCAAGGAGCACGTGGCGCGGGCCTTGCACGCCGAGGGCTCGCGCCGCGATGGCCCGTTCATCGGCATCGACGCGGGAACGTCGGCTGCGGCGGCCGCCGTGCGGCTGCTCGGGCAGGAGGGTGCCGGGGGCGGGGCCGCCGAGCGGTGGCAGCCCGGCCTCGTCGAGCTGGCCGCGGGCGGAACGCTGTACATCGACGAGGTGGGTGACCTGCCGCCGGCGCTGCAGGACCGTCTGCTCGATCTGCTGCGCCAGCGGACGATCCAGCGCGTTGGTGGCCGGCACGACATCGCGGTCGACGTGCGCCTGGTGCTGGCTTCGCGCTGCTCGCCGTGGACGCTGCTGCGCGAAGGGCGCCTGCGCCCCGCGCTGCTGCGCCAGCTGCACGACGCGCAGCTCGAGCTGGCGCCGTTGCGCGAACGAGGCGAAGACCTCATGCTGCTGTCGCAGCGATTCATCGCCCGCCAGTGCGAGCGCCG
Organism: Rubrivivax sp.; assembly: GCA_046348035.1. Taxonomy (GTDB): domain Bacteria; phylum Pseudomonadota; class Gammaproteobacteria; order Burkholderiales; family Burkholderiaceae_C; genus Rubrivivax. The sequence continues at coordinate 908 of JAXMEZ010000073.1, read as the reverse complement.
GCAAAGGCCGCCGCCGGCGCTGTCCGCGGCGGCGCAGGGGCTGCTGGCCAGCCAGCCATGGCCCGGGAACCTGAGCGAGCTGCGCACGGTGCTGTCGCGCGCGGTGTGGCTGGCGGCGGAAGACGTGATCGAGGCCGGACACGTGGCACCTGCGGCGCTGCCGCAAGCGACGAGAGCACCCGAGATCGATCTGCAGCGCATCGAGCAGGAGGCGCTGCTGCGGGCGCTGGAGCGAGCGCATTGGAACGTCAGCGCCGCGGCTCGCCTGCTGGGCATCAGCCGCGACACGCTGCGATACCGGATGCGCCGGCACGCGTTGGCGCAACGGATGCCGCCGTGGCGTCAGCACGACCGTTGACAAGGATGCGGCCGGTGCGCAATCCGACGGCGATCGCTGCGTGCGTCGGATGCGTTCGCTCGCATATAACCGGCGCTGGCCGCGCGATGCACGACGACGCTGCGCTTCTCAGCGGCGCAGCGGGTTGCACCCGGCCGCCAGCCGCAGATGTCCGAGCCCTCTGTTCCCGAAGACACTGTCCTGATCAGCCGCTGCCGCGCGGGCGATGCTTCGGCGTGGGAGGCGCTGGTGCGACGCTACCAAAGGCTGATCTATGCCATCGCCCGCCGCGCCGGCGTGAGCGAGGAGGAGGCGGCCGACATCTTCCAGACGGTCTTCATGCGCTTGCTGCAGCACGTGGGCCATCTCGCCGAGCCGGCGCGCCTGCAGGCGTGGATCGTCACCACCGCCAAGCGCGAGGCCTGGCTGGTGCGGGGGCGCAGCCGCCGCACCGTGTCGCCGGCCGCGGAGGACCCGCCCGGCGACGCCGACGATCCTGCGGACGACGCGCCGGGACCCGACGACACGGTCGCGCACTGGCAGCTGCTGGCGCGCGTGCAGCTTGCGTTCG
>JAXMEZ010000072.1:0-16371 GCA_046348035.1 Rubrivivax sp. | reverse complement strand
CAACCCGCAGGCGCTGACGCAGGGCATGGGCGGCGTCGACCTCGCGCATGCCGGCCTGCAAGTGGCCAAGGACGCTGCGGCGCTGGCGCTCCTGGCCGACGACAGCCCGACGATGCTCAAGGGCAAGGGCAGTGGCAAGAAGGTGGTCGCCTGGTGCGAGCCGATCCCGCTGGATGTCGTCAAGGCCATCGGCAAGGGCCTCAACTGCACCATCAACGACGTGCTGCTGTCGTGCGTGGCCGGTGCCATCGGCGGCTGGCTGCGCGAGCGGGGCGAGGATCCCGCGGGCAAGGAGATCCGCGCCATGGTGCCGGTGAACCTGCGCCCGCCGGAGAAGGCGTGGCAACTGGGCAACCGCTTCGGGCTGGCGCCGCTGGTGCTGCCGATCGGCATCGCCAACCCCGTCGAGCGCGTGTACGCGGTGCACGCGCGCATGGCCGAGATGAAGGGCAGCTACCAGCCGCTCTTGGCATTCGCCATCCTTTCGCTGACGGGCCTGTTCATCAAGCCGGTGCAGGACATGGTGCTCGGCCTCTTCGCCAAGAAGACGACGGCGGTGATGACCAACGTGCCCGGGCCCGCGAAGCCGCTGATGTTCTGCGGCAGCACGCTCAGGCAGACGATGTTCTGGGTGCCGTCGTCGGGCGACATCGGCGTCGGCGTGTCGGTGCTGAGCTACGGCGGCGGCGTGCAGTTCGGCCTCATCACCGACGAGGAGCTGTGCCCGCGGCCGCAGGAGATCATCGACCGCTTCGAGCCCGAGTTCGAGCAGTTGCTGCTGCTGGCGATGATGCTGCCGTGGGCGGGCGAGGAAGCGCGCGAGGCATCGCCATCGACGGCGCCATCCACAGCGCCAGCGGCAGCGCCGGCGCCGGCGAAGGCCCGCCGGCGCAAGCCGAAACCGGATCCAGCCAACGAAGGGAACCCCGCACCATGACCGTCAGCGTCGACATCGACCTCGGCTACGAATTCGCCGTCAAGGCCAGCGCGAAGGATGTCTTCGCCGTGCTGGCCGACGTGCCGAAGTCCGCCAGCCACTTCCCGAAGGTGAAGAAGCTGCACGACCTGGGCGACAACGCCTACCGCTGGGAGATGCAGCGCGTGGGCACGGCGCAGGTGGGCATCCAGACCATCTACGCCTGCAAGTACAAGAGCGACGAGAAGAAGGGCAGCGTCACCTGGGCGCCGCACCCCGACGACAAGAGCAACGCGAAGATCAGCGGCAGCTGGAAGGTCACCGAGGGCAAGGGCCGCACGAACATCGTGCTGAAGACCGGCGGCACGGTCGACGTGGCGCTGCCGGCGCTGATGAAGCTGGTCGTCGGGCCGGTGGTGACGAGCGAGTTCGAGGGCCTGGTCGAGAAGTACATCGAGAACCTGTGCAAGACCTTCGGCGGTGAGGTGGAGTGAACAGCCGGCCCTGGCGCGGCGGCGTCAGCGCAGCGCAGCGGCGGCAAACGCCCGCGCGGCGGATTGGCCGCGGGCCTGCGCGGCAGCGCTGGCGAGCTGCGCGACGAGCCCGAAAGCGTCCAGATCGCCGGGCCCGAGGGCGAGCACCGAGAGGTTGATCGTCGCGGCGGCCGTCACGCCGCTGGCCGGACAGTGGATCACCGCGGCGCCCCAGAAGGCGTCGTGGCCCCAGCAATCCTGCGCATCGACCTGCACGCGGAACAGCCCGCGCGCCGCGGCCGGCGAGGGCTGCGCATCGGTGAGCGTCATCATCCGCTGCAGCGACGCCGCGCCGAGAACGCGCCCATCGAGCAGCGCGGCGAAGAAGGCCGCCAGGTCGTGCAGGTCCGAAACCAGGCCGCCGCCGCCCCACAGGTCGATGGAAGCGTCGATGGCCGCGATGTCCAGGCCCGGCTGCAGGTACTGCATCGCGCGCGGACCGGCCTGCGGCGGCGCCGCATCGATGCTCTCCTGCCAGGTCGAGCGCAGCCCGAGGGCGTCCAGCGCCAGCAGCGAGCGGTAGGCCGCGCCCAGCTGCAGGCCGGTCTTCGCTTCGACGATCTCGCCCAGCAGCACGTAGCCGGTGTCGCTATAGGCGTAGGCCGCGCCCGGCGCGGCCAGCGGCGCGCCGAGCGCCATCGCCAAGGCGACCTGGTCGTCGCGGCTCCAGCGGCGGCCGGGCTCGGCGAGCACGGCGCCGAAGTACTCGGGCGCAACGGCGTAGTCGCGCAGCCCCGCCGTGTGCGCCAGCAGATGATCGACGAGGATGCGCTGCGGCTCGTAGCCGGCGGCTTGCAGCCGCGCCAGCGTCGCCGGCGAGAGGTGGCGGCCGATCGGCTCGTCGACCGCGAGCGCGCCGAGTTCGGCCAGGCGGTAGATCGATGCCGCGGTGAAGGTCTTCGTGATCGAGGCGATGCGGAAGGTCGCGTCGGTGCTCAGCGCGCGCCCCGTGGCGGTGTCGGCGCGGCCGCTGGCGGCACGCCAGGTGAAGGCGCCGTGGCCGGCGGTGACCAGGGCCGCGGCGCCGGGCCATTGCGGGTTGCGCGCGCGTGCCTGGGCCAGCGCGGCGTGCAGCGTCTGTGCCGTGGCCTCGTCGCGCGCCGCGTCGTCGTCACTGCCGCTGCTGCCGCCGCCGCAGGCGCCCAGCGCCAGCGCAGCGGCGACCGTGAGCGCTGCCGCCGCCAGCAGCGCCGGGCTCGCCGCCGCGCGCATCGCCGGCGCGGCCTTGAGCCCGAACAGCGGCCGCGCCCAGCGCACCCGCCGCACGATCTCGTAGCCGGCCAGGCTGGCCGCGAACGTGGCGGCGACGAGCAGCGGACCTTCGAGCGCCGGGGCCAGCGCCAGCGGCGCCAGGCGTTCGGCGAAGACGATGATCAGCGTCTGGTGCAGCACGTAGACGGGGAACACCGCATCGGTCAGATAGCGGCGCACGGCGCCGTCGCGACCGAGGTGGCGGCGCGCGAACCCGATGGCCGCCACGATGCCGCCCCACTGCACGATGCTGTAGGCGACAGCGCGCGCGGCGCCCGCCCATGCACTTGAGCCTGCGGCGGGCAGCGCCGCGCCGACGAGCACGGCCCAGGCCAGCAAGGCGGCCGCCAGCGCCGGCCAGCGCGCCTGCTGCATGCGCTGCGGCAGCGAAGGCATGTGCACGAAGACGAGGCCGAGCGCGAACATGGCGAAGTACTGCGCATGCGCGTAGAAGTCGTCCAGCAGCGCATGCGTGACCGGGAAGTGCGGCTTCAAGAGCGCCGTGGTGGCGGCCAGCAGCAGCACCGGTAGCGCGAAGAACCGCCAGCCGTGCAGCGCCGGCGGCAGCCGCAGCGCGGCGGCTTGCAAGGCGCGCGGCCAGCGGCGCAGCAGCAGCCAGGCGGCCAGCGTGTAGACGAACAGGTAGGGCAGGAACCACAGGTGGTTCCAGGTCGGCAGGATCAGGCAGGAGCCGCTGCCGGCAGCGCCACAGAAGCCGCCATAGCCGCCGAGGTACAGGCGCATGAACTCCAGGAAGCTGCCGGCATAACCGTAGCGCTGCACGACCTCGAAGTACGACTGCGGCGGCACGATGACGAGCATGCCGAAGGCCAGCGGCAGCAGCAGCCGCCGCGCGCGCAGCCCGAGCAGTGCGACGCTTGCACCGCCCGGGCGCAGCATGAACGCCGTGGCGACGCCGGAGATCAGGAACAGCAGGTCCATGCGCCACGGCGACAGCGCGCGCATGAACGGCTCCAGCGCCGTGCCGGCGTGCGGGCTCTTGACGTGCCAGTCCCAGCTCACGTAGTACATGCCGACGTGGTAGAGCACGAGCAGGCCGAAGGCGATGATGCGCAGCCAGTCGATGTAGACGAGCCGCTCTGTGGCGGCGGCGGGGTTGTCCGTTGATTGCATGGCAGGCCTGGTGGTGGTGAGGATGGTGGACAGGGCCTCACGCTAGGGGCGGGCTGCCTGCGTCGCGACCGAAACGGGGCGAGCAGCCCGGCCGCCGGGGCGAGCCGGCGCGCAGCACGCGCGGCGCTTCGGACGCCGCTTCAGCTCAGGGGCGGGGCAGGCGCGCGACGAGCGCGGCGCGGTGCTGGCGGCTGCACGGCACCGTGGTGCCGTCGCGCAGCACGAGGCGCGCGTCGCCCTTGTCCAGCGGCTGCACTTCGCGCACCTGGGCCAGCGCCACGGCGGCGCCGCGATGCGTGCGCGCGAAGCCTTCGCCCAGATCGTGCACGAGGGCGGCCAGCGTGCGCCGCATCAGCGGCGAGCGCTCGGCCGTGTGCACGACGACGTAGTTGTCGGCCGCTTCGAGCCACAGGATCTCGGCCACGGCGAGCACATGGGTGCGGCCGCGGTCGGGGATCAGCAGTTGCGCCGGCGGCAGCCGGCGCTGCGCGGCCTGCGCCTGCTGGCGCTCGCGCAGCCGCTGAAGCGCCCGCGCCAGCCGCGGCGGCTCCACGGGCTTGAGCAGGTAGTCCACCGCGGCGGCGTCGAAGGCGGGCAAGGCGTAGCGGTCGAAGGCGGTGACGAAGACCACCGCCGGCGCCGGGTCGGGCAGCGACGCGGCCACGTCGAGCCCGCTCGCGCCGGGCATCTGCACGTCCAGGAACAGCGCGTCGGGCTGCGCCGAGGCCGCGAGCGCCAGCGCCTCCTGGCCGTCGCACGCTTCGCCGACGACCTGCACGTCGGCGGCGGCAGCGAGCAGGCGGCGCAGGCGCGCACGCGCCGGCGGCTCGTCGTCGACGATCAGGACGCGCATGGCTGACCCGGCGGCATCGCTGCCGCGGACGCGTCGGCCTTCGTTGCCGCCGCAGGCGGCGGCTCGGCCGGCAACTCGATGCGCGCGACGGCGCCGCCCTCGATGCCCGGCGCCAGCGCGAGCGACGCCGCCTCGCCGTAGCGCACGGCCAGCCGCTGCTGCAGGTTCGCCAGGCCGACGCCGAACACCGGCGCCGCCGGCAGCGTGGTGCCGTCATCGTGCACGGCCAGGTGCAGCCGCGCGCCCTCGCGCCGCGCGGCGATGACCACCGTCGTCGGCTGCGATCGCGGCTCGACCGCGTGCCGGAAGGCGTTCTCCACCAGCGGCTGCAGCACGAGCGCGGGTACGCGACAGCCGCCGGCAGCCGCATCGACCTCGAAGCGCACCGTCACGCGGCCGGCGAAGCGCTCGCGCATGATCGCCACGTAGCCTTCGAGCAGCCGCAGCTCCTCGGCCAGCGCCACCTCGGGCTGGCGCGCGAGATCGGTGGCGGCGCGCAGCAGCGCGGCCAGGCGCACGAGCAGCGCGTCGGCCAGCGCCGGGTCGGTGTGCACGGCCGCGGCGATCGTGTTCAGCGCGTTGAAGAGGAAGTGCGGCTCGAGCTGCTGCGTCAGCTGCAGCAGCTGCGCCTCTTGCGCCAGGGCGCGCGCCCGCTCGGCGCGCAGACGCGCTTCGGCCAGCGCCGCATGCGAGCGCACGCCGAACAGCGCGGCGACGAAGAGCACGTAGAACAAGCCGAACTTCAGCGTCTCGTAGCGCAGCACGAGCGGCCAAGGCTCGTGCCGGTAGGTCTCGCCGAGCAGCGCGTGCACGCCGTGGCGCAGGCCGTACACCGCGGCCACGAACACGAGCGCGGCCACGGGCAGCCAGGCCAGGTGCGCGGCGAACCAGCGCCACGGCTGTGCGAGCAGGCGGTCGAAGCGATGCAGGCGCCGCCACTGCGAGGCGAGCAGCGCGCTGGCGACGACGAACGACGTGCCTTCCCAGAAGAGCGGCTTCCACAGGTCGGTGCGCCCCAGCCGCAGATGCTCCTGTACGGCCAGCAGCAGCAGCAGCAGCCAGAACGCACCCCAGGCGAGCGCGAAGCCGGCGGCCGGCAGGCGTGGCAGAGGCGGCAGAGGCGGCAGGGGTGGCAGAGGCGGCAGCGCGGCGCGCGGGTCGCCGCTGCGGTTCGCAGCCGTCGCGGCGGGGCCGGCGAGCGATGCGGTGGCGGGGCGGGTGGGTGTCACGTGACAGCGCGGCCCCGGGCGCCATCGGCCCGCGCCGCCTGCCGATGATTGTGGGCGCGTGTTCCGCCTCGCGCATCGTCACCCGTGCCGACGGGCGCATCGCCGCGCGCGGCGTCACGCGCATCGCCGCCCGCGGCGTCACGCGCATCGCCGCGCGCGCGCTGTCGCGGCGCGCCGGTTCCCGCCGCCACGGCGAGCGCGGCGACGGCGCTGATCGCCTCGCTCACGACGCGCGGGCGGTCGCGTTGCAGGTAGTGCCCGGCGCCGGCAACGCGCGTCGCCTCGACCCCGCCCAGCCGCTGCGACCAATCCGCCTCCAGCCGCCGCACCGCGCGCTCGAAGGCGCCGGCCTCCAGGCCGGTGAAGCGCTCGCGCACCAGCAGCCGCACCGGCACCGCGGGCAGGCGCCACGCCGCCAGCTCGCTGTTGCACAGCGCCTGGTCGTCGAACTCGCGGCGCATCGGCGCGCTGAACGCGGTGACCCGCGCCGCGCGCACGACCGCGGCCAGCGCCGGTGTCTCTGTCTGCATCGTCGCCCAATGCGCCGGGTGCGTGGGGTCGAGCAACACGAGGCCGGCGACCTCGTCGGGGTAGCGCTGCGCGAACGCCACCTGGTACAGCCCGCCGAGCGAATGGCCGACGAGCAGGTACGGCGGCGGCAGCCGCGCGCCGCGCAGGAACTCGCGCGTCAGCTTGGCCACGTCGCAGGGGCTGCGCGCGCCGTCGGCGCGGGCGCTGCCGCCGTAGCCCGGCCGGCTGAAGGCGACCGAGGCGAGCGTGGTCGGCAGGCTGGCCTGCACGTCGCCCCAGACCGAGAGGCCATCGCCGAGGCCGCTTTGCAGCACCACCAGGGGCTGCCCGCTGCCGCGCACGCGGTGCTCCAGGCGCGGGGTCGGGGTCGAGGGTGTCAACGGCGGCAACGGGGTCGAGCAAGCGGCCAAGGCGGCCGCCAGCGACGAGCCGGCGAGCAGCATTCGGCGCCGCGGCTCGGCGGGGGCAGGAGCAGTGGGCATCGGCGTCGGCCTTGGCATCGTGTGCGATGACGACGACTGTGGGTCGGGCCCCTGGGCATCGTCGAGCGCGCCGGGGCCAGGCGGGCCCTGCCCGGGGTGAGCCGGCGCCTTCGCGCGCCGCACCGCCCGGGCGCGCCCGGCTAGCGCCGCGACGGCCGCGAAGCCAGCAGCCGTTCGCGCAGCCAGCGGTGGCCGCTGTCGTTGTTGTGCCGCCAGGTCCAGTGCATCGTCACCGTGATCGGCGGCAGGCCGAAGTCGAGCTCGGCCACGGCCAGGCCGTAGCGGCGCGCGAAGCGCTCGGCCGGTGACGAGGGCACCACCATCGCCAGGTCGGTCTTGGCGATGATCGCCGGCGCCACGGCGAAGTACGGCAGCGTCAGGCGGATGCGCGACTGCAAGCCGAGCAGGTGCAGCGCCCGCGCCGGCTCGATGTGGCTGGAAACGAGGATGAACTCGAGCTGCTCCAGTGCCGCGCGATCGTTCGCCGCTGGCTCCTTCGAAGGCTTCGGCCCCTTCGGATTGGTCGGCGCCTTCGAAGCGGTCGCCCCCTTCGACCCTTTCAACCGCCGCAGCAGCGGGTGCCCGCGCCGCACCAGCAGCACGTAGCGCTCGTGCTCGAGCAGCACCGCGCTTTCGGTGCCCGAGAGGTTGAGGTTGGGCAGGAAGCCCACCGCGAGGTCGAGCCGCCCGTCGTGCAGCGCCGGCGCGATGTCCGCGGGTGCCAGCTGCGTCGCCTCGATGCGCACGCCGCCGGCGCTGCGGCCGACGTCGGCCATCAGGCGCGGCAGGAACTCGTCGGCGCCGATGTCGCTGATGTGCAGCGCGAAGCGGCGCATCGAGCGCGCGGCGACGAAGCGCTCGTTCTCGTTGAGCGCCACGTCCAGCGTCTCCAGCGCCTGCACCACCTGGCGCGCGAAGCGGTCGGCCTTCGGCGTCGGCACGACGCCGCCGCTGCCGCGCACGAAGAGCGGATCCTTCAGCGCCAGCCGCAGCCGCGTCACGGCGCGGCTGACCGCCGGCTGCGACAGTGCCAGGCGCTCGGCGGCGCGGCTGATGTTGCGCGTCTCGTGCACCGCGGCGAAGACGTGCAGCAGGTTCAGGTCGAGGTGGCGAACATGCACGCGGTGCATGATATTCGTAGCGTGCTGTGCATGGACGAATGCGCCGCCGTGCCCCTACATTCGCGCTCCGGCCGGCAGGCCGCGCTGATGGAGCGCGCGCCGCAGCGTTAGGCCGAGGGCCCCCTTCCTGGAAGTCGAGCTTGGAAGTCCAGTTCACCGAACAGATCGAGCAGCTGAAGCTCGGTGCCGGCGCCACGTTCCACGGCGAGGGCATCCTCGCCATCACCAAGGGGCTGCTGCAGGCCGGTGTCGCCTACGTCGGCGGCTACCAGGGCGCGCCGGTGTCGCACCTGCTGGACGTGCTGGTGCAGGCCAAGCCGCTGATGGACACGCTGGGCGTGCACGTGGAAGCGTGCAGCAACGAAGCCAGCGCCGCGGCGATGCTCGGCGCCAGCCTGCACTATCCGCTGCGCGGCTGCGTCACGTGGAAGAGCATCGTCGGCACCAACGTCGCCGCCGATGCGCTGTCGAACCTGGCGTCGCCCGGCGTCACCGGCGGCGCGCTCGTCGTCGTCGGCGAGGACTACGGCGAAGGCGCCAGCGTCATCCAGGAGCGCACGCACGCCTACGCGGCCAAGAGCACGCTGGCGCTGTTCGACCCGCGCCCCGACCTCGGCAACATGGTGCGGCTGGTGGGCGAGGCGTTCGCGCTGTCGGAAGCGACGAACATGCCGGCGATGATGGAGCTGCGCATCCGCGCCTGCCACGTGCGCGGCAGCTTCGTCGCCGCCGACAACGTGGCGCCGCGGCTCTCGACGCGCGAGCTGATCGCCGAGCCGGCCGCCTTCGACTACATGCGCCTGGCGCACCCGCCGGTGACGTTCCGGCACGAAAAGCTGAAGGTGGACGAGCGCATTCCGGCAGCGCAGCGATTCATCGTCGAGCATGGGCTGAACGAGGTCTTCGGGGACAGCGTTGCCGGCGGCGGCGACCGCCATGATCTCGGCGACATCGGCCTCATCGTGCAAGGCGGGCTCTATCCGGCGCTGGCGCGCTCGCTGCAGCAGCTCGGCTTGGCCAGCGAATCCGGCGAGCCGGCTTTGCCGGTGCTGTGCCTCAACGTCACCTATCCGCTCGCGCCGGCGCAACTCTCGCAGTTCTGCGCCGGCAAGCGTGCCGTGCTCGTCGTCGAGGAAGGCAGCCCCGAGTACATCGAGAAGGACCTCGTGCAGGCGCTGCGGCGGCTTGACGTGCAGACACCCGTGCACGGCAAGGACGTGCTGCCGGCGGCCGGCGAGTACACGGTGGAAGTGCTCGTGCGCGGGCTGCTGCCGTTCTTCGCGCGCATGATCCCCGAGAGAGAGCGTGACCTCGCCGCCGCGCGTGCCTGGCTCGCCGGCATCGACGCCACGCGCGCCGAAGTGGCGCAAGCTGCCGGGCCGCTGCCGCCGCGGCCGCCGGGCTTCTGCATCGGCTGCCCCGAGCGGCCCGTGTTCAGCGCGCTGAAGCTGGCGCAGCAACAGGTAGGCCCCGTGCATGTGGCCGCCGACATCGGCTGCCACGCCTTCGCCACCTTCGAGCCGTTCAACTCCGGCCACAGCATCCTCGGCTACGGCATGAGCCTCGCCAGCCGCGCCGGCGTGTCGCCGATGCTGGCGCGGCGCTCGATCGCGGTGATGGGCGACGGCGGCTTCTGGCACAACGGCCTGCTCACCGGCGTGCAGGCGGCCCTCTTCAACGGCGACGACGCGGTGCTCGTCATCATGAAGAACGGCTACACCAGCGCCACCGGCACGCAGGACATCCTCAACACGCCCGACGACGAAGCCAAGGCCGCCGCCGCCGCGAGCGGCTCGCTGCACCAGAGCCTGGCGCACAAGAACCGCACCATCGAGCAGACGCTGAAGGGCATGGGCGTGCCCTGGCTGCGCGTGGTGCACACCTACGAAGTGGCGCGCATGCGGCGCACGCTCGAAGAAGCGCTGACGACGCCGTTCGCGGGGCTGAAGGTCATCATCGCCGAGGGCGAATGCCAGCTCGAGCGGCAGCGCCGCATCAAGCCGTGGATCGCCTCGCTGCTGAAGCGCGGCAAACGTGTAGTTCGCGTGCAGTACGGCGTCGACGAGGACGTGTGCACCGGCGACCACGCCTGCATCCGCCTCTCGGGCTGCCCGACGCTGACGCTGAAGGACAACCCCGACCCGCTGCGCGTGCACCCGGTGGCGACCGTGATCGAAGGCTGCGTCGGCTGCGGCCTGTGCGGCGAGAACGCGCACGCGGCGACGCTGTGCCCGAGCTTCTACCGCGCCGAGATCGTCGTGAACCCGCGCTGGCACGAGCGGCTGATGGCGTGGCTGCGTGAGCGTGTCACGGGCGCTTTGCGGCCGGGATGTCGGTTGCCGAACGAGCGAACGAAGTAGGTGAACGAACGATGCAGCCGATCACCGTGCTCGTCTGCGCCCTCGGTGGCGAGGGCGGCGGCGTGCTCGCCGAGTGGCTGTACGGCGCCGCGGTGCGCGCGGGACATGCGGCACAGGCCACGAGCATCCCCGGCGTTGCGCAGCGCACCGGCGCGACGACGTACTACGTCGAGATCGCGCCGCAGCCGATGTCGACGAACGGCGGTGATGCAAGTGCACGGCCGGTGTTCAGCCTGAGCCCGGTGCCGGGCTGCATCGACCTGCTCGTCTCCTCCGAACTGCTCGAGACGGTTCGCCAGGCCGGTAGCGGCTTCGTCAGCCGCGAACGCACCGCGGTCATCAGCAGCGCGGCGCGCGCGCTGACGGTGGCCGAGAAGATCGCGCTCGGCGACGGCCGCGCCGACAGCGCGGCGCTCGTGGCGGCGCTCGAACGCTGCTCGCGCTCGCTCGACCTCGTCGATCTGCAGGCGCTGGCGCGCGAGGCCGGCACCGCCATCAGCGCCGTCGTGCTCGGCGCCATCGCCGCCAGCGGCGTGCTGCCGTTGCCGCGCAGCGCCTACGAGGAAGCGGTTCGCGCCGGCGGCAAGGGCGTGGCGGCGAGCCTCGCCGGCTTCGCGCTCGCCTTCGACGCGTTGGCGGCGCGGCGCGCGCTGGAGAGGCAGGGGCAGGGGCAGCAGCAGCCCGCGGTGCAGGCACAGCAGGCACAGCAGGCGCATCAGACGCCGGGGGCGCAGCAGGCACTGGCGGTGGTCGGCGACGCTGTCGGCAAGGCCGTGGCACGCGCGACGAGGCCGGTGCTCGATGCGCCCGCGCTTCGCGCGCTCGCACGCGAGCGCGTCGCGGCCTACCAGGACGAAGCGTATGCGCGGCTCTTCGATGAACGCTTGCGGCGAATCGAGACCGCGGCCGCCGGCGCGGCCGCAGCGGGTGGCAAGGCAGCCGCCGACGAAGCCGCACGCTGGCTGGCGCTGTGGATGTGCTTCGACGACATCGTGCACGTCGCGGCGCTGAAGCTCGCGGCCAGCCGGCAGCAGCGCGTGCGAAGCGAGGTGAACGCGGCCGCGGGCGACATCGTCAAGGTGTTCGACCACTTCAAGCCCGGCGTGCCCGAACTCGCCGGCCTGCTGCCGCAGGCGCTGGCCGCGCGCTGGCTGGCCTGGGACCGCCGGCGCATCGCCGCGGGCCGCACGCCCTGGGCGCTGCCGCTGAAGATCGGCGCGCACAGCATCGGTGGCGCGCTCGCGCTGCGCTTCGTCGCTGCGCTGAGAGGGCAGCGCCGGCGCGGCCACCGCTTCGCTGCCGAGCAGGCGCTCATCGAACGCTGGCTCGGCGTCGTCGAGCGCGGCGTGCGCGAAGACGCCGCGCTCGGCCTCGAGCTCGCGCGTTGCGGCGCGCTCGTCAGGGGCTACGGCAGCACCAACGAACGCGGCAAGGAGAACCTGCTGCACATCGTCGACCACCTCGCCTTCGCTGAAGGCAAGGATGCATCGCAGCGCGCCGAGGCCGTTCGCGCCGCGCGCACCGCCGCCACCGCCGACGACGCCGGCCGCGCGCCTCGATGCCACGCTCGCGGCGCACGGCGCACCGGCGCGGCCGCCGCGCGAGCAGGTCGTGCGCTGGTTCAAGCGGCGGCCGGCCGCGGCGGCGTGAAGCGAAGCAGCAGCAGGCGCACTCGCGCCGGCTTCAGAACACGCGAGCTTCAGATCTTCGCGTCCCAGTGGAACCGGTGCAGCACTCGGTGCGCCACCGGCGTGACGATGAGCGCCGTCGAGACGACGAACACGAGCCCGGCGTAGAGCGCATAGAAGCCGGCGAAGAGCTTGCCCGCCGTCGTGACCGGCAGGTTCACCGGCCCCATGCCGCCCAGCAGCATCGCGGCGTTGAGGAAGGCGTCCAGCAGCGGCAGGCCTTCGAACGCGGTGTAGCCGGCGATGCCGATCAGCATCGACACCGTGGTCAGCGCCAGCACCGCCAGCAGGTGCACGAGCAGGCGCGAGATGAAGCGCCCGCGTGAAAGCGGCGGCTCGTTGCGCCGCTCGTACATCGGCGGCCGCCAGGCTGGAGAGGAAGAGGGGGAGGAAGAAGGAGAGGAAGAAGGAGAGGAAGGAGAAGAAGAGGGCGGGGCCATGGCCGGCGTTCACCCCGCTGAACCCGGCTGCCCCTTGGCCGCCCCCGCCTCGAGCAGCATCTGCGCCATCTTCTGGTGGATGAGCTGGATCGCCTTCAGCGGCCGGATCATCACCTTGAACTCGACGATGCGGCCGTCGTCGTTCCACGTGATCATGTCCACGCCGTTGACGACGATGCCGTCGATCGTGGTCTCGAACTCGAGCACGGCGTGGCGCCCCGAGACGACTTCGCGCACGTAGCGGAAGGTGTCGTTGAAGAACACCTTGAACGCGGCGGCGAGGTACATGTGCGTGAGCTTGCGGCCGCGCTGCGGCGTGTGCACCACCGGCGAATGGAAGACCGCGTCCTCGGCGATCAGGTCGTACAGGCCGGCGGTGTCGCCGCTGCGCACGAGGCGGTGCCAGGTATCAAGGGTCGCGGTCTGCGTCGTCATGGGCTTGGGTCCGGTGGGTGTCGGGACAGAGGTCGCAGCTGCGCCGCGTTCTTCGTAGCCGCTATGGTTCCGGCGGCCGCCGCGCCAGCCAGTCGCCGATCAGCGCCTCGTACCCCGCGGCGGCGCGCAGCAGGGCCGCATCGCCGAGCGGCCGGCCGATCAACTGCAACCCCACCGGCCAACGCCCGTTCGTCGGATGGAACCCCGCCGGCACGCTGATCGCCGGCAGCCCGGCGAAGGTGGCGTACACCGTCACCTCCATCCAGCGGTGGTAGGTGTCCATCGTGCGCCCGGCCAGCGTCTTCGGCCAGGTCCATTGCAGATCGAACGGCCACGCCTGCGTCACCGGCAGCGCGATCACGTCGAAGTGCTCGAACAGCGCCAGCCAATGCTGGTGGAAGGCGCTGCGCACCTGCGCCGCGCGCATGAAGGTGGCGAAGTCGAGCCTTTGCGCCTGGTCGTGTTCCCACAGCGCTTCGGGCTTGATGTGTGCGCGCGCGTCGGGCGCGAGCGGCAGCAGCGCAGCGACGTTCGGTGCGACGAGCGCACGCCGCCACATGAGCCAGGCATCCCACAGCACTTCCGGCTCGACGCCCAGCGCCGCGGCCGCCGGCGTGCCGAGCGGCTCGATGACGGCGCCGGCCGCTTCCATGCGCGCCAGTGCCGCTTCGCACGCCGGCAGGATGCCTGCTTCCATCGGCAGATAACCGCCGAGGTCGGCGAGCCACGCGACGCGCAGGCCGCGCACGCTGGCTTCGCGCTGCGTCGGCACGTAGCTGCGCGGCTCCTCGGCCAGCGAAAGCGGCGCGCGCGCATCGTGGCCGGCCTGCGTGGACAAGAGCGCCGCGAGGTCGCGCACGGTGCGCCCCATCGGCCCGTCGGTGCCGAGCTGGCTCACGAAGAGCTCCGGCTTCGGCCACGCCGGCACCCGGCCCTGGCTCGGGCGCAGGCCGAAGACGTTGTTCCACGCCGCCGGGTTGCGCAGCGACCCCATGAAGTCCGAGCCGTCGGCCACCGGCAGCAGGCGCAGCGCCAGCGCCACCGCTGCGCCGCCGCTGGAGCCGCCGGCGCTGACGCTTGCATCCCAGGCGTTGGCCGTGCGGCCGAAGAGCGGGTTGTAGGTGTGCGAGCCCAGGCCCAGCTCGGGCATGTTGGTCTTGCCGATGACGATGGCGCCGCTGGCCTTCATGCGCTCGACGTAGAGGCTGTCCTTCGTGGCCACGGCCGTGGCCAGCAGCGGGCTGCCGAAAGTGGTGGGCAGGCCGCGCGCGGCGCCGGTGTCCTTGATGGCCTGCGGGAAGCCGTGCATCCAGCCGCGCGAACCCCAGCGCCCGCGGTTGCGCCCGGCCGGCCCGGCGAGTTCGCTGTCGCAGCGGTCGGCCTCGGCCAGCGCCACTTCGTCGGGCACGAGGTTGACGATGGCGTTGGCGGCGGGGTTCAGGCGGTGGATGCGCGCGAGGTACGCCTGCATCACTTCGCGGCACGACACCTGGCGCGCGTGGATGGCGCGCGACAGCGAGATCGCGTCGAGGGAAGTGATGTCGTCGCGCCGGTCGTCGCCGCGGGCGTCGCGCCTGCGGTCGCCCGCTGCGCGGGCCGCGGCGGCGGAAGCTGCGTTGTCCATCGTCGTCATGCCCCAGCCATTGCCAGCGGCGGCGGCACGAAGGCGCGGTACTCGCGCTCGAGCCACTGCGCGAACGCGAGCACGTCGATGTCGCCGAAGGCCGGGCCGATGATCTGCGCGCCCACTGGCAGCGCTGCATGTCCTCTGCCCTCGCTGCCGCCGGTCAGTTCCAACGGCACCGCGCAGGCCGGCAAGCCCACGAGGCCCGGGTAGCCGGCCCAGAAGAGCGCGTCGGTGCTGGGCTGCATCAGCGTTTGGCCGCCTTCGCGCCGCACCGGGATCAGCCGTTCCCAGCGCTCGCCCTGCTGGTTCTGCGTGAAGGCCGGTGTCGTCGCCGTGGGGCAGACGAGGAAATCGAAGCGCTCGAAGAACGCCGCCCACTGCTGGCGCAGGCGGTCGCGCCGCATGTCCATCTGCGCCCAGCGGCGGTGGCTGCTGGCGTTGCCGCGGAAGTGGCGCGCCGGGTAGCTGCGGTCGTCGGCAGCGAAGCCGGCGGCGCGCGCACAGGCCGCGGCGTACTCGGCATCCTCGTAGCGCGCGCCGGTGGCAGCGCGCAGCAGATGCACGTAGACCTCGTGCGTTTCGGCGCTTTCCACCGGCCGAGCGTTTTCGGTGACGGCGACGCCTTCGCGCTTGAGGAACTCTGCCAGCCGCGCCAGCGCGCCCGAGACGGCGCGGTCCACCGCGGCCACTTGGTCATCGAGCACGACGGCGACGCGGCAGCGCCTCGCCGGCGTGCCGCGCGTGCGCCACGCCAGCGGCACGCGGCCGAGCGCCGTGTGCATCGACAGCGGCGCGGCCAGCACGTCCAGCGCCAGCGCCAGGTCGGCGGCGCTGCGCGCCATCGGCCCGACGGCGGCGATGTCGTAGGTGTCGGCGTCGGGCACCGGCGTCAGCTCGTGCCCGGCCATCGGCAGCACGCCCCAGCTCGGCTTCAGGCCCCACACGCCGCAGTAGTGCGCCGGGTTGCGGATCGAAGCGCCGATGTCGCTGCCCAATTCCAGCGCCGTGAGCCCGGCTGCCAACGCCGCCGCCGAGCCGCCCGACGAACCGCCGGGCGTGCGCTTCACGTCCCACGGGTTGTTCGTCGTGCCGTAGACAGGGTTGAAGGTCTGCCAGTCGGCCAGCGCCACTGGCACGTTGGTCTTGCCGAACACCACCGCTCCGGCCGCCTTCAGCCGCCGCACGGTGAGCGCATCGGCTTCGAGCTTGCGCTCGGCGAACGCCGGCACGCCGAAGGTGGTGGGCAGGCCGGCGACGTTGAACGACTCCTTCACCGTCATCGGCAGGCCGTGCAGCGGCCCCCACGATTGGCCGCGTTCGAGCGCCGCGTCGGCCTCGTCGGCGCGCTGCCGGGCACGCGCCGCGTCGAGCACGACGACGGCGTTGAGCATCGGGTTGAGGCGCTCGATGCGCTGCAGGTAGCGTTCGAGCAACTCACGCGCGCCGATTTCGCGCCGGCGCAGCCGCCGCGCCAGTTCGTGCGCGGGAAGGAAGGCGATGTCGTCCATCGGGGTGGGTTTTACAGGATGCGCTGATGCGGGTTCGTCGGGCGGCCTGACGGACGCTCTTCTTGTTCAGGCGAAGGTCGTTCGCGTTCGACGGTTTGCGCGGCAAGGCCGCGGGCGCGAGCCCGGCGGGGCTTATTTGCGGCGGTCGGGCCCTGGGGGCCCGACTCCCTTGCGCTGCTCGGCTTGGGGTCGCGCGGCCAACTCGCTTCGCTCACTTCGTTCGCTCCGCTCAGACAGTGGCCGCGAGTCAGTTTACGAAGCGC
>JAXMEZ010000071.1:0-16389 GCA_046348035.1 Rubrivivax sp. | reverse complement strand
GGCTGAGGTACCGACCGTCCTGAGGTACCGAAGGAAGCCCGCCCTTCGATACCTCAGGGCGAACGGATCGGATCCTCAGGGCGAACGGAGGATGCACTCGCGTCGCACCGGTCCGGGCCATCGCGTTCGCCGATGGCTCCTCATCAGCAAACGGTATTTCCTCTGACCGCGCTCGCGCTGGCACAGTGCGCCGCGCCGGCCAAGCAGCCGGCAGCGAGAAGGCTCATCCGAAAGGGCAGGCGCGTGCAGCACCCGGACCAGGAAGTCGCCAACGTCGGCGCGCTCACGGCGCGCGCCAGCCGGCTGTACGGGCGCAGCATTGCGCTGCGCAGCAGCGAGGCCGAGCTGACCTACGCGCAGCTCGAAGCGCGCAGCAACCGCCTCGCCAATGCGCTGCTGGGCCTCGGCCTTGCACGCGGCGACCGCGTCGGCGTGTGCCTGCCGAACTGCTTCGAGATCGTCGAGCTCGAACTCGCCTGCTACAAGGCGGCGCTGGTGAAGGCGCCGATCAACGCGCGGCTGTCGCCGCACGAGGTGGCTGAGGTCGTCGCCAACGCCGGCGCTTCGGTGCTGCTGACCACGCGCGCACGCGCCGACGCCTGCCTGCCGCTGCTCGCCGGCCGCACGGCGCCGCCGCGCCTCCTGCTGCTCGACGCGGCACCCGGCAGCGCCGAGCACTACGAGACGCAGCTCGCGCGCGCCAGCGACGCTTTCGAGCCCGTGCGCGTGGCCCGTGACGAGCTCGCCGTGCTGCACTACACCTCGGGCTCGTCGGGCACGCTGAAGGCGGCGATGCAGACCTTCGGCAATCGCCTCGCGCAGCTGCGCAAGTTCCTGATGCGCGCCGAGACGATGAAGCCGGGCGAGATCCTCGGCTTGGTCGGCCCCATCACGCACGCCTCGGGCATGCAGCTCGTGCCGGCGCTGTGCGGCGGCACGACGATCCACCTCTTCCGCGGCTTCGAGCCCGAGCGCTACCTCAACGAGATGCACGCCCACCGCGTGACGCACACCTTCCTCGTGCCGACGATGATCCACATGCTGCTGGAAGAGCAGGAGCGCCGCCACCGCCCGCTGCCCGACCTGAAGCGCCTGGGCTACGGCGCCGCGCCGATGGCGCCGGCGCGCATCCTGCGCGCGATGGACGTCTTCGGCCCCGTGCTTTCGCAAGGCTACGGCGCCGGCGAGACGACCTCCGGCGTCATCGGCCTCACCGCCGACGACCACATCCACGCGCGTGCCTTCGCGCCCGAGCGGCTGGCCTCGTGCGGGCGGCCGTACCTCGAGTCCGAGATCGACATCGTCGATGACGCCGGCCGCGCGCTGCCCGCGGGCGAGGTGGGCGAGATCGTCGTCGGCGGGCCCGACGTCTTCGCCGGCTACTGGCGCGCGCCGGAGCTGACCGCCGAGGTGCTGAAGAACCGCCGCTACCACACCGGCGACCTGGCGCGGCGCGACGACGACGGCTTCGTCTACATCGTCGACCGCAAGAAGGACATGGTCATCAGCGGCGGCTTCAACGTCTACCCCACCGAGGTCGAAGCGGTGCTGTACCAGCACCCGGCCATCGCCGAGGCCTGCGTGTTCGCGATGCCCGACGAGAAGTGGGGCGAGGCCGTCGCGGCGCACGTGGTGCTGAAGCCCGGCGCCGCACTGAGCGCGGCCGAGTTCGACGCCTTCTGCGGCGAGCGCCTGGGCGGCTACAAGAAGCCGCGCGCCGTCGAGTTCGTGGCGGCGCTGCCCAAGAACAGCAACGGCAAGGTGGCGCGCAAGCAGGTGCAGGATCCCTATTGGGCCGGCCGCGCGCGCCGCGTGAACTGAAGGCCGGGAGGTGAGACCATGAACTCGACCGCGAACACTCCCTCCGCGCCGCGCACGCGGGCCGAACGCCCCTTCGAAGGTTCGCCCAAGGCAGCAGCGCTGATCGCCGGCATCCGTGCCTTCATCGCCGACGAACTGCAGCCGCTGGCCGACAAGCACGGCCTGACGCACGAGAACGGCGGCGAGCGCGCCCTGCTGCAGCAGGTGTGGCAGCGCTCGCGCGAGCTCGGCTTCTACGGCATGACGCTGCCCGAGGCGCTGGGCGGCGCGGGGCTGTCGGTGCTCGACCACGTGCTCGTGAAGGAAGCGATCTATTCGAGCGGCTGCGTGCTCGCACCGCACGTGCTGGGCGAGCTGACCGGGCCGCCGCGCGTCGGCGCGCTGGCGCGCACGGCAACGCCCGACCAGATGCAGCGCTTCATCCTGCCGGTGGCGCGCGCCGAGATGGCGATCTGCTTTGCGATCACCGAGCCCGAGGCCGGCTCCGACGCCGGCTCGCTCAGCACGCGCGCCGTGGCGGTGAACGACGCCGAAGGCGAAGGCTACGTGCTCACCGGCACCAAGCAGTTCATCTCCGGCTCGCCCTACTGTGATGCGGCCGTGGTGATCGCCTCGACCAGCGACGACCCGAAGGTGCGCGAGACGACGGCCTTCTTCGTCGAGCGCAGCCGGCCGGGTTTTCGCGTCGAGGGCGGCTACAAGACGATGGCCGGCCAGAGCAGCACCGCCAACATCGTGCTCGAAGGCTGCCGCGTGCCGGCGGCCAACCGCATCGGCGAGCCCGGCCGCGGGCTCGGCCTGGCGCTCGGCCGCATTGCGGTGAACCGCCTGCTGCACTGCCCGGGGATGCTCGGCCTCGCGCGGCTGGCACTCGACGACGCGATCGCGCATGCGACGCGGCGGCGCCAGTTCGGGCAGCCGATCGGCGGCTTCCAGGCCATCCAGCACCAGCTGGCCGACATGGCCACCGAGCTGGCCGCGGCACGCGCGCTGATGCTCGACGTGGCACGCACGCTCGACGCCGGTGTCGACGCGCGCGCCGAGACCTCGATGGCCAAGCTCTTCTGCTCGGAGACCGCGTTCCGCATCGCCGACCGCTCGGTGCAGATCCACGGCGGCGTCGGCATCGTGCAGGGCAGCCGCGCCGAGTGGCTGTTCCGCATGCTGCGCATGTACCGCGTGCTCACCGGCACCAGCGAGATCCAGCGCAACACGATCGCCAAGGAGCTGCTGGCGCCACCGGCCTAACGTCCAAACGGTGGACCCGCACGGAGCGCACCGTTCGCGCCGATTTCAGGAGACGCAGATGTTCCCCACTCCCCGCCGCCAGGTGATCGGCCTTGCCGCCGCCGCGCTGCTCGCCGGCCCGGCGCTTGCCCTCGCGCAGACCGGCGACTGGCCGAACCGGCCGATCAAGTTCATCGTGCCCTACCTCGCCGGCACCGCGCCCGACACGTCGGCGCGCACGATCGCCGACGCGATGGGGCCGATGCTCAAGCAGACCATCGTCGTCGAGAACAAGCCCGGCGCGGCCGGCAACCTGGGCGCGCAGATCGCCGCGCGCTCGGCGCCCGACGGCTACACCTGGGTCTACGCGGCAAGCCCCATGGCCGGCTCGATGCGCATGTACAAGAAGCCCGGCTTCGACGTGCTGAAGGACTTCGCGATGGTCGGACGCATCAGCGTTTCCGACCTGCTCGTCATCGCGCCGGTGGACAGCGGCCTGCGCAACCTCGGCGACCTGCTGGAGCGCGCGCGCAGGAACCCGGGCAAGCTCAACTACGCGAGCGGCGGCGTCGGCTCGCCGGCGCACCTGGGCGCCGAACTGATGCTCGGCGCCGGCGGCGTGACGGCCAACCACGTGCCGTTCAAGGGCGCTTCGGAGTCGCTCAATGCGGTGATCGGCAAGCAGGTCGACTTCGCGCTCACCATCAGCTCGGTGGCACTGCCGCAGTGGAAGGCCGGCAAGGTGGCGGCGCTGGGCATCACGTCGGCCAAGCGCAACCCGGCGCTGGCCGCGGTGCCGACGCTCATCGAGCAGGGGCTGGCCGGCGTCGAGATCGTTTCCTTCGGCGGCCTGGCCGTGCCGGCGGGCACGCCGCCTTCGATCGTCAAGCGCATGAACGAAGTGCTGCGCGAGGCGCTGGCGAAGCCCGAAGTGCGCGCCGCCATCGACGCCCAGGGCGCGACGCCGGCACCCAGCAGCCCGGAGGAATACGCCGAGGCGATGCGCGCCGAGATCGCGCTGACCGAGAAGATGATGAAGGCGGCGCGGCTGGAAGCGCAGTGACGGCGCGGGCCTAGACCTCCGGCCGCGTCCACAGCCACACCGCGACGACGAACATCACCGCCGGCACGCCGATCTTGGCGTGCAGCGGCGCCGGCGTCAGCGCGAGGAGCGCGGTGCTCGCGCACATCATCGCCGTGGCCATCCACTTGGCGCGCCGCGGCACGGCGCGGTGGTCGCGCCAGCGCCGGATCGCCGGGCCGTGCTTCGGATGCTCGAGCAGCCAGCGTTCGAGCTGCGGCCAGCCCATGCCGCCGGCCCATGCGGCCACGAGCAGGAACGGCACCGTCGGCAGCCCCGGCACCACGATGCCGATGAGCCCGAGCACGAGCATCAGCAGCGCCAGCGCGCGCCACAACAGCAAGGCGATGGCCCGGCGCAGCATCGCGCCATGCTACGGGCTTTAGCATCGCGGCAGGAACGCAAGCCCCTGCCACGCGCGGCCCCGCGCCGCCTCGCCTCCACCCTACCGCAATGAACAACCCCTTCGACTGGAGCACCGGCTACGCGAGCCGCCGCTCGCCCGTGTTCGCCCGCAACATCGTCTCCACGTCGCACCCGCTGGCGGCGCAAGCGGGCCTGGCGCAACTGCGTGCCGGCGGCAACGCGGTGGACGCGGCCATCGCCACCGCGGCGATGATGACCATCGTCGAGCCCTGCAGCAACGGCCTCGGCTCCGACGCCTTCTGCATCCTCTGGGACGGCCAGGCGCTGCACGGCCTCAACGCCAGCGGCCCTTCGCCGAAGGCGTGGACGCCGGAGTACTTCCGGCGCAAGTACGGCAGCGATGCGGCCACGCCGCCCAAGCGGAGCTGGGACTCGGTGACCGTGCCCGGCGCGGTGGCCGGCTGGCGGGCGCTGCACAAGCGCTTCGGGAAGCGGCCTTTCGCGGAGCTTCTCGCGCCGGCCATCGAGACCGCCGAGCGCGGCTACGCGGTGCCGGTGATCGTGCAGCAGAAGTGGACGGCCGCGGCGGCTTTGCCCGAGATCACCGAGCAGCCGGGCTTCGCCCAGGCGTTCCTGCGCGGCTCGGGCGCTCAACGGCAACCGATGGTCGGCGAGCGCTTCGTCTTCGCCGAGGCAGCGCGCACGCTCCGGCTCATCGCGGAAACGAAGGGCGAAGCGTTCTACCGCGGCGAAGTGGCCGCGGCGATCGCCGCGCACGCCAAGGCGCACGGCGGCGCGATGACCGAAGCCGACCTCGCCGGCTACCTCGACGAAGGCCCCGAGTGGGTGGGCACGATCAGCACCCGCTACCGCGGCCACGAACTGCACGAGATCCCGCCCAACGGGCAGGGCATCGCGGCGCTGATCGCTTTGGCGATCCTCGAGCGCTTCGACGTCGCCGCGTTGCCGGTGGACAGCGTCGCCAGCCAGCATCTGCAGATCGAGGCGATGAAGCTCGCGTTTGCCGACGTCTACCGCCACGTGGCCGATGCGCGCGCGATGAAGCTGACGACAGCGCAGATGCTCGACGCCGGCTACATCGCCGCGCGCGCCAGGCTCATCGACCCCAAGCGCGCGCAGGACTTCGGCCCTGGCCACGGGCCCCAAGGCGGCACGATCTACCTCACCGCCGCCGATGCGAGCGGCATGATGGTGAGCTTCATCCAGAGCAACTACATGGGCTTCGGCTCCGGCGTCGTCGTGCCGGGCTACGGCGTCAGCCTGCAGAACCGCGGCCACGGCTTCACGCTCGACGAGACGCGCGCCAACGTCGTCGCGCCCGGCAAGCGGCCGTTCCACACCATCATCCCGGCCTTCCTGACGAAGGACGGCGCCCCGGTGATGAGCTTCGGCGTCATGGGCGGCGACATGCAGCCGCAAGGCCACCTGCAGACGCTCGTGCGCATG
Organism: Rubrivivax sp.; assembly: GCA_046348035.1. Classification (GTDB taxonomy): domain Bacteria; phylum Pseudomonadota; class Gammaproteobacteria; order Burkholderiales; family Burkholderiaceae_C; genus Rubrivivax. The sequence goes on along the minus strand of JAXMEZ010000071.1, from coordinate 10,427 downwards.
CTCGACTACCGGCAGCAGCCGCAGGCCGCGTGCGACGCGCCGCGCTGGCGCTTCAACGCGGGGCTGCTCAACTGCGAGCCGGGGATGAACGCCGCAACGGTCGAGGGCCTGGCCGCGCTCGGCCACCGCGTGCAGCCGTTCAACGACAGCTACCAGGACTACGGCGCCGGCCAGTTCATCTGGCGCCTCGGGGACCCACAGGTCGAAGGTTATGCCGCCGCCAGCGACCCGCGGCGCGACGGCCAGGCCGCAGGGTTCTGAGCCGCTGCTCGGCATGAAGGCCGCCGCGCCCAAGCGGGCCCGGGGCTGGCGCGCCGCGCGCAAGGCGATCGCCGCCGAGCGCGCGCGTGCCGCCTTCGCGCCGGGCATCGCGCTGGCGGCACTGGGCGCCGTCGCGTTCTCGGGCAAGGCGATCATCGTCAAGCTGTGCTACCGCTACGGCGTCGACGCGGTGACGGTGCTGATGTACCGCATGCTCTTCGCGCTGCCGCTGTTCATGGCGCTGGCGTGGTGGGGCGGGCGCGGGCGCCCTTCGCTGAAGACACGCGACTGGCTGGCCGTGGCGGGCCTGGGCTTCTGCGGCTACTACCTCGCGAGCTACCTCGACTTCCTCGGCTTGCAGTACGTCACCGCGAGCATCGAGCGGCTGGTGCAGTACCTCAACCCCACGCTCGTGCTGCTGCTCGGCTGGCTGTTGTTCCGCCGCCGCGTCAGCGCCGCCCAGCTGGGCGCGATGGCGGTGAGCTACGCCGGCGTGGCGCTCGCCTTCGGGCACGACCTGCGCGTGGACACGCGCGAAGCCGGCCGCGTCGCGCTGGGCCTCGGGCTTGTCTTCACGAGCGCGCTGTCGTACGCGATCTATCTCGTCGCCAGCGGCCAGGTCGTCAGCCGCATCGGCTCGCTGCGGCTGACCGGTGCCGCCACCAGCGTCGCCTGCGTGCTGTGCATCGGCCAGTTCGCGCTGCTGCGGCCGCTCGAGGCGGCGGCGGTGCCCGAGCCGGTGCTGTGGCTGTCGGTGCTGAACGCGGTGGCCTGCACTTTCGTGCCGGTGCTGGCGGTGATGATGGCCGTCGAACGCATCGGCGCCGCGGCAACGGCGCAGACCGGGATGATCGGCCCGCTGGCCACAGTCGCGATGGGCGTGGTGCTGCTCGGCGAGCCGTTCAACGCCTGGATCGTCGCCGGCACGGCGCTGGTGCTGGCCGGCGTGTGGTTGCTGGCGCGCTTCCGATGATCTGCGTTGCTTGCGGCTAGCATCGCCCGCATCAAGGAGACGAACGACATGGATCTGGGCATCGCAGGCAAGTGGGCGCTCGTGTGCGCCGCCAGCAAGGGCCTCGGCAGGGGCTGCGCCGAGGCGCTGGTGCGCGAGGGCGTGAACGTGGTGATCACTGCGCGCGGCGCCGAAGCACTCGAAGCCACGGCGGCCGAACTGCGCCGGCTGAACCCGGCGGTGCAGGTGCGCGCGGCGGCCGGCGACATCACCACCGACGAAGGGCGAGCGGCGGCCCTGGTGGCGTGCCCGCAGGTGGACATCCTCGTCAACAACGCCGGCGGCCCGCCGGCGGGCGACTTCCGCGACTGGACGCGCGACACCTGGATCGCCGCGCTCGACGCGAACATGCTGGCGCCGATCGCGCTCATCAAGGCCACGGTCGATGCGATGGCCGAGCGCGGCTACGGCCGCGTCGTCAACATCACCTCTGCCGCGGTGAAGGCACCGTACGAGGCGCTGGGCCTGAGCAACGGCGCACGCACCGGCCTCACCGGCTTCGTCGCCGGGCTGGCGCGGCAGCCCAAGCTCGCTTCGCGCAACGTGACGATCAACAACCTCTTGCCCGGGCCCTTCGACACCGAGCGGCTGCGCAGCAACACCGAGGGCGCTGCGAAGCAAGGCCAGACCTTCGAGGCCGCGTGGGAAGCGCGGCGCAAGAGCAACCCGACGCAGCGCTTCGGCGACGCCCGCGAGTTCGGCGCCATGTGCGCCTTCATCTGCAGCGTGCACACCGGCTACATGACCGGGCAGAACGTGCTGATGGACGGCGGGGCGTATCCGGGGACGTTCTGAACGAGGCCGCGGGTCTGCGCGGCGAGGCCGCGTTCGTGGGTCTGCGCGGCGAGGCCGCGTTCGCGGGTCTGCGCGGCGAGGCCGCGGGCGCGAGCCCGGCGGGGCATTTGCGGCGGTCGGGCCCCGGGGGCCGACTCCCCTTGCGCTGCTCGGCTTGGGGTCGCGCGGCCAGCTCGCTTCGCTCACTTCGTTCGCTCCGCTCAGACAGTGGCCGCGAGTCAGTTGACGAAGCGCGCGAGTACGCGCGCCGACCCCAAGCCTGCGCTGCTCAGCGCCGCAAGTGCGCCCCGCCGGGCTCGCGCCCGCGGCCTTGCTGGCACCGCAGTGGCGCGCCTGCCTTTCTCCCTCTCCCGCGTGCGGGAAGAGGGCAGGGTGAGGGCCATTGAACGCCACCGCCCGTGCAGCAAAGGGCTGTGCGGGCAGGGTGCGGCGCGCACTTGCGGCGCCGAGCAGCGCAGTGCTCTTGGCCGCGCGTGTACTCACGCGCATCCACATCTGACTCGCGGCCACTGTCTGAGCATAGCGAACGAAGTGAGCGGAGCGAGTTGGCCGCGGGCCAAGAGCGCGAGCAGCGCAGGGTAGTCGGGCCCCCAGGGCCCGACCGCCGCAAATAAGCGCCGCGCCCTGCCCGCGCAGACCTTTGCCGCCACGACCGTAGAACGCGGGCCGTCATTCCGCCGCAGTCGACGCTGTCGCGGTTCCGAGCGCCCCTCAGCGCTGCATGCTCGACGCAGCCGAAGCCACAGGCGCCGCAGCCGCGGGAGCCGCGACCGCATGCGCGAGAAAGTGCGCGAGATCATCGATCTGCGCCTCGCCCAGCCCCGCCAGCGCCTCGCCCATCGCGTTCGTGTAGCCCAGACGCACGCCCGCGCGAAAGCCCTTCAGCGCGATCAGCAGGTAGTCCTCGCGCTGGCCGCCGATGCGTGGTACCTGGCGGCCGCCGGCGAGGTCGGTGCCGTGGCAGCCGGTGCAGTGGTGCTGGAACGCGAGTGCGCGGCCGCGTTCGAAGCGGGCCGCATCGCGCGCGCGGCGCTGTTCGCGCCGGCCGCGGTGGGCGCCGCCGGCGGCGGCAGCGTGGCGATGAACTCCGAGAAGCCGCGCAGGTCGGCGTCGCTCATGCCCTTGGCGATGGCGGCCATCGCGCCGGCCAGCGGGTGGTCGTTGCGCCGCCCTTCGCGGAAGAGAAAGAGCTGCGTGATCGCGTAGAACGAAGTTGCCCGCCGAGGTGCGGCACGAGCGGCATCTCGCTCGTGCCGCGCGGTCCGTGGCACGAGGCGCACAACTCGGCGAAGCGGGCGGCATGGGCTCCGCCTGCTGCTGCCGAAGCACCCGCGCCGGCGCCCTGCGCGAAGGCGCCGGTTGCGAGCCATGCCGCAGCCGCGAGCACCGCGGCGCAGGCGCCCTGCGCCCGCACCGGCGTGCGGGCGCCGGCCTTCATCGGCGCGGCCTCACTTGCCGCCGTAGCTGATGCGGTAGATGGCGCCGTTGTGGTCGTCGCTCACCAGCAGCGAACCGTCCTTCATCACCATCACGTCCGCGGGGCGGCCGAGGTACTCGTTGTTCTCCACCAGGCCGGTGAGGAACGGTTCGATGCGGCTCACGCCGCCCTTGGCGTCGGGGAACGCCACCACCACGTCGGCGGCGTACTTCTTCGTGCGGTTCCACGGGCCGTGGCGGGCGATGAAGATGGCGCCCTGGTACTTCGCCGGGAACATCTTGCCGGTGTAGAAGCGCATGCCCAGCGGTGCGGCGTGCGCGCCCAGCTTGGCGGCGGGCTTCGTGTAGTCGGCGCAGCTCTTGCCCCAGCCGAACTGCGGGTCGGCGAAGTCGCCGGCGTGGCAGTACGGGTAGCCGAAGTGCTGCTTGCCCGGCTGCGTGACGTGGTTCAGCTCGTCCTCGGGCAGGTCTTCGCTGAGCCAGTCGCGCTGGTTGTCGGTGAACCACAGGTCGCCGGTCTTCGGCTGGAAGTCGAAGCCCACCGTGTTGCGCACGCCCTGCGCCACCACCTCGACGCCGCTGCCGTCGAGGTTCATGCGGTAGATCTTCGTGTAGCGGTCGTCGGGCTCGCAGATGTTGCACGGCGCGCCCACCGGGACGTAGAGCTTGCCGTCGGGGCCGACCTTGATGAACTTCCAGCCGTGCGGCACGTCGCCGGGCAGCTTGTCGTAGACCATCACCGGCGCGGGCAGCTTGTCGAGGCTGTCCTCGATGCCGTCGTAGCGCACGATGTCCTTGGGCGTGGCGAGGTACAGCGCGCCCTTGTGGAACTCGATGCCGTTGGGCAGGAAGAGCTTCTCGGCGAGCGTCCTCACCTCGCGCTGGCCGCCGCCCTTGTCGACGACGGCGTAGAGCTTGCCGGCGACGAAGAGCGAACTGACGAACACCGTGCCCTTGTCGCCCTGGCGCATGCCGCGGGCGTCGAGGATGCCGCTGGCGAACACCTCGGCCTTGAAGCCGGGCGGCAGCTTCATCTTCGCGACCGGCAGCTTGTCGGCCGCGGTGGGGATGGGGAACGCCGGCACCGGCGCCATGCGCATCGCCGCGTCGGTCTTGGGCCGGCCGACGGCCCAGAACGGTTCTTCCGCCGGCGCCGGCGGCGCCGCCGGCGCCGGCGCAGGCGCCGTCTGCTGCGCCAGCGCAGGCAGGGCGGCCATCAGTGCGATGGAGGTTGCAGCCAGCAGGCGCAGGCCGCGGGAACGCGGCCGCGTCGCCGCGCCGCTGGAGGGTTTCGCGTGCATCTCGTGTCTCCTCTGTCGTGGATCGTCCGTTGGCGGACTCTTCGAATCGGATGCAGCGGGGCAGCAGGGCGGGGCGGCGGAAGGCGGAAAGGCCGGCCCGGCTGTCTCGCGGAGTCGCGTGGTCGTCGGTTCGCGGTTCGCGAAGGGGCGCTAGTGTGTCAGGCTTGCCCTCACTTGTGCAGCATGGGGTATCGGCTCGACGGCACCGTAGCCTTCGGTGGACCAAGCCGCGGCCACGGCGGCGTAGCGGCCGGCGTCGGCGAGCGAATCGCCGGCGATCCAGCGCGCGACGAAGGCGCCGCCGAAGGTGTCGCCGGCGCCGGTGGCGTCCACCGCTTTGCAGCGGTGCGGCTCGATGCGGTGCCGCTCGCGCTCGCTCGCCACCAGCGCGCCCTTGTCGCCGAGCTTCAGCGCGACCACCTCGGCGCCCAGGCGCAGGCAATGGTCGGCGATGGCGTCGGGGTCGGTGAGGCCGGTGATCGCGGTGATGTCGTCCCAGCTCGGCAGGCACAGGTGCGCCAGGCGCATCACGTCGGTCATCACGGCGCGGGCGCGCGAAAGCGGCCACAGCTTCAGGCGCAGGTTGGTGTCGAACGACACCTTGGCGCCGGCGGCGCGCGCCATCTCGATGGCGGCATAGGCGGTGTCGCACGCCTGCGCGCTGATGGCGAGCGAGATGCCCGACAGGTGCAGCACCTTCGCGCGTTCGATCATCGCGCGCGGCAGCGCCGCGGGCGTGAGCCGGCTCGCCGCCGAGCCATTGCGGAAGAAGTGGAACTGGTGCCCGCGCTCGTCGTGGGTGACGAAGTAGATCGCGGTGTAGGCCGCCGCGTCGGTGGCGACGCCGGAGTGATCGACGCCTTCGCGGTCCCACAGCGCGCGCAGCATGCGGCCGTAGGGATCGTCGCCGAGCGCGCTGACGTAGGCCACGCGCGCGCCCTGCCGCGCCGCGGCGATGGCGAAGTTGCTGCTGTCGCCGCCGAAGCCTTGCAGGTAGGCGCGGCCGCCTTGCTCGCCGGTCTGGTTGAACTCGACCATCGGCTCGCCGAGCGAGACGATGTCGAAGCGGGGCGGGTCGGTGGGCGTCGCGCTCATCGCCGGAGGTTACTGCGGGCGCCTCAGATCCGCCCGCACTTCGCCAGCCCCTTGCGCAGCGAGCGCTCGGCGATGATGAGCCTGGCCTGCTCGTGCGCGCGGGCGCCCCGCGCCGGGTCGTTTAACTTGTCGAAATCCAGGTTGCGACCGTGCGCCTGATGGAACAACCTTCGGCTCCTCGAAAAGGATCGCGCATGAAAGCTCCTGAGTCGGCGCCCGGCGCCGCGGTGGACGGTCCGCTGCGCGGTGTGCGCATCCTGGACATGGCGACCGTCATCGCGGCGCCCTTCGCGGCGACGCTGTGTGCCGACCTGGGGGCCGATGTCGTCAAGCTCGAGGTGCCGGACGGCAGCGACGCGCTGCGCACGCTGGCGCCGGTCACCGACGCGCATGCGCTGCACTGGAAAGTGACCAACCGCGGCAAGCGGGGCATATCGCTGGACGTGCGCACGCCGCGCGGGCGCGACCTTCTGCTGCGGCTGCTGCCGCACTTCGACGTGCTGGTCGAGAACTTCCGCACCGGCACGCTGGATCGCTGGGGCCTGGACCTGGCGACCTTGCAGGCAGCAAATCCACGCCTGACGGTGCTGCGCCTGACCGGCTTCGGCCAGACCGGCCCCTATGCGGCGCGGCCGGGGTTCGCGCGCATCTTCGAGGCGATGAGCGGCTTTGCGCACCTGGCCGGTGAGCCCGAGGGACGACCCCAGCACATGAACTATCCGCTCGGCGACATGGTCGCCGGCTTGTTCGGTGCGTTCGCCATCGCCGCCGCGATGGTCGAGCGACGTGCCGAACCGCAGATGCCCGGGCGCGAGATCGATCTGTCGGCGACCGAGGCGATGCTGCGCCTGGTCGAGACGCTGGCGGTCGAGCGCGAGCTGCTGGGGCAGGTGCGCCAGCGCTCGGGGCCGCGCGCCACCTACACCGCGCCGTCGAACATCTACCGTTCCGCGGACAAGCGCTGGCTGACGATCGTCGGCTCCTCCGAAGCCATCTTCAAGCGCCTGTGCGGCGCGATCGGGCGTCCCGAGCTGGCCACCGATCCGCGCTTTGCCAGCAACCCGGCGCGCGTGCGCAACCTCGACGCGATCGACGGCGTGATCGCCGCCTGGTGCGAGAGCCGCGAGTTTTCTGCCGTCGCGGCTGCGCTGGACGAGCACCAGGTCCCGTTCAGCAAGATCTACGACATCGAGGACGTGCTCGCCGATCCGCACCTGCAAACTCGCCGGGCCATCGTGCGCCTGCCCGATGCGGAACTCGGCAGCGTGCCGGCGCCGTGCATCGTGCCGCGCTTCTCCGGCCTCGACCCGGCGGTCCCCGTCACCGGGCCGGGCGTCGGCGAGCACAACACGCAGGTCTATGGGGCGGTCGGCGTCGATGCGTCGGAGCTTGCAACATTGAAGGCGCAAGGCGTCGTTTGAGCCGGGGCGCCTCAAGGCGCAGCCAGCGATGCCTCCAGCCTGCGCACGAGATCGACGAGGCGCGTGCCCAGGCGCCGTTGCAGCGTGTCGATGCTGCGGCCGCGGACGGTCACGAGCGCGGTGACGACCACCGTCTCGGCATTGATGGGCCCGCGCATCGGCACCGCCACGGCGAGGCGATCGGCCCGCTGTGTGCCCGGGCTGGTGCAATAGCCGTCGTCGGCAAAGCGCCGCCGCGCCTGGCGCACGTCGTCGATCCGCTCGGCGTAGAGCGCCGGCTCGTGGACCTTGGTCAGGTTCAGCGCGCCGTCGCGTTCGGTGGCCGGTGCCACGGCAAGCCACGCGCGCCCCGTCGCGCTCGAGACGATCGGGAACGACGCGCCGACGTCCAGCGGCGGCGCCGACGGGTGCTCGGCGCGAACGACCTCGAAATACACCATGCGCATGCGGTCGCGCAGGCTCATGCCGACGCTGCCGCGAACGGTCTCGGCGAACTCGCGAATCGCGGGCCGCAGCTTCTGGCGCAGCGTCATGCTGGCCAGCAGCGGATAGCCCAGGCACAGCACCGCAGCGCCCAGGCGATAGCCGCCTCCGGCGGCGTCGCGGCGCAGGTAGCCGAGCTCGACGAGGGTGTAGGTCAGCCGCGAGACGGTGACCTTGTCCAGCGCGGTGCGCTGCACGAAGTCCTTGTTGCGCAGCATCGGCTCGCCGGGGGTGAAGCAGCCCAGGAGGGCCAGGCCTCTGGCAAGCGTGCGGGCGAACTGCTTGTCGCCCTGGTGCCGCGCTTCCAGCTCGATCAACCCGCCACCTCCGAAGCGCAGGCGCGCTCCACCGTGCGAACGAGTTCTATCAGCCTCGGGCCGACCTCGGACTCCAGCGCGGCGGCGCTGAGCTGTCGCATCGGCACGCCGCAGTTGAAGACCAGCGTCTCGCCGGCGATCGGGTGCTGCATGGGCACCGCGATGGCGCGGATGTCGGGCCGCCACCGCCGTGTGCAACGCAAAGCCGGTGCGCGCGTAAGCCCTGCGTGCTGCCGCTACCGCCGCACGGTGGCGTCCACTCCGCCGCATGCTGGCGGCGGATCTGGGCCACGCCGATCTCGCCAGTGCGCCGCTTCGGCGCCTGCCAGCCAGGCGCGTCTGGCCGCGGTCGCCCAGATCGGCATGCGGCCACCGACCTCGGGGCGGAACGCGACCCCGTCGTGGCCGCGGTAGGTTTCGACGTAGACCATGTGCGTGCGTTCGCGCAGCGCCAGCGACACGGTCGCCCGGACTTTGCGCGCCAGGGCCTGCATCAAGGGCCCTGCGACCTGCCGCACGCCCAGGCTGGCCAGCAGCGGGTAGCCGACCGTCATGGTCGCCGCGCCCAGGCGGTAGCGGCGCTCGGCCGCGTCGTAGCGCAGATAGCCGAGCTCGCCGAGGGTGTAGGTCAGGCGCGTGACCGAGGCCGGCGACAGGCCGCTGCGCGTCGCCAGCTCGCCGTTGCTCATCGCCGGTGCCTCCATGCTGAAGCTCGCCAGAAGACGCAGCCCGTTGGCCAGGCTGCTGGCATACATCTGGTGCGGCCGCTGGGCTGCCGAAGGTCGCCGGGACACGATGTTTAATATATCGATTGACTGCTTCGGCGAGTTGTCTCGCGTCCCTAGACTGCATCGAAACCCTTCATCGATGCCCCCGGCCCCCGGCCCGCGGGAAAGGAGACAAGGCATGAAGCGCAGAACGTTCGCCGAGGCCGCCGCCCTGAGCGCCCTCTTGCCGCTGCTGGCCCGTGGCCAGGGCACGTATCCTGAGCGTCCGGTGCGCCTCGTCGTGGGCTTCGCGCCCGGCGGCTCGGCCGACATCACGGCGCGGCTGTTCGCCGACAAGCTCGGCGCCGAATGGAGGCAGCCGATGGTGGTCGACAACCGGGCCGGCGCGGGCGGCAACATCGGCGCAGAGCAGGTGGCGCGAGCGACACCCGACGGCTACACCCTGCTGCTGGCGTCCGCGGCGCAGATCGTCATCAACCCGTTCATGTACAGGGGCCTGCGCTTCGATCCGCTGAAGGATCTGATGCCGGTGTCGCTGCTGCAGGTCGAGCCCAACGCGATGGTCGTGAATCCGTCCGTGCCGGCGCGCGACCTGCGCGAGTTCATCGCCTGGGCCAAGGTGCAGGGCGACAAGGTCAGCTTTGCATCGCCAGGCGTCGGCACGCCGGCACACCTGGCGGGCGAGTGGATGAACCAGATGGCCGGGTTGAAGATGGTGCACGTGCCCTACAAGGGAACGGGGCCGGCGATCAGCGACCTCGTCGGCGGCGCGGTGACGGTGGCGATCGACAACATGCCGGCCTATCTGCCGCACATCAAGAGCGGCAAGCTGCGCGCTTTGGGCGTAACGAGCGAGCGGCGCGCGAAGGTCCTGCCGGAGTTGCCGACGCTGGACGAATCGGGGCTGCCGGGCTATGTCGTGACGGCATGGAAGGGGCTGATGGCGCCGCCGGGCACGCCGCTGGCGATCATCGAGCGCCTGCAGGCGTCGGTGTCCAAGGTGCTCGCACAGACCGATCTGCCCAAGCGCATGCTCGAGGGCGGCGCGGAAGCGGTGGGCAGCAGCCCGAAGCAGTTTGCCGACTTCATCCGCACCGAAGCGCTCAAGTGGAGCGCGCTGGTGAAAGCAACCGGAGCCAGTGCCGAATGAGCACCGAAGCATCATCGGGCGATCGAGCCCCTGCGATGGCCGAGCCGGCCATCCAAGCCACCTTTCAAGCGCTGCGCCTGGAAGCCGGTGAAGGTGCGCCCGAGCGCCACTTGCGCACGCTGCGCGTCGATGACCTCAGCCCCGGCAACGTGGTCATCGAGGTCGCCCATTCGAGCATCAATTACAAGGATGCGCTGGCGTCGCGTGGCCTGAATTCGATCATCCGCCAGTGGCCGCGCATCGGCGGCATCGATCTGGTCGGGACGGTGCTCGAGTCGGCGGACGAGCGCTTTCGCGCCGGCGACGAAGTCATCGTGCACGGCTTCGGCATCGGCGTCGACCACGACGGCGGACACGCCCGCCTTGCGCGCGTGAACGCCGACTGGGTGATGCCGATCCCGGGCGGCTTCAGCCTGTTCGAAGCCGC
>JAXMEZ010000070.1:0-16813 GCA_046348035.1 Rubrivivax sp. | reverse complement strand
CGCAAGCCGTACCTCGAAGGCTTTCACATCTCGTTCGACAACTGGCACAGCACCGACGCGCCCGAGAACCACGAGCTGGCGCGCTCGATCTACCTGGCGCTCAAGGCCGCGGGCCTCGTCGAGACGCGCACGATCGAGCAGTTCTTCGACCCCGACAAGGGCATGTTCCTGCCCGACCGCTTCATCAAGGGCGAGTGCCCGAAGTGCGGCGCCAAGGACCAGTACGGCGACAACTGCGAGGTCTGCGGCTCGGTCTATGCGCCCACCGACCTGAAGAACCCGTACTCGGCGCTGTCGGGCGCGACGCCGGTGCTGCGAAAGAGCGAGCACTTCTTCTTTCGGCTCTCGGACCCGCGCTGCGTCGAGTTCCTCGAGGCGTGGACGCAGGACGGCCGCCTGCAGCCCGAGGTGGCCAACAAGGTGCGCGAGTGGTTCGCGCGCGACGAGCAAGGCAAGGTGAGCCTCGGCGACTGGGACATCAGCCGCGACGCGCCCTACTTCGGCATCGAGATCCCCGATGCGCCGGGCAAGTACTTCTACGTCTGGCTCGACGCGCCGGTGGGCTACCTCGCGTCGCTGAAGAACTGGTTCGGCAAGCAGGGGCTCGACTTCGACAAGTACCTCGCCGACCCGGCGGTGGAGCAGGTGCACTTCATCGGCAAGGACATCGTCACCTTCCACACGCTCTTCTGGCCGGCGATGCTGAAGTTCAGCGGCCGCAAGGTGCCCGACAACATCTTCGTGCACGGCCACCTGACCGTGAACAACGAGAAGATGAGCAAGAGCCGCGGCACCGGCATCAGCCCGCTCGCGTACCTCGAGCTGGGCATGGACGCGCAGTGGCTGCGCTACTACATCGCCGCCAAGCTCAACGGCCGCGTCGAAGACCTCGACTTCAACCCCGAGGACTTCATGGCCCGCGTCAACAGCGACCTCGTGGGCAAGTACATCAACATCGCCAGCCGCGCCGCGGGCTTCCTCACGCGCCGCTTCGAAGGGCGGCTGTCGGCCGACGTCGGCGTCGAGGGCCGCGCGCTGCTCGACGGCCTGCGCGCGCACGCCGCCACCGTGCGCGAGCTGTACGAGGCGCGCGAATTCGGCAAGGCGCTGCGCGAGGTGATGCTGCTGGCCGACCGCGTGAACGAGTACGTCGACCGCAACAAGCCGTGGGAGCTGGTGAAGCAGGCCGGCATGGAAGCGGCACTGCACGACGCCTGCACCGTGTGCATCGAGGCCTTCCGCGTCCTCACCGTGTACCTGAAGCCGGTGCTGCCGGCGCTGGCGGCGAAGGTGGAGGCGTTCCTCGGCATCGGGCCGCTGAAATGGGCCGACGCGCAGCGCTCGCTGCACCACGGCGGCGGCCACCGCATCGGCGAGTACAAGCACCTGATGCAGCGCGTCGATGCCAAGCAGCTCGACGCGTTGTTCGAGCCGCCGGCCGAGGCTTCCTCAGCGCCAACGCTCCCCGGCGGCGAAGCCATCGCCGCCACGATCGGCATCGACGACTTCGCGAAGGTCGACCTGCGCATCGCCAAGATCGTCGCCGCCGAGCGCGTCGAAGGCAGCACGAAGCTCCTTCGCCTCACGTTGGACGCGGGCGAAGGCCCCGACCCTGAAGGTCGCCCGAGGCTGCGCAACGTCTTCAGTGGCATCGCCAGCGCCTACGCGCCCGAGCAGCTTGCCGGCAAGCTGACGGTGCTGGTGGCCAACCTCGCGCCGCGCAAGATGAAGTTCGGCACGAGCGAAGGCATGGTGCTCGCTGCCAGCCACGCCGACGAGAAGGCCGAGCCCGGCCTGTACGTGCTGGAACCCTGGCCCGGCGCGACGCCGGGCCTGCGCGTGCGCTGAGTGCCGCGCGACCGTCGCCGCCCGACGGTCCACACACCGCCTGACAGGAGAGCTGCTGCGCCGCCGCGCCGCCCGCGCGGGGGCCGGCCTCGTGCTGCGGCACATGCGGTTCGTATGCTCATGGCATTCACATACAATGTGCACGTGGAGTTGAAGACCGCCCGCCTGACGCTCCTGGTCGACCCGGCCAAGAAGGCCGCCTTCGAGCGCCTGTGCGCGCAGCAGGACCTGACGCCTTCCCAGGTGGTGCGGCAGATGATCCGCGAGTACCTCGCGCAGCACGGCGTGAGCTACTTGCCCAGCGGCAGCGCGTTGCCGGCCGCCCCGGCGCAGCAGCGCCCCGCCGCTGGCCGCGCCGGCAAGCCGCCGCGCCAGGCACGGCGGCCTCGATCCGGCAGCCGCGGCTGACGCAGCCGCCGCCCGCCGGAGAGCCCCGCCGCAGCCGCACCCGCCATGCCGTTGCAGACCGATATCGCGCAGTGGCTGTTGCTGGACTGGCTGCTGCTGGCGATCGCCGCCTGGCTGCTCGTCGCAGCGGCCGGCATCTGGGCGCTCAGGCGCTTCGAGCTCGTCTCCTTCGTGCTCTTCCCCATCGGCGGCGCGGTGGGCGTGGCGATCTTCGCCGTGGCGCTGGCGGCGCTGTTCACCACGCCGCAGGTCGCGGTGCTCGCGGTGGGCCTGCCGACACTGCCCTTCCACCTGCGCCTCGATGCCCTCTCCGCCTTCTTCCTGATGGTCATCGGCGCCACCGCGGCCGGCGTCTCGGCCTTCGCGGCAGGCTATTTCCGCCATGGCGAGGGCACGCCGCCGGGGCTGATCTGCCTGCAGTACCACGTCTTCCTCGCCAGCATGGCCGGCGTCGTGCTGGCCGACGACGCCTATGCCTTCATGGTGATGTGGGAGACGATGGCCCTGTCGTCGTTCTTCCTCGTCACCACCCACCACCGCGTGGCCGAGATCCGGCAGGCGGGCTACCTGTACCTGCTGATCGCGCATGTCGGCGCGATCGGCATCCTGATGTGCTTCGGCGTGCTGCAGGCCAACACCGGCGACTACACCTTCGCCAACATGCGCGCGCAGCAGCTCACGCCGTTCTGGGGCTCGGTGGCGTTCGCGCTCGCGGTCTTCGGCTTCGGCGCCAAGGCGGGGCTGCTGCCGCTGCACGTCTGGCTGCCCGAGGCGCACCCGGCGGCGCCGTCGCCGGTGTCGGCGCTGATGAGCGCGGTGATGCTGAAGACGGCCATCTACGGCCTGCTGCGCGTGCTGTTCGACCTCCTGGCACTCCAGCTTTGGTGGTGGGGCGTCGTGCTGCTGGCGATCGGGCTCGTGACGGCGCTGTTCGGCGTCGTCTTCGCCGCGGTGCAGACGGACATGAAGCGACTGCTGGCCTACTCGTCGATCGAGAACATCGGCCTGCTCGCCACCGGCGTCGGCCTGGCCCTGCTCTTCTCGGCCTACTCGATGAAGGCGCTGGCCGCGCTCGCACTGACCGCCGCGCTCGTGCACGTGGCCAGCCACGCTCTGTTCAAGAGCCTGCTCTTCCTCGCCACCGGCACCGTGCTGCACGCCACCGGTGAGCGCAGCCTCGGCAAGCTCGGCGGCCTGATGCGCGCGATGCCATGGGTGGCCTGGGTCAGCCTGGTCGGCGTGCTCGCCAGCGCCGGGCTGCCGCCCACCAGCGGCTTCGTCTCCGAGTGGCTGCTGCTGCAAAGCTTCCTGTTCACGCCGGGGCTGCCGGACCCGTTCCTGAACATGCTGATCCCGGTGGTGGCAGCACTGATCGCGCTCGTCGCGGCGTTGGCCGGCTACACGATGGTGAAGTTCTTCGGCGTCATCTTCCTCGGCCGGCCGCGCGAGCCGCGCCTGATGGAAGCGCACGATGCCAACGCCTGGCAGAAGCGCGGCATGGCCTGGCTGCTGCTCGGCAACGTGCTCCTCGGGCTGCTGCCGATCCAGTTCATCCAGCTCGTCGATCCGGTCACGCGTGCGCTCGTGGGCTTCGGCCTCGGCCCGCAGGTGGCCGCGCACGGCTGGCTGCTCGTGCCCATCGCCCTCGAGCGCGCGAGCTACGGGCCGGTGATCTTCCTCGCCGGCGTGGCGGCAAGCTTCGCCCTCGCCTTCGCGCTCGTGCGGCGCCTGTACCACGGCCGCATCCGCCGCGCGCCACCCTGGGACTGCGGCTTCCCGTGGCAGACGGCGCGCATGCAGGACACGGCCGAAGGCTTCGGCCAGCCGATCCGGCAGATCTTCGAGCCGGCCTTCCGCATGCGGCGCGAGCTGCCGAGCCCGTTCGACAGCGCCCCGAGCTACCGCGTCACGGTCGAGGACCACTTCTGGCACTGGCTGTACCGGCCGATCGCCGACGTCGTGCTGCGCGCGGCACGCGTCGTCGGCCTGCTGCAGCAGGGCCGCATCGCGATCTACCTGCTGTTCAGCTTCGCCACGCTGATCACGCTGCTGTGGGTGGTGCGGCCATGACGCCGCTGACGCTGCCGCTGACGCTGCCGCTGACGCTGCCGGTCACGCCGTGGTGGACCGGCGCCCTCTCGCAGGCGCTCGAGATCGTGCTCGCGCTGGCGCTGGCCCCGCTGCTCACCGGCTGGGTCAACCAATGCCGCGCCTGGCTGCAGAACCGCAGCGCACCGCCGCTGCTGCAGCCCTACCACCTGCTGCACAAGCTGTTCAACAAGGAGTCGGTGGTCGCCGAGAGCGCGACGCCGCTCCGCGCCGCGCCCTACATCGTCTTCGGCTGCATGACGCTGGCCTGCTCGATCATCCCCACACTGTCCACGGACCTGCCGCTGTCGCTGGCCGCCGACGCGATCGCGCTGGTGGGCCTGTTCGCGCTGGCGCGCGTGTTCATCTCGCTGGCGGCGATGGACATCGGCACCTCGTTCGGCACCCTGGGCGCGCGGCGCGAGATGCTGATCGGCTTCCTGGCCGAGCCGGCGCTGCTGATGGTGCTGTTCTGCGCCTCGCTGATCTCCAAGTCGACGTCGCTGGCCACCATCGTCGAGACGCTGGCGCACCGCGAGCTGGCGATCTACCCGAGCCTGGCCTTCGCCGGCGTCGCCTTCACGATCGTCTCGCTGGCCGAGAACGCGCGCGTGCCGGTGGACAACCCGGCCACGCACCTCGAGCTGACGATGATCCACGAGGCGCTGATCCTCGAGTACTCGGGCCGCCACCTGGCGCTGCTGGAGTGGGCGGCAAGCCTGAAGCTGTTCGCCTACTCCTGCGCCGGGCTGGCGCTCTTCTTCCCCTGGGGCGTGGCCGAGGCGCAGGCGCCGCTGGAGATGCTGCTGGCCGTGCCCACGCTCGTGCTCAAGCTTGCCCTGGGCGGCGCCGCGCTGGCGGTGCTCGAGACGCTGAGCGCCAAGATGCGCATCTTCCGCGTGCCCGAGTTCCTGGCCACCGCCTTCCTGCTGGCAGTGATCGGCCTCCTGGTGCACATCCTGCTGGGAACGTGATGAACCCGCTGCTCGGCCAGCTCATCAACCTGCTCGGCGCAGCGCTGCTGATGCTCGCCTTCGCGATGCTCTCGCAGCGCCGTGTGCTCTCGCTGGTGCACCTGTTCACGATGCAAGGCGTGGTGCTCGTCGCCGCCACGGCCGTGGTGGGCGCGGCCACCGCGCAGCCGCACCTCTTCGTCTCGGCGGCATTGACGCTCGTGCTGAAGGTGATCCTGATCCCGATCCTGCTGCACCGCGTGATCGACCGGCTGGAGGTGCGCTGGGACACCGAGCCGCTGATCAACATCCCGACGACGATGCTGGTCGGCATCCTGCTCGTCATCTTCGCCTTCAACCTCGGGCTGCCGATCGCGCGCTTCTCGTCGACCGTCGCGCGCGGCACGCTCGGCATCGCGCTCGCCTGCGTGCTGCTGTCGTTCATGATGATGATCACGCGCGCCAGGGCCGTGCCGCAGGTGGTGGGTTTCCTGTCGATGGAGAACGGCCTCTTCTTCGCCGCCACCTCGGCCACCTACGGCATGCCGATGGTGGTGGAACTGGGCATCGCACTGGACGTGCTCATCGGCGTGCTGATCCTGGGCGTGTTCATGTTCCAGATCCGCGAGCAGTTCGACAGCCTCGACATCCGCCACCTCGAGCGGCTCAAGGAAGAGTGAGCGATGGCGGCCGGAACGCTCGCGCTGCTGCCTTTCTTCCTCGTGCTCGCCATCCCGCTGGCTGGCGGCATCGTGCTCGCCCTGCTCGGCCACCGCGACCGGGCGCTGGACATCAACGTCGCTTTCAGCAGCGGCACGTTCCTCGCGGCCACGACGCTCACCGCGCAGGTGGTGGCCGGGGGGCCGCTGTTCGCCTGGGAGCGCGAGTTCTTCATCGACCCGCTCAACGTCTTCCTCGTCGCGCTGACTTCGTTCGTCGGCATGACCACTGCGATCTTCTCGCGCCCGTACATGCGCGTGGAGCGCGACCACGGGAAGATGACGCCGCCGCGGCTGCGCCTGTACCACAGCATGTACCAGTTGTTCAGCTTCACGATGCTGCTGGCGCTGACGACCAACAACATGGGCCTGCTGTGGGTGGCGATGGAAGCGGCCACGCTCACCACCGTGCTGCTGGTGAGCGTCTACCGCACCGCGGCCAGCCTGGAAGCGGCGTGGAAGTACTTCATCCTCTGCGGCGTGGGCATCGCGCAGGCGCTATTCGGCACGGTGATGCTGTACATGGCCGCCGAGAAGGTACTCGGCAGCGAAGGCGGCGCGCTGCTGTGGACCCAGCTCGACGGCGTCAAGGCGAACCTCGACCCGCACATCATCACGCTCGCCTTCGCCTTCCTGTTCATCGGCTACGGCACCAAGGTCGGCCTGGTGCCGCTGCACAACTGGCTGCCCGACGCGCATGCCGAAGGTCCGACGCCGGTGTCGGCGGTGCTCTCGGGGCTGCTGCTCAACGTCGCGCTGTACGCGGTGCTGCGCTGCAAGGTGCTGACCGACGGTGCTCTCGGCACGCCGCTGGCGAGCCGCATGATGATCGGCTTCGGCCTGCTGTCGGTGGTGGCGGCGGCCTTCTTCCTGATGCGCCAGCGCGACATCAAGCGCATGTTCGCCTACTCGTCGATCGAGCACATGGGCCTGATGAGCTTTGCCTTCGGCATGGGCGGACCGATCGCCAGCTTCGCCGGCCTGCTGCACATGACGGTGCACTCGCTGACCAAGTCGGCGATCTTCTTCGCCGTCGGGCACGCGGCGCAGAAGGCCGGCACGCAGGTGATGGACGAGATCCGCGGCCTCGTCAAGGTGAGCCCGCCGGTGGGCTGGGGGCTGATGCTCGGCTCGCTGGCGATCCTCGGCATGCCGCCCTTCGGCGTCTTCGCCAGCGAGTTCCTGATCATCACCACGGCGATGCGCGAGCAGCCCTGGGCGACGCCGTTCCTGCTGCTGGCGCTCGGCGTCGCGTTCGCCTCGGTGTTCGGGCGCGTGCAGCCGATGGTCTTCGGCGACACGACCCTGAAACCGCTGGCGCATCCGCCGGCACTGGTACCGGTGTTCGTGCACCTCGCGCTCAGCCTGATGCTCGGCCTGTGGGTGCCGCCGTACCTCGACGGCTGGTTCCGCCAGGCCGCGAAGATGATCGGCGGCTGAGGGCGGCACCGGCCATGCGCCTCGGCGAAGCGGATCTCGATGTGGCGCGCCTGGCCGCGCCGCTGCCCGTCTGGCACGGCCGCATCGACGCGCGCGGCTGGAGCGCACTCGCCGAGACCGTGGTGCGCGAGGGCGGCAGGCTCGTGGCTTTGTGGGGACGCGCGGGCGCCGGCCCCGGCGCTTCGGCAGCCGCGCGCGCCGACGCATCGGTGGTCAGCGCCGCCTACGCGCTGGGTGCACAGGGCCTGGTCTGGGTCGACCTAGAGGCGGACTCCGAAGACCGCTACCCCGACCTTGCGGCGCGGTTCCCCTGCGCCAACCGCATGCAGCGCGCCATCGCCGACCTCTGCGGCCTGCACGCCGCCGGCGCGGCCGACGAGCGCCCCTGGCTCGACCATGGCGCCTGGGCCGGACGCCAACCCCTGCGCGGCGAGCCGAAGCCGCGCGCCGGCACCGGCCCGCGCGACGGCGGCGACTACGCCTTCGTTCGCGTCGAAGGCGACGGCGTGCACGAGATCCCGGTCGGCCCGGTGCACGCGGGCATCATCGAGCCGGGGCATTTCCGCTTCTCCGTCGTCGGCGAGAAGGTGCTCAGGCTCGAAGAGCGCCTGGGCTACGTGCACAAGGGCATCGAGCGCCGCTTCACCGAGCTCGACCCGCTGGGCGACGCGCACCGCCTGGCCGGCCGCGTCTCGGGCGATTCGACGGTCGCCTTCGCGTGGGCGTACTGCATGGCGCTCGAGTCGGCGCTGGCCGTCGAGGTGCCCGAGCGCGCCGCCTGGCTGCGTGCGCTGATGCTGGAGCGTGAACGCATCGCCAACCACCTCGGCGACCTCGGCGCGCTCGGCAACGACGCGGCGCTCGCCATCGGCCTCGCGCACTTCTCGCGCCTGCGCGAGGACTGGCAGCGCGCCTCGGCGCAGGCCTTCGGCCACCGCTTCATGATGGATGCCGTGCTGCCGGGCGGCGTCGCCGTCGACATCGGTGCCGAGCAGATCGTGCGGCTGCACAAGCAGTGTGATGCCGTCGAGCGCGAGCTGGCCGACCTGCGCGCCATCTACGACAGCCACGCCGGGCTGCAGGACCGCTTCATCGGCACCGGCCGCGTCGACACCGAGCTGGCGCGCCGGCTCGGGCTCACCGGCCTGGCCGGCCGCGCCAGCGGCATCGCCGCCGACCTGCGCCACGACCATCCCTGGCCGCCGTACGACCGCCTGCAGGTGCGCCCGGCGCAATCGGCGCAAGGCGACGTCGCCGCGCGCGTGGCCGTGCGCTTCGACGAGATCGTCGAGTCGCTGCGGCTCATCCGCACGCTGCTCACCGGCATGCCGGCAGGTGCCGTCCGCGCCGAAGTGCCGGCGCCGGGCCGGGCATGGCCCGAGAGCGCGCGCGGAGCGGGCTGGATCGAAGGCTGGCGCGGCGAGGTCCTCGTCGCGCTCGAGCTGCGAGGGCGCCGCATCCTGCGCTGCCATTGCCACGACCCCTCCTGGCAGAACTGGCCGGTGCTCGAGCACGCCGTGATCGGCAACATCGTCCCCGACTTCCCGCTCATCAACAAGTCGTTCAATCTCAGCTATTCCGGGCAGGACCTGTAGATGCTCAAGCTGCTGCAACAGATCGTCCGCGTCGGCCTGCCGACCGAGCCGCTGCCGGCAGACGCAGGCACGCTGGAGGCCGCTGCCAGCGACATCCACGACGAGATCCTCGCCGTGCTCGGCCGCGCGCTGGCGATCCGCGAAGTCGACGCCGGCTCGTGCAACGGCTGCGAGCTGGAGATCCACGCGCTCAACAACCCCTACTACAACCTCGAAGGGCGCGGCATCCGCTTCGTCGCCAGCCCGCGCCACGCCGACCTGCTGCTCGTCACCGGCCCGGTGGCACGCAACATGGCCCTGGCGCTGCGGCGCACCTACGACGCCACGCCTGCGCCCAAGCTCGTCGTCGCGGTCGGCGACTGCGGCTGCAGCGGCGGCATCTTCGGTGCGGGCTACGCCGTTCGCGGTGCGGTGGCCGACGTGATCCCGGTGGACGTGGCCGTGCGCGGCTGCCCGCCGCCGCCGCTCGCGATCCTGCGCGGCATCCTCGTCGCCGTGCGCCGGCTGCGCGCCGGCGCGGCGCCGCCGCCGCACGCCGCGCCGACGCCGGCCGGCACAGCGGGTCAACGGCCGCCGACATGATCGACCTGCAGCCTTTCCGCCCGCGCCTGCTCGAAACGCTGCGCGGCTACGACGCGCGCCGCTTCATGACCGACCTCGCCGCGGGGCTGACCGTCGGCGTCGTCGCACTGCCGCTGGCGATGGCTTTCGCGATCGCCAGCGGCGTCAAGCCCGAGCAGGGGCTCGTCACCGCCATCGTCGCCGGCTTCCTGATCTCGGCGCTGGGCGGCAGCAACGTGCAGATCGGCGGGCCGGCCGGCGCCTTCATCGTCATCGTCTACGGCATCGGCGAGCGCTTCGGCCTGGCCAACCTGCTCATCGCCACGATGCTGGCCGGCGTGCTGCTGTTCGCGATGGGCCTGTTCAAGCTCGGCGCGCTGGTGCGGTACGTGCCGGTGAGCATCGTCATCGGCTTCACCAACGGCATCGCGGTGCTGATCGGTTTGTCGCAGGTGAAGGACTTCTTCGGCCTCGCGACGCCGAAGCTCCCCGGCGACTTCTTCTCGCTCATCGGCGTGCTCGCCGCGCACGCGCACACCGTCAACCCGGCGGCGCTGGCGCTGGCGCTGGCGAGCCTGGCCATCGTCGTGCTGTGGCCGAAGTCGTACGCGATGCCCACCGGGCCGGTGGGCGCGCTGCGGCACCTGCACCGCTGGGCCGCGCACGTGCCGGGCACCGTGGTGGCGCTGGTGGTCACGACGCTGGCGGTGACGCTCGCTGACCTGCGCGTCGAGACGATCGGCTCGCGCTTCGGCGGCATTCCGCAGAGCCTGCCGCCGCTCGCGTTGCCCGAGTTCAGCTGGACGACGGTGAAGCTCTTGCTGATGCCGACGATCACGATCGCGCTCCTGGGCGCCATCGAGTCTCTCCTGTGCGCGCGCGTGGCCGACAACCTGACCGAGCTGCCGCGCCATGACCCCAACCAGGAGCTGATGGCGCAAGGCGTGGCCAACCTCGTGGTGCCGCTGGTGGGGGGCATCCCCGCCACCGGCACCATCGCGCGCACGGTGACCAACGTTCGCTCCGGCGCCAGCACGCCGGTGGCCGGCATCGTGCATGCGGCCACGCTGCTGGTGATCATGCTCGCCGCGGCGCCGCTGGCGCTGAACGTGCCGCTGGCGGCGCTGGCCGGCATCCTCGCCTTCGTCGCCTGGAACATGGGCGAGTGGCGCGAGTTCGCGCACTTGAAGCGCTTCAACCTGCCCTACCGGGTGATCCTGCTCGGCACCTTCTTCCTCACCGTCGTCTTCGACCTCACGGTGGCGGTGGAAGTCGGCCTCGTGCTCGCCTGCGCCTTCTTCATCTGGCGCATGGGCACGCAGTTCCGCGTGCAGCCGCTGGCGCCCACCGACCTGCCCGCCGGCGTGCAGGTGTTCGAGCTTTTCGGCTCGCTCTTCTTCGGCGCCGTGGGCAAGGTGGAAGCGCTGCCGGCGCAGGTGGCCGCGGGCACGCGCGCGGTGGTGCTGGAGATGCACCGCATGGTGCTGCTGGACACCTCGGGCCTGGACGCGCTGCGCCAGCTTCACCGCACGCTGGCGCGGCAGGAGGTGGCGCTGGTGCTGGCCAACGTCAACGAGCAGCCGCTGTCGCTGGTGCGCCGCTCGGGGTTCGAGGAAGTGCTCGGGGCCGAGAACATCGTGCCCACGGTCGCCGCCGCGTTCGAGCAGGACGCCCCCGGAGCAGGGCTCGTCTGATCAAGGGGCAAGCCGCAGCATACGAAGCCGCTGCGAAGGGCGGGCTTCCTTCGATACGCCGTCAGGCGTACCCTGTCCTGAGCTTGTCGAAGGATCAGGACGGTCGGCACCTCAGCCCGAACGGTTCTTGTTCGATCGAACGCCGAACCGTATCAGCGCCCGGCCTGCGCCTGCTCGCGCGGGTCGTCGGCCTTCGCGGTGGCGAGCACCTTGCCGTCGGCGCCGAAGGTCACCGTGAAGAGGCGGCTCTCGTTCACCGGCTTGTAGCGCCAGCTCCAGACCTCCTCGTTCTTGAGGTCGTAGCGCTTCTGCTCGGCCGGGCGGCCGAGCGCTTCGCGCACCTGCTGCGCGTCCATGCCGGGGCGGATGCGGGCGAAGTTGTCCTCGTTGAGCAGCTGGCGCAGCGAACTCATCTTGCCGTCGGGGCCGATCTTGATGACGTAGTTCGTCCAGCCCTCGGGCTGGCGCGGGTAGTCCAGCGTGCGCGTGCCGTCGGCGGCGATGGTGACGGTGACCGGGTCGCCGAACTGCTTGCGCACATCGACTTCGGTGGCGACGCCCTCTTCGAGCTTTGCCACGCGCTGCGGGTCGCAGCCGGCAAGCAGCGCGATGCCGAGCAGGAAGATGGCGAAGCAGGTCTTCATCGATGCGGTTCCTCGGACGCGTTGCGACAGGCGCCCTCGTTAGAATCGCGGGATTCTTGCACCCGGCCTCGCGCGC
The DNA here is from genome assembly GCA_046348035.1 of Rubrivivax sp. Taxonomy (GTDB): domain Bacteria; phylum Pseudomonadota; class Gammaproteobacteria; order Burkholderiales; family Burkholderiaceae_C; genus Rubrivivax. Next base: position 4,787 of record JAXMEZ010000070.1, on the reverse strand, counting down.
TCACCCATGCCTTTGTTCTGGAAGCCCTACAAGTCCGAGCTGACCTCGTTCATCGAGGACATGAAGGCGAAGAAGCCCACGCTCGAAGCCGAACAGCGCGCCGGCCGCGCCTTGCTGTGGGACCGCCCGCTGGACCGCCGGCAACTGGCCGAATGGCGCGAAGCGAAGGTGCCGCAGCAGGGCTACGTCTACCAGAGCGGGCACTGAAGCGGAAGCGCGCGCCGCCGCAGGCGACAGCGCACCTGAGTGCACCTTCCCCCGCGCCTGAGCAATGAGCGAGAGCGAGTCCGGCACGACGCTGCCGGGTGAGGCGGCACCGCCCGAACCGGCCGTGGTCGACCAGGTGGCCGTGGCGCGCCTCTATGGCGAGCCGCTCTTCGCGCTGCCGCAGGACCTGTACATCCCGCCCGACGCGCTGGAGGTCTTCCTCGAAGCGTTCGAAGGGCCGCTGGACCTGCTGCTGTACCTCATCCGCAAGCAGAACTTCAACATCCTCGACATCCCGCTGGCGGACGTGACGCGCCAGTACCTCGCCTACGTCGAGCAGATCAGGAGCCGCAACCTCGAGCTCGCCAGCGAATACCTGCTGATGGCGGCGATGCTCATCGAGATCAAGAGCCGCATGCTGCTGCCGCCGAAGAAGAGCGCCGACGGCAGCGAGGCCGAGGACCCGCGCGCCGAACTCGTGCGCCGCCTCGTTGAATACGAGCAGATCAAGCTCGCCGCGGCGCGCCTGGACGAGCTGCCGGTGCTCGGGCGCGACTTCCTGCGCGCGCAGGTCTACATCGAGCAGGCGCTCGTGCCGCGCTGGCCCGAAGTGCACGCCGACGAGCTGCGCCAGGCCTGGCGCGAGATCCTGGCGCGCGCGCGGCTCACCGCGCACCACACCATCAGCCGCGAGCAGCTCTCGGTGCGCGAGCACATGAGCCTCGTGCTGCGCAAGCTGCAAGGCCGCCGCTTCGTCGAGTTCGCCGACCTCTTCGAGGCCGGCCGCGGCGTCCCGGTGCTGGTGGTGACCTTCATCGCGCTGCTCGAGCTCTCGCGCGAAGCGTTGGTCGAGGTGACGCAGGCCGAGGCGTTCGCGCCGATCTACGTGCGGCTGGCGTACCAGCCGAGCTGAGCGCACGGGCGCTGTTGCGGCTTGCCACTTTCATCGCAGCCGCGCCGACTCGGCTGATTGAAAGGTTACGGCTCGGCTGACTGAAAGGTTTCCGTTCGGCTGATTGAAAGGACCATGCCGCCGCCTCAGCCGGCGTCGACGACGAACAGCCGCCCCGACAGCGGCGCCGCGTCGAGCGACTCGCGGTCGAGCGCGTCGCGCGCCGTCGTCACGAAGAGCGTGCGGCCGCGCTCGCCGCCGAAGGCCAGGCCCGTCGGCGCGGGCACGGGCAGCGCCACCACGCGGTCCATGCTGCCGTCGGGCTCGAAGCGCGCCACGCTCCAGCCGCCGCGCAACGCCGTCCACAGGCCGCCGGCGGCATCGACGGCCATGCCGCCCAGCCGCCCCGAGCCCTTGGGCACCGTGGCCAGCCGCCGGAGGCCGGCATGCCGCACCTGCGCCGCGTAGAGCGTGCCGCTGCCGGCGGCGGCGAGATAGAGCGTGCGCTGCGCTTCGCTCCAGGCCAGCGCCGTGGCGGGCTCGGGCAACAGCCAGCCGGTGTCGGCCGCGAGCGTGGCATTCGTGTGGCCGCCTCCCGGGTGGCCGCCCGAGACCATGTCCACGAGACCGACGCGCCAGCGCTCGCCTTCGGCCTGGCATACCCACGCCTGGCCGGGCGGGCCGGCGCACGCAGCGAGAACGCCAGTGCGCGGCAAGGCCGAAGCGGCGCCGGCATCGTCGACGCGCTGGCCGTCGGCGCCGTACAGGTGCCAGGCCTCGCCGGCCAGCACGCGCACGCCGTCGCGGTCGGGCAGCAGGGCACCGATCGGGTGTTCGAGGTCGGCCACCGTCTCGTCCACTTCGGCGCCGGCGGCGTGCAAGGCCGGCGCCAGCCGGTCGGCCCACCACAGGCGCGTGCGGCCGTTGCTCGGGAACGCGCCCTCGAAAGCCCACTCGCCGGGCACGGCGCGCGCCTCGCCGTCGCTGCGCGAAGGCCGGGCCGCCGCCAGTTGCGCGCCGATGCGTCTTGCTGCCTCGGCCACTTCGGGGCCGAGAAGCTCCACGCGCTCCATCGTCAGCCTGAACGCCGGCCCGGCGACGCTCACGGCGCCGCGCACTTCGCCGAAGGCATCGACGATCGGCGCGCCGCAGCAGCGCACGCCCAGCGCGATCTCCTCGTCGTCGATCGACCAGCCGCGCTGCGCCGTCAGCCGCAGCTCGGCCAGCAGGCGGCGGCGGTCGGTGATCGTTCGCGGCGTCATCGGTGCCAGCGCCAGTTCGCGCACGAGCGCATCGCGCTTTTCCGGCGGCAGCGCCGCGAGGATGGCCTTGCCCTGGCTCGTGCAGTGCAACGGCTTGCGCTGTCCCACCGCGGCGTGGCTGCGCTGCGCGTGCGCGCCGTCGCAGCGGTCCAGCGCCACCACCTCCAGCCCGTCGAGCGCGGCGAGGTAGCTCGTCTCGCCGGTCATGTCGCGCAAGGCCCTGAGCTCGATCGCCGCCGCGGCCACGAGGTCGGGCATCGCGTAGGCGGCGCGCGCGTACTCGAAGCAGCGCGCGCCGAGGCAGTACACGCGCCTGAGCGGATCGCGCCGCACGAGGCCGCGCGCCACCAGCGTGCCCAGCAGCCGGTACAGCGTCGTGCGCGGCAGCTTCAGCCGTTGCCCGAGGTCGGCCTGCGACAAGCCGGCCGCGACGCTGCCCACGGCGTCGAGCACGTCGAGCGCCTTGTCCAGGGATGCGGTGCCTTCGCTGGTCTTCGATGTCATGGCCGGGGCCCAAGGAGCAGCAGCACGGAGCGCAAGAGGGGCATCCCAGATCCTGGAAAAACGCCGGCAGCTCGCTGCCTCGCCGCGGCGGGCCCGGATTGGCAGCCCTGCCTCGCACTCCTACGATGCGCCTGGGCCGTGGGCCGCGCGGCCGGCTGCGCCGGCATGTCCCACGGCTCGGAACATTCTGCCACTGGCACGCCGCCGCACTGCCCGTCCGGCACACTGCCCGCCCGGCACACTGCCCGCCCGGCACAGTGGCGCTGCATGGCCACCGCACTCGAGGACCTGCAAGCGATGACGCCCCCTGCACCGAAACGCCGCCCCGAAGACCTGCGCAGCGCACGCTGGTTCGCGCCGGACGACTTCCGCAGCTTCGGCCACCGTTCGCGTGTGATGCAGATGGGCTACGCGCCGGCCGACTGGAAAGGCAAGCCGGTGGTGGCGATCGTCAACACCTGGAGCGACGCCAACCAGTGCCACGCACACTTCAAGAGCCGCGTCGAGGACGTGAAGCGCGGCGTCTTCCAGGCCGGCGGCTTCCCGCTCGAGCTGCCGGCGATCAGCCTCTCCGAATCGCTCGTCAAGCCGACGACGATGCTGTACCGCAACTTCGATGGAGACCGAGGAGCTGCTGCGCAGCCATCCGATCGATGCCGCCGTGCTGATGGGCGGCTGCGACAAGACGACGCCCGGCCTGCTGATGGGCGCATTCTCCGCCGGCATCCCGGGCATCTACCTGCCCGCCGGCCCGATGCTGCGCGGCAACTGGCGCGGCCAGGTGCTGGGCTCGGGCTCGGACGCCTTCAAGTACTGGGACGAGCGCCGCGCCGGGCGCCTGAGCGATCAGGCCTGGCAGGAGATGGAAGCGGGCATCGCACGCAGCGCCGGCACCTGCATGACGATGGGCACCGCGGCCACGATGATGGGCATTGCCGAGGCGGTGGGCCTGGCGCTGCCCGGTGCCAGCAGCATCCCGGCGGCGGACGCGAACCACGTCCGCATGAGCGCCGAATGCGGCCGCCGCGCGGTGGAGATGGCCTGGGAAGACCTGACGCCGGCGAAGCTGCTGAGCCGCGAGAGCTTCTTGAACGGCATCGCCTGCGCGATGGCGATGGGCTGCAGCACCAACGCGATCATCCACCTCGTCGCGATGTCGCGCCGCGCCGGCCACGCGGTGAGCCTGGCGGACTTCGACGCCGCGAGCCGCGTCGTGCCCGTGCTCGCCAACATCCGGCCGAGCGGCGACAAGTACCTGATGGAGGACTTCTACTACGCCGGCGGCCTGCGCGGCCTGCTCGAACGCATCCGCGGCAAGCTGCACCTCGATGCGCGCACCGTCAACGGCCGCACGCTGGGCGAGAACATCGCCGGCGCCGAGGTCTACGACGACGACGTGATCCGGCCGCTGGCGAAGCCCATCTACGCCGAAGGCGCACTCGCCGTGCTGCGCGGCAACCTGGCGCCCGACGGCGTCGTCATCAAGCCGAGCGCCTGCGCGCCGCACCTGCTGAAGCACACCGGCCGCGCGCTTGTGTTCGACGACTACCCGTCGCTGAAGAAGGCCGTCGACGACCCGGACCTCGACGTCAGCGGCGACGACGTGCTCGTGCTGCGCAACGCCGGCCCCAAGGGCGCCGGCATGCCCGAGTGGGGCATGCTGCCGATCCCGACCAAGCTCTTGAAGCAAGGCGTCAGCGACATGCTGCGCCTGAGCGATGCACGGATGAGCGGCACCAGCTACGGCGGCTGCCTGCTGCACTGTTCGCCCGAGGCCGCCGTCGGCGGGCCGCTGGCGCTGGTGAAGACGGGCGACCGCATCACCGTGGACGTGCCGGCGCGGCGCATCCACCTCGAAGTGAGCGACGAGGAACTCACGCGCCGCCGCGCCGCGTGGACGCCGCCGCCGCCGCGCTGGCAGC
>JAXMEZ010000007.1:0-106783 GCA_046348035.1 Rubrivivax sp. | reverse complement strand
GGCGTTCGCGCCTCAGCGCGCGCCGTGCAGCTTCGCGAAGGCCGCCGCCATCGCGCCCTGGCCGGCGCCGGCCGCCTCGTTCTGGCGCGCACGCTGGCCGCGCTCGGGCGCGCGGTAGCGGTTGTCGCCGGGCGCCGTACTGCCGGAGCGCTGCGCCCCGGCGTCGAGCAGCATCGACAACGCGATGCGCTTGCGCGCCAGGTCCACTTCGAGCACGCGCACCTTCACCACCTGGCCCGTCTTGACGACCTCGCGCGCGTCGCGCACGAAGCTTCTGCTCATCTGGCTCACGTGCACGAGGCCGTCCTGGTGCACGCCGAGGTCGACGAAGGCGCCGAACTGCGCCACGTTGCTGACCGTGCCTTCGAGCACCATGCCGGGCTTGAGATCGGTGATCTCGCTGACGCCCTCGTCGAACCGTGCGACGCGGAAGTCGGGCCGCGGGTCGCGCCCGGGCTTCTCGAGTTCGGCGACGATGTCCTTCACGGTGATGACGCCGAAGCGTTCGTCGGCGAAGCGCTCGGGCGCCAGCGTGCGCAGCACCTCGGCGCGGCCCATGAGTTCTTGCACCGGGCGGCCGGTGGCGGCGAGCATCTTCTGCACCACGGGGTATGTCTCGGGGTGCACGCCGGTCATGTCGAGCGCGTTGTCGCCGTCGCGGATGCGCAGGAAGCCCGCCGCCTGCTCGAACGTGCGCGGGCCGAGGCCGCTCACCTGCAAGAGCTGCTGCCGGTTGCGGAAGGCGCCGTTGGCGTCGCGCCAGCGCACGATGCCCGCGGCGACGCCGGCGCCCAGCCCCGACACGCGCGTCAAGAGCGGCGCCGAGGCCGTGTTAAGGTCCACGCCGACCGCGTTGACGCAGTCCTCGACCACCGCGTCGAGCGTGCGCGCCAGCGCCGCCTGGTTCACGTCGTGCTGGTACTGGCCGACACCGATGCTCTTCGGCTCGATCTTCACGAGTTCGGCCAGCGGGTCCTGCAGCCGCCGCGCGATGCTGACCGCGCCGCGCAGGCTCACGTCGAGCTCCGGCAGTTCGTTGCTCGCCACTTCGCTGGCCGAGTACACCGAAGCCCCCGCCTCGCTGACGACGACCTTGTCGAGGACGAACTCCGGCGCCTTGTCGTGAATGCGGCGGATCAGCTCGACGACCAGCCGGTCGGTCTCGCGGCTCGCGGTGCCGTTGCCGATGGCGATGAGGTTGACGCCGTGCTGCACGACTAGCCGGCCCAGCGTCGCGAGCGACCCTTCGCGGTCCATGCGCGGCTCGTGCGGATAGACGGTCGCCGTCTCCAGCACCTTGCCGGTGTCGCTGACCACGGCCACCTTGACGCCGGTGCGGATGCCCGGGTCCAGCCCCATCACCACGCGCCGCCCGGCCGGCGCGGCCAGCAGCAGGTCGCGCAGGTTGTCGGCGAAGACCTTGATCGCCACCGCCTCGGCCGCCTCGCGCAGGCGCGCGAAGAGGTCGCGCTCGAGGCTCAGCGACAGCTTCACCTTCCACGTCCACGCCACGCACTTGCGGATGAAGGCGTCGCCCGGCCGGCCGGCGTTGCGCCACTTCAGGTGCACGGCGATGCGGCCTTCGGCCGGCGACGGCTGTGGCAACGCAGGGCTCTTTGTCGAACCCGCTGACGCGACCGATGCAACCGATGCAGCAGGCGCTTCCTCGTCATCAAGAGCCAGGCTCGCTTCCAGCCACTCCTGCGAGCGGCCGCGCAGCACCGCCAGGGCGCGGTGGCTCGGCACCTTGGCGATCGGCTCGGCGTAGTCGAAGTAGTCGCGGTACTTCGCCGCGTCGGCGTGCTGGCCGTCCTTGCCCGGCGCGAGGCGGCTCTTCAGGAGGCCGGCGGACCACAACCACTCGCGCAGCGCGCCGACGAGCGCGGCATCCTCGGCCCAGCGCTCGGCGAGGATGTCGCGTACGCCGTCGAGCACCGCCAGCGCATCGCCGAAGCCCGCTTCGGCCAGCGCCGCGGCACCGCCTTCGTGCGCCGCGATGAACGCCAGCGCCTCGACCTGCGGATCGAGCGCCGGGTCGGCGAAGAGGCGGTCGGCCAGCGGCTCCAGCCCCGCCTCGCGCGCGATCATCGCCTTCGTTCGCCGCTTGGGCTTGAACGGCAGGTACAGGTCTTCGAGTTCCTGCTTCGTCGGCGCCGCCAGCACCGCGGCGCGCAAGGCCGGCGTGAGCTTGCCTTGCTCTTCGATGCTCTTCAGCACCGCGCCGCGCCGCTCCTCCAACTCGCGCAGGTAGGCCAGGCGCACTTCGAGCGTGCGCAGCTGCGCATCGTCGAGGCCTTCGGTGGCCTCCTTGCGGTAGCGGGCGATGAACGGAACGGTGGCGCCGCCGTCGAGCAGCGCCACCGCCGCCTGGACCTGGGAAGGCCGAACCTGCAGTTCGGCCGCGATTTGCGCGTTGACTTGCGCGTGGATCTTGTCGTCTTCCAAGGACCGGTGCGAGATGAAGTCGAGGTGAAGACCTCAGGAGCGCCGCAGTTTATAGGCGCGCCGTCGCGTCCCCGCGCCGCCGCCACGCGACGAGATCCTCGATCGAAAGAAGCGGCAGGCCGTGGCGCGCCGCGTAGGCGTCGATCTGCGCGCCGCGCGCCATCGTGCCGTCCGACCCCGCGCCCGTTCCGGCTTCCGCGGTCTGGCCGAGAATCACGCCCCCGACAAGACAAGGAGAGCCTCCCGTGACACCCCGTTTGCGCCGCCTGCTGGCGCTTGGCCTTCGCCGCGGCCGCGCTCCTCGTGGCCGCAGTGGCCGCGCGCTGCCCGCGCTGGCCCAGCCGTACCCGAGCAAGCCGATCAAGGCCGTCGCCTTCGCTGCCGGCAGCGCCATCGACCAGGTGGCGCGCGCCTTCACCGCGAAGATGGCCGAGTCGATGAACGCCACCTTCGTCGTCGACAACAAGCCCGGCGCCAACGGCATGCTCGGCGCCGACGCGGTGGCCAAGGCGCCGGCCGACGGCTACACGATCCTCGTCGGCACCAACAGCACCAACGCGGCGCTGAAGAGCCTGATGAAGAAGCTGCTGCATGACCAGGACACGGCGTTCGCGCCGGTGGGCTACCCCGGCCTGGTGCCGCTGATCGTCGCCGTCAACAACGACGACGTGCCGGCGAAGACGCTGCGCGAACTCGTCGACATGGCGAAGGCCAAGCCCGGCACCGTCACCTTCGCCAGCGCCAGCACGTCGCAGCTCGTGTCGTCCGAGATGCTCGCCAGCATGGCCGGCGTGCAGATGAACAACATCCCCTACAAGAGCGGCCCGGCCGCTACGACCGACCTCATCGCCGGCCAGGTGATGATGTTCACCGCCGACTTCGCGGTGATGCTGCCGCAGGTGCAGGCCGGCAAGGTGCGCGGCCTCGCGGTCACGTCGACGAAGCGCTCGGCCGCGGCGCCGAACCTGCCGACGGTGAACGAGGCGCTCGGCCTCAAGGACTACGAGCTGATCGCCTACTTCGCGGTGTTCGCGCCGGCGGGCACGCCGGCCGACATCATCGCGAAGCTCAACCAGGCGATCAACGCCGCCGCGCAGAGCAAGGACATCCAGGAGAAGTTCGCCTCGCTCGGCTTCGTCGTCGACGCCGGCACGCCCGAAGCGCTGGCGCAGCGCAACAAGCTCGAGACCGCGAAGTGGGCCAAGGCGATCCGCGACGCGAAGATCGAGCCGCAGTGAGCACCAGCGACTTCATGAAGCGCGCGGCCTCGGCCGCGCGTTTTTCTTTCAGCTCGGCTGTAATGCGCCTGCGCCACGCGCGACTGAGCCTGCATCCGTGACGATGCGCGGCAGGCCCGCGGCGCAACAGCAGCAGATGTCTTCGCAGCGCACGGTGCTTCGGAGCCGGTGCGGGCATGCCTGGCGCCGACGCCCAGCCACCTATGCCGCCATTCGCATCGAGGAGCACGTCTGACATGAGCGCCAAGACAACCGCCACCGCCGCCTGATTCACGCTCGCCGCACTCGGCACCGCCCTCGCCCTGGCCGCGCCGCTGGCACGCGCCGAGACGATGGACGACATGCGCTTCGGCGACATCGCCACCGTCAAGATGATGGACAAGAACAAGGACGGCATGGTCAGCAAGGCCGAGTTCCTGGAGATGATGGGCAAGCTCTACGACGCCAAGGCGAAGAAGATGGGCTCCAAGAATGGCGTGATGAACTCGGCCGAGTTCGACGAGTTCACCAAGTACCTGCGCGCCGGCGCCTGACGCCTGCGCTTCACCGCACTTCGTTCGCCATGCGCGCCGCGCTGACAGGCTTCCTCCTTGGGCCGGCACGGCAGTGCTCGGCATGGCCGAGGCGGCCCCGGCGACGACTCCAGCGCGCGCTCGCCGGCCACGCCGCTGCGCGTGGTGGAGCTGTACACCTCCGAAGGTTGCAGTTCGTGCCTGCCGGCCGATGCGTGGCTGTCGACGCTGAAGGGCCGCGCCGATGTCGTCGCGCTCGGCTTTCACGTGCACTACTGGGACCGCCTGGCTGGCCTGACCGCCTTGGCAGCACCGAGTACACGCGGCGCCAGTACGACCTTGCCGCGGCGCGCGGCGAGCGTGGCGTCTACACGCCCCAGGTACTGTTGACGGCAGCGCCTGGCGCGGCTGGCCGTGGCGCTGCCCGCGCGCTACACGGTCTGGGCCCGCTGCGTTGCCGGTTCCCGAGGTGACGCTCAGCCGTGAAGCCGATGGCCGCGTGCAGGCGCGCATCGCGCCGGTCGCCTCGGCGTCGCACCGCCTCGCCGGCTACTGGGCCGTTGTCGAGGACCAGCACGTCAGCCACGTGAGCGCCGGCGAGAACGCCGGCGAGACGCTGCGCCACGACCACGTCGTGCGCCTGTACCGCCGCTGGCACCGTTCGCGCCCGCGACGGTCTGAGCAGCCGCCTCGATGCGCTGCCACCGGCCGACGCCGCGCACCCTCGCCGCATCGTCTTCGTCGTCACCTCGGTGCCGAGGCGCGGCCGTTGCAGGCGGTGGCGCTCGATCTCGAAGCGGTGCGCGCTCCGAAGCGCGCAGATCAGTCGAACAGCCGCGCCGCCGGTGTGCCCGCGGCGAGGTCGAGCGCTTCGAGCCCGCGATAAAGGCGCTCCAGTTCCTCCCCGATCGCCTGGAACGCGTGCAGCGTGATCGGCTCGCCGAGGTCGTCGACGGCGGTCGCGTCGAGATCGTCGGCGAGCTGCGTCGCCATGCGGTGCAGCGCCGGGAACGGCTCGGCGCTCTCGGGCGTCGGGGCACGTCCAGCGACAGCGTGCATTCGCGCACCGCCGCCTGCTGCGGGTCGTCGGCGAGCGCGGCCTGCGGGTCGAACGACAGCACCAGCAGCGGCGGCTCGTCCTTCTGCCGGCCGCCGGCAGCACCCAGCGCCCGGCAGTACGCCGGGCACGAAGCCGGCGCGCGCGGCAATCTGCTGCACGTAGCTCGCCGACCACGCAACGCTGCTGCTGCGCAGGCCGATCGAGAGCTGCGCATCGAGCGGCCCGGCCATCGACCGAGCTCGCGCGCGCGTGCCACGACGTCGAGCATGTCGGGCGCGTCGGCACGCGCGTGCACGGCCTCGGCGAAGGCTTCGACCTTCTGCACGAACTCGCTGTACTCGATCTCGTTCAGCGGCCCGCTGCGGTTGGCCAGTTGCACGCCGGCCTTGCAGCTCGCTGTAGCGCATGCCCAGCGCCAGCGGCTCCCACAGCCCCGTCTGCGTGTCGAGGCCCTCGATGTAGAACGGCTTGCTGCCGGCGCGGCGCGTGGGCGGCAGGTGCGCCAGCGCCGTCTCGCCGGCCAGCGGATGCTCCAGCACCAGCGGCACGATGGCGTCGATCAGCGCGTCCAGCCAGCTCACGCCGCGGCGGGCTGCGCAGCGCCGCGGCCAGCTCGGCCGGGCCTGCTGCGGTACGTCTTCGAGGTGCACGGCGTCGCCTGCGCCCGCGCCCGCCGCAACAGCAGTGCCGTCGAGCGAGGGCGTTCGACGCGCTCCGGCTCGGCCGGCACGGTGTCCATCTCCGACACCACGCGCGGCGCGATTCGCCGCATGCGCCACCAGCCGTGCAGCGCCAGCGCCAGCAGCACCGCCGCGCCGAGCAGGGCCAGCGCCGCGGTGAGGTTCATCGCCCCTGCACCCTCATGCGCGCCCTCATGCCCGTGCTCAGGCCGCCTCGGCCAACGACACCGCCGACTCCATGTCCACCGCGACGATGCGGCTGACGCCCTGCTCCTGCATCGTCACGCCGACGAGCTGCTCGGCCATTTCCATAGCGATCTTGTTGTGGCTGATGAACAGGAACTGCGTGCTCTGAGCCATCTCCTTGACGAGCGCGGCATAGCGGTCGGTGTTGGCGTCGTCCAGCGGCGCGTCCACCTCGTCGAGCAGGCAGAACGGCGCCGGGTTGAGCATGAAGATCGCGAACACGAGGGCGATCGCGGTGAGCGCCTTCTCGCCGCCCGAGAGCAGGTGGATCGAGCTGTTCTTCTTGCCCGGCGGCTGCGCCATCACCTGCACGCCGGCGTCGAGGATCTCGTCGCCGGTCATCACCAGGCGCGCGTTGCCGCCGCCGAAGAGCTGCGGGAACATGCGCCCGAAGTGCTCGTTGACCTGCGCGAACGTGGAAGCGAGCAGGTCGCGCGTCTCGAGGTCGATCTTGTGGATCGCGTCTTCGAGCGTCTGGATCGCGTCCTGCAGGTCGGCGTTCTGCGCGTCGAGGAAGGTCTTGCGCTCGCGCGAGCTGGTCAGCTCTTCCAGCGCTGCGAGGTTCACGGCGCCGAGCGCCGTCACCTCGCGCTGGATGCGGTCGATCTCGCTTTGCAGCCCGTAGAGCTTGACGCCGCCTTCGCTGATGCCGCGCGCCAGCGCTTCGAGGTCGACCGCGGCGGCGGTCAGCTGCTCCAGGTACTGCGCGCCGCCAAGTTGTGCCGCCTGCTGCTCCAGCTGCAGCGCGGTGATGCGTTCGCGCTGCGGCTCCAGGCTGCGCTCGATGTGCAGCCGCCGCTCGTCGGCAGCGCGCATCTTCGCCGCCAGGTCGTCGTACTCGCCGCGCGCCGCGGCCAGCACCTGTTCGCGGTCGAGCTTCAGTGCCAGCGCCGCCTGCAGGCCGGATTGCGCACTCGCGTCGTCGAAGGCGCCGAGCTCGAGTTCGAGCTGCGCGCCGGCGGCCTGGTTGCTCTCGATCTGCGCCGCCGCGGTCTCGATGCTGCGTTGCAGCTCGCCGCGCCGGCTGGCGAGGGTTCGCGCCTGGAAGCTGGCCTCCTGCGCCTGGCGTTCGAGCGTGCGCTGCTGCTCGCGCGCATCGGCGAGCGTCCGCTCGGCAGCGATGACGCCGTCGTCGATTTCGGCGTGCTTGCCTTGCGCCGTGGCGAGGTCGGCGTCGAGTTCCTCGAAGCGCGCTTCGCCGGTGGCGTGCCGCTCGGCCAGCGCTTCGAGCTGCGCGTCGGCTTCTTCCAGTTCGCCGGCCAGCCGCTGGCCGCGCGCGCTGGCCGCCTCGGCCTGCTGCGCCAGGCGCAGCACTTCCACGTGCAGCGCGTGGGCGCGGTTCTGCGCCTCGGCCGCCTCGCGCCGCGCCGCTTGTTCGCGCGCCGCGCTGTCGGTCCAGCCCGCTTCCAGCCGCACCGCCTGGCCGCGCGCTTCCTCGGCGATGAGCTGTTGCGCGCTGCTCGCGCTCGAGGTTCTCGATCTCCTGCGCCCGCGCCAGCATGCCGGCCTGTTCGGAGTCGGGCGCGTAGAAGCTCACCGCGAACTGCGACACCGCGTGCCCTTCGCGGGTCATGATCACTTCGCCGTGCGTCAGCCGCGCCCGGCCGGCGAGCGCTTCGTCGAGCGACGCGGCCGTGTAGACGCCTTCGAGCCAGTCGGCGAGCAACGCCTTCAGGCCCGCATCGGCGAGGCGCAAGAGGTCCGACAAGCGCGGCAAAGTCTGGTGCGTGCTGGCGATCGCCGCCTGCGGCGCGGCGTAGAAGGCGAGCTTGGCCGGCGGTGCGTCGGCGGCGAAGGCGCGCACCATGTCGAGCTTGCCCACCGAGAGCGCGTTGATGCGCTCGCGCAGCGCCGATTCGAGCGCCGTCTCCCAGCCGGTCTCGATGTGCACGCGCGTCCACAGGCCTTGCAGGCCGGCGAGGCCGTGCTTCTCCAGCCACGGCTCGAGCTTGCCGCCGGTGCGCACTTTCTCCTGCAACGCGCGCAAGGTGTCCAGGCGCGCTTTCAGGTCGGCGAGCTTGGTGCCGGCGCGCGCTGCGTCTTCCTGCGCGGTGCGGCGCTGCGAGTCGAGTTGCGGCAGCAAGGCGCTCAGCTCAGCAAGGCGCGCATCGGCCGTGTCGCGTTGCGAGTTGGCGGCGGCCTCCTGCGCGCGCAGCGCTTCCAGGCGCGCCATGTCGGGCGCCTCGAGGCCCTTGTGCTCGCCGGCCAGCCGCTCGCGCCTTGCGCGCAGCGAGCGCAGCCGCTCCTCGATGCTGCGGCTTTCGGCGGCGAGCACCTGGATCTGCTGCTGCACGGCGGAAACGGCATTGCGCTGCGCCGTGCTGCGCCCTTGCTCGCTGCGCAGCGCTTCTTCGAGGTCGGGCAGGCGGGCGCCCTGCTCCTCGGCCTGGGCGGCAAGCACGGCGGCCTGCTCGTCGGCTTGCGCGATCTGCGCGGCGATCTGGTCCAGCTCGGCGCGCGCTTCGTCCTGGCGCTGCGCCCATTGCTGGTTCTGCGCGCGCAAGTCGGCCAGGCGCTGCTCCGCGCGCTTGCGGCCCTCGACGACGTAGCGGATGCGCTCTTCGAGCCGGCTCACTTCGAGCTGCGCCTGGCCGAGTGCCCCCTGCTTGTCGTGCAGCGCGTCGCCGGCCGCGTAGTGCGCCTGGCGCAGCGTCTCGGTTTCGGCTTCCACGTGGCGCAACTCGGCCGTCTGCGCTTCGAGCGCGTGCGCGGCCTCGGCGGCGGCGGCCTTGATGCGCTCTTCCTCGCTGGCGGCGTCGCGGTGCTTCAGGAACCACAGCTGGTGCAGCTTCAGCGTGCCTGCGTCCTGCAGGCTGCGGTACTGCGCCGCCACCTCGGCCTGCTTCTCGAGCTTGTCGAGGTTCGTGGAAAGCTCGCGCAGGATGTCTTCGACGCGCGTCAGGTTCTCGCGCGTGTCCTTGAGCCGGTTCTCGGTCTCACGGCGGCGCTCCTTGTACTTGCTGACGCCGGCGGCTTCCTCGAGGAAGAGGCGCAGCTCCTCGGGGCGCGATTCGATGATGCGGCTGATCGTGCCCTGGCCGATGATCGCGTAGGCCCGCGGGCCCAGGCCCGTGCCGAGGAACACGTCCTGCACGTCGCGCCGGCGCACCGGCTGGTTGTTGATGAAGTAGCTCGACGTGCCGTCGCGCGTCAGCACGCGCTTCACGGCGATCTCGGCGAAGCTGTTCCAAGGGCCGCCGGCGCGCGCCGCGGTGTTGTCGAAAGCAAGCTCGACGCTGGCGCGGGCGGCCGGCTTGCGCTGGCCCGAGCCGTTGAAGATCACGTCCTGCATGCTCTCGCCGCGCAGCTCGCTCGCCTTGCTCTCGCCGAGCACCCAGCGCACCGCGTCGATGATGTTGCTCTTGCCGCAGCCGTTGGGCCCGACCACGCCGACGCGCTGGCCGGGCAACTGGAACGTCGTGGGCTCGGCGAAGGACTTGAAGCCCGAGAGCTTGATGGAAGCCAGGCGCATCGTGGGACGAAATGGTGTCTCGGGCGGGCCGCGCAGCGCGTTCGGTTGCGCGCGCGCAAGTACTTGAATCAGAAAGGAAAAATGCGCCCGTTCGAGAGCGCAATGGCGGCGGATGATAGCATCGCGCCCCTCGTGAAACGCCCTCCTCCGGCACCGCTTCTCGCCTCGTGAAGCGCGTGCAACGAAGCTGCTTTCGATGCCCCGCCAATCGCTCAAAGAGACGCGCAAGAAACCGCTCAACGAACGCCTGCCGCCGGCCGTGCCACCGACCGCGCCGAGCAAGGACTTGCAGGTTTTCGCGAACCCCTCGCCGGGCCGCGACTACGTCATCCGCTTCGACGTTCCCGAGTTCACCTGCCTGTGCCCGCTGACGGGGCAGCCCGACTTCGCGCACTTCACGATCGAGATCGTGCCCGACAAGCTGTGCGTCGAGCTGAAGAGCCTGAAGATGTACTTCTGGGCCTACCGCAACGAAGGCGCCTTCCACGAGAAGGTGACGAACACGATCTGCGACGACCTCGTGCGCGCGATCTCGCCGCGCTTCGTTCGCATCCACGCCGACTGGTACGTGCGCGGCGGCATCCGCACCTACGTCACCGCCGAGCAGCGCAAGAAGGGCTGGAAGCCGGCGCCGCGCGTGGACCTGGCGCAGCTCGCGCCGGCGCCCTGACTGTCCATGTCCATGTCCATGTCCATGTCCATGTCCATGTCCATGTCCACGTCCACGTCCACGTCCGCGACCGGCACATGACGAAGACGCAGGCGGCGCCGTCGCTGCAGGACACGGGGCGCCCCGCCTACCAGAAGTTCGCGGTGGCGGTGAAGTCGAGCCGCATCGACGGCCACGGCGCCTTCGCCGCCGAGCCGATCCCGCCGCGGCTGAAGATCGGCGAGATCCGCGGCGAGAGCATCAGCGTCGATGAGGCGCGCATCCGCGCCACGCGCAGCGAGCGCATCATGATCGTCGAGCTGTCGGAGCGGCGCGCGATCGACTTCAGCAAGAGCGCCGACCCGATGCGCTTCACCAACCACAGCTGCAAGCCGAACGCGCGCCTCGTCATTCGCAATGGCCGCGTCGAGTTCTACGCCGCCCGCGCCATCGCGCGCGGCGAGGAGATCACCGTCGACTACGGCGAGACGCACCACGACGGCAAGCTCGCCTGCCGCTGCGGCGCGCCGGGGTGCCGCGGCGCGCTGTGAGGTCAACGGCGGCGGCCGCGCAGGCGCGCCGCCTCAGCGCAGCGCGGCCAGTGCGGCGGCCAGGCCGTCGAGGTAAGGCGCGAAGAGCTGCAGGTCGTTGTGCCCGGCGCCGGGCACGCGCACGAGGCGTGCACCATTCGCCTGCGCGGCGCGAGCGATCAGGCGCTCGCTGTGCTTGAGGCCGATCACCTCGTCGTGCTCGCCGTGCAACAGCACCAGCGGACCTTGCAGACGCGCCACGGCGTCGGCGGTGCTGAGCCGGTAGCGCAAGAGCGCCGCCGGCACCCAGCGGTAGTGCTCTGCGGCGAGCGCTTCCATGCTCTCGTAAGGCGAGATCAGGACGGTGAGATCGGGCTTCACCTCCGCCGCGAGCCGCGCCGCCAGCGCACTGCCGAGCGAGCGGCCGACGATGACGCGCGCCTTGCCGGCGTACATCGGCGCCACCTGGTCCCACGCCGCGCGCACGTCGGCGTGCAGCTGCGCTTCGCTCGCCACGGCACCGCCGCTCTTGCCGTAGCCGCGGTAATCGAGCATGAAGAGATCGACGTTCTGCTTGCGCCAGTAGTCGGCGTTCACGAACCAGCTGTCGAGGTTGCCGGCGTTGCCGTGCAGGTAGAAGGCGACGCCGCGCGGCGCCGGCAGGCGCAGGTGCAGCGCGTGCAAACGCACGCCGCCTTCGCGCTCCACCCACGCTTCGTGCACGTCGGCGCCGAACTCGAAGCGGTGGTCGGCGGCGAGCTTCTGCGGCAGGAAGATGAGCCGCTCCCGCGCGAACCACAGCAGCGCCAGGACAAGCGCGTACACGACAGCCGCGGCGAGCGG
Organism: Rubrivivax sp.; assembly: GCA_046348035.1. Lineage (GTDB taxonomy): Bacteria > Pseudomonadota > Gammaproteobacteria > Burkholderiales > Burkholderiaceae_C > Rubrivivax. The sequence continues at coordinate 95,108 of JAXMEZ010000007.1, read as the reverse complement.
CAGCGACCACAGCAGATGCATCGGACGGCGGCGGTTCATCGCAGGGCGCCAAGGGCGTGCCCGACGACGAGCACGACGATGGCGATGAGCAAAAGGATAATCGGCCCCATGACGAACCCGCGCCTGAAGCGCCTGCACCCCTACCCTTTCGAGCGCTGGCGCGAACTGACAGCGGACATCGTGCCCGCCGCGCACCTGGCGCCCATCAGCCTGGGCATCGGCGAGCCGCGGCACAAGACGCCGGCCTTCATCGAGGAAGCGCTCATGCGGGCGCTGCCGGCGTTGTCGAGCTACCCGCCCACCGCCGGCGAGCCGGCCTTGCGCGAGGCCGCCGCGGGCTGGGTGCAGCGCCGCTACGGCGTGACGCTCGACCCCGCCACGCAGGTGCTGCCGGTGAACGGCACGCGCGAGGCGCTGTTCGCCTTCGCGCAGGTGGTCGTCGACGACACGAAGGCGGGCGCCACCGTCGTCTGCCCCAATCCCTTCTACCAGATCTACGAAGGCGCGGCGCTCCTGGCCGGCGCGCAGGTGCACTACGTGGCGAGCGTCGCCTCGCGCAACTTCGCCGTCGACTGGGCCAGCGTCCCGGCCGAGCTGTGGGCGCGCACGCAGCTCGTCTACGTCTGCTCGCCGGGCAACCCCACCGGCGCGGTGATGCCGCTGGCCGAGTGGCAGCAGCTCTTCGAACTCTCCGACCGGCACGGCTTCGTCATCGCCAGCGACGAGTGCTACTCGGAGATCTACTTCCGCGAAGAGCCGCCGCTCGGTTCTCTGGAAGCCGCCAAGGCGCTCGGCCGCAACGACTTCCGCAACCTCGTCGCCTTCACGTCGCTTTCCAAGCGCAGCAACGTGCCGGGGCTGCGCTCGGGCTTCGTTGCCGGCGACGCGCGCTGGATCGCGCCGTTCCTGCTCTACCGCACCTACCACGGCAGCGCGATGGGCGGCATGGTGCAGCGCGCCAGCATCGCCGCCTGGGGCGACGAAGCGCACGTGGTGGCCAACCGCGACCTGTACCGCGCCAAGTTCGCCGAGGTGACGCCGCTGCTGGCGCAGGCGCTCGACGTGCGGCTGCCTGACGCCGGCTTCTACCTCTGGGCGCGCATCGGCCCGGCGCGCGGCGGCGAGAGCGCCGACGAAGTGCAGTGGGCCCGCGGACTGCTCGCTCAATACAATGTCGCCGTGCTGCCGGGCCGCCTGCTGGCGCGCGCGGCGCAAGGGCAGCCCAACCCCGGCGCCGGGCGCGTGCGCATGGCGCTGGTGGCCACGCCGCAGGAATGCCTGGAGGCCGCGCGCCGCATCGTCGAGTACTGCCGCCAGCTCGAAGCCCAGGCCTGACATCCTCACCGCTCGAACCGCTGCCCGAACCCACAGTCTCCCCAGCATGACCGACACCGCCGCGCTGCAAGCCGCCATCGAAAACGCCTGGGAGAGCCGGGCCGAGATCACCGCCGCCAACGCGCCGCAGGTGCGCGAGCAGGTCGACCGCGTGATCGGCGAACTCAACGCCGGCCGCCTGCGCGTGGCCGAGCGGCGCGGGGTGGGCGACTGGGTCGTCAACCAGTGGGTGAAGAAGGCGGTGCTGCTGAGCTTCCGCCTCACCGACAACCGCGTCATGCGCGCCGGCGACCTCGGCTTCTACGACAAGGTGCCGACCAAGTTCGCGCACATGGACGAGAACATGCTGCGCGAAGCCGGCGTGCGCGTGGTGCCGCCGGCCGTGGCGCGGCGCGGCAGCTACATCGCCAAGGGCGCGATCCTGATGCCGAGCTACGTCAACATCGGCGCCTGGGTCGGCGAAGGCACGATGGTCGACACCTGGGCCACCGTGGGCTCGTGCGCGCAGATCGGCAGGAACGTGCACCTCTCGGGCGGCGTCGGCATCGGCGGCGTGCTCGAGCCGCTGCAGGCCAACCCGACCATCATCGAGGACAACTGCTTCATCGGCGCGCGCAGCGAGGTCGTCGAAGGCGTCATCGTCGAGGAGAACTCGGTCATCAGCATGGGCGTGTTCATCGGCCAGAGCACGAAGATCTACAACCGCATGACGGGCGATGTGAGCTACGGCCGCGTGCCCGCCGGCAGCGTCGTCGTCGCCGGCTCGTTGCCGGCCGCGGACGGCTCGCACAGCCTCTACTGCGCCGTGATCGTCAAGCGCGTCACCGCGGCGACGCGCGAGAAGGTGTCGATCAACGAACTCCTGCGCGACTGAAACGAGTAGAACGGGCCGCAGCACCACCGGGAGACCCACCGCCATGTCGAACAACCTCGAGCGCGTGCTTCGCCTGATGGCGGAGAAGAGCGCTTCCGACGTCTACATGGCGGCGAACACGCCGATCCTGATCAAGATCCACGGCCAGATCCTGCAGTTGTCCGATCAGCTGCTGGCGCAGCACCAGACGCGCCAGCTGCTGGCCGAGATGCTGACGCCGCAGCAGCTGGAAGAGCTCGACGACACCGGCGAGCTGAACGTCGGCATCTCGATGCAGCGCGTGGGCAGCTTCCGCCTCTCGGCGTTCAAGCAGCGTGGCTCGATCGCCGCGGTGGTGCGCTGCATCCCGTTCCAGATCCCCACGCTCGAGACGCTCGGCCTGCCCGAGCTGCTGGCGCAGCTCGTCGTCGAGAAGCGCGGCCTGATCCTGATGGTGGGCGCCACCGGCACCGGCAAGAGCACGACGCTCGCTTCGATGATCGAGTGGCGCAACCAGCAGATGACCGGCCACATCCTCACCATCGAGGACCCGATCGAGTTCCTGTTCTCCAACAAGAAGAGCATCGTCAACCAGCGCGAGGTCGGCCGCGACACGCAGAGCCTGCAGATCGCGCTGAAGAACGCGCTGCGGCAGGCGCCCGACTGCATCATGATCGGCGAGATCCGCGACCGCGAGACCATGAGCTCGGCGCTGTCGTACGCGCTGTCGGGCCACCTGGTGCTCGCGACGCTGCACGCCAACAACAGCTACCACGCGATGGGGCGGATCCTTTCCTTCTACTCGCCCGAGGCGCGGCCGACGCTGTTGTCGGACCTCGCCAGCGGCCTGCGCTCGGTGGTCTCGCAGCGCCTGCTGCGCAGCAACGCCGGCGGCCGCGTGCCGGCGGTGGAAGTGCTGCTGAACACCAAGCTCATCTCCGAGCTGATCGAGAAGGGCGACCTCTCCGGCGTCAAGGAAGCGATGGAGAAGTCGCTTGCCGAGGGTTCGCAGACCTTCGAGCAGGACATCGCGCGCCTCATCAACGACGGCGTCGTCTCGCGCGACGAGGGCATGGCCTACGCCGACAGCCCGACCAACCTCTTGTGGCGGCTGCAGAACGAGCAGGCGCCGATCTCGCGCGTCACGCCGACGAAGAAAGACGAGCCGGAAGCGGCCAGCTTCACTGAGATCGTCATCGACGTGCGCAACGAGGAAGCCACGCCGCAGCGCAAGCCCGGCCAGCCGCTCTTCGCCGGCCTGACGCCGGGGCGCCAGTGATCGCTGCCCGCCGGCTGCGATAAGCGAAGGTCCATGGCGAAGGCGGGAGGCAACGCGGCGCTCAGGCTCGCCGAGCAACTGATCGCCTGCCCTTCGGTGACGCCGGCCGACGGCGGCACGCTGGCGCTGCTGGCCACGCGCCTCACCGCCGCCGGCTTCACCTGCGAACGGCTCGACGCCGGCCCTGCGGACAACGCGCAAGCGACCGTGGCCAACCTGTGGGCCGTGCACGCCGGCAGCCGCCCGGGGCCGACCGTGGTGCTGCTCGGCCACGTCGACGTCGTGCCGTCGGGCCCGCGTGAAGCCTGGAAGAGCGACCCCTTCGTGCCGACGCACCGTGACGGCCGCCTCTACGGCCGCGGCGCCGCCGACATGAAGACCGCGGTGGCGGCGATGACCGTAGCCGCCGAGCAGTTCGTGCTCTCGCTGCCAAGCCACGCCGGCCGCGTGGCGCTGCTGTTCACGAGCGACGAGGAAGGGCCATCGCTGTTTGGCGTGCGCCATGTCGTCGAGGTGTTCGCAGCGCGCGGCGAACAACTCGATGCCTGCATCGTCGGCGAGCCCACTTCCGTGCAGCGCCTGGGCGACACGATCAAGAACGGCCGCCGCGGCACGCTGTCGGGCCGCCTCGTCGTCAAGGGCGTGCAAGGGCACGTGGCCTACCCGCAGCTCGCTCGCAACCCGGTGCACGAGTTCGCGCCGGCGCTGGCTGAACTGGCGGCGACGCGCTGGGACGAAGGCAACGCGTTCTTCCCGCCCACCACCTGGCAAGTGAGCAACATCGCCGCCGGCACCGGCGCGCACAACGTCGTCCCGGGCTCGCTCGTGTGCGAGTTCAACTTCCGCTACAGCACCGAGTCGACGACCGCGGGCTTGCAGCAGCGCGTGCAGGCCATCCTCGCGAAGCACCGCGTCGAGCACGAGATCGCCTGGACGCACGGCGGCGAGCCGTTCCTCACGCCGCCGGGCACGCTGAGCCGGGCGCTCGCCGACGCCATCGGCGCCGAGTGCGGCGGCCTGATCCCCGAGCTCTCGACGACCGGCGGCACGTCCGACGGCCGCTTCGTCGCGCGCCTGTGCCCGCAGGTGGTGGAGTTCGGCGTCGTCAACGCCAGCATCCACCAGGTCGACGAATGGGTCGAGGTGGCGAGCGTCGAGCCGCTGGCCAACATCTACCGGCGCACGCTCGCCACGCTGCTCGCGCCGTGAAGCTCGTCGAACTGATCGAGCGGACGGCCGAGCGGCTTCAGTCCGCCGCGGTGGCCTGCGGCCACGGCACGACGAACGCCTTCGACGAGGCGGCCTGGCTCGTGCTGTGGCGGCTCCGTTTGCCGCTCGATGCGCTGGCCGACACGTTGGCCGGCACCTCGGCAGGCAACAGCGAGCGGCCGGTGAGCCGCGCCGACTGCGAGCGCGTCGCCGCGCTCGTCGACGAGCGCATCGCGAGCCGCCGGCCGACCGCGTACCTCACGGGCGAAGCGTGGCTGCAAGGCGTGCCGTTCATCGCCGACGAGCGCGCGCTCGTGCCGCGCTCGCTGCTCGCCGAGCCACTGGTGGAAGGCACGCTCGACGCGCTGCTCGGCGGCGAGCCCGCCGACGTGCTGGATCTCTGCACCGGCGGCGGCAGCCTCGCCGTGCTGGCCGCGCTCGCCTGGCCGCACGCGCGCGTGCTGGCCACCGACCTGAGCGCACCGGCGCTTGCCTTGGCGGCAGAGAACGTCGCCCGCCACGAACTGGCGGGGCGCATCACGCTGCGCCGCGGCGATGGCCTCGCGGCGCTCACGGCCGAGGACCGCTTCGACCTCGTGCTGTGCAACCCGCCGTACGTCAACGCGCGCTCGATGGCGGCATTGCCGGCGGAATACCGCGCCGAACCCGAACTGGCGCTGGCCGGCGGCGACGACGGCATGGACTTCGTGCGCACGCTGCTCGCCGGCGTGGCAGAGCACCTGAAGCCCGAAGGCGCGCTGCTGCTCGAGATCGGCCACGAGCGGCGCCACTTCGAAGCGGCGTTCCCGTCGCTGTCGCCGTTGTGGCTCGCCACGAGCGCCGGTGACGATGAGGTGCTGTGGCTGACGCGCGCGGAGCTGGTCGGCAAGCGGCCCCGGCACGCAATGTGACGGCGGCGCGAAAGGCAAGACGCAATGCACTGCGCCGCGCATTTCGAAAGGCACCACGAAACGCGCTGCGAAACGCGCTGCGAAGCGCACCACGAAAGGCGCCACGATGATCACGATGCGCGCCGTCACGCTGCGCCGCGGCGCAAACGTCGTGCTCCAGGGCGCGGGCTTCACGCTCAACCCGGGCGAGAAGGCCGGCCTCGTGGGCCACAACGGCGCCGGCAAGTCGAGCCTGTTCGCACTGCTGGCCGGGCGCCTGCACGCCGACCAGGGCGACGTCGACATCCCGCCGCGCTGGCGCATCGGCGAAGTGGCGCAGGAGATGCCCGACAGCGCCGATGCCGCCACCGACTTCGTGCTGCAAGGCGACGGTCCGCTCGTGCAGGCGCAGGCTCAGCTCGCCGCCGCCGAGGCCGCCGACGACGGCCATGCGATCGCCGAAGCGCACGTGGCGCTCGACGAAGCCGGCGCCTTCGACGCCCGCGCGCGCGCGCAGGCGCTGCTGCTCGGGCTCGGCTTCAAGGCCACCGAGCTGGCCGCGCCGGTGAACAGCTTCTCCGGCGGCTGGCGCATGCGGCTGCAGCTCGCCCGCGCGCTGATGTGCCCGGCGGACCTGCTGCTGCTCGACGAACCGACCAACCACCTCGACCTCGACGCGCTGGTGTGGCTCGAAAGCTGGCTGCAACGCTTCGCCGGCACGCTGCTCGTCATCAGCCACGACCGCGAGTTCCTCGACGCGGTGACGCGCGTCACGCTGCACATCGACCAGGGCCAGGTGACACGCTACGGCGGCAACTACACCGCCTTCGAGTCGATGCGCGCCGAGCGGCTTTCGCAGGCGGCCAGCGCCTACGCGCGGCAGCAGGAGCGCATCGCGCATCTGCAGCGTTTCATCGACCGCTTCAAGGCCAAGGCGACGAAGGCCAAGCAGGCGCAAAGCCGGGTCAAGGCATTGGCGCGCATGGAGCGCCTGGCGCCGGTGCTCACCGCGAGTGACTTCCAGTTCGAGTTCCGCGAACCGGCGAGCCTGCCGAACCCGATGCTCGTGCTGAAGGACGTCACGTGCGGGTACAAGGCGCCCCCGGTCGCCGGGGTCGGCGACACGCCCCCCGAGGGGGCCGGCGGCGGCAGTGACAAGGCGGTGGTGCACAACGTCCAGCGCACGGTGCTCGCCGGCCAGCGCATCGGCATCCTCGGCGCCAACGGCCAGGGCAAGTCGACGCTCGTGAAGACGATCGCGCGCGTGCTGCCGGCGCTTTCCGGCACGGTCACCGAGGGCAAGGGGCTGGCGATCGGCTACTTCGCGCAGCAGGAGATGGACCTGCTGCACGCCGAGGACACGCCGCTGCAGCTGATGACGCGCCTGGCGCGCCAGCCGCGCGACGGCGCGCCAGCCAGCGAGGACACGCGCGAGCAGGCGCTGCGCAACTTCCTCGGCCAGTTCCGCTTCGACGGCGAGATGGTGCAGCGCGCGGTGGGCACGCTCTCCGGCGGCGAGCGCGCGCGCCTGGTGCTGGCCACGATCGTCTGGCAACGACCCAACCTGCTCTTGCTCGACGAACCGACCAACCACCTTGATCTGACGACACGCGAGGCGCTGTCGATCGCGCTCAACGAGTTCGAAGGCACGGTGCTGCTCGTCAGCCACGACCGCGCTTTGCTGCGCGAGGTGTGCGACGAGTTCTGGCTCGTGACGCACGGAGGCGTCGAGCCGTTCGACGGCGACCTCGACGACTACCAGCGCTGGCTGCTCGAAGCGAGCCGCGCTGCAGTGCGTGGTTCCGAAGTGCCGGCGCGGCCGGGGCGTGCGGCGCCGACAGAGGTGGCGGCTTCGGCGAAGGGAGCGAAGGCTGGCGCCGCTGCAAAAGCAGTGGCACCTGCCGTTGCCGCGCCTGCGCCGGCGCAGTCACCACGCGACGACCGCAAGGCGAAAGCACAAGCACGCGCCCGGCGGGCCGAGGCGACGCGGCCGCTGCGCATCGAACTGGCGCAGATCGACAAGCGGCTCGAAGCGCTGGCGGCGGAACGCGCCGGCGCCGAAGCGGCGCTGGCGACCGGCGGCCTTGCGCCGGCAGACATCGCCGAGCATGGCCGGCGGCTCAATCACATCGCCGCCAGGGCCTTGGCGATGCTCGAGGAAACGCTGGCTCGAGCTGCAAGAACAACTCGAAGCCAGCGCGGCCAGGCCCCAGGACTGAAGCAGGCTGAACCGGACTGAGGCGGCGCGGTGCTTCAGCGGCCGTGGCCGTACCCGGGGCCGTACCCGCGGTCATCGCGACCGTGCGACGGACCGCCATGGTCACGGTAGGCACCGCGGTCGGGCATGCCGAGGTGCGCGTCGCGACGGTTGGGGATGCCATCGCCATCGACGTCCCAGCGCGGGTTGTAGACGCGGTCGTAGCGGTTGGGGATGCCGTCGCCATCGACGTCCCAGCGCGTCGGCTCGCGGTAGACCACGCGCGCCGGCGGCGGCAGCGCATGCACGCGCGGCGCCGGCACCACGACAAGGGCGCAGGTACCGGCACGGCAACGCCGACGCCCGGCGTTCCGATCGTGACGGACCACTGCACCTCGGGATGCGCCTGCGCGCTGGCGGCGGCGCCGAGGCCGCCGGCGGCGAGCACGAGCGCGGCGATCAGGGGACGACGGTGACTCATGTCTGGACTCCTTGCAGTTTCGCTGGCGGCCCGCTCACGCGAGCCTGCCTGCTTCCTGAAACGAGCCCGGCCTCCGCGCTGGTGACTGCGCGATGTTGAGCGGCGGTAAAGGTGCGTGAAGCGCCCTGTCCTACAGGGCGACAGAGGCGCCACTCGTATCAGCGGCCTGTAGCTGCCTTCGGTTCGAGCATCAGGTCGAGCATCAGCTCGATGCGCGCCTGCGGCGCCGTGAGCATGCCGGCCGCCGGCAGAGCATCGGGCCGCTCGCCGACGACGCCGCCGAGCTGGCAGCGCGAGGCCCGCGCCACCGCGACGCCGGCCGCCTCGGCGCGCCGCGCCGCCTCGACGAGCGCGCGGTGCACGCTGCCGTTGCCGGTGCCGGCGATGACGACGCCGCGTGCACCGGCGCGGACCAGCGCATCAGCGTCGCCGCGTGCGCCGGCATGGCTGGTGACGATGTCGACCACCGGCTGCTGTCGCAGGCAGCGCCGCGGCCGCGGCGTGCAGCGGCGCCTCGGGCCACGCGCGCGCGGTGGCGTTGCAGCTGACCGTCGGCCATCACGCCGAGAGCGCCGGCATCGCCGGCATCGAAGGCGTCGACGCGCCAGCCGTGCACCTTGCGCAGGTCGGCGCCGGCGAAGACCTTTCCGCCGAAGGCCACCAGCACGCCGCGCGCGCCGGGCCACGCGGCCAGCGTCACCGCGTCGAGCAGGTTCTGTGGACCGTCGGCCGAGAGAGCCGTGGCCGGCCGCATCGCCGCGGTGAGCACCACCGGCTTGGCGCTAACGGCGAGAGTGCGGTGCAGGAAGTACGCCGTCTCCTCGAGCGTGTCGGTACCGTGCGTGACCACCGCGCCGGCGACATCGCCGCGCGCCAGCACCGCCTCGAGGCGCGACGCAACGCCACCAGGTGGCGTGGTCCATGTCGCAGCTATCGAGCCGCGCCAGCACGTCTCGGCTTCGACGCGCCGGTTCGCCCAGCGGCGGCACGGCGGCGACGAGCGTCGCCGCATCGAGTTCGCCGGCGCGGTAGCCGGCCTGGTCGTCGGCGCGCGCGGCGACGCCGGCGATCGTGCCGCCGGTGCCGATGACGACCACGACACCCTGCGCGATGACTCCCCCGGCGCACCTTCTTGGCTTGCACTGCTTGGCATGGCCGACTTTCTGGATGAAAATACAGTCACTGGATGAATAGCCAGCCCGCCGCAGAAAGGCCCGAGAAGCATGGACGAAAGCCCGAAGCTCACCGCCCGGCAGCAGCAGATCCTCGACTTGGTGCAAAGCGCCATCGAGCGCACCGGCGCCCCGCCCACGCGCGCCGAGATCGCCGCCGAACTGGGGTTCCGCTCCGCCAACGCCGCCGAGGAGCACTTGCAGGCGCTGGCGCGCAAGGGCGTCATCGAACTCGCGCCCGGCACCTCGCGCGGCATCCGTTTGAAGTCTGACACATTGCGCGCGCTCAACGCCGCGCGCCTCTCGCAGTACGGCAAGCAGTACGCGCTGCCGTTGCCGAGCCTGGCGCAGCTGACGCTGCCGCTGGTGGGCCGCGTCGCGGCCGGCAGCCCGATCCTGGCGCAGGAACACATCGACCAGACCTTCCTCGTCCAGGCGTCGATGTTCCAGCGCCGGCCCGACTACCTGCTCAAGGTGCGCGGCATGAGCATGCGCGACGCCGGCATCCTCGACGGCGACCTGCTCGCGGTGCAGAAGGCGAGCGGGCGAAGAACAGCAGATCGTCGTCGCGCGGCTGGGCGACGACGTCACTGTCAAGCGCTTCGGCGCACCAGGCACGGCATCGAGCTGATCCCGGAGGCGGAGTTCCGGGCTGTCCGTCGGCGCGCCGGGCAACGAAAGCTTCGCGCTCGAAGGGCTGGCGGTGGACTCATCCGCAGCGATGCAGATGTGGCCGCTTCAGGCGCGCGGCAGCGGTGCGCGCAGCATGCCGCGCCGGCGTGGGGCACGTCGCTGCACCCGGCTGCCCCTCGCAGCCCGCCGCCGCGGGGCCAAGCCTTCGCCGGCCATTGGTACGGCGCTCAGCCCGCCGGCGAATAGCCGGCGGGAACAGCCGCTGATCGCCTCATCGCGCCGGCGCGGCTCGCGCGACCATGGCGGCGTGGAGACTGGTTGCGGCGTCCGTGTCGATGTCACGGGCATGCCCACGTTGATCCTCGCCTCTCGCCGCAGGAACGCGCCGCAGCGCGGCCGCGGTCGCGCGCCCTGGAGTCCTCACCGCCTTCGCTGCGCCACGCGCCGGACTCGGCCTGGCAGCGCTTCATGTTCTGGCTGCTCGCGCCGGCGCCGCAGGAAGCGGCACCGCCGCGCAACCGCCTGCCGGCCGTGCGCGAGGATTTCCTGCTCGCCATCGCCGACGTTCCCGGCGCCGCCGCGCATTCGCTGCGTTACCGCATCGTGCACGCGCATTCGCTGCGCGACCTGTGGCACCTGCGCGCCGAGGTGTTCAACGTCGTCGGCATCGAGCACGCGCAGTGCGAGGCCGAGCAGCGGCTGCTGCACCTGAACCGCCATTTCCCCGTGCGCAGCAGCGCGCGGCGTTCGCAATTCGGCAGCCTCGGAGGCTTGTAGATGTCCACCTACCCCGCCGCCCCGCGCGACTACACCGCCGGCATGCCCGGCGACCGCCTCGCGGCCATCGCCGCGCGGCGCGCCTTCGTGTCGCTGAAGCTCACCTTCACCGACGCCGCTGCGGCGCTCGACGGCTGCGCCGAGCGCATTGGCTGCGCCAGCAGGTGCGCCGCCGAAGAGCCAGTGGACCTGTGGCTGCTGCGCGCACCGCTGTTCAGCCAGCTCGCCGGCAACGCGCCCGAGCGCCGGCAGCTGCGCCAGCGCCTGCGCCGCGCCATCGAAGCGGTATTCGCCGAGCCGCAGCCGAGCACGATGTTCGCCACGGTGTAGCGCGGCATCAAGGTTTCACCGCCGGCCACCGGCGTCGCTCACGACCGCGCACGCACGCCAGCGCTTCGACAGCCGATGCGGCGGCCCCTGGGCCGCCGCTGCTACTCCGCACCCGCGCCTGGAAGGTGCGGCGAAACTTCTCCACCTTGGGCGCCACCACGAAAGCGCAGTAGCCCTGCTGCGGGTGGTTGGCGAAGTAGTGCTGGTGGTAGTCCTCGGCGCGCCAGTAGTTCGCGCGCGGCGCCACCTCGGTGACCACGCGCCCCTTGTGCGCCGCCTGCGCCTCGGCCAGCACCTCGCGCACCACGGCTTCCTGCGCCGGCTCGTGCCAGTAGATGCCGCTGCGGTACTGCGCTCCGACGTCGTTGCCTTGCCGGTCGAGCGTCGTCGGATCGTGGATGTGGAAGAAGATCTCGAGGATCTCCCGGAGCGTGATGCGCGCCGGGTCGAAGCGCACCTGCACCACTTCCGCGTGACCCGTGCCGCCGCCGCACACCTGCTCGTAGCTCGGGTCCTGCACCTGGCCGTTGCTGTAGCCGCTCTCGACCGCGAGAACGCCGTCGACAAGAGTTCATGCCTGCTTCCGGGCACCAGAAGCAGCCGCCGGCCGAAAGGATGGCTTCGCTGCGGGCAGGCTCGGTCTGCGGCGGCACGGGCGACGGGCTCATCGGCAGGCTCCTCGGCAGGCGGGTGAAGAAACGAAGCGGCTTCGCCCTGCAGGAGTTCGCGTTGCGCTGGCCATTCGCGGCAACGGGCAAGCCCTGCTGTCGATGGCGCCCGGCCTGTCCTACACTCGGCGGGCATTATCGGCACGACCTCTTCACCCCCTTCACCCCTCGCGCAACCGGCAACCGGGCATGAACGACTTCCTCATCTGGCTGGGCCTGGACTCCTGGCGGCCGCTGCTGACGGCGCTGCTGCTGCCGCCCGTGCCGTTCATCGCCCTCGTGCTCGTCGGCGCACGCCTGTTCTCGCGCTACCGCGCGCGCGCCTGGCTCGTGGTGCTGCTGGGGTGCGCGGGCATCTGGGCGATGTGCACCACGGCCGCCGGCAACGCACTCACGCATTGGCTGCTGCCGCCCACGCGCTCGCTCACGGCCAACGAGGTGGCCGACCTGAAGAAGGCGCCGCGCACGGCCATCGTCGTGCTCGGAGGCGGCTACCGCGAGCTGGCGCCCGAGTACGGCGTCTCTGACCTGGCGTACCTGAGCCTGGACCGATTGCGCTACGCGATGTGGCTTTCGCGCCAGACCGAACTGCCGGTGATGTTCGCCGGCGGCCGCGGCCACGGCGCACCGCCCGGCCAGAGCGAGGCGGAGATCGCCGCCCGCGTTGCCGAGCGCGACTTCGGCCGCGCGCTGCGCTGGACCGAGACCGAGTCGCGCGACACGCGCGAGAACGCGCTGCGTTCGGTGCCGCTCTTGCACCGCGAGGGCATCGAGCGCGTCGTCGTCGTCACGCACGGGTTCCACATGCCGCGCGCGCTGGACAACTTTCGCAAGGCCGCCGCGATCAGCGCGCCGAACCTGCAGATCGTGGCCGCGCCGATGGGCATCAACCCGTGGTTCCGGCCGCGCCTGATCGACTTCTTCCCCACCCGCGGCGGCTACATGCAGGTGAGCGTCGCGGTGCATGAGTTCTTCGGGCGCTTGATCGGCGCTTGATCGGCGCTTGAACCGCGCTTGAACGGCTCCGCGGCGCCCGCACATCGGGCTCGCATGGACCAGCGCGCAGCAACGGCAAGGACGGCCAACATGTGGGGCCTTTCGCTGCCGTGTCCGTCACCCTCGCGTTTGCCGCACACTTGCGGCCTTGGCGCCTTGCCTGGCGCTCATGAAGCCCTTCCAACGGAGACCGAAACGACATGAAGACCCCCTGGTCGATTGCTGGCGCCTTCGCGCTGTTGCTGGCCTCGGCCGTAGCGCTTGCGCCCAGTGACGCCGACGCGAAGCGCCTGGGCGGCGGCAAGTCCACCGGCACGCAGCGCAGCATGCCCGAGCGCACGGCGCCGCAGCAGGGCACGCCGGCCACGCCGTCGCAGCAGCCGGGCACGCCCGCCGCCACGCCGGGGCAGCAGGCCGCTGCGCCCGCGGCAGCACCTGCCGCCGCAGCCGCTCCGGCGCGCTCGTCGTGGATGGGCCCGCTCGCCGGCCTTGCCGCCGGGCTCGGGCTGGCGGCGCTCGCCAGCCACTTCGGCTTCGGCGAAACGCTCGCCAACGTCATGCTGATCGGCCTCGTCGTCATCGCAGGCCTGGCCCTGCTGGCGTTCCTGCGCCGGCGCATGGCCGGCGGCGCCCCGATGCAACAGCGCCATGATGAGCCCGCGCTCGCGCGTGCGGGCGCTGCCGGCATCCACGGCAACGGCAGCGCGCCGGCGCAAGTGGCGTGGCCGGCGGCGGCTTCATCGCCGTCCGCCACGGCATCGGCCCCGGGCACGTCCGCACTGCCCGCCGCGTTCGTGCCCGCCGCGTTCGACAGCACCGGCTTCGAGCGCATCGCCAAGGCGATCTTCATCCGCATGCAGGCGGCCAACGACGCCGCCAACCTCGACGACCTGCGCCAGTTCACGACGCCGGAGATGTTCGCCGAGCTGAAGGTGGACCTGCTCGAGCGCGGCCCGGCGCCGCAGGCCACCGAGGTCAAGAGCGTCGAGGCGCAAGTCGTCGACGTGGCCGACGAAGGCGAGCGTCAGGTCGTCAGCGTGCGCTACAGCGGTGAAGTGGTCGAAGTCGCGGGCGCCGCGCCGGAGAAGTTCGACGAGGTGTGGCACCTCGTGCGTCCGCGCGGTAGTGCGAGCGCCGGCTGGGCCATCGCGGGCATCGAGCAGATGACCCGCGTGCACTAGCAACCGGGCAACATCCCGGGCAGCACCCGGGCGGTCACACGGCGGCGGCGCATTTGCCGCCGCCGACCATGTGACTCCTCAGCCGCGCACGGGCGGCGATCAGCTTCGCACCGGCGGCGCCAGCGCCGCGTTCTCGCCGAGCCAGCGCGCGCCGGCGCTGCCGTCGCCTTGCAGCGGGTGGAAGCCGGCGCGCAGGTAGGCGCGCCACGGCGCGAAGCCGCGCCGCACCAGCCCTTCGCGGCCGAAGAGCGTGCGCCAGGCGCTGGCCCAGGTCGAAGGCTTGAAGAGCGTGCCGTCGCGCCAGAGGTTGTTCACCGTCTGCCGTGTCGTGTCGACGACGAAGTTGAAGCTGACGATGCGAAAGAGGCGCTTGCGCCAAAGCTCGTTGCCGCCGAGCGCCCGATAGAGATCGAACGCGGTGCTGCGGTGCTCGAGCTCCTCGGCCGAATGCCATTGCCACAGCGCCGCCAGGCGTGGCTCGGCGCCTTCGAGCAGCCACGGGTTGGCCAGCAGGTGCTGCGCGAAGATCGCCGTCCAGTGCTCGGTGGCGGCCGTCACGCCGACCCACGCGCGCGGCTCGGCCACGGGTTCGAGCAGGCGCTTCCTGCGCGCGAGGATGCGGCCGTCCCAGCGATTGACGAGCCCCTGCGTCGCGAGCTGCGCGTTGAAGCGCTCGTGGATGCGCCGGTGCGTCGCTTCCTGGCCGATGAAGCCCTGCACTTCCGTGGCGAACGCTGCGCGTGCAGCCTCGGGCAATGCCGCAACGCCCTTTCGCACCGAGTCGATGAAGATCTGCTCACCGGCCGGGAAGCTCATCGACAACGCGTTGAACAGCGCCGTGCGGAAGGCGTCGCCGCCGCACCAATGGCGCTCGATCGGCGTCTCGAGGTCGATCTGCAGGCGGCGGACCGTCGGGATCGTGGGGTCGGTCATCGCGGCACGCAGAGTCGCTTGCGCTACTTCAACCACTGGCGCGCATTGACGAACATGCGCTGCCACGGGCTCGACGCCGAGATGTCGCCGTCGCCGCGCCAGCTCATCTGCACGTTGCGGAAGACGCGCTCGGGGTGCGGCATCAGCGCCGTGAAGCGGCCATCGGCCGTGGTGACGGCCGTCAGGCCACCGGCACTGCCGTTGGGGTTGAACGGGTAGCGCTCGGTCGGCTGTCCGTTGTGGTCGACGAAGCGCAGCGCCGCGATCACCGCCGCCGCGTCGCCGCGCTGCGAGAAGTCGGCATAGCCCTCGCCGTGCGCCACCGCGATCGGGATGCGGCTGCCGGCCATGCCGGTGAAGAACACGCTCGGGCTCGCGAGCACTTCAACGAGCGACAGGCGCGCTTCGAACTGCTCGCTCTTGTTGCGCGTGAACTTCGGCCAGGCCGTTGCGCCGGGGATCAGCGGCGCCAGCGCGGCGAGCATCTGGCAGCCGTTGCACACGCCCAGCGCCAGCACGTCGGGGCGCGCGAAGAACACGGCGAACGCGTCGGCCAGCGCCGGGTTGAACAGCACCGAGCGCGCCCAGCCCTCGCCGGCGCCGAGCGTGTCGCCGTAGCTGAAGCCGCCGCAGGCGTCGAGGCCCTGGAACTGCGCCAGCCGCGCGCGGCCGGCCTGCAGGTCGCTCATCGTCACGTCGAAGGTGTCGAAGCCCGCTTGCGCCATCGCGTAGCTCATCTCGACGTGCGAGTTGACGCCTTGCTCACGCAGGATGGCCATCGCCGGCCGGGTCTTCAGCAGCGCCGGAGCCGCCAGGGGCGCCACCGGGTCGAACGTCAGGTGCAGGTGCAGCCCGGGGTCGTCGGCAGCACCGGCCGCTTCGTGCTCGGCGTCGGCGGTGGCGGGGTTGTCGCTGGCGCGCGATGCGCCAGCTCACCTCGTCCCATTGGCGGTGCAGCTCGGCCAGCGGCGCGGGAAGACGCACTTCGCGTCGCGCCACACTTCGAGTTGCTCGACGGTTCGCTCGCCGGTGCGCTCGCCGGTTCGCTCGACGTTTCGCCCGACGTTTCGCTCGACGTTTCGCTCGACGGTTCGCTCGCCGGTACGGCGCTCGCTGCATTCGCTTGCGGCTTGCCGATGACGCATGCCGCGCCAGGCCATGCCGGCGCAGCGTCGCGATGACGGCGTCGCGCTCGGCGCTGCGCACCTGCAGCACGGCGCCGAGTTCACTCGTTGAACAGCGCCTTCAACGTCAGCTCGTTGCGCGGCGCTGACCTGCGCCGCCCAGTTCTTGCTGTCGCCGAACTCGGCGCGGCTGTCGGCGATGCCGTCGCCTTCGGTGACGAGGATGTCGACGTTGAGGCTGACGCCCACATGGCCCGCGAAAGCCATCTCGCACACGCAGGCGAAGAGGCCGCCGTCGCTGCGGTCGTGGTACGCGGCAGCTTGTCGTCCGCGCGCAACTCGTTCACCGCGGCGACGAGCGCCTTCAGCATCTGCGGGTCGTCGAGGTCGGGAACGCCATCGGCCTCTCGGCTGCCGAAGCGGCCGAGCACCTGCGCCAGCATCGAGCCGGCCATGCGCATGCGGCCGCAGCCGAGGTCGACAAGGATCAGCGTCGTGTCGCCACCCGCCGGGCCGCCTGGCCCGCCGCGCCCGGTATCGATGGACTTCAGCTGCGGCGTCAGCGTGCCGCGCACGTCTTCGAGCGTGGCGAAGGCGCTGACGATCAGCGACACCGGCGCCGTCACCTGGCGCTCGCTGCCCGCGGCATCGGTCCAGCGCGTGCGCATCGACAGCGAATCCTTGCCCACCGGAATGCCGATGCCCAGAGCCGGCGCGGGCTCGAGCCCGACCGCCTTCACCGTGTCGTACAGCGCCGCGTCCTCGCCGGGCTCGCCGCGGGCGCTTCATCCAGTTGGCGCTGAGCTTGACGCGCAGCTCGATCGGCGCCGCGAGCAGGTTCGTGATCGCCTCGCCCACCGCCATGCGCCCCGACGCCGGCGCTGCATCGCCGCCCAGCGAAGCGAGCGGCGTGCGCTCGCCCATCGCCATCGCCTCGCCGCGGAAGCCCGCGTAGTCGGCCAGCGTCACTGCGCAGTCGGCCACCGGCACCTGCCACGGACCCACCATCGGGTCGCGGTGCGACAGGCCGCCCACCGTGCGGTCGCCGATCGTCACCAGGAAGCGCTTGCTCGCCACCGTCGGGTGGCGCAGCACGTCGCGCGCCACGCTGTCGAGCTTCACGCCGGTGAGGTCGAGCGGCGGCTCGCTGCGCGGCACGCGCGCGACGTCGCGGTGCATCTTCGGCGGCTTGCCCAGCAGCACTTCCATCGGCATGTCGATGACGCGCTCGCCGTTCCTCGAAGCGGCGTCACCGCCGGCGTCCGATGTGGGGCCGCCGCCGGTGCCTGCGCCGCTGCCGCTGGTCACCACCAGCTGCGGCTCGGCGCGCGCCGTGCCGACCACCGCGAACAGGCAGCGCTCGCGCGCGCACATCTGTTCGAAGAGCGGCAAGAGGTCAGGGTCGAGCGCCAGCACGTAGCGCTCCTGGCTCTCGTTGCACCAGATCTCGCGCGGCGCAGGCCGCTCTCTTCCAGCGGCACACGGGCGAGATCGAACTGCGCCCCGAGCCCGGCGCCGTCGACGAGTTCGGGGAACGCGTTCGACAAGCCACCGGCGCCGACATCGTGGAGGGCGAGGATCGGGTTGCGCTCGCCGAGCGCGGCGCAGTGGTTGATGACCTCCTGCGCCCGGCGCTGGATCTCGGGTTGCCGCGCTGCACGCTGTCGAAGTCGAGCGCCGCCGTGTTGCTGCCGGCGGCCATCGAGCTGGCCGCACCGCCGCCCATGCCGATACGCATGCCCGGGCCCCCGAGCTGCACGAGCAGCGTGCCGGGCGCGAAGCGGCGCTTGGCCACCTGCGTCGCCTCGATGCTGCCCAGGCCGCCGGCGATCATGATCGGCTTGTGATAGCCGCGCATCACGCCGGCCACGCGCTGCTCGAAGACGCGGAAGTAGCCGCCGAGGTTCGGGCGGCCGAACTCGTTGTTGAACGCGGCACCGCCGAGCGGCCCCTCGGTCATGATCTGCAACGCGCTGGCGATGTGCGCCGGGCGGCCGGGTCACCAGCGGCACCGGGAGAACCTTCGGGCCCGCGCTCCCAGGGCTCGACCTGCCCGTCGTCGCGCGGCAGGTACAGGCGGCTCACCGAGAAACCCGTGAGCCCTGCCTTCGGCCGCGCGCCGCGGCCCGTGGCCCCTTCGTCGCGGATCTCGCCGCCGGCGCCGGTGGCCGCGCCGGGGAAAGGCGAGATCGCGGTCGGGTGGTTGTGCGTCTCCACCTTCATCAGCACATGCGCCACTTCGCTGCGCGCGCCGTAGCGCGGCGCGTTGGTGAAGCCCTGGGGCGCCCAGCGCTCGACGGGCCCGCCTTCCATCACCGCGGCGTTGTCGTTGTAGGCCACCACCGTGTGTTGCGGCGAGGCCTTCTCGCTGGCGCGGATCATCGCGAACATCGACAGCGGCTGGCGCACGCCGTCGATCGTGAACTCGGCGTTGAAGATCTTGTGCCGGCAGTGCTCGCTGTTGGCCTGCGCGAACATCATCAGCTCGACGTCGCTCGGGTTGCGTTCGAGGCGCGTGAACGAGGCGACCAGGTAGTCGATCTCGTCGTCCGACAGCGCAAGGCCGAACTCGGCATTGGCCGCCACCAGCGCCGCCCGGCCTGAGCTTGTCGAAGGCCCCGTTCGTCCTGAGCTTGTCGAAGGGCCTGAGCTTGTCGAAGGCCCCGATCGTCCTGAGCTTGTCGAAGGGCCTGAGCCTGTCGAAGGCCCCGATCGTCCTGAGCTTGTCGAAGGGCCTGAGCTTGTCGAAGGGCCCGATCGTCCTGAGCTTGTCGAAGGGCCTGAGCCTGTCGAAGGACCGCGACCGAGGACGTCCACATGCGCCAGCGGCGGCGCCGGCTGCGGCTCGAAGAGGCTCCTGGCGGCTTCGCGCTCGAAAGCCACGCTCTCGGTCATGCGGTCGTGCAGCAGAGCCGCCACGGCTTCGCGCTCGGCCGCGGCGAGCGGCTTGGCGGCGCGGATGAGGCCGCGTTCGAGCGCGATGCGGAACTCGGTGACGCGCTCCAGCCGGTGCAGCGGTGCGGCGGCGGAGCCGACACCGCAGTTCCGTGCGATGTCGCTCGCCTTGCTCGCCCAAGGCGACACGGTGCCCAGGCGCGGCATCACGACGACGAGTTCGCCTTCGTCCTTGCCCGTGCCCGGCGCCGGCTCGCCGTACGCCAGCAACCCCTCGAGCTTGTCGAGCGTGGCGCGATCGGGCTCACCGTCGAACGCGGCCCAGTGCACGTGCCGCGCCGTCACGCCGGCGATGCGCGGCACGGCGCCTTGCAGCCGCTTCAGCAGCGCCTCGGCGCGGAAGGGGCTGAGCGCGTTGCCGCCCTCGAAATGCCTGACAAACTGCGGGCGGAACGGCGGCGACGAAGGCATGCAGTCCTACGGGGTGCGAGAGGCAGGGATTCTAGGTGCGTGGGCATAATCGATCCCATGCCGATACCCCTCAAGACCGGCCTCGACATCGACGGCATGCGCGTCGCCGGCCGCCTGGCCAGCGAGGTGCTCGACCTGCTGACACCGCACGTGCGCACCGGCGTCACCACGCTCGAGCTGGACCGCATCGCGCACGAGCACATGACGAACGTGCAAGGCACGGTGCCGGCGACGCTGGGCTATGCGCCGCCGGGGTATCCGGCCTATCCGGCATCGCTGTGCTCATCGGTCAACGACGTCGTCTGCCACGGCATCCCCGACGAGCGGCCGCTGAAGAACGGCGACGTCGTCAACATCGACGTCACCGTCATCAAGGACGGCTGGCACGGCGACAACAGCCGCATGTACATCGTCGGCGAGGGCACCATCGCCGCGCGGCGCCTTTCCCGCATCACCTTCGAGGCGATGTGGAAGGGCATCGTCAAGGTCAGGCCCGGCGCGCGCCTGGGCGACATCGGCAACGCGATCCAGACCTTCGCCGAAGCGGCCGGCTACTCGGTCGTGCGCGAGTTCTGCGGCCACGGCGTCGGCGCCCGGTTCCACGAGGAGCCGCAGGTGCTGCACTACGGCCGGGCCGGCACGCTGGAGGAACTGGTGCCCGGGATGATCTTCACGATCGAGCCGATGATCAACGCCGGCAAGCGCGGCATCAAGGAAGACCGGCGCGGCAACCGGCCCTACGACGGCTGGACCATCGTCACGCAGGACCGCTCGCTCTCGGCGCAATGGGAGCACACCGTGCTCGTCACCGACAGCGGCTACGAGGTGCTCACCGTCTCCGCCGGCAGCCCGCCGCCGCCGGAGTTCGCGCCGCTGGGCTACGGCACGCCGGCCCGCGCGGCGCTGGCCGGCGCCGCCACGTGAGCAGCGGCGCGGCCTTGCCCGCGCCGGGCCGCATCTCGACACCGCCTTCGGCCGCCGCGGCCGTGCCAGCGGGCGCTGCCGCTGCATCGGAACCGCCGTCGCTGCCGGCACTTCGCCAGCGCTTCAAGCAAGGCAAGGCCGACCTGATCGAGCGCTTCACGCGCACGCAGCGGCCCAGCGCCGCCGCGGTGACGCAACTGCTGCGCGCGTTGTCGCGCCACGTCGATGAAGCTCTCATCGCCCTGTGGGAGGAGCACCGGCTCTCGGCGCTCGCTCCCGGCGCGGCGCTGGTGGCGGTGGGCGGCTTCGGCCGCGGCGAGCTGTTCCCGCAGTCCGATGTGGACCTCCTCGTGCTGCTGCCGGTGGCGGAAGCGGCGAGCGCCGAAGCAGCAGAAGGAGCCGATGCAGGCAGCGCCATTCGCGAGGCCGTGGCCGCCTTCATCACCGCCTGCTGGGACATCGGCGTCGAATGCGGCTCCTCGGTACGCAGCGTGCCCGAGTGCCTGGCCGAAGCCGCGCGCGACGTGACCGTGCAGACGTCGCTGCTCGAAGCGCGCTGCGTGCACGGCAACAAGCGCCAGTTCGCCGAGCTGCGCACCGCACTCGCGCAGGCGATGGACGCGCGCGCCTTCTTCACCGCCAAGACGCTGGAGATGCGGCAGCGGCACGTGAAGTACGAGAGCACGCCGTACTCGCTGGAGCCCAACTGCAAGGAAAGCCCCGGCGGCCTGCGCGACCTGCAGGTGGTGATCTGGGTGGCGCGCGCGGCGGGCCTCGGCCGCACCTGGGCCGAGCTGGCGGCCAAGGGCCTGATCACGCCGTTCGAGTGCAGCCAGCTCGTCAAGCACGAAGGCACGATCCGGCTCGTGCGCGCGCGCCTGCACGCCATCGCCGGCCGCCGCGAGGACCGCCTCGTGTTCGACCTGCAGACGGCGCTGGCCGAGAGCTTCGGCGTCACGCCCACCAAGGGCCAGCGCAGCTCCGAAGCGCTGATGCACCGCTACTACTGGGCGGCCAAGGCGGTGACGCAGCTCAACCAGATCCTGATGCTCAACATCGAGGAGCGCATCTTCGGCTCCGAGAAGGCGCCGATGCGGCCGTTGACGATTCGCTTCTTCGACCGCGGCGGCGCGCTCGAGGTGGCGCACGACGACATCTACCTGCGCGACCCGCACGCCATCCTCGAGACGTTCCTCGTCTTCGCGCAGAACCCCGGGCTGCAAGGGCTTTCCGCGCGCACGCTGCGGGCGCTGTACAACGCACGCCAGGTGATGGACGCCAGCTTCCGCAACGACCCGGTGAACCATCGGCTCTTCATGCAGATCCTGCGCCAGCCGCGCGGGCAGACGCATGCGTTGAGGCTGATGAACCAGACCTCGGTGCTGGGGCGCTACCTGTGGGTGTTCCGGCGCATCGTCGGGCGCATGCAGCACGACCTGTTCCACGTCTACACGGTCGACCAGCACATCCTGATGGTGGTGCGCAACGTGCGCCGCTTCTTCATCCCCGAGCACGCGCACGAGTACCCGTTCCTGAGCCAGCTCGCGGCGCAGTGGGACAAGCCGTGGATCCTGTACATCGCGGCCATCTTCCACGACGTGGCCAAGGGCCGCGGCGGCGACCACTCCGACCTCGGCGCCGCCGAGGTGCGCCGCTTCAACCGCGAGCACGGCATCACCGGCGACGACGCGCAGCTCATCGAGTTCCTCGTCCGCCAGCACCTGCGCATGAGCTGGATCGCGCAGAAGGAGGACCTGTCGGACCCCGATGTCATCCGCGATTTCGCCAAGGCCGTGGGCACGCCGCGGCGGCTCGATGCGCTGTACCTGCTGACGGTGGCCGACATCCGCGGCACCGGCCCCAAGGTGTGGAACGCCTGGAAGGGCAAGCTGCTGGAAGACCTCTACCGGCTGACGCTGCGCGCGCTGGGCGGCGCGCAACCGCACGCCGAAGCCGAGATCGAGGCGCGCAAGGCCGCCGCAAGGCAGCTGCTGGCGCTGCACTCGGCGCTGCCGGGCACCGAAGAGCCGCTGTGGAAGACGCTCGAGGTGAGCTACTTCGCGCGCCACGACGCGGCAGAGATCGCCTGGCATGCGCGCTCGCTGTGGCGGCACGTGGCGACGAAGGTGCCCGTGGTGCGTGCGCGGCCTTCGTCGGTGGGCGAAGGATTGCAGGTGCTCGTCTACTCGCCCGACCAGCCCGACCTCTTCGCGCGCATCTGCGGCTACTTCGACAACGCCGGCTTCAGCATCCAGGACGCGAAGATCCACACCACGCGCGCCGGCTTCGCGCTCGACACCTTCCAGGTCGCGAGCACGCTGGCCGAGGAGGACGGCGACATCGACTACCGCAGCCTGATCTCGCTGGTGGAGACCCAGGCGGCGGCGGCGCTGGCCGCCACCGGGCCGCTGCCCGAGCCGCGCCGCGGCCGCGTCTCGCGCCGCGTGCGCAGCTTCCCGCTCATCCCGCGCGTCTCGCTGGCGCCGGACGAACGCGCGCAGCGGTGGCTGCTCACCGTCTCGGCCAGCGACCGCAGCGGCCTCTTGTACGCGGTGGCGCGCGTGCTCGCCGCCAACCGCATCAACCTGCAGCTGGCGAAGGTGACGACGCTCGGCGAACGGGTCGAGGACACCTTCCTCGTCGACGGGCCCGTGCTGCAGCAGCCCAAGGCGCAACTGCGCATCGAGAGCGAGATCCTCGACGCGGTGGCGACACCGGCCTGAACGACGGGCGCGACAACAGATGGCCGTGCAGCGCCTGGACGCCGAAGCCGCGATCGAGCGCCTCACCTCGTTCGACGCAGTCATCGACGCACGCAGCGAAGGCGAGTTCGCCGAGGACCGCCTGCCCGGCGCGGTGAACTGGCCCTCGCTCACCGACGCCGAGCGTGCCGAGGTGGGCACCGTCTACGCGCAGGTGTCGCCGTTCGAAGCCCGCAAGCGCGGCGCCGTGATCGTGGCGCGCAACATCGCCCGCCATGTCGAGCGCGAAGCGGCGGCGCTGCCGCGGACGTGGTCGCCGCTCGTGTACTGCTGGCGCGGCGGCCAGCGCTCGGCGGCGCTGGCCACGGTGCTCGACGCGATCGGCTTTCGCACGTCAGCGTGCTCGAAGGCGGGCTACCGCGAGTTCAGGCGCGCGGTGCTGCGCGAGCCGAGTACGCCGGCGCGGGCGCTCACATACCGCGTGCTGTGCGGGCGGCACCGGCAGCGGCAAGAGCCGCCTGCTCGGCGCACTGGCCGAGCACGGTGCCCAGGTGCTCGACCTCGAGGAGCTGGCCTGCCACCGCGGCAGCGTGCTCGCCGCTGCCTGGGCAGCCGCAGCCTTCGCAGAGCGCGTTCGAGACGGCGCGGTCGCGGCTGCGCGCTGACCCGGCGAAGCCGGCTTGGGCCGAGAGCGAGAGCCGCACGATCGGGCGCCTGCGCGTGCCCGAGGCGCTGTCGAGCGGCTGCGCGCCGCATCGTGCGCGGCCATCGAGATGCCACTCACCGCGCGCGTGGTGCTGCTGATGCAGGACTACGGCCACTTCGTTGCCGAGCAGCGCTGCCCGGCGTGATCGCCTGCTGCGTTGCGCGAACTGCGCGGCGCCACCACCGTCGCGCGCTGGCAGGCGATGGCGCGCGCCGGGCAGCACCTCGAGGCCGTGCAGGCCTGCTGCGCGAGCACTACGACCTGACCTACGAACGATCGATGGCGCGTACCACGGCGGCTTCGCAGCGGCTTGAGCGGTTCGCACTGGCCGATGGTGATGCGGCCACGCTTCGCGGCGGCGCGGCGCGAGCGCACAGCGCGACGAGAGCGTCGCGGGCGCCGGCCGTATCGTCCTCTGCGTCCGCCGCGTCCACCGCATCGGCCGCAGCAGGGCACGGCCACCGTCCTGGCACCCGGCCGCTCCTGATCGCCATCAACCGGTGCCGCCGCTGCGGCCGTAGAGTCGCCGCTTCGCCGCGACGGCCCTCCTCTGCAGCCGATGCCCGCACCTTTGCCAGACCCCATCGCGCCCGCGCCAACGCCTGCCGTGCGCGAAGTGAGCCTGGCGTGCCGCTGGACTGGCCTGGGCGCGGCCTGGAGATCTGCTGCGCTGCCCTGCGCCGCCTGTCCACGGCCTCGCCTCGACGCTGTTCGGCCTCGCGCTGGTGGCGTTGGCGCACGAGCACTTCTGGATGCTGGCCGGCGCCTTCAGCGGCTTCCTGCTCGTGGCGCCCGTCGTCGCCAGCGGCCTGTACGCGGTGAGCCGCGGGCTCGAACGCGGCGAGCAGCCGGCGCTGGCCGACGTGCGGCGGCCGTGGCTCAGCCTCGACCGGTGCCTCGTCGCCCTCGGCGTGCTGCTGGCGCTGGCCGGCACCGGCTGCGCCGACCTCGGCGTCGATGGTCACCGGCTTCGGCCGCAGCGGCTCGCTGGACTTCCTGCACCAGGTGCTGCACGACCGCTCGTGGCTGTTCGAAGCCTGGCCGTCGGCGCACTGCTGGCCGCGCCGATGTTCGCCAGCAGCGTGGCGGCGATCCCGCTGCTCGTCGACAACCCACGCGCATCGGCGCGTGGCAGGCGGTGCTGACGGCGCGCGGTGCTCGCTTCGCCGGCACCGCTGGCCTTCTGGGCCGCGATCCTGCTGGCGATCACCTTTGCCGGCATGGCGACGCTGCTGCTCGGGCTCGTCGTCGTCGTGCCCTGGCTCGCGCACGCCAGCTGGCACGCCTACCTACATCGCAGTCGTGAGCAGCGGCACAGCATCGGGCCGCGGCGCCGGCGCGGAGCGGCGCTGATGTTCGGCTATACCGAAGAACAGATCGCCTGGTTCGGCATGACCTTCGGGGTCAGCGCCTTCATGCTGTACATGGTGTTCATCATCATCCAGCTGGCGCGCGAATCGAAGGCCGGCCGCTTCGGCACCTTCGTGCTCTTCCTGGCCCTGGGGGTCGGGCTGCTCGGCTTCGTCGCCAAGGGCCTGATCACCTTCATCGGCGGCGTCGGCGCGCGGCGCCGATGCCGCAGCGCGGCCCATGCGCAGTTGTGCAGGCGTAGTGGCTCTTTGCGCCACGCGGCAGCGCACTCTGCACGGCCGAGCACGGCCCACAACAGCCGGCCGCGCATGGTGCTGGCCAGGTGGCCCTTGACGAAGCATCGACAGGCCGCCGAATGCGGCTCGGCGCCTGGGCCGCGCCGCTGGCCGCACTGCTGCTGCTGGCGCCGGCGTCGCCGCAGCACAACCGAAGCGCTGTGCCGCCGCAGAAGGCGCAGGCGGCGGCGGCAGGACGAGTGGAGCTGTCGTCGAGCGCGGCGACACGCTGATCGGCCTGCACGCGCGGCTGCTCAAGCCCGAGGCCGACTGGCGCGGCCATGTGCAGCGCCGAACCCACGCTGACCCGACCTGCCTGCAGCCAGCACATTGCGCATCCCGGTGGCGATGCTGCGCGAGGAAACGGCCAACGCCGAAGTGCTGCATGTGTGGCCGGCGAAGTGGACGGCGCGGCGGCGCCGCGCGCCAGCCGCTGGCCACCGCGACGATGCTGAAGGCCGGCGACACCGTCAGCACCGGTGCGCAGTCGTCGGTGTCGCTGCGCTTTGCCGACGGCTCGCGCACGCAAGGCCGCAAGGCCGCCTCGTGCTCGACCGCCACGTGCGCCTGGGCGCCAGCGGCAGCGTCGAGACGCGGCTGCGCCTCGAGGCCGGCCCCACCGAGACGCAGGTGACGCCGGCCGTTGCGCCGCGCCCGCCGCCGCGCTTCGAGTTGCGCACGCCGGCGGTGAACCTCGGCGTTCGCGGCACCGAGTTCAGAAGCCGCGTCGAGGGCGCGCGCACGGTGGCCGAAGTGACGCAAGGGCGCGTCGCCGGGTGGATCGCAGGCGCTCGATGCCGGCTTCGGCACCGTCGCCACCGCCGCCGGCGTGGCGCGCCGCGGCGTGCCGCCTGCGCCTGACCTCGGCGCTGTGCCCGAGCGTACCGAGCGCATGCTGCTCAGCGTCAAGCTGCCGGCAGCGGCCGGCGCCGTGCGCTACCGCGCGCGCAGGTCTACGACACCGCCGAGGTGCCGAAGCTGCTGCTGGAAGGCGTGTTCGACCAGCCGCTGGCCGCGTGGGCAGACGACCTGCCCGACGGCCGCTACGAGCTGCGCGTGCGCGCCGGCGACGCCGACGGCATCGAAGGCCACATGGCGCGGCGCGCCTTCACGCTGAAAGCGCGGCCCGAGCCGCCGTTCCTGCTGCGCCCGCGCGCCGGCGAGAAGACCACCGACGAGCAGGTGACGCTCGCCTGGGCGCGCAACCCGCAGGCGGCGCGCTACCGGCTGCAGGTGGCGCCGAGCGCCGACTTCGCCACGCCGAGCATCGCCCGCGACGACCTCGCCGAGACCGAGCTGCGCTGGTGCTGCCGCTGGGCACGGCGCACCATCGGCAAGATGTGCGCGGCCGATGGCGACCAGGGCCCCTGGGGCGACGCGCGCGCGCTCGAACGCGTGGCGCAACCGCCGTTTCGCCGCCGCCATCGGCGCCCGGCAGCCAGTCGTCGAAGGCCGCGACGAGGGCCTTCGCCGTCAACTGGGCGGCCGCGCCGCTGCCCGGCGCCACCTACCAGGTGCAGATCGCGCGACGAGGCCTTCACGCAGATCGTGCTCGACGAGCGCACGCCCAGGACCGAGGCGCGCTGCTCGCCAAGCCCGACGCCGGTACAACATGCGCGCGTGCGCACGATCGGTGCCGACGACGGCCGCGCCGGCGGCTTCGGTAGCGCGCAGCAGGTCGAGGCGCCGGGCTCGTCGCTGTGGTGGCTGTGGCCGCTTCCGTTGTTGCTGCTTCTTCTGCGGGTCGGCGCGGCGCCGCCCCTGGTCCATCTTCGGCGCCGCGCTCGCCGTCGCGGCGCCGACGGCGCCGACGCCGCTGCCGGCGTCGCTGGCCCGCAGCGCCTCGACGCGCAGTTGCGGCCGCCGGCGCCACGCAGCGCCAGCCTCGACGTCATCGTCGTCGACATCGACGACGCATCGCTGGCGGCACTGAAGCCGCAGTTCGGCCCCTGGCCGTTCAAGCGCGACGTCTACGCGCTCGTCATCGAGCAGCTGCGCGACCCTCGGCGCGCGCGCGGTGGCCATCGACCTGCTGCTGGCCGACAGCGGTGTCGGCGACGCGGCGCTGGCGCGCGTGCAGGCACGGCCCGGCGCCCCGGTGCTGCTGGCCGCCGCCGGCATGCGCCACGCGAGCGACGGTGCGTTGCCGCCGGCCGATCCCGCCGCGGCCGCCGGCGCGGCCAGCGCAGTCAGCACAGTCGGGCACGTTATTGCTCAGGCCGCGCACGCCTGGCCGACGATCGCGCTGCCGGCGGCGAGCGTGCGGCCCGGCGGGCGCATGCCGCTCCTGGGCGTGATCACCACGCCGCCGGACGAAGACGGCGCCGCGCGCGTTGCCGCTGCGGCACCAGGACGCGGCGCAGCGGCTGCCGGTGATGCTGCGGGCCGTGCAGCAGGCGGTGGCCGGGCCTGGCGCAGCGCCGCCGCCGCTGGACGCGCGCGGCACCTACCGGCTGGCGATGCCCGCGGCCGACGCCCTGGCCGGCGCAGCGCCGCTTCGAGGTGGCCGAGGTCGCTCTCGGCCAGCACGACGCCGCGCTGCGCGAAGCGGTGCACGGGCGCGAAGTCGTCTTCATCGGCAGCAGCGCGCTCCTGGCCGACGCGGTGATGACGCCGCAAGGCCAGACCTCGGGCACGATGGCGCTGGCGCAGGCCTACGCCGCGTTCAACCAGGGCAAGGCGCGGCCGGGCAGCAAGCCGGCGCCGGCGCTCGACGCGCTGCTGCTGCTGCTGGCGCTGCCGGGCTCGTTACCGCGGCGCGGCTGCCCGGCCCCGGCGCACGACACGCTGGTTGCCGGGACGGCGCTGCTGGCGATCAGCGTCGCGGCAGTCGTATCGCTCGTGCGTGGCGGCGCGCCCACCGACTGGCAGGCGCCGCTGGCGACATCAGCCACCGCCTGGTTGGCGGCGCTGCTTCATGCACCACCGCGGCCAGGCCGCGGCGCGGCGCGGCCTGCGCATGAGCTGGCGGTGGCGCCGAAGCGGCGCGCGCCAAGGACGCCTTCCTCGCCAACGTCAGCCACGAGATCCGCACGCCGCTGAACGCACTGCTCGGCGTGGCCGAGCTGCTGTCGCAAAGCGACTTGAGCCCAAGCAGAGGCTGCAGGTCCAGGTGTTCCGCGAGTCGGGGCAGGCGCTGCACTCGCTGATCAACGACCTCTGGACTCCTCGCGCATCGAGGCCGGCGGCTGGAGCTGCACCCGGCGCCGTTCGATCTGCGCGAATCGCTGGCGCGATCGTGGCGCCCTGGCGGTGCGCGCCGAGGACAAGGGCCTGGGCCCGTGCTCGAGGTGGCCGAGACGATTCCCGCCGTGGTGCTGGGCGACCGCCTGCGGCTGAGCAGGCGCTGATCAACCTCGTGGGCAACGCGCTGGAGTTCACCGCGCGCGGCGAAGTGCGCCTCGCCGCGCGCGCCGACCCGCAGGTGCCCGGCATGCTGCGCTTCGACGTCGTCGACACCGGCATCGGCATCGCGCCGAGCAAGTTGGCGGCGATCTTCGAGCCGTTCGCGCAGGCCGACGGCAGCGTCACGCGCTTGTACGGCGGCACGGGGCTGGGGCTCTCGATCACGCGCAGCATCGCGCAGCTGATGGGCGGCTCGGTGCAGGTGCAAAGCACGCCCGGCACGGGCAGCACCTTCACGCTGCGGCTGCCGCTGCCGGGCGCCGAGCTGCCGGCCGGCGATGGCCAAGGCAGCGAAGGCGCGCATGCCGCCGCACCGGCCGCACCGCCCGACAACGCCGCTTCGGTGGCGGCGCTGTGGCAAGGGACGTCGGGGCCGGCCGCCGCGCCGGGGCCGGCGAACCTGGCGCCGCAAGGCGCGCCGCTGTCGCTGCTGCTGGCCGAGGACAACGAGATCAACGCCTACCTCTTCCGCTCGATGCTCGAAGGGCAGCCGCTGGCGCTGGAGTTCGCCTCCAACGGGCCGGCGGCGCTGGCGATGCTGCGCGAGCGCCGCTACGACATCGCCTTCATCGACGTGCAGATGCCGGGCATGGACGGCCTGACGGTGACGCGCCAGCTGCGCGCGCTCGAAGCCGAGAGCGGCCGCGCGCACACGCCGGTGGTGGCGCTGACGGCGAATGCCTTCGCCAGCGACGTGCTCGCCAGCCGCGAAGCCGGCTGCGACCGCCACATGGCCAAGCCCTACTCGCGCGCCCAGCTGATCGAGGCGATCCAGCAGCTCGCCGCGCCCATCACCCCGGCGCCGCCGCCGCGCGCGCCGCAAGGCGGCAACGGCGAGACGGTGCTCGACCGCACGAACGCCGTGCAGCGCCTGGGCGGCGACGCGGCGCTGTACGCGCGGCTCGCCGAGCACGCGGCGGTCTTCATGACCGACTGGTCACGCAGCTTCGAGCGCGCGCGCAGCGAAGGCAGCCGCGAACGCGCCTTCCGCCTGGCGCACGACCTGAAGACGATCGCTTCGAGCATCGGCGCGCTGGCGGTCGCCGAGCACGCGCTGGGGCTGGAGCAATCGCTGCGCGGCGAAGGCCAGGGTGCGAGCGACACCAGCGTCGACGAGCGAGCCCTCGAAAGCACGCTCGACGCGCTGCCGCCGGTGATCGCCGCGCTGACGAAAGCCGGCCCGCCCGCGCCGGAAGCGGCGCCGCGGCCGACGGCGCAGTAGCCGAAGCGAGAGGAAGCGTCGCGAGCGGTCCGAGGTTGCGCCGAGCACCGCAGCCGTACAGGCGTACGGCGAGGAGGCGAGCCCCGGACGTGAACGGTCCAGTGGACCGTTCATGCCTGGCGAGCGGCCGGGCCACTGGCCCGGCGCGGCCTGCAAGGCCAGGCACATCGGGCCGCGCAGCAGCTTCCTCAGCCCATGTGGAGGCCGCCGTTGCAGCTGAAGTCAGCTCCGGTGGTGAAGCCCGAATCGTCGCCCGCGAGCCAGGCGACGATCGAGCCGATCTCGTCCGGCGTGCCCAGCCGCTTCACCGGAATGCCGGCGACGATCTTCTCCAGCACCTCGGGCTTGATGGCGCGGACCATGTCGGTGCCGATGTAGCCCGGGCTCACGGTGTTCACCGTCACGCCCTTGCTCGCCAGTTCCTGCGCCAGCGCCATCGTGAAGCCGTGCATGCCGGCCTTGGCGGCGCTGTAGTTCGTCTGCCCGGCCTGGCCCTTCTCGCCGTTGACGCTGCTGATCTGGATGATGCGGCCGAAGCCCTTCTCCACCATGCCCGGCACCACCTGCTTGGTGACGTTGAACATGCTGTTGAGGTTGGTGTCGATCACCGCGTCCCAGTCCTCGCGCGTCATCTTCAGGAACATGCGGTCGCGCGTGATGCCGGCGTTGTTGACGAGCACGTCGACGGCGCCATGCTCTGAAGTCGCCTTGGCGAACGCAGCCACGGTGCTGTCCCAGTCGGCGACGTTGCCCACCGAGGCGTAGAAGGTGTAGCCGAGCGCCTTCTGCTCGCCGATCCACTTGGCGTGGTCGCGGCTCGGGCCGCAGCCGGCGATGACCTTGAAGCCCTCCTTGTGCAGCCGCTGGCAGATGGCCGTGCCGATGCCGCCCATGCCGCCGGTGACGTACGCGACTCTTGCTTGTGCCATGGCTCTTCGCTCCTTGAATGTGAGTGTTGGATGGACCGGAGTATCCGACGCGTGAAGGGGCCGTGAAAGGCTCGGCGGCCCCGAGGAAACACTGTGCCCATGCAGCCCCGGCCCGCCGCGCGGCCAGGGGCGGGCTCGCGATCAGCTCGTCAGGCCTTGGCCTTGACGTAGCGCCCGGGCGCCGGCTCGATGACCTTGAAGCGCTTGCCGCCGTCGCCGTAGCCCTTGGGCGCCGGCACCGTCTTGCCGCCCTGCGCTGCGAGCCATTTCGCCCACACCGGCCACCAGCTGCCGGGCTTCTCGGTCGCGCCGGCGAGCCATTCGCGCCCCGTGGCCGGCAGCTTCTCGTGCGCCTTCTCGTGCACCCAGTGGCTGCGCTTGCCCTTGGCCGGCGGGTTGATGACGCCGGCGATGTGGCCGGAAGCACCGAGCACGAACATGCGCTCGCCCTTGAACAGCGGCACCGAGCGGTACGCCGCTTCCCAGGGCACGATGTGATCCTCGCGCGAGCCGTAGACGAACACCGGCGCGGCGATGCGGCCGAGGTCGACCTTCTCACCGCACACCGTCAGGCGGTTGGGAATCTTCAGTTCGTTCTGCAGGTAGGTGTGGCGCAGGTACCAGCAGTACATCGGCCCGGGCAGGTTGGTGCTGTCGCCGTTCCAGTACAGCAAATCGAACGGCGGCGGCGTCTCGCCCTTCAGGTAGTTGCCGACGACGTAGTTCCACACCAGGTCGTTCGGGCGCAGGAAGCTGAAGGTCGTGGCCAGCTCCTTGCCCTTGAGCAGCCCCGGCCCCTTGGGCGCATGGGCGCCGATCGTCATCTCGCGCATCTGCACGCTGGCTTCGTCGACGAAGATGTCAAGGATGCCGTTGTCGGCGAAGTCCAGGAGCGTCGTCAGCAGCGTCACCGAATGCGCCGGATGCTGATGGCGTGCCGCCAGCACCGCCAGCGCGTTGGCGAGGATGGTGCCGCCGACGCAGAAGCCGAGCGTGTTGATCGTCTTCGCGCCGGTGACGGCCTGCACCGTGCGGATGGCGGTGATCGCGCCTTGCTCGATGTAGTCGTCCCAGGTCTTGGCGGCCATCGACTCGTCGGGGTTGCGCCAGCTGACGACGAACAGGTGATGCCCCTGCTCGACCGTGTAGCGCACGAGCGAGTTGTCCGGCTGCAGGTCGAGGATGTAGAACTTGTTGATGCAAGGCGGCACGAAGAGCATCGGGCGCTCATGCACCTTGGCCGTCAGCGGCTTGTACTCGAGGAGTTGGAAGAACTCGTTCTCGAACACCACCGCACCCTCGGTCGTGGCGACGTTGCGGCCGACTTCGAAGACGCTCTCGTCGGTCTGCGAGACATGACCCTTGCGCAAGTCTTCCAGCAGGTGCTGCATGCCGGTGGCGATGCTGCCGCCCCGCGTGGCGATGGCCTTGGCCAGCGCCTCGGGGTTGGTGGCGAGGTAGTTGCTGGGGCTGGCGGCGTCGATCCACTGCTGCACGGCGAAGCGCAGCCGGTTGCGCGTCTTGGCGTCGCCCTCGACGCTCTCGGCCATCTGCATCAGCGTGCGCGCGTTGAGCAGGTACAGCTGCGCATTGAAGGCGGCCGCGGGGTTCTTCAGCCACTCTTCGCCGGCGAAGCGGCGGTCGGGCAACGGCGCGGCGGCGCCGTCCTTGCCGCCGTGGTCGTGCGGAACGAACGCGGCCAGCGACTGATTCCACAGCTCGCCGGCGTTCTTCAGGTAGTCGCACTCGAGCGCGGCCATGCGCTCCATCGGCAGCGACAGGCCGGCCATCGTTTCCAGAAGCCGCCCATCGCGGCGCCGAGCGGGTTGGCTTCGGCGGCGGGGCGGCGCCGACAGCGGCTTGCGGCGGTTCAGCCGCTGCCGCCGCCGCAGCGTCGTGGTTGACGGCGCCTCGGCGACAGCCTCGGCTGGTGGTGGCTTGGCGGGCGGCCAGCGCCGGCGCGCCCGGAGGCAGCGGTCTTGCCGGCGGCAGCAGGCCAGGTCTTCGCGTTCATCGTCTCGGTCCTCCGACTTCGGGCCTGCGCTTTGCGCGCGGCGAAGTCACTCGTCACCTGCTGCGCCGGCCGGCGTTGTAGGTGCGCGGCTTCCAGCCCATGACGCTGGCGGTGACGCTGCGCCTCATCGCCGTCAATTGTCAGCGGCGCGCCTCGATCCACACCGCGGCGGCCGGCCGGCCACTGGGTTCATGGCCGGCGGCGCGCCGAAGGAGAAGGTCGAAGCATCCTCGTAGGTGCAGCGCTCGTCGGCGACCACGGCGCCGACGCCGAGCGCGGCGAGCCGACGCGCGCCAGCGCTTGCAGGTCGGCATGCCAGCGCGGCGCGCCGTCGGGGCGCGGTGCGTATCGGAAGTGCGGAGGAAGCTCCTCGCCTGCCTCGGCCGGCTCGACGCCGAACGCCAGCAGCACGTCGGCCCCCACCTCGAAGCGGCGCGGCCCGATGCACGGCCCGAGCCAGGCGACGAGGTCGGCCGGCTGCACAGCCGCGCCGTGTGCGAGCGCATGCACCGCCGCTTCGAGCACGCCGGCAGCGAGGCCGCGCCAGCCGGCGTGCGCGGCGGCGACCGCACTGCCGTCGCGCACGGCGAAGAGCACGGGCAGGCAATCGGCGGCGCCGACGACGCAGGCGATGCCGGGCGTGCGCGTCCAGGCCGCGTCGGCAGGTTCGGTGGCGTGCTCGGGCGTGCTCGCGTCGAGCTCGATCACCGCGGTGCCGTGCACCTGCTGCAGCCACACCGGCCGCGCGGGCGTGGCATCCGCCATCGCTGCGTTGCCGGCCACACCGCGCTCACGCCGGTCCGGCCGCGGCGGCAACGCGAGGCTTGCCGCAAAGCGGCGGCGGTTCTCCTTCACCGCCGCGGGCGCATCGCCCACCGCGCGGCCGAGGTTGAGGCTGGCCCACGCGCCGGTGCTCACGCCGCCGGCACGCGTGGTCATCAACGCGCCGACGCCGGGCGACACCGGCCAGACGGGGCGGATGACATCGGCCTCGGCCAGCGCCGCCGCGTTCACCAGCGCAGGCGATGCAGCGGTGGTGTCGGCCACCGCCGCCTCACTCGGCATCCGGGCATGCCTCGGGCCGCGTGCGCTCGAACGCCGGCAGCTTCATGCAGGCATCGAACACGCGCATCACATGGGGCACATGGTCCAGGCGGCAGTCGAAGCGCCTGGCGTTGAAGATCTGCGGCACGAGGCAGCAGTCGGCGAGCGTCGGCGTGTCGCCGTGGCAATAGGTGGCCGGCGCCGGTGCGAGCTGGCGCTCGACCACTTCGAGGCCCGTCTCCACCCAATGCTTGTACCAGCGGTTCTTGTCGTCCTCGCCGACCTTCATGTCGCGCACGAGGTAGCGCAGCACGCGCGGGTTGTTCAGCGGGTGGATCTCGCAGGCGATGTCCAGCGCGATGGCGCGCACGCGGGCGCGGCCGGCGGCGTCGGCCGGCAGCAGCGGCGGCTTGGGATGCGTCTCCTCGAGGTACTCGATGATCGCCAGGCTCTGCGTCAGCGTGTGCGTGCCGTCGCGCAGCAAAGGCACCAGGCGCGAGGCGGATACGGCCGCGTAGCTCTCCTGGAGCTGCTCGTTGCGGCCCAGGTGCACGGCCTTGTAGTCGTAGGCCAGGTCCTTCAGCGCCAGCGCGATGCGCACGCGGTATGACGCCGAAGAGCGGAAGTAGTTGTACAGCTCCATCTCGCGTTCGCTTTCGTCTGTTCGCTTGCGGCCGATGCAGCCGCTTCAGCGCACCGCCACGCGCAGCGTGGGCAGCCCGGCGATGGCGCCTTCCATCACGTCGCCGCGCACCACCGCGCCCACGCCGGCCGGCGTGCCGGTGAAGATGAGGTCGCCCGGCTGCAGCAGCCAGGCGCGGCTCAACTGTTCGATCGTCTCGTTGACGCTCCAGATCAGCTCGGAGAGGTCGCCCTTCTGCTTTTGCTGCCCGTTCACGGCCAGCGTGATCGCGCCCTTCAGCAGCTCACCCGTGCGCGCCTTGGGCACCAGCGGCGAGATCGGCGCCGACTGGTCGAAGCCCTTGCCGATCGACCATGGCCGGCCCTGCTTCTTCATCTCGCCTTGCAGGTCGCGCCGCGTCATGTCCAGGCCCGTGCCGTAGCCCCAGATGTGCTCGGCCGCCTTCGCCGCCGGGATGTCGCGCCCGCCGGTGCCCAGCGCCACGACGAGCTCGATCTCGTGGTGGAAGTTGGCCGTCAGCGGCGGGTAGTCGATGCTGCCGGTCTCGCCCTCGGCCACGGGCACGATGGCGTCGGCCGGCTTCAGGAAGAAGAACGGCGGCTCGCGGCCCGAGAAGCCCATCTCCTGCGCGTGCTCGGCGTAGTTGCGGCCGACGCAGTAGATGCGGTGCACCGGGAAGAGGCCGCCGCCTTGCACCGGGACGGCAGCGGGCGCGGGCGGGGCGACGACGTAGTTCATCGGCGGGTTTGTCCTGACGCGGGCGACAGAAGAAGGAGGCGTGATGCTACGCGCCCGCGCCGCGCCGCCGGGCCTGTGCGGTGTTCTTCCATGACAGCACCCGAGGGCAGCGGTGGCCGGCTGATTACACTGGCCGCGATGTACGTGCCGCGCCGCATCCAGCATTGCCCGTTCTGCGGCGGCGCCACAAGCTACCGCGTGCCGGCCGACGACAACCGCGAGCGCGCCATCTGCGCCAGCTGCGGCCAGGTGCACTACGAGAACCCGATCAACGTCGTCGGCACGGTGCCCGTGTGGGGCGAGCAGGTGCTGCTGTGCCGGCGCAACATCGAGCCGCGCTACGGCATGTGGACGCTGCCGGCGGGCTTCCTCGAGCACGGCGAGCGCGCCCGCGACGGCGCCGTGCGCGAGACCGAAGAGGAAGCCGGCGCGCGCATCGAGTTGCTGGGCCTGTACACGGTGCTCGACGTGGTGCGCGCCGGGCAGATCCACCTCTTCTGGCGCGCGCGGCTGCTCGACACCGAGTTCGCGCCCGGCCCGGAGACGATCGAAGCGCGCCTCTTCCGCGAGGACGAAGTGCCGTGGGAGCAGATCGCCTTTCGCACCGTGCGGCAGACGCTGGAGCACTTCTTCGCCGACCGCGCCCGCGGAGAGTTCGGATTCCACGAGGGCCACATCGGGTGAAGGCGCGCATTCACGGGAGGGTGCTTCGCCTGCGCTCCTCGCCGTACGCCAGTACGGCTGCGGTACTCGGCGCAACCTCGGGCCGCTCGCGACAGTTCCTGCACGCCTTCACGAAGCTGCTGAACTAGCTCAAGCGCCCCCGGGCTCCGATTCGACGAAGGCCGGCCCGGCGAGCAGTTCGTCGTGCGCGTCGACACCCACCGCGGTGCCGGTGGCGCCGTCGAAGCCGAGCTTCCACAGCAGCTCGAGCTGACGCGGCTCGGCCACGCCCTCGGCCAGCGCCTGCAGGCCCAGGCCGTGGATCAGCGCCACGAGGCTCTCGACGTAGCTGCGCGCCGCCTCGTCGTCGGCGACGCCGAGGAGGTGGCGCGCGTCGACCTTGACGTAGTCGATGCCGATCTCCTTCAGCGACGGCAGCATGCGCGGCGACGAGCCGGCGTGCTCGACGCCCACGCGCACGCCGAGCTTGCGCCACGCCGGCACCGCTTCGCGCAGTGCCGCGCTCATGCCGCCGTCGGGCAGGTCGTTCCACTCCATCGACAGGCGCGCCGCCGCCGCGCCGGCCGCCTTCAGGCGCGCCAGCAGCGCGCGCTCGAAGCCCGGGCTCACCAGCGAGCGCGGCGCCACGTGCACGGCGCGGCTGGCCGTCGGTGGCGATGGCCGCCAGCGCCAGGTTCACCGCCGAGAGGTCGACCATCGGCATCAGGCGGCTGCGCGCCGCCATCGCCAGCCAGCGCCGCGCGACGAGGTACTCGCCTTCGGGCTGCAGCTGCACGCGCAGCGGGCATTCGAGGTGGATGAGGTGGCCCTGCGCATCGACGACCGAGGAACGCAGGCGCACGCGCGACTCGTCCAGCGCCGCGGCGAGCAGGTCGCGCCAGGCGCGCGCCGGTGGCGCCGAAGCTCCGGGCAGGTCCTCGACGACGCACTCGCCGCTCGCCTCGGCGCGCGCCAGCGCGGCATCGGCCGCCGCAGCGCGGCGCTGGCGGCCAGCCCGCGCAGGCCGTCGCAACCGGCGACGACGATGCGTGCGCCGGGCAACCGTGCGCCGGCGCCGCGGCCATCGCCTGGATCGCGCTCGCCGTCCTCACGCGCCGCGCCGGCGGCGGGCAGCGCGAGCGCGAAGTCCCTGCCCCGCGCAGGCGACCGGCCGCGGCGCCGGGAATGCGCTGAGCAGCAGGTCAGCAGCACATCGGCCACGCGCCCGGAGCAGGCGGTCGGCCTCTTCGCCAGCCCGTGACGCTCGTTGAGAACGCGGCTCGAACTGCGCACCAGCAAGAGCGATGCCGCCCAGCAGGCGCGCATCGGCGAGCAGATCCGCCAGGCGCGAGACGAAGACGTGCTGCCGGCAGCAGCCCCGTCACCGCGTCGGTCTGCGCCTGGCGCTGCAGCTGCGCCACCTGGTCGGCCTGGCCGGCGAGCTGTTCGCGCACGCGCTTCACGACGGCGTTCAGCGCGCGGGTCAGCTCGCGCAGCTCGGGCCAATGCGGCTCGGTCGCTTCGATGAGTTGCAGACGTTCGAGCGCCTGCGCCTGCACCACCGAAGCGCCGAGCGCCGCGCCAGCGCAGCGTGGTCACAGACCCAGCAGCGTGACGATGCCCGCCAGCGCCACCAGCCAGCGCCAGTCGAGGCCGAGCGTGGCACCGGCCAGCACCAGCCACAGGCGGCGATCGACAGCACGACTCGGGTGGTGAGGCTCAAGGGGAACGGGTTCTGGCCGATGGCGTTGCGGACCGCGCAGCCGCCCAGGCATTAGGCAGGCGTACGCGACGCGCGGGGCGGACGAGGGAGATTCTCAGCGGGCGTATGACCTGGCGGCGCCGGCGAAGCCGGGCAAGGGGCAGGCCCGCGCGGGTTGCCGGGGCATTGTGCGGCATCGCACCCGCGGCAACGCCGCAGCTATCATCGCCGCGCTCTGCTCCCCCCTACCCTCACGCTTGGCCGTTGGCACTGCCAGCGTTGGCCTGACCGGCGCGGGGAGCGCTCACAACGCCTGGAGACCAAGCGCATGACCTCACGCCGCCGCTTCATCCGCATCGTGCCTGCTGCCGGTGTCGCCTTGCTGAGCGCTGGCGCCGTCCGTGCGCAGGCCGACATGGTCAACGAGAAGGACGCGCAAGCCACGGCGCTGGGCTACGTCGCCGACGCAGCGAAGGCCGACAAGGCCAAGTACAAGCAGTTCGCCGCCGGCCAGATGTGCGCCAACTGCGCCCTCTACCAGGGCAAGCCGAGCGACGCCGCCGGCCCGTGCCCGCTGTTCGGCACCAAGAAGGTGTCGTCCAAAGGCTGGTGCTCGGCCTGGGCCAAGAAGCCTTAGGACGTGGTCGGCCCACGGCCGACAAGCCAATGAGAAAGGCCCGCCGTCGGCGGGCCTTCTTCATGGCTCGTGCGGGGAGCGTCAAGCGTGCGCGGCACGAAGGCGCAGCGAGAACTCCTGCAGCGTCGCGATGCCGCTTTCCTCGGCGCGGCGGCACCAGGCCTGGAGGTCGGCGACGAGTTGCTCGGCCGACACGTTGGTGCGCGTCCACAGCGATCGCAGTTCCTCGCGCATCGCCACCAGCTTGGCGAGCTTCGGGCTCGCGCCGAGCGCCTGCGCGAGCTGCGCCTTCATGCCTTGCGGGATCTTGTCGTCGTCGCGGTGCAGCCACTGCCGCGCCGCGCGCAGGCTGGCCCAGCGGGCGGGGTTCGGCACGCCTTGCGCCTGGAAGCTGCGCATCTCGGTGGCGACGGCGCGCTTGAGGTCGGCGGCGTAGCGCGCCATCACCTCGTAGCGGTTGGCGATCAGCGCCTCGAGCGTCTGCGTGTCGGCCACCGGCCGCACGGCGCCCAGCGCCAGCCGCGGCGGCGTCTTGCGCACGCTGGCCAGGCGCAGCCACTGCAGCGCGCGGATGTAGGCCCAGCCGATGTCGAACTCGTAGGCCTTCACCGAAAGCTTGGCCGAGGTCGGGTACGTGTGGTGGTTGTTGTGCAGCTCCTCGCCGCCGATGACGATGCCCCACGGCGAGATGTTGGTCGAGGCGTCCGGCGCCTCGAAGTTGCGGTAGCCCCAGGCATGGCCGAGGCCGTTGATGACGCCGGCCGCGGTGACCGGGATCCACGCCATCTGCACCGCCCACACCGTGGCGCCGATGGCGCCGAAGAGCGCCAGGTCGACGAGCAGCACCAAGGCCACGCCCTGCCACGCGAGGCGGCTGTAGACATGCCGCTCGAGCCAGTCGTCGGGCGTGTGGTGGCCGTACTTGCTGATGGTGGCTTGCACCTTCGCTTCGGCGCGGTACAGCTCGCTGCCTTGCAGCAGCACCGTGCCGAGGCCGCGCGTCACCGGGCTGTGGGGGTCTTCCACGGTCTCGCACTTGGCGTGATGCTTGCGATGGATGGCCACCCATTCCTTGGTGACCATGCCCGTGAACAGCCACAGCCACAAACGGAAGAAGTGAGCGGGCAACGGGTGCAGCTCGAGCGCGCGGTGCGCCTGCGCGCGGTGCAGGAAGATCGTCACCGCGGCGATCGTCACGTGCGTGGTGGCGAGCGTGAAGAGCACGATCTGCCACCAGGCGGCGTCGAGCAGACCACTGGCGAGCCACTCGACGACCGCGTCATGGGCGAACGGCAGCGCTGGGTTCATCGGGCTTGCCCGGCGTCGGCGACACCGGTTCGGTAGGTGAAGGTGCGCGATTTTAGGGGCGCACCGCCGCGTGGCGGCAGCGCCCGGACAGCCCAAAAGGCCGTCGGTTCGCGGGGTCGTTCGAAAGAGGAAACGCCGGGCGCTCAGCGCCGTTGCCACACGGCAGCGAAGAAGCCGTCGGTGCCGTGCCGGTGCGGCCACAGGCGCAGCCACGGGCCATTCGTCATGCCGGCCCGAGCCGCAGCGTCGGCGACCTGCGCACGCTCGAGCAGGTCGCCCACCGGCAGCACGTCGAAGCCGGCGGCAGCGTCCGCCGCGGTCCCCTCCGCGAACGCGGCCACGACGTCTTCGTTCTCGGCCGCCAGCAGGCTGCAGGTGGCGTAGACGAGGCGGCCGCCGGGCTTGAGCAGGCGCGCCGCGGCAGCGAGGATTCGCCGCTGCTTCTCCTGCATCTCTGCACCGCCTTGGGCGACTGGCGCCACTTGAGGTCGGGGTTGCGCCTGAGCGTGCCCAGCCCCGAGCAAGGCGCGTCGACGAGCACGCGGTCGATCTTGCCCGCGAGGCGCTTGATGCGCTCGTCGCGTTCGTGCGCGATCTGCACCGGGTGCACGTTGGACAAGCCGCTGCGTGCCAGGCGCGGCTTCAGCGCGTCGAGCCGGTGGCCGGAGATGTCGAAGGCGTAGAGGCGCCCGGTGCTGCGCATCATCGCGCCCAGCGCCAGCGTCTTGCCGCCGGCGCCGGCGCAGAAGTCCACCACCATCTCGCCGCGCTTGGCGTCGGTGAGCAACGCGAGCAACTGGCTGCCTTCGTCCTGCACTTCCACGAGGCCGGAGGTGAAGGGCGCCGCCTTGTTCAAGGCCGGCTTGCCTTCGACGCGCAAACCCCAGGGCGAGTACGGCGTCGGTGCGCTCACGATGCCGGCCTCGGCCAGCGCGGCGCGCGCCTCGTCGCGCTTCGCCTTCAACGCGTTGACGCGCAGATCCAGCGGCGCGTTCTGCTGCAGCGCCATCGCCAGCGGCCAGAACTCGTCCTCGCCGAGTTGCTGCCGGCAGCGCCGCGGCCAGCCAGTCGGGCAGGTTGTGGCGCAGCTTCTCGGGCAGCGCGGCGCGGTCGATGCTCGACACGTCGTCGAGCCACTTCGCCTCGTTGGGCCCGAGCGCACCACGCACGAAGCCGGTGCCGCCCTGCCAGGCCAGCAGCGCCAGCCGCCGCTCGAGCGCGCCGCCGCCGCTTTGCGCCAGGTGCTGCCAGAGCAGCCGCCGCCGCAGCACTTCGTAGGTGATCTCGGCCAGCGCATGCCGCTGCGCGCGCCGAGCGCCCGGTGCTTGCGGAAGAACGCCGACACGACGGCATCGCTCGGCTGGTCGAACTTCAGCACCGCGCGCAGCAGCTCGGTGGCCAGGTCCAGCAGCGCGCCAGGGTGCATGCGTCGGCCTCTCGCGCCAGTCGCGTCTCGCGTCTCGCCTCTGGCCCGCGCAGAGCGTGCTCAGGCCAGGAGCTGCGAAGCCCCGCGCCGCTGCCGCACCAGATGTCCGCTCAGTTCCAGCTCGTCCTCGACGAACCAGCGCACCGCCAGCGGGTAGATCACATGCTCGCTGGCCAGCACGCGCGCCGCGAGCGTGGCCTCGTCGTCGCCGGCGCGCACGGGCACCGCGCTTTGCATCACGATGGGCCCGTGGTCGAGGTCGGCGGTGACGAAATGCACCGTGGCGCCGGTGACCTTGCAGCCCGCTTCGAGCACGCGCCGGTGCGTGTGCAGCCCCGGGAACGCCGGCAGCAGCGACGGGTGGATGTTCAGGAGCCGCCCCTCGTAGCGGCGCACGAACGCGGCCCCGAGCACGCGCATGAAGCCGGCCAGCAGCACGAGGTCCGGCGCGAAGCGGTCGATCGCCGCGGCCAGCGCGGCGTCGAACGCCTCGCGTGCGGCGAACGCCTTGTGGTCGACGACGACGGTGGCGATGCCGTTGGCCGCGGCGAAGGCGAGCCCGGCAGCGTCGGCGCGGTTGGCGATGACGGCGGCCACGCGCGCCGGCCACTGCTCCTCGGCAGCGCGGCGCACGATGGCTTCCATGTTGGAGCCGCGGCCCGAGATCAGGATGACGATCGACTTCACCGCCCGAGTTTAGCGACGGCCCCTTGCATCACGGCCTCATCACGCCCTCGGGCCGGGTGGACCCCACCGGCGCTGCGCGGCGCGCGGCGGCAGCGACCCTGCGAGCCGAGTCCGCCATCGAGCGCCGCCTAGAATCTTCGCGATGAAGACCCGCGTTCTCTCCGGCATGCGCCCCACGGGCAGCATGCACCTGGGCCACTATCTCGGCGCGCTGAAGAACTGGGTGGCGCTGCAGGACCAGCACGAGTGCTTCTACTTCGTGGCCGACTGGCACGCGCTGACCACGCACTACGAGGAAAGCGAGGTCATCGGCCAGAGCGT
Organism: Rubrivivax sp.; assembly: GCA_046348035.1. Classification (GTDB taxonomy): domain Bacteria; phylum Pseudomonadota; class Gammaproteobacteria; order Burkholderiales; family Burkholderiaceae_C; genus Rubrivivax. The sequence continues at coordinate 52,967 of JAXMEZ010000007.1, read as the reverse complement.
CTACGAGATGGTGACTGACTGGATCGCCGCCGGCCTGGACCCCGACAAGAGCACGATCTTCATCCAGAGCCGCAGCCCCGAGCACGCCGAGCTGTTCACTTTGCTGGCGATGGGCACGCCGCTCGGCTGGCTGGAGCGCGTGCCGACCTACAAGGACCAGATCGAGAAGCTCGCCGACCGCGACCTCGCGACCTACGGCTTCCTCGGCTACCCGCTGCTGCAGGCGGCCGACATCCTGATCTACAAGGCCACGTACGTGCCGGTGGGCGAGGACCAGGCAAGCCACGTCGAGCTGACGCGCGAAGTGGCGCGACGCTTCAACAACCTCTACGGCCGCGGCAAGGACTTCGAAGCGCAGGTGGCCGCGGCAATCGCCAAGCTTTCGAAGGACGACGCGCGCTACTACGGCAAGCAGCGCAAGGCCTTCGGCGAGACCGGCAGCGAGGAAGCGCGCGCCAAGGGCGAAGGCATCGTGCGCAAGGCGGCCACGCAGGTGAGTGGCTGGCGCGCCGAGGAGAGCGAACTGCTGCTCGGGCACCTGAAGGGCAGCGGCCGCAGCGTGCTCGTCGAGCCGCAGGCGCTGCACACCGAAGTGCTGCGGCTGCCGGGGCTGGACGGCGCGAAGATGAGCAAGAGCTACGGCAACGCCATCCTGATGCGCGACGAGCCCGACGTGGTGGCCAAGAAGGTGCGCGGCATGGCCACCGACCCGGCGCGCGTTCGCCGCACCGACCCCGGCGACCCCGAGAAGTGCCCGGTGTGGCAGTTCCACCTCGCCTACAGCGACGAAGCGACGAAGGCGTGGGTGGTGAAGGGCTGCACCACGGCCGGCATCGGCTGCCTCGAATGCAAGCAGCCGGTGATCGACGCCATCGTGCGCCAGCAGCAGCCGTGGCGCGAGCGCGCCGCCGCGCTCATCGCCGAGCCGAAGAAGGTCGAGCGCATCGTCGAAGCCGGCACCGAGCGCGCGCGCGGTGGCGCAGCAGACGATGAAGGACGTGCGCGCGGCGATGGGGCTGGACTACTGACCTGCGCAAGCGGGCGCTCGCAGGTCGGCGGGCGTTCAGCGGATCCGCCGCGCCTCGACGTAGAAGCGCTTCTCGTCGGCCTCGCCCATCGAGAAGGTCTTGCGCGGCAGCGGCCCTTCGCGCACGACGCGCCTGAGGAGTTCCGCCTTGGCCACCGTGGCCAGGTGCAGGCCGAGGCGGCCGGGCTGCTGCGCGAGGCGTTCGAGCACCTCGTCGCCGTGCACGTAGTCGATGGCGCTCGCGCCGCCCTCGGCGACGAAGCGATCGACGAAGGCCTGCACGGTGGCGACGGCGAGCGGCGAAGCCGACTCGCCACTCCCTGGTTTTCCGAGCGGCGGGGCCGCCGCCTCGTCGATCTTCGATGTCCCCGGGGGCGAGGACGCCGGCTCACCACGCCTCGATGTTCCGAGCGACGGCGACACGCCATCGCCGACCGTCGCCACCGTCCAGCGCGGCCCGGGCCCGATGACGCCGAAGGTCGCACCGGCGGCCCGCTCGGCCACCCCGGCTCGCATCGCGGCGGCAGACTGCACCTCCAGCAGCGACAGCCGACCGCCGAACGCCTCGGCCAGCGCGCGCGCACGTCGCGCTTCACGCCGAGCAGCAGGCGGTGGATCGGCGCGAAGTCGAGCGCGGCGTCGTGGATGTTCTGCACTTCCACCAAAGCCCAGCGGCTCGGATGGTCCGGCCCGGCCTCGGCGGCGATGCGTTGCCAGAGTGACTTCGCTGCCGCCAGCGAGTGGTTGCCGTCGCCGACAGCGAAGAGCATCGGCGGCGAGCCTGCCGGGGCGCCGTAGCGTTCGGTGCAGCGGCGCGGGTTTGCGAGCGCGGTGAGCGCCTGCGCGATGCGCTCGCCCTGCGCGGCATCCACCGCGTAGCCGGCGACATGGCCGCCGCCCAGCATCAGCTCGGTCTCATAGAGCGGCTTCGTCGATCGCGGCACGGTGGCCAGCGGGCCGAGCACCGTGTCGTCGGGGTCGTCGATCAGCACCAGCACGTGCGGCAGCTCGAGCGCGGCGCCTTCGCGCACCGCGATGCGCGGCGCCAGGCGCTCGACGATCGTGCCTTCGGTGGGGCGGATGAGGCTCGTCGAGCCGGCACCGAAGTCGTAGCACGCGAGGTCGAGTTCGAGCATCAGGCCGCGGCGGATGCGCTCGCCCGCGGCACGATGCGAAGCCTCCGACAGCGGCGCAGGCGGCAGCCGCCGCTGCACCAGCACCGCGCCGGCGTGCTCGACGAAGACGCCTTCGTCGAGGTAGCGCTGCATCGTGCGCTGGATGGCGGCGATGCGCGCCGGTGCCGCTTCGGCGTCGCCGAGGAACGCCTCGGGGAAGATCAGGTGCAGCGTCGAAGGCGCGTCGTCCACCGCCTCGGCCACGCGCTGCCAGTACGCCGGCTCGGCCGTGTGCTGGTCGCAGGCGATCACGGCCCAGCGGGCGAGGTCGATGCCGGGCCGCGGCAGCAGCACGGTGGGCAGGCGGAAGCCGGGGCCGGATGAAAGCACGGCCGCGATGGTAGTGAAGGCGAGCGCCGTAGCATCGGTGCATGGCCAGCGACGAATAGCGACATGAACAACAGCGACCTGCCCGAAACCCTCGAACTCGACCCCGGCCGGCCGGTGCGCGCCACCGTCTTCATCCTGCACGGCCTGGGCGCCGACGGCACCGACTTCCTGCCCTTCGCCGACGAACTGGATCTCGGCGCGGTGGGCCCGGTGCGCTTCATCTTCCCGCGCGCGCCGGTGCGGCCGGTCACCGCCAATGGCGGCGCACGCATGCGCGCGTGGTACGACATCGTCGCTTTCGGCGGCGGCGTCGAGGACGAACCGGGCTTGCGCGCGACGATCGCGCAAGTGCACGGCCTCCTCGAACGCGAGGTGGCGCGCGGCGTTCCGGCCGAGCGCATCGTGCTGGGCGGCTTCTCGCAGGGCTGCGCGATCACGCTCGGCGCGGGCTTGCGCTTTCAGCGGCGGCTCGCGGGGCTCATCGGGATGTCGGGGCATCTGCCGCTGGCCGCGGCAACGGCGAACGAACGGCACGCCGCCAACGCCGCCACGCCGGTGCTGCTGGCGCACGGCAGCCGCGACGCGATGATCAGCCTGGCGCGCGGCCAGGCCGGGCGCGACGCCGTCGCGGCGCTGGGAACCCCGTCGAGTGGCACGAGTGCCCGATGGAACACACCGTGTGCCTGGAGGAACTGCGCGACATCGAGCGCTTCCTCAACCGCGTGCTCGCCGCCGGCGCCTGACGGCCCGCGTTTCTCCCGCGCAGCCCGCGCGCTGCGGTGCGGCGCGCTCCGCTTCTGTGCGCCGGGCGTGCCGCGTTGGTGCACTCGCGCCGCCGCGGCGCAAGAACGGTGCGAAGAACGGTGCGAGGGGCGGCGCGGACCAAGGGGAAAACGCGCGCTCCGCGGCGCCCGCGCCATCCGCTCGTGCTGGCATCGCCCTTGCTGAAGCGAAGCACGATGGAACTGACGCCGCGCGAGAAAGACAAGCTGCTGCTCTTCACCGCCGCGCTGCTGGCCGAGGCGGCGGCGCGCGCGGGCTGGAAGCTCAACTACCCCGAGGCGGTGGCCTTCATCAGCGCCGCCATCCTCGAAGGCGCGCGCGACGGCAAGACCGTGGCGCAGCTGATGAGCGAAGGCCGCCAGGTGCTCGCGCGCGCCGACGTGATGGAAGCGTGCCGGAGATGATCCCCGAGATCCAGGTCGAGGCGACCTTCCCCGACGGCACCAAGCTCGTCACCGTGCACCAGCCGATCGCCTGACGATGTCCATGATCCCCGGCGAATTGCTGCCCGCCGACGGCGAGCACGAACTCAACCGCGGCCGCGCGACGGTGACGCTGCGCGTGGCCAACACCGGCGAGCGGCCGATCCAGGTCGGCTCGCACTACCACTTCGCCGAGACGAACGCGGCGCTCGCGTTCGATCGCGCCGCGGCGCGCGGCATGCGGCTGAACATCCCGAGCGGCACCGCGGTGCGCTTCGAGCCCGGGCAGGTGCGCACGGTGGAACTGGTGGCGTTCGCCGGCGCGCGCCGCGTTTTCGGCTTCCGCGGGCTGGTGCAGGGTGACCTCTGACATGGCGAAGATCAGCCGCCGCGCCTACGCCGAGATGTTCGGCCCCACCGTCGGCGATCGCATCCGCCTCGCCGACACCGAGCTGCTGATCGAGATCGAGAAGGACTACACCCTCGCCGCCGGCGGCTACGGCGAGGAGGTGAAGTTCGGCGGCGGCAAGACCATCCGCGACGGCATGGGGCAGAGCCAGCGCGTCAACGGGCCGGGCCGCGAGGACGCGGTCGACTGCGTGATCACCAACGCGGTGATCGTCGACCACTGGGGCATCGTCAAGGCCGACATCGGCCTGCGCGGCTGCCGCATCGCCGCCATCGGCAAGGCCGGCAACCCCGACGTGCAGCCGGGCGTGGACATCGTCATCGGCCCGGGCACCGAGATCATCGCCGGCGAAGGGATGATCGTCACCGCCGGCGCGATCGACTCGCACATCCACTTCATCTGCCCGCAGCAGATCGAGGAAGCGCTGGCCAGCGGCGTGACCACCATGCTCGGCGGCGGCACGGGCCCGGCCACCGGCACCTTCGCCACCACCTGCACGCCGGGGCCGGCCAACATCGCGCGCATGCTGCGCTCGGCCGATGCATTCCCCATGAACCTCGGCTTCCTCGGCAAGGGCAACGCGAGCCGGCCGGAGGCCCTGCGCCAGCAGGTCGAGGCCGGCGTGATCGGATTGAAGCTGCACGAGGACTGGGGCACCACGCCTTCGGCGATCGACACCTGCCTCGCCGTCGCCGAGGCCACCGACACGCAGGTGTCGATCCACTCCGACACGCTGAACGAATCGGGCTTCGTCGAGGACACGATCGCGGCGACGAAGGGCCGCACGCTCTGCGCCTTCCACACCGAAGGCGCCGGCGGCGGGCACGCGCCGGACATCCTGCGCGTCGTCGGCGAAGCGAACTTCCTGCCCAGCTCGACGAACCCGACGATGCCCTACACCGCGAACACGGTGGACGAGCACCTCGACATGCTGATGGTGTGCCACCACCTCGACGCTTCGATCGCCGAGGACCTGGCGTTCGCCGAGAGCCGCATCCGCCGCGAGACCATCGCCGCCGAGGACGTGCTGCACGACCTCGGCGCGATCAGCATGATGAGCAGCGACAGCCAGGCGATGGGCCGCGTGGGCGAAGTGATCATCCGCACCTGGCAGACGGCGCACAAGATGAAGCTGCAGCGCGGCGCGTTGCCCGGTGACGGACCGAACAACGACAACGCGCGCGTCAAGCGCTACGTCGCCAAGCTGGGCATCAACCCGGCGCTGGCCAACGGCCTGGCGCACGAAGTCGGCAGCATCGAGGCCGGCAAGTGGGCCGACCTCGTGCTGTGGAAGCCGATGCTCTTCGGCATCAAGCCGAGCCTCGTGCTCAAGGGCGGCTTCATCGCGCTGGCGGCGATGGGCGACGCCAACGCGAGCATCCCGACACCGCAGCCCGTGCACTACCGGCCGATGTTCGGCAGCTTCGGTGGCGCAGTGGCGCGCGGCTCGCTCACGTTCATGAGCCAGGCCGCGGTGGGCTCGGGCGTGGCAGAGCGGCTGAAGCTCGCGAAGACCGTTGCCCCCGTGCGCGGCTGCCGCGGCGTGATGAAGGCCAGCATGGTGCTGAACGCGTACATGCCGAAGATGGAGATCGACGCGCAGACGTACGAGGTGCGTGCCGACGGTGTGCTGCTCACCTGCGACCCGGCGGTGGAGTTGCCGATGGCGCAGCGGTACTTCCTCTTCTGAGGATCGGCGCCGATGTCCTCGCTGCTGCACCTGCTGTGGCTCGCTTCGCCGGCGTTGCCCGTGGGCGCGTTCAGCTACTCCGAGGGCCTGGAAAGCGCTGTCGCCGAAGGCGTGGTGCACGACGAAGCGAGCGCGCGCGAGTGGCTCGTCAGTCAACTCGCGCTGGTGGCTGCACGCAGCGAACTGCCGGTCGTCGCAGCGGCATTCACCGCGGCGCAAGCCGGCGATGACGCGCGGCTCGGTGAACTCAACGACTGGGTGCGCGAAACGCGCGAAGCGGCCGAGCCGCTGGCGCAGACGCAGCAGATGGGCAGGAGCCTCGTGGCCTGGATCGAGACGCTGCAAGGCGATGCCGCAACGACACCACCCTGCCCCACGCTTCCTGCTTGCGCGCGATGGCGCCGGCACCGACCTGGCCCGTGGTGCTCGGCTGCGCCGCCGCGTGGCGTGGCGCATCGCTGCAAGAAGCACTCGCCGCCGCCGCCTTCGGCTGGGCCGAGAACATGGTGCAGGCGGCCGTGCGCGCCGTGCCGCTCGGCCAGAGCGCCGGGCAGCGGCTGCTCGCTCGGCTGGTGCAGGTGATTCCGGCAGCCGTCAGCGAAGCACTGGCCGCGCACGAACCGATCGCCTTCGCGCCGCGCCTCGCGATCGCCTGCGCACAGCATGAGGTGCAGTACTCGAGGCTCTTCCGATCATGATGAACGTTAGCGCAACGACGATGAACACCACCGCCCTGCATCGCATACCGCGTCGCACGAAGCGCCTGCCGCCTTTGCGCGTGGGCGTCGGCGGCCCGGTCGGCTCGGGCAAGACGACGCTCGTCGAGATGCTGTGCAAGGCGATGCGCGAGCGCTGGGACCTCGTCGTCGTCACCAACGACATCTACACCAAGGAAGACCAGCGGCTGCTCACGGTGGCCGGCGCACTGCCGCCCGAGCGCATCATGGGCGTGGAGACCGGCGGCTGCCCGCACACCGCGATCCGCGAGGACGCCTCGATCAACCTCGAGGCGGTGGACCAGATGCTGGCCAAGTTCCCCGACGCCGACATCGTGTTCATCGAAAGCGGCGGCGACAACTTGGCCGCCACGTTCAGCCCGGAGCTGAGCGACCTCACGATCTACGTCATCGACGTCGCCGCCGGCGAGAAGATCCCGCGCAAGGGCGGCCCCGGCATCACCAAGAGCGACCTCTTCGTCATCAACAAGACCGACCTCGCCCCGCACGTCGGCGCCGACCTCGGCGTGATGCGCAGCGACACCGAGCGCATGCGCCTGAGCCGGCCGTTCGTGATGACGAACCTGAAGACGCGCGATGGCCTGGCCGACGTGGTGAGCTTCATCGAGCGCAAGGGGTTGCTGGTCGAGGACTGAGGTGCTCCTGGGTTCCGGCTGGCGCGCACACCTCGAGCTGCGGGCACTGCGCAACGGGGCGGCGACGCGGCTGCACAGCGCGCACGAAGGGCCGCTGCGCCTGCTGAAGACGCTGCATCCCGAAGGGCCGGGCATCGCGCACGCGGTGCTCGTGCATCCGCCGGGCGGGCTGGTCGGCGGCGACCGGCTCGACATCGACATCGATGTGCAACCGGGCGCGCACATGCTCGTCACGACGCCCGCAGCGACGCGCTTCTACCGCAGCATCGCCGGCGAGGCGGTGCAGGCGGTGCGCGCAACCGTCGCGGCCGGCGCGCGGCTCGAATGGTTGCCGCAGGAGACGCTGGCCTACGACGGCTGCGAAGGGCGCAACGCGTGGCAGGTGCGGCTTGCGCCCGGCGCTTCGCTGATGGCGCTGGAAGTGCTGGCGCTGGGGCTCGCCGAATCGCAGCGGCCGTTCGCGCGCGGCCGCTTCGTGCAGAGCTTCGGCATCGAAGGGTTGTGGCGCGAGCGCGGCGTCATCGACGCGGCCGACCGGGCGCTGCTCGATGGACCGTGCGGCCTCGCGGGCCGCTCGGTGCTGGGCACACTGCTGCTGGCGCATGGCGAGGCAATCGATGCCGCAGCGGCACAGGCGGCGCTCGATGCGGCGCGCGAGATCGCGAGCGAAGCCGCGCCGGAAGCCGCGGGCGAAGCAGCGCGCGACTTGGCGAGCGATGCGGCCTCTTCTGCGGCGTCACCGGCCTCGTCCGCGGCGCCCGGTTTGCTCGCCGGCGCCACACTGCTGCACGGCCGCCTGCTCCTGGTGCGCGTGCTGGCGCACGAAGTCGAGCCGGCGATGCGCCTGTTGCGCCGCGTGCGCGGCGCGTGGCGCGAACGCTGCTGGGCCTGCCGGCGCACGAGCCGCGCATCTGGGCGAGTTGAGGCGCGGGGGTCGATCCAGCCGGGTATTCGGGGTCACAGCGAGAAGGAAGCGGCCGCCACGCGCCGCAGCGATCACACCCGCTTTTCGAGGCTTCGCGCGCGGGGGCTCGGGCAGCAGCGGCGATGCCGGAAACCGCCCCGCCGCCTGCCGCGCCTTGCGCTGCGGCGTGAAGGTCCACCAGTCGCGGGCTTCGCCGGTGCGGGCCTGGTGGATGGCCGCGGCGAAGACGTCCCACACGCAAGGGTCCTGGCGCTGGCCGGTCTTCGCTTGCAATGCGGCGTAGAGCGCGTCGGGCTCTTCGGCGGCGAGCTGCGCGAGCGTCTCGATGCCCAGCAGCGCGAGATCGGCGCGCATCGCCGGGCCGATGTTGCGCAAGCCGGCCAGCGGATCGCCGGCCGTGCGGCGGCGCGGCGGTCCGGAACGCGGCCCGGAATGCGGTGTGGAGTGCGGTGCGGATTGCGGCCTCCCGGAGTGCGGCTGGGAATCCGGGCGCTGTTGCCTGCTGGCGAGTTTCATCGGAGCCTCCTTGCGGCCACAGTGCCATTGTTCAGGCGAACCGGCCTTGCAGCATCCACTGCACTTCGTCCTCGGCCTCGCCGGTGGCGGTGAGCGCGGCGAGGCGCCGGCGCCAGATCCACACCAGCGAGCCGTCGGCGGCCAGCGCGATGAAGTAGTCGCGCACGGCAGGCGGACCGTCCCACCAGCCGGCTTCGATGCGCTCGGGGCCGCTCAACAGTTGCAGCGGCTGGCCGTCCAGCAGCGGCTGGTGGTGGCGCTCGGGCAGCGGCAGCGGCTCGGGCAGCAGCCACACGGGGCGCTGCGTGCAGCCGGCCGCTGCGTGCTTTGCCCGCTCTGCCCGCTCTTCGCGCTCAGCACGTTTGTCCTTCGCGCCCAACACGTCCTTGCGCTCAACACGTCCTTTGCGCCCAGCACGTCCTTTGCACCCAGCACGTCCTTCGCACCCAGCACGTCCTTCGCACTCTGCGCCTTCGCGCCCTGCGTGTTCTTCGCGTTCTTCGCGCGCTGCGCTCTCTGCCCGCCCTGCCCGTCTGCCGCCCCGGCGCCGGCAGCAGCGCCCAGCGCCGGCACGCCCTGGCTCGCGCGCTCGGGCCGGTGGTCGGCCACGGCTTCGAGGCGCTGCACCTGCGCTTCGCCCAGGCGCGCGCGCAGGCGTTCGAGCAGGCGCGCCAGGCCGAGCGCTTCGCTGCCGCGGGTGGGAAAGAGCTCGCCGTTGGGCGGCGCGGCGCTGACGAGATCGCGGCAGCGCAGGCGCAGCTCCAGCGTCGGCGCGGCCAGCGTCACGCGCGCCAGGCGTTCGCGCAGCAGCAGCTGCAAGTGCGCCGGGTCGAGCGCCGGCGCGGCGAGTTCCACACGCAGCTCGGTGGCTTCGCTGTTGTTGCTGCCGCGGCGGGGTCCGGCCGGCTCGCGCCGGTGGCGCGGCTCGTGCTGCATCGCCAGCGTGAAAGCCGCGATGCGCCCGTGCCGCGCCTGCGCCCAGGCCACCAGCCGCGCCAGCAGCACGGCGGCGGCGTGCAGCACCTGCTCGGCGCTGTCGGCGCGCTGGTGCAGTTCGAGCCGCGACTCGAAGCGCGCCGGCAGCTCGATCCAGCGCCGCGGGTCGGGACCAGGCCGAGCGCGCGGTCGAGGTCTTCGAGCAGCGCGGCACCGAAGCGCCGCGCCAGCCCGGCACGCGGCAACGCGCGCAGGTCCGCCAGCGTCTTCAGGCCCATGCCCTGCAGCGCTTCCCAGTGCGGCTGCGAAGGGCCGAGCAGCCACACCGGGGCGCGTTCGAGCAGGCGTGCGAGTTCGCCGAGGTCGCGGGCGTGCGAGCCGAGCACGGGGTCGAAGGTCGCAGCAGAACATCGGGCGCACGAGGCGCACCAGACACACCGGCCGCCACCTTCTCGGCTTTCTCAGCCTTCTCCACCCTCCAGCGCGCCAGCATCGCCGCGCCCAGCGCAGTGGGCGCGGCGGCGATCGACACCCGGTGCGCCAGCGGCTGCAACGCCGCGCGCAGCCGTTCGTGCAGCGCGGCCAGGCCGCCGAAGAGGCGCAGGCTCGCGCCCACCTCCATCAGCACCGTCGCCTGGCCGTCTTGCAGCGTGACGGCCGGCGTGAACGCCAGCGCCGCGTAGGCCACGGCGCGCAGCGCCGCCGCGTCGCGCGCCGCGGCGACTTCGCCGAGCACGAGGTGAGGCGCCAGCGCCAGCGCCGTGGCGCGCTTCATGCCCACCTGCACGCCCAGCGCCGCTGCAGCGGCATCGACCGCAGTGATGCGGTGCTCGGCCACCAGCGCAACGGGAACTGCAGGGGCCATAGACGCCATAGACGCCATAGACGCCATAGACGCCATAGACGCCATAGACGCCATAGACGCGATAGACGCCATAGGCGCCACAGGAGTCACCGGCGCCACCGGTCCCACGGAAGCCGGCGATGCAGCAACTGCACCGCGGCCGCGGGCAACGAAGCGCTGAACGCTTCCAGCGAAAGCAGCGGCAGATGAAGGGCCAGCCACAACATGGGCGAAGCAGCAGCGAACCGCGGCGCTCACGGGTCTCACGCCGTCTGCGGCAATGGCCGCGGCAGCGGTTGTGGTTGCGGCAGCGGCCGCAGCGCCGCCGGCACCACGCTGCCGGCGCGCGCACGGCGCCGCGGCGCGCGCGGCCAGCACCGGCGGCAGTTGCAGCAGCAGCGGCTGCGCCAGCGGCAGGCCGCGGCGCTTCATCACCTGCACCTGCAGCTGGTCGGGCGCGGCGGCGGTCAAGCGCAGGCGCAGCGGCGCCGGGCTCGCGTGGCGCGCCGCTTCGTCGCTGCGCAGCAGGAAGGCCGGCCCTTCGTGCGCCTGCGCGGCCAGTTGCAGGCGGCGCAATCCATCGGCGGGCAGCCGCACCGGCAGCCATGCGAGCACGGCGCCGACATGGCCGCTCTTGAGCGCATGCTCCAGCGCCCACAGCACGTGCTGCACGTGCTGCACGTGCTGCGCCAAGCCGTCTTGCGAGGAACCCCGGCGCGCATCGCCCGCGTTCATGCGCCGCGAAGAGTCCGGCCGAGCTTGCGGCCCCGGCGAAGCCGTCCAGCCCGGCGCGCGCACCAGCACCAGTTGCCGCGCCGAAAGCCCCAGCGAGCGCAGCGCCCAGGCGCAAGGCGCCGCCGGCGGGTCGAACCACATCAGGCAGCGTTCCTGCTGCCGCTGCAGCGCGGCCAGCACCGGCGCCAGCAGCCGCAGTTCGCCCACGCCGGGGTGCGGCAGCAGCAGCTCGGTCAGCACGCCGGCCGGCCAGCCGCCCCCGGGCAGCGCCGCGTCCAACTCGGCAAAGCCGCTGGCGAAAACCGCCGCGTGCGGGCGGCCCACCTGGCTGGCGCGCCAGAGGCCGGGGTGCAGCGGCTCGGCAGGGGAGGACACGGGAAAAAGAGACGGGGACCGATACTGTATGAATATACAGATATCCTCCCCACCCGTGTCAACTCCAGGAGCACGGCCCCGGGTGGAGCCGCGACCTTCCTCACTCTTCTCGAAGCTCCCCACCGCTGGTGACGACAGCGGGTCTCGAATTGCCTAGGCTGGATCTCGCATCACAGCAGACTCCGCCCATGCGCCCAGGCATCGAGGTTCCGGTTCAGTGCCGACTTGCAGCGCATTCCAAGGTGCGCCACGCCGGGCTGTGGTTCTTGTACCTGATCGCATCGGCCGTGCTGCTCGGCGCGCCCGTCCGCGCCCATGCGCAGGACGAACTCGAAGACGATCTGTGGCAACTGCGCGAGGCGCCCGGCAGTCGTGAAGCCGTGCTGCGAGAGTTGCGAAGAGGCGGACCCCGACAGTCGGCCAAGGATCCCGAGGTGGCTTTCGCCCGTCGCCAGGCGCGTGCCGAGGCCTTCGGTGCCGGACTCGCTGCCCGCGCCGCGCACCAGTGGCTCGCGGCATTGCCGGACAGCTGGCGCGCGAATTGGCGGGCGAGCCGTGCCGAGCTGGGCCTCGGTCATGTCGATGCGCACGAGCGCCTGGTGGAGACGTCGCTGCGTCTGGCACCGCACGCGGCCACCCGCGCGCTCATCAGCGCCGACACCGCCGAGCAAAGGCTCGCCGTCCTCGGCGATGTGCCCGGCGCGCTGCGGTGGATCGAGAGGGCCGAGCGCGAGATCGCGACCTTCGGCGTCTACCAGCAGCGGCCGCGCCGAGGCCGCGCCGGCCGACAAGACCCCTTGGGCAGCGGCACGGGAGGTCAGATGGGAGTGCTGCGGGCGCGCATCCTGGTGGCGGGCGCGCGTGCGAAGGTGGAAGCCGCCAGGGGCCGCTTCGACGAAGCGCGAAAGGCGGCGAGTGCCGAGATCGCCATGGCTGACGAGGCATTGCAGTGGGCTTCGCAAGACCTCGGCCGCAAGACGGATGCGACAGCCGACTTGACGCACCGCGCTCGCCTCACGCTCACCGCCGTGCTCATCGAATCCGGCCTGGTGTTCGATGCGGAGCGTGCCCTCGAGGACGCCACGCGCCGACAGGCGAGCTTGCCCACGCGCAGCGAAGTGCGCCTCGATGCGGCCGACCTGATGGTGTCGCTGCGCATCGCCCAGGACCGGTTCGACGACGCCGAACGCCTTTCGCAGGAGCTGGTGAAGCTCACCGCAGACTTGCCATCCGGCCAGGCATCGGCACGGCACCTGCGCGCAAGGCTGCGCTGGCACGCCGCGCTGGCGGCGCTCGGGCGCTGGGAAGACGCGCGCGCGGCCATCGCCGAAACCGATCGCGTCTTCGCCGCATCGCCTTCGCTGCGCGCGGCGGCCGAGGAGGACGCGCTCGTCAGAGGCTGGGTGCTGCTGCAGCTGGGTGAAGCACGGGCCGCCTTCGACGTGCTGGAGCCGGCGCGGGCCCGTGCCCGGGAGACCTTCGGGCCGTCGAGCCCCGACACCGCGCTGCTGACCGGGCTCAGCGCCTGGGCCTTCTGGGAGCAGGGGATGCGGTCGGAGGCACTTGCTCGCTTCGACGAAGCGATGCCTCGCCTGATGTCGAGCGACGGCCTGGTTGCGCAGGCCTCTTCGAGCGCGGCCTTCGCAATGCTCTTCGGCGCGCCATCGCCGCCGCGTACCTTCGTTCGATGGCCGCCGGCAACGATCGGGCTCGCCAGATCGGGGCACTGGCGGTTGCCGACGCACTGGTGGGCGCCTCGGTGCAGCAGGCCCTGAGCGAGGCCGCGCTGCGCACGCGGGTCGATCCGGCCGTTCAGTCGTTGGTGCGGCAGGAGCAGGACCTGCGGCACCGCGTCGAAGCTTTGCACCAGGCGTTGAATCGCCTAAGCGATGGCGACGGGCAGTCGATGGACGCCGAGTTGCGCCGCGCGCTGGCCGCCCAGCTGCCGGACCTTGCACGACGAGTACCTCGCCGCCCGCGACGCCTTGCAGCAGGCCCTGCCGCGCGACATTCGCGCCGACGGCAGCGCGGCCGCGCAACCGCGCGCCATCGCCGCACAACTGGGCGCGGGCGAGGCCTTCGTGCTCATCTGGCCCGCCGACACGGCGACCTATGTGTGGTTCGTGCCCGCTGCCGGCGATGCGCGCTTCCACGCGGTGCCGGCGGGTGCTGCGGAGATCGCATCGCTCGTGGAGCGCGTGCGTGCCTCCACCGTCTTCCCGGCGGCGGGGCCACTGCCGCCGTTCGATCTCGCCGCCGCAACGCGGCTGCGCGCCTTGCTGCTGGAGCCGCTGCGTCCGGCGCTCGACGAGGTGCGGCACCTCGTCGTGGCGGCCGGCGGCTCACTGGGGCGCCTGCCCTTCGCACTGCTGCCGGCCGAGCAGGCGCCTGGCGCGACACCCGCGGCGCCTGCAGTGCCGAACGCATGGCTTGTCAGCCAGATGGCCGTTAGCCAGTGGCCGAGCGCGCGCGCATGGCAGGCGCTGGAGCCGCTGGTGGCGCTCGGCGCGAGCCCGCTCGCCGTTCCTCGGCTGGGGCGACCCGGCCTTTGCCGGCGACGCCTCGGCCGCGAGTGCAGTCGGCCGATCGCTGGACTTTCGGCGCTCCGCCATCGCCTCGATCGACTATCACGCCATCCCGCCATTGCCCGACACGCGCGACGAGCTCCTGGCCATCGCCGAAACCTTGCGCGCCGACCCTCAGCGCGACCTGCTGCTGGGGCCGCGCGCAACGCGCAGCAGCGTGGTCACCGCCAGCCGCAGCGGCGAACTCGCCGAGCGCCGCGTCGTCGCCGCGTTCGCGACGCACGGCCTGATGGCCGGCGACCTGCCGGGCCTGGACCAGCCGGCGCTGGCGCTCGCGGCAACCGGCGAGGAGGCAACCGACCCGCTGGCCCCGTTGCTGCGCCTGGACGACGTGCTGCAACTGCGCCTCAACGCCGACTGGGTGGTGCTGTCCGCATGCAACACGGCCGCTGCCGACGGGCGGGCGGAAGAAGCGCTGTCGGGCCTGGCGCGCGGCTTCTTCTTCGCCGGTGCCCGCAGCCTGCTCGTCACCCATTGGGCGGTCGAGACCGAGAGCGCGAGACGGCTGACCACCGGCACGTTCGCCTATCACGCGGCGCATCCCGAGGCCGGCAAGGCCGAGAGTCTGCGCCGCGCGATGCTCGATCTGATGAACGACCCGCGCTATCGGCATCCGGCCTACTGGGCGCCCTTCGCGCTGGTGGGCGACGGCAGGCGCTGAGGCCTCATTCGGGGAGCGCGCGCTGCGCCGAGCCGATTGCCGCGCGAGCGCGCTGCTGCACGCGCGCCACCGCGAGGTACAGCGCGGTGGACAGCACGATCATCAACGTCGCCACGGCCAGCATCGCCGGCGTGATGCTGTCGCGCAGGCCCGAGAACATCTCCTGCGGCAGCGTGCGCTGCTGGGCTCCGGCGATGAAGAGCGCGATCACCACGTCGTCGAACGATGCGGCGAACGCGAACAGCGCCCCCGAGGCCATCGCCGGCCGGATGCCCGGCAGCGTGATGCGCCAGAACGCCGCCGCCGGCGTGGCGCCGCAGGCGGCCGCGGCGCGCGCGAGGTGCGGGTCCTGCAGTTCGAGCGCCGTCAGCACCGGGATGACGACGAACGGCACCGCGATCACCGTGTGCACGAGCACGAGGCCGCTGTAGCTGCCGGTGAGGTCGAGCGGCGCGAGGAAGAAGTAGCTCGCCACCGCGACCAGGATCACCGGCACGATCATCGGCGACAGCGCCAGCATCTTCAGCGCCGCCGCCCATGCGCCGCGTTGCCGCGCCAGGCCGAGCGACGCGAGCGTGCCCAGCAGCACCGAGAACACCGTGGCCAGCACGCCGACGAAGAGCGAGTTGGCCAAGGCGCGCATCCACGCCGGGCTCGTCAGCACTTCGGCGTACCAGCGCAGCGACCAGCCCGGCAGCGGATAGACGAGCAGGCTGCCGCCGGAGAACGACAGCGGCACGATGGCGAGGATGGGCAGCAGCAGGAACAGCAGCACGAGCGCGACGTAGGCCCCCAAGGCGAGGCGCCCGAGGCGCGACACCGCGGTCATGCGCTGGCCCTCATGCCGACCTTCATGTCGGGCGACCCGCCTCGCGAACAGCCTCGACGTGTGCCGTTCATGGACTCGCTTCAGCCGACGCGCAGCGCGCGCCCGCCCGACAACCGCTGCGCCAGCGCATACAGCACGAACGTCGTCGCCAGCAGCACGAGGCCGAGCGCCGCGGCGAGGCCCCAGTTGCCCGTCTCCACCGTGTAGCGCGCGACGAAGGCCGACAGCATCTGGTCGCTGCCGCCGCCCACCAGCGCCGGCGTGATGTAGTAGCCGAGCGCGAGGATGAACACCATCAGCGCGCCGCCGGCCACACCCGGCGCTGCCAGCGGCAGGTACACGCGCAGGAATGCCGAGAGCGGTGGCGCGCCGAGGCTCGACGCGGCGCGCAGGTAGTTCGGCGGGATGTCCTTCAGCACCGCGTACACCGGCAGGATCATGAACGGCAGCAGCACGTGCGTCATCGCCACCAGCACGCCGGTGCGGTTGTAGATGAGTTCGAGCGGCGTCGCGGCAAGGCCGAGCTTCATCAGCAGCGAGTTGACGAGCCCTTCGCGCTGCAGCAGCACCACCCACGCCGCGGTGCGCACGAGCAGCGAAGTCCAGAACGGCAGCATCACCAGCGCCATCAACCACGCCGCCGCGCGCCCCTGCACCTGCGTCAGCAGCACGGCCACCGGGAAGCCGAGCGCGAGGCACAAGAGCGTCACCGCGGCGCTGATGGCGAGCGTGCGCCCGAGCACCGTGACGTAGATGCGCTCCTCGGCCGGCGCGGCGGCGATGCGGCCGTCGGCGTGGCGTTCGAGATCGACCGCGGCGAGCAGGTAAGACGCCGACACCGGCCTGGCCTGCTGAACGGCGGCGAGGAACTCGGTGCTGGCCAGTGTGGGGTCGATGGCGGCGAAGAATACCGCGTCGAACGCCGTGCCGGCCGGCGCCGCCTGCGCCTCGCGCGCCGCGCGCATCGGCGATGCTGCGAACGCCGTTGGTGACGTAGTTGAGGCGCCGCGCCGCGTCGGCCAGCGTGCCGGCTTCGCGCGCCTCAGCGATATCGGCGGCGAGCGCGGTGAACGCGGCCGGAGGCGGCGGCCGCTCGGCGCTCCAGCCTTGCAGCGCCGCGATCGTGCGCGGCAGCGCGCGCGGCACCTCGGCATCGCGCACCGCCAGCGAGAACATCCACGCCAGCGGCAACGCGAAGCAGGCGAGCAGGAACGCCGCCAGCGGCAGCGTCAGCAGGCTCCGCCGCAAGCTACTTCGCCGCCGCCCACTTGTTCCAGCGTTCGGTGAGCTTGTCGATGTTGTCGATCCAGAAGCGCACGTCCTCGGCGAAGGCCTGGCCGAGGTTCGCGGGGTTGGTGGGCAACTCGCCCATCAGCGCCGGGTCGACCTTGCCCGCGGCTTCCTTGCTGGTGACGCCGTAGCGGATGTACTTCGGCAGCTTGGCCTGGTTCTCCGGCCGGCCCATGAACTCGATCAGCTTCTCGGCATTGGCCTTGTTCGGGCTGCCTTTCATGATGACCCAGCTGTCCATCGTGTACGGCGTGTCCTTCCACACCATCTTGAAGTTCTTCTTGTCCTTCTCGTTGGCGGCGGTGATGCGGCCGTTGTAGGCGGTGGTCATCACCACGTCGCCGGCGGCCAGCATCTGCGGCGGCTGCGCGCCGCTCTTCCAGAACACGAGGTCGGGCTTGATCGCGTCGAGCTTCTTGAACGCGCAGGTCCACGCCGGCCGGCGTGCGCAGCACCTTGTAGACGTCGGCCTTGGGCACGCCGTCGGCGATGAGCGCGATCTCCAGGTTCCACTTGGCGCCGTTGCGCACGGCGCGCTTGCCCGGCACCTTCTTGCTGTCGAAGAAGTCGGCCCAGCCGGTCGGGGCACTCTTCAGCTTGTCGCCGTCGTAGGCGAGCACGAGGTTGTAGATGATCGCGCCGACGCCTGGCCGTGCACGGTGCCGGGCAGGTGGCCGCCGCCTGCGATCCTGGCCACGTCGAACTTTCGTACAGCCTTCGTCGCAGCCCGCTTCGAGTTCGTCGGCTTCCACCACCACGTCCCAGGTGTTGCTGCCGCCCTTGATCTTCGTGCGCAGCACGCCAAGGCCGCCGTCCACAGGCTTCGTCGGTAGAGCTTGGTACCGGTGGCCATGAACAGCCCCGAAGTAGACCTCCTTCTGGCCGTCCTGGTAGGCGCCGCCCCCGGACGACGCTGAGGTCGCGCGTTGCGAAACCGCCGCTGTCGTGCCCAGCAACGCGGCCAGCGCCGCCAACGCCGCGCCCGCGGCGCCGGCGCTCGCCATCCAACTCGTCGTCTTGCTCATCGGTCGTTCTCCTCTTGGTTTGGGGCGCCGCGGTGCGCGGGCCGCTTGTCGGAAGGTAGTCGAGAAAACGGAAGTCTCGCCGCCGCGGGCTCGTCAGAACACCCAGGCATCCTCGGGGGCGAAGCCGAGCGTCACCGCGGTACCGGGCGCCAGCGCCGCCAGCGCCGCCTGTCCCGCCTGCGCGCTGCCCGCGGGCAGCTTGACGATCCACGGCGCGGCATTGTGGTCGGCGCCGGCGAGCTGCGCGACGAGGCGCCAGTGGTCGCCCTGGTGGATGACGTCGACGACGGTGGCCGGCCAGTGGTTGAGAGCGGCGCCGTTGTTGTTGCCGTTGCCGTTGCCTGGATGCGGCGTGGCGCCATCGAGCACGCGCACGCGCTCGGGCCGGATGCTGAGGCTGGCCGTTCGCGCCGAACGCGCCATACGCGCCGCTTCGCTTTCGCCGCGCCGCAGTTCATCAGCCAGCGCCGCGCAGCAGCGGCCCGCCACCGTGCCCTCGCGGCCGTCGACGCCCAGCTGCACGAGGCCGCGCTCGCGCCCATCGCCGGCAGCGATGCGGCCGCGCACGACGTTGTTGTCGCCGACGAAGCCGGCGACGAAGGCGCCGCTCGGCCGGTCGTACAGCTCGGCCGGCGCGCCGAGCTGCTCGATGCGGCCGTGGTTGAACACGGCCACGCGGTCCGACAGCGTCATCGCCTCGCCCTGGTCGTGCGTCACGTAGACCATCGTCACGCCCAGCTCGCGGTGCAGGCGGCGGATCTCCAGCTGCATCTCCTCGCGCAGCTTCTTGTCCAGCGCCGCCAGCGGCTCGTCCATCAGCACCACGCTCGGCTCGAAGACGAGCGCGCGCGCCAGCGCCAGCCGCTGCTGCTGGCCGCCGGAAAGCTGGTTCGGCCGCCGCGCCGCGAAGGCTTCGAGGCGCACGCGCTCGAGCGCCTGCTTCACCTTGGCGTCGATCCCGGCCGCGCCCACCTTGCGCATCTGCAGCGGGAAGGCCACGTTGCCGGCCACGCTCATGTGCGGGAAGAGCGCGTAGCTCTGGAACACCACGCCCATGTTGCGCCGGTGCGGCGGCAACTGCTCGATCGGCCGGCCGTTGAAGCGGATGCTGCCGGTGCTCACGGGCTCGAAGCCGGCCAGCATCATCAGGCAGGTGGTCTTGCCCGAGCCGCTGGGGCCGAGCAGCGACAGGAACTCGCCTTTCTCGACGGCGAGGTTCAGGCGTTCGATCGCCGGCTCGGCCGAGCCGGGGTAGACCTTGCCGACGTCGATGAACTCGATCAGCGGCATGACGCGCGGGGCCCGCCCTGCTTCGTTGGTCGTGCGTTCGTCGTGCCGCCCGCGCCTCGCGCTTCAGCGGCGCGATCCGGTCCCGTTGCCGAGCCAGCGCATCGTGTCCTGCATCGCCAGCTCCACCTTGGCCAGCACTTCGTCGATCTCGGCTTCGGTGATCACCAGCGGCGGCGAGAAGGCGATGATGTCGCCGGCCATCACGCGCACGATGAGGCCGTGCCTCTGCGCCGCATTGGCGAAGAAGGCGCCGACGCCGCGCGCCGCGTCGAAGGGTTTCCTCGCCTTCGGGTCCTCGGCCAGCTCGAGCGCCGCGATGAGGCCGATGCCGCGCACGTCGCCGACGATCGGGTGGCCGACATACTTGCGCAGGCCCTCCTGCAGCCGCGGCGCGACGCGCTTCACGTGCTCGACGATGCGGTCGCTCTCGTAGATCTTCAAAGTCTCCAGCGCCACCGCGCACGCCACCGGGTGGCCGCTGTAGGTGTACCCGTGGCCGAAGGTGCCGATGCTCGCCGCCGCGTCGGCGATCGTCTGGTAGACCTTGTCGTTGATGTACAGCGCCGACATCGGCACGTAGGCGCTCGTCATCATCTTCGCCACGGTGATGAGGTCGGGCGTGAGGCCGAAATACTGCGTGCCGAAGTTCGTGCCCAGGCGCCCGAACCCGGTGATCACCTCGTCGGCGATGAAGAGCAGGTCGTACTGGCGCAGGATCTTCTGGACGCGCTCGAAGTACGTCGGCGGCGGCACGATCACGCCGCCGGCGCCTTGCACCGGCTCGGCGATGAAGGCGGCCACGGTCTCCGGGCCTTCCTTCAGGATCGTCCGCTCCAGCTCGTCGGCCAGGCGCGCCGCGAACGCCTCGGGCGACTCGCCGTCCTTCGCGAACTGGTACGGGTGCGGGCAGCCCACGCGCACGACGTCGGGCAGCGGCAGGTCGAACTGCTGGTGCATCACCGGCAGGCCGCTCAGCGACGCCGCGGCCACCGTGACGCCGTGGTAGCCCTTGACGCGGGCGATGATCTTCTTCTTCCTCGGCAGGCCGCGCGCGTTGTTGTACATGCGCACGAGCTTGAACGCGGTGTCGTTGCTCTCCGAGCCCGAGTTGGCGAACAGCACGCGCGCCATCGGCACCGGTGCCCAGCGCATCAACGCTTCCACGAGGTCGGCCACCGGCCCGGGCACCTTGCCCGAGAAGGCGTGGTAGTACGGCAGCGTGTTCATCTGCCGCGTCGCCGCCTCGACGAGCCGACCCTCCGAGAAGCCGAGCGAGGCGCACCACAGGCCTGCCATCGCTTCGAGGTACTTGCGGCCGTCTTCGCCGTAGACGTAGACGCCTTCGCCGCGCGTGATGACGAGCGGCCCTTCGCGCTCGAGCTGGCGCGGCTGCGTGTACGGGTGCAGGTGGTAGCGGCTGTCGGCGAGCGCGGTGGCGGTGAGCGTCATGGGCGTTCCGGTCGGCTTGAGCGCAGGCACCGTGCCGCGCGGCAACGCGCAAATGTAATGCGCGCCGCAGCGCCGTTCGGCGCCCGATGCGGCTTTGCGTTCGATTGCATAAGAACCGTTCGGGCCGAGGTACCGACCGTCCTGAGGTATCGAAGGCAGCCCCTCCCCGTTCGGGCTGAGGTATCGAAGCCCCAGCCGTATGAATGCTGCCCAGCCTGTTCAGCGCGGCCGCACGAGCAGCGCGGCGACGCGTTCGCGCAGCAGCGCCGGCGACACCTCGGCCGCAGCCACCGCCGGCGCCGCCACCAGCCCCACCGGCGTGAAGAAGCCGCGCCGGAACGGCTTCACCATCGCCGCACCCTTCTCGATGCGCGAGAAGAACGAGCCCCACAGGTTCGTCAGCGCCAGCGGCACCACCGGCACCGGGTGTGTGGCCAGCACCTTCATGATGCCGCCCTTGAATTCGGCGAGTTCGCCGTCGCGCGTGAGGCCGCCCTCGGGGAAGATGCAAAGCAACTGGCCGTCGTCGAGCACGGCGCGCGCCTGCGCGAAGGCGTTGTCGTAGGCGGCCGCGTCTCGCGCTGCGGCGCGATCGGGATCGCCTTGCCGAGCCTGAACAGCCATCGAGCACGGGAACGGCGAAGATGCGGTGGTCCATGATGAAGCGAATGGGCCGCGGGCTGGCCGCCATCAGCAGCACCGCGTCGACGAAGCTGACGTGGTTGCTGACGAGGATCGCCGCGCCCTCGGTGGGAATGTGCTCCTCGCCTTGCACGCGGAAGCGGTAGACGAGGTGCGTGAGGATCCAGGCCAGGAAGCGCAGCAGGTACTCGGGCACGAGCAGGAAGATGTAGACCGCGACCACCGCGTTCAGCAGCCCGACGACGAGGAACACCTCGGGGATGGTGAGCCCGGCCTTCAGCAGCAGGCCCACGCCGAGCGAGCTGGCGATCATGAACAGCGCGTTGAGGATGTTGTTGGCCGCGACGATGCGCGCCCGGTGCGTGGGCTGCGCGCGCAGCTGGATCAGCGCGTACATCGGCACGCTGTACAGGCCCGCGAAGAGCGCCAGCAGCGCCAGGTCCGCGAGCACCCGCCAGTGCGCCCCCGCGTGCGGCCCGGCAGTGAACTGCGCCAGCGTCAGCACACCGGAGGGCGCGGCAGAGCGCGCGCGGCGAAGTACAGGTCCACCGCGAACACCGTCATGCCGAATGCGCCCACCGGCACGAGGCCGATCTCGACGTGCCTTCGCGACAGCGTCTCGCACAGCAGCGAGCCGGTGCCGATGCCGAGCGAGAACACCACCAGCAGCAAGGAAGCGACATGCTCGTTGCCATGCAGCACCTCTTCGCAAGCGATGGGAACTGGCTCAGGAACACGGCGCCGAAGAACCACATCCACGAGATGCCCAGCAGCGAGCGGAAGACGACGACGTTCTCGGCGCGAGCTTCAGGTTGCGCCACGTCTCGCTGAACGGGTCCCAGTTGACCCCGAGGCCGCTCGCCGTCGCGGGCGTCGCCGGCACCCACTGCGCGACGGCGCGGCCGGCCACCGCGAGCGCCAGGCTCGTCAACGCCACCGCCTTGGCGCTCGGCAGCCAGTAGTCCTCGGGCAAGGCGATCAGCACGCCGCCCACGACGTTGCCGAGCAGGATGGCGACGAAGGTGCCCATCTCGATCATGCCGTTGCCGCCGGTCAGCTCGCGCTCCGACAGGTGCTGCGGCAGGTAGGCGTACTTCACCGGGCCGAAGAGCGTGCTGTGCAACCCGAGCAGGAAGATGCACAAGAGCAGCAGCGGCACGTTCAGCGCCGAGAACGCGACGAGGCCGATCGTCCCCAGCAGCATGATCACGACCTCGAGGTTCTTCACCATGCGCGTGAGGAACGCCTTGTCGTGCTTGTCGGCCAGCTGCCCCGCGGTGGCCGAGAAGAGCAGGAACGGCGCGATGAAGACGGCGCCGATCACGAGCCCGGCCATCGCCGGCGGCAGCCATTCGACGCCGAGCCGGTAGGTCACCAGCATCGTGAACGCGAACTTGAAGACGTTGTCGTTCGCCGCGCCGAGGAACTGGGTCCAGAAGAAGGGCGCGAAGCGCCGTTGCGACAGCAGCGCGAACTGGTTCGGATGCGCGGTGGGCGGCTCGGACATCGGGGGTTCCCTCGTCGAATGCTGTTGTTGTCGTTGTCGCAGTTGTGGCTGTCGTTGTTATCGTCGTCGCCGTCGTACTGCGCCTGCCGCATCCCCCGGCATTGCTAGGCCGGCCCCGCGGCGCCGGCCGCAGTGAAGTGACGGCGCGTCGCGAACACGTCGGCACCAGCCGCGCGTCGCCCAGCCTCAGCGAACGCTTGAGCGCCAGGTCGAACAAGAGCGGGTTGTGCTCGCGCAGCTCGGCCAGCGGCGCTTCATCGGCCTCGGCCAGCAGGCCGGCGGCGCGCAGCTCCGAAGGCTCGTCAGCCACGTGAGGCCGGGCAGCGGGTGGTCCGAGCCGTGCAGCAGCTTCCCTGCCACGGCCTGCCGTGGCTGCGCTGGATGATCGCCTGCCAGACCTCGGGCTCGCGGTTGCGCTGGAAGACGGCGGAGATGTCACCGAAGAGCCGGCCCTCGAAGGCGCGCTCATCCATCAGCCGCGCGAAGAGGTCGAAGGCGCGCACCTTCGGCGCCGTGCGCTTGTCGAGGTCGAGCGCGTGCCCGAGCGACGCGCAGTGCGCGACGATGACGCGCGCGCCGCGTTCGAGCAGCGCGCGCACGTGCAGCGGGTTCACGAGGTCGTCGCGGCGCGCGCCCGGCACCGCCTTCTCCTCGCCGCAGTGCACGATCAACGGCAGCCGCTGCGCCGCGGCGGCTTCGGCGAAAGCAACGCTCTTCGGCGCGCGCAGGTCGATGTTCATCGAACTCGGCAGCCACTTCACCGCCACCGCGCCGGCGCGCTTCGCTGCGGCCAGCGCCGACAGCGCATCGGCGCGGTACGGGTGGATCGACGCCGCCCACGCGAAGCGATCGGGGTGCGCAGCGGCCACCGCGGCGGCGTAGCGGTCGGGCACGTGGATGGTGGTGTGCCGCGCTGCGCCGTGCCGCCATCGTCGTGCGCCTGGTCCAGCGCGAAGAGCAGCCACCGCGCCCCGGCCGGAAAGCCTTCGGCCAGCGCGAGCAGGCGCTGGACATAGCTGCGGTCGATCGAAGCGCCGTCGGGATCGACGCAGGCGGCTTCGAGGATGACGCGCCGGCGCAGCCGCTCCAGCGGATCGAAGCCGCTCGTCAGGCTCGGGTGCAGGGTGCAGCCCGAGCCGCTGTCGCCGTTGCCGAGCAGGTGGCAGTGCGCGTCCCACAGCGAGCCCGGTTGCAGGCCTTCGAACGTGCGCTGCACCAGGTCGGCGGCGGACGGCGGCAACGCGCCGCGGCACTCGGCCGCCCAAGGGCCGGCAGCACGCGCTGCCGCGCCCGTGAAGAGGCCCGCAGCAGCCGCGCCGCAGCAGCACAGGAACGCGCGGCGAGAAAGCCCCGGACGGCGCGAGCGTCGGCCGCGCGCAGCGGGCCCGAGCCTCAGCGACGGTGGGGGAGTCGAGTCCAGGGCCCTGACGCCTCGGAAGCTGTGAATGGATCGCCCGCGTCCGAGCGGCGCGCCTGAAGAAGTTCGATCTAGGCGACCGCGCCGATCTCGCGCCAGCGCCGGCGCAGCAGCGCCCCGGCCAACTCGACGGCGGTTTCGGCTTCATCGAGCACGCGGCTCATCGTGATGAAGCCGTGCACCTGGCGCTCGAAGCAGATGGTCTGCACGCGGTTGCCTGCGGCCGAGAGCGCGTCGGCGTATTGCCGCCCTTCGTCGCGCAGCGGGTCAAAGCCGGCGGTGAGCACCAGCGCCGGCGGCAGACGCTTCAGGTCGGCGGCCAGCAGCGGCGAGGCGCGCCAGTCGCTCCAGCCTGCGCGCTCAGGGATGTAATGGCCGCGGTAGTAGGCGATGCTGTCGGCGGTGAGCAGGTAGCCCTGCGCGTTGGCCTGGTGCGAAGGGGCCACGGCGCGCATGTCGGTGGCGGGGTAGACGAGCACCTGAGCCGCGAGCGCCGGCGAGCCGGCATCGCGCTCGGCGATGCACACCACCGCGGCCAGGTTGCCGCCGGCGCTGTCGCCGCCCACCGCGATGCGGCGCGCGTCGATGGCGAGTTCCACCGCCTCGCTGCGCGCCCAGCGCGTGGCGGCGATGCAGTCGTCCACCGCGGCCGGGAAGCGGTTCTCCGGCGCCAGGCGGTAGTCCACGGCGAGCACGGCGCAGTCACCGGCCAGCGCCAGCTGCCGGCACAGCACGTCGTGCGTGTCGAGGTCGCCGATGGTCCAGCCGCCGCCGTGGAAGTACACGAGCAGCGGCAGCAGCTCGGGCTGCGGACGCGGGCGGTAGAAGCGCAGCGGCAGCGGCCCGCCGGGCCCCGGCATCGCCAGGTCGCGCACCTCGGCCAGCACCGGCGGCTCGGGCTGCGTGAAGGCGCGCCGCTCGCGGTACAGGCGCCGCGCCTCGGCGGGGCTGAGCGTGTGCGTGGGCGGCACGCCGCGTTCGATCATCAGGTCGAGCAAGGCGCGGGCTTGCGGGTCGAGCATGGCGAGTGGCTCCGGCAGGCGGCGCGAAACGCGCCGCGGCGATGCGCAGTCTACGAGGCCGCGGGCAGCGCGGCTTTGCACAGGTTGGCGGCTGCCGCGTGTTGCATGGTGCTGCCCGGCGATGCCGGGCGTCGCGTGCCGGTGATCGCCGCAGCGGGGCGCCGCGCGCGCGCAGCGCGCGGCAGCGGCATGCAGGTGCCTGCCCGCCGATACTTGCCTTTGGCAAGCTTTTCGCCGATGCTGCGCGGCATGCCCCGCCGCGCCGCACGCTCGCCTTCCGGTTCCGCCCCCGCAGCCGCGCCGCGCCCGCGCCAGCACGCGCCCCCGCAACGGCGCCCGCGGACACCACGGCCGCGCGCGCCCAGGCCTTGCGCGCCTTCAACCGCCTGTACACGCGGCGCATCGGCGTCATCGGCGAGCGCGTGCTCGGCTCGCCCTATTCGCTGGCCGAGACGCGCGTGTTGTGGGAACTGGCGCACGCGAGCGCGGCCGAGCCGCCCACCGCCACGGCGCTGGCGCGCGCGCTCGGCCTCGACCTCGGCTACACGAGCCGCCTCGTGGCCAGCCTGCGCCGGCGCGGCCTGGTGCGCGCCGCGCCCGCCCCCGCCGGCCGTGCCGACCGCCGCCGCCGCCCGCTGCAGCTCAGCGCCGCGGGCAGGCGCGCTTCGCGCCGCTGGAGCGCCGCTCGCAGCAGCGGATGGCGGCGTTGCTGGCGCCGCTGTCGGATGCGAAGCAGCGCGAAACTCGTCGGCGCGGCCGAGCGCATCGGCGCGCTGCTTCACGAAGGGTCGCACGAAGGGCCGCACGAAGGACCGCACGAAGGACCGCACGAAGACAGGCGCGAAAGCCGCGGCGCAGCGCCCGAGCTGCGCCCACCGCGCCCCGGCGACATGGGCTGGGTCGTCTCGCGCCACGGCGCGCTGTACGCCGAGGAGTTCGGCTGGGACTGGCGCTTCGAGGCGCTGGTGGCGCGCATCTGCGCCGACTTCATCGAGCGCTTCGACGCCAGGCGCGAAGCCTGCTGGATCGCCCACCGCGCCGGCGCACCGGAAGAGCGCTTGGGCTGCGTCTTCCTCGTGCAGGCGCGCGACGAAAGCACCGGAAAACCAATCCAGGGCTGGGCGCAGCTGCGCATGCTGCTGCTCGAGCCCGAAGCGCGCGGCAGCGGCCTCGGCAAGCGCCTGGTGCAGCAATGCGAGACTTTCGCGCGCGCCGCCGGTGGCTACCGCGGCATTCGCCTGTGGACCAACAGCGTGCTGCTGGCCGCGCGCGGCATCTACGAGCGCGAGGGCTACCGCCTCGTGCAGCGCGAGCGGCACCGCAGCTTCGGCAAGGCGCTCGTCGGCGAGACCTGGGAACTCGTGTTCTGACGCCGGCCGCGCGCGAGGCTCGCGCGCTGCCTCAGGCGAGATCGCCGGCGAGGCTCGCCAGCGTCTCGGCCGCCACCGCCACGTGCGCGGGGTAGTTGGTGTGGTCGCAGCCGATCTTCACCGCCGCACCGGCGCGGATGGCCTCGCGCATCGGCTTGGTGAACTCGAAGCGAACGAAATGCACCGACGAGGTCTTCTCGTCGTTCTCGCGTTCGAGGTCCTCGTCGGCAATGGCGTAGACGCGCGCATGCCCTTCCACCTCGACGAAGAGGCGGTCCTCGATGCCGATCAGCCGCGCCAGCTCGCGCTTGCGCTCATGCGGGTCGGGGTACTCGATCAGCATCGTCGCCTTCCAGTTCGTGCCGTCAGGCACCAGCGGCGCATAGGCGTCGATCTCCGAGCGGATGCCTTCCTCCTCGAAGATCTTCTCGATGTGCAGCATCTCCTGGATCTGGCGACGGATGGTCTCCTCATCCTCGAACTGCAGCGTCACGTGCTCGCCCAGCGCCACCGTGCGCAGCCGCCGGTGAGCGATGGCCGCGTTGCGGCTGCTCTTGCGGATCTTCGCGTAGGCCTCCAGCGTCAGCAGGTTGTCGGGCGCGATCGTCGCCATGGTCGCTTCGCTCCAATCCAATTTCAGATGGCACTCAGATTCCGTACGCCCGCCGCAGCAGCGACAGCGGGTGCGCGCGCGCCTTCGCCGGCGTGCCGTTGATCGCCATGCCCTGCTCGATGTGGTGGCCGGCGAG
Organism: Rubrivivax sp.; assembly: GCA_046348035.1. GTDB lineage: Bacteria > Pseudomonadota > Gammaproteobacteria > Burkholderiales > Burkholderiaceae_C > Rubrivivax. Next base: position 25,592 of record JAXMEZ010000007.1, on the reverse strand, counting down.
CGCGCAGTCGCTGGCGATCCAGTCGGGCTCGTCCTTGGCCATCGCCTTGAACACCGGGCGGCCGATCTTCAGCGCCACCGGGTGCGTGGCGGTCTTGACGCCGTAGGTGCCGGCGTGGCCCGAGCAGCGCTCCACGGTGTTGAGCTGCACGTCCACGCTCTTGCCCACGAGCTTGAACATCTCCTCGGTCTTGCGGCCGATGTTCTGCACGCGGCCGTGGCAGGGGATGTGGTAGCTCACCTTGCCCAGCGCCGTGTTGAAGTCGGTCTTCAAGAGGCCGTCCTTGTGCCGCGCCACGAGGTACTCGAACGGGTCCCACATGGCGTCCTTGACGAGCTGCGTGTCGGCGTCGTCGGGGAACATCAGCGGCAGTTCCTGCTTGAACATCAGAGTGCACGAAGGCACCGGCGAGACGATGGCGAAGCCCTCGCGCGCGTAGCGCGCCAGCACCGGGATGTTGGCTTCCTTCGCCTTGGCCACCGCTTCGAGGTCGCCCAGCTCGAGCCTGGGCATGCCGCAGCACTGCTCCTTCTCGACGATCTCCCAGGCGATGCCGTTGTGCTTCAGCACTTCGAGCAGGTCTTCGCCGATGCCCGGCTCGTTGTAGTTGACGAAGCAGGTGGAGAAGATGGCCACCTTCCCCGGCGTGCGCTCGCCGTGGGTCACCACCGGCGCCGCCCAGCTCATCGCGCGGCCCCAGCGGAAGCGCTGCTCGGCGAGCGCCGGCATCCACGCCTGCTCATTCACGCCGAGCTGGCTTTGCAGCAGCTTCCTCATCGGCCGGCTGGCGTTCACCTTGTTGACGGCCTGCACGACGATGGGAATGCCGGCGAACTGGCCGTGCAGGTCGGTGCTGGCGAGGAGCTGCTCGCGGGCCTCGACGCGGCCCTGCCCGAACTTGAACGCCTTGGCGCGCAGCATCACGTGCGGGAAGTCCAGGTTCCACGCGTGCGGCGGCGTGTACGGGCACTTGGTCATGTAGCACAGGTCGCACAGGTAGCACTGGTCGACGACCTTCCAGTAGTCCGGCTTGGCGACGCCGTGCACTTCGCCGTCGGCGGTGGCGTCGACCAGGTCGAACAGGTTCGGGAAGCTCTGGCACAGGCCGACGCAGCGGCGGCAGCCGGCACAGATGTCGAAGATGCGCTCCAGCTCGGCAAAGAGCTTGCCTTCGTCGCGGAAGTCGGGACTGCGCCAGTCCAGCGGGTGGCGGGTCGGGGCTTCGAGGTTGCCTTCGCGCATGATGGTTCGCGTTGTCAGCGGAGGATGAACGTTAGGTAAGGATGCTCCCGGCGCCGCAAACAGACAAGGGGCGCGAGGCCCCTTGTCTTGTGCTGCGTCAAGGCGCCTTGGGGCTTCAGTCGACGAGCTGGTCGAGCGCCTTCTGGTAGCGGTTGGCGTGGCTGCGCTCGGCCTTGGCCAGCGTCTCGAACCAGTCGGCGATCTCGTCGAAGCCTTCGCTGCGCGCCGTCTTGGCCATGCCCGGGTACATGTCGGTGTACTCGTGCGTCTCGCCGGCGACGGCGGCCTTCAGGTTGGCGCGCGTGGGGCCGATCGGCAGGCCGGTGGCGGGGTCGCCCACCTGCTCGAGGAACTCGAGGTGGCCGTGCGCGTGGCCGGTCTCGCCCTCGGCGGTGCTGCGGAACAGCGCCGCGACGTCGTTCTGGCCTTCCACGTCGGCCTTGTTCGCGAAGTAGAGGTAGCGGCGGTTGGCCTGCGATTCGCCGGCGAAGGCGTCCTTCAGGTTCTGCTCGGTCTTGGAACCCTTCAAGCCCATTGTGTGTACTCCTCGTCTGGGTGGGGAAACGAACGGCATCGTGCCGGGGGTGCCTTGCGCCCAAGAGCGAAGCGGCGAGGGCCCGGGCGACGGAGGCGAACGCTAGCAGATGGGAAGCGGCGGTCCAATCGAAAACGTCAATGCGGTTCATAGCGGCGGCCGGGCGCACCGCCGCTTCTGCCGCCGCTGCCGCTTCTGCCGCCGCCGCTCCTGCCGCCGCAGCCGCTATTCAGCGCAGGCCAAGCAGGCGCAAGGCGAGTTCGTGCAAGCGGCCTTGCGGGTCGGCCAGGCTTTCGAGCACCGAGAAGTGGTGCAGCCCCGGCAGCGTCTCGCACACCGGCACCGCGGTGGGCCCCCATACGTCGCGGATCAGCGTGTTCTGGCGCAGGAACTCCTCGCTCTCGTTGAGGCCCACGGTGGCGTAGAGCTTGCAGCCCTTGGGCCGCGGGAAGAACGCCGGGCTGCAGCGCGCCACGTCCAGCGGCGTGAGCTTCAGGTCGGCCTGCAGCGAAGGCACGTGGCGGATCGGCTCGAGGTCGTACAGGCCCGAGATCGCCAGGCCCCCGGCCAGCGGCTGCGCCGGCAGCTCGAAGCCCACCGTCTCGGCCACTTCCTTCCAGCGGCACGACAGCAGCATCGCCACGAGGTGGCCGCCGGCGGAATGCCCGGCCAGCGCGATGCGCTGCGGGTCGCCGCCGTGCTCGGCGGCATGGCGCACCGTCCACGCCACCGCTTCGGTCAACTGGCGCGCGATATCCTGCACGCCGACCGCCGGGCACAGGTCGTGATTGGGCACCACCACCATCGCACCGTCGGCGGTGAACGAAGGCGCGACGAACGAGAAGTCGCTCTTGTCGAGCGAACGCCAATAGCCGCCGTGGATGACGACGAGCACGGGCGCGCCGGCGCCACCGCCGCCATCGCCGCTGCCATCGCCCGCGGCCGATGCGGCTGCCGCGTCAGCGGGGAAGACGTCGAGCGTCGCCTTGGGCCCGGCGCCGTAGCGCACGTCGAGCACGCAGCGAGCCTTGCGGCGCACGAGCGCCGAAGCCTCGGCCCAGCCGGCGAAGAAGCGCGCATGGTCGGCGACGCGGGCGCGGTTGTTGTACTGGGCCTCCAGCCAGGCGGGGTCGGTGCGTGGGCGCATGGGCAAGTTCCTCAGGGGGCATGCCGAAGCGGCATCTCTACGGGGCACGGCTCGGCAGCCGGGGCGCGACGATAGCGCAGCGCCCGGCGGCCCCTGCCTGCCCCTGCGATAGAATGCGCGCCGTTCGTGGGGACGTAGCTCAGCTGGGAGAGCGTCGCGTTCGCAATGCGAAGGTCGAGGGTTCGATCCCCTTCGTCTCCACCACAAACCATGAAGGGCCGCCTGCGGGCGGCCCTTCGCTCTTGCGTTCCCCGCGTTCCAGGCGCGCATGACAATCGACGCGCAAGTAGGGAGCACGGGATGGCCGAATCGACGATGACCGGCAAGGGTCAGACGACTGTCCCTGCCGATATCCGCGCGCTCATCGGCGCGAAGGCCGGCACCCGCCTCGTCTGGTCCGCGATGCCGGACGGGACCATCATCGTGCGGGCGAAGTCCAAGTCCATTCTCGACATGGCGGGCATGCTCAAGGCACCGAAAGGCAAGCGTGTACGCGTCGAAGACATGAATCCGTGGCGTTGAGCCATGCCGTCGACCTTCGAATTGCCTGCACATTGCACCAGGTCGCCGATGGCTGACCACGTGGCCGGCTGCTCACGGTCTGGCCCCGGTGTTGGCCCTTGATGCCACTTCCGCGCAGGCCGCCATGAGATCCGAGAAGGGCATCACGTCCCCCGCCATCACCTGGTCTTCGAGCATGCTGGCGTAGTCGACAGCAAGAGCTTCGCGAGCGGCTCCCTCGGGCACCACCTGCAGGGATCCCGCGACGGCGGCAAAGTAGTCGACCGTATGGCCGGCGCTATCCTTTTCGCTGAAGAAGTGCGACTTGTGCTCGGCCACCGCGCGCGCGACTTCTCGGTCCTTGATGGCGGCTTCGAAGTGTCGACTTCGCATGATGGCCGCCAGGTCATGCCAGTGCCGCGCATATCGCTCGCTGCGGATTCGGCCTTGGGCGCAGTAGACGTGCGCGGCAGTTGCCTTCTCCCAGAAGGTCCGGGCGACGCTCATCACCACCGGGGAGGCTGTCGGAAACGACACGCCGTCGACCTGACCCTCGATGTCACACGTCACCGGCATGGTCGAGTGCGGCTCACCCGTCGCCCGGCCGCCAAACTCCAGGGTGACGACCGGAGCGACATACCCGGTGCCTTGCTTGACCGCGGGATAGTGAAGCAGCAGGTTGTCGTTGTCCGTACCGGCGACCTCCAGCGTTGCACCGAGCTTCGCCTGGTTGAGTGCATCCTGAATCGCAGGCTGCACTGCGCCGGCAATCCATTCAGGAAGTCGGTCGCGTACGGCCTTCGTCCACTTGCCGGCCTGGCTGCGGCTTGTCGGCAGGAAAGCCTCGCCACCCGTCAGGTCGGCGATCAGCTTGCGGATGTCGAAGGTCAGGTCGAGATCCTCCGAGAACCTGTCGATGATCCGGTACGCCTTGGAGAGCGACGTTCCACCCTTGAACGTCAAGTCAGCGCCGACCGGTGAACCGAACAGCGTGCCTAGCGTCCAGACGACCCAGATGTCCTTCTCCAGCAGATGGGCTGGGCGACCAGTGCGCTCGCGACCCAATTCAAGGACTTCGGCCCGGTCTCCGTCGCCGAGGGAGAAGTAGGACTCAGCCACGAACCGCTGCTTCGCCGATCGCCCTGGCCATCCAGGAGGGCAGGCCGGCGCGGCCCGCCGTCAGCGCCTGCCATTCGCGGGCGGCAGTGTTCGCCGCAATGCGGCCAGCGACTCGCGCACATGCGTCGGTCCCATCCACGCTAGCGCTCGAACGGCGGCACCCGCCTGGCCGCCGCCCAACGCCAGCATCCAGCGAGGGGCGTGCCTGACCGTCACCTCGGAGCGACCCAGCTTGAGCTTGCGGCTGCGGCCAGAGGTCAGATAGACCTCGCGGATCGGCACCTGCTGTGTGAGGCCCAGTGCGTTGGCCGCATTGGCGCCGTGCGGCGCCACTAGCTCGCCGCTTTGCATGGCGAAGGACTGGACGACCTTCTCCGGGGCCGGTGCGCGTGTTCCGAATCGGCTCGAGACCGGCGTGACATAGATGCCTCGGCCCACCCGAAGCAACTTGCCTTCCTTGGTCAGCCGCGAGAACGCCTGATCAACCGCGGCTCTGCTCCCGAGGTGCAGGAACTCCTTGGGCGACACCAGCCCGCCCTCGGGCAGAGACTCGGCATGCGACATGATGGAACGGGGGAGCGTGCTCATGGCTGAATCTTGAGGGTCAGAATGATACCTCAGTTTCTGACATTCTGCCTCGCGACGGCTGCGCGGAGGGGAGGCAAGGCGGTTGACGAACAGCAGAATTCGCGCGCCTCGGCGGCCTGCGCATGCTGCCGGGGCAGGGGGTTCGGCCGGCACTGTGAGCAGTCGTAGGGAAGGCGCGTTGAAATGACTGCTGGTCCCTTCAGCCTCTGCGGGAGCGGCTGGCGCCTGCGGCCAGTCACGTCCAATCGTCAGGACGTAGCCGTCCTCCTCCTTGGCGATGCTCAGCATCCAGGTCAGGCGCCTGCCGGTGGTGAACCGCGACAAGCGCCTGGTCGGAATCGTGTCGTTCGGCGACGTAGCGGCCAGGGAGCAGCACGACGCGGCAGGCAAGGCCATCGCCGGCATCTGCAACCCGGGCGGCCCGCACTCGCACACCGCGCACTGACGCCGGCTGCGGCTCAGCCGGCCTTGGAGCCGGCGTCGCTGCTCAACGTTCCATCACATAGGTGCCCGGCGCAGCACCCAGCGGCTTGTGCTTGCGCGAGCCGAGCTTGGCCGGCGCATCGACCAGTTCGCCCGAGCGGGCCTGGATCCACGCGCGCCAGTGCGGCCACCAGCTGCCTTCCTGCTTGGCCGGCTGCGCGAGCTGCGCCCACTGCATCGGGTCTTCGACGGCGGCCGGTGCGGTGAAGTAGAACGACTTCGGCGCGCCCGGCGGGTTGAGCAGACTTTGCAAGTGGCCGGCGTTGGCGAGCACGAAAGTCGTCTCGGGCCCGAACAGCCGTGCCGTGCCGTAGCAGGCACGCCACGGCGTGATGTGGTCGGTGATGCCGCCGATCACATAGGCACCGAGCTTCACCTTCGAGAAGTCGATCGCGCGGCCGCCGATCTCGAGCGTGCCCGCGTTGACGTACGGGTTCTTCTCCACCATGTCGAGCAGGTCGCAATGGAACTGCCCCGGCAGGCGCGTCGTGTCGGCGTTCCACGCCAGGATGTCGTAGGCGGGCGGCTTGTTGCCGAGCAGGTAGTTGTTGACCCAGTAGTTCCAGATCAGGTCGTTCGGCCTGAGCCAGGCGAACATCGAGGCCATCTCGTCGCCGCGCACCAGGCCCTTGCGGCGCGAGCGCGCCTTGGCCGCGCGGATGGTGGCCGGCGAGTTGAACAGACCCAGCGTCGAATCCTCCAGCGCCGCCTCGGTGTTGAGCACGCAAACGGCCCAGGTGGTGTTCGCGACCTTGCGGTCGCCCTTGGCCGCGAGCCAGCCGAGGTAGGCCGCCAGCGTCATGCCGCCCGAGCACGAGCCCCACATGTTGACGTCGGGGCTGCCGGTGATCTGGCGGGCCACGTCCACCGCCTTGTCCAGCGCCATGCAGTAGTCCTCGAGGCTCCAGTGGCGCTGCTCGATGCCGGGGTTGCGCCAGCTGACGACGAACATCTGCACGCCCGAGTCGACCGTCCACTTGACGAGGCTCTTGTCGGCCGAGAGGTCGATCGCGTAGTACTTGTTGACCTGCGGCGGGCTCATCACCAGCGGCCGCTTGTGCACCTGCGGCGTGCTCGGCGCGAACTGCAGCAGCTCGAACATGTCGTCGCGATAGACCACCTGGCCGGGCGTGGTGGCCATGTTCTCGCCGATCTTGAACGGCGCGGTGTCGACCTGGCTGGGCAGCATGTTGTTGTGGCGGATGTCGTGCACGAGGTTCTTCAGGCCCTTCACCAGGTTGTCGCCGCCGGTGTCGACGATCTTGCGCACCGCGGCGGGGTTGCCCAGGACCCAGTTGCTCGGCGCCAGCGCGTCGGTCACCAGCGAGGCGAAGAAGTGCGCGCGGCCCTTCTCGACCTTGTCCAGCTCGGAGCCGTCGATCACGCTGTTGAGTTCCTTCTGCGTCGCGAGGTACGCCTGCATCAGGCGGTTGTAGATCGGGTTGCCCTTCCACGCCGGGTCGGAGAAGCGGCGGTCCTTCGGGTCGGGCGCGAGTTCGGACTTGCCCTTCACCACCGCCGTCAGCTCCTTGAGGTAACTGCCGAAATGCGTGGCGGACTTGGCCGGCGCCTTGCTCACGACCTTCAACAGCGACTTGGCCGCACTGGCGATGTCGTTGCGGTTGAGCCGATCAGCGGGTTGATCGCCAGCGTGTTGTGGCTGGCCTCGGCAACCAGCTCGGTCAGGTCGCCGGCCACGGCCATCGCGGCGCCGCCGGCATGCGCCACGGTGTCCTTCAACGCCGTGGCTGCGCTGCGGCCTGAGCGCACGGCCGCGGCCGTTGCCTCGCCGGCGGACTTGCGCTTGTTGCGCATGGTCGGCGCCTTCACCGCGGCCGCTGTCGCCGCTTTGGCCGCAGCGGCGGTCTTCTGGCTCGAAGCCTTGGTCAGCTGATCGGCCTCCTCAGCTCATCAGCATCACGAGCGCCATCGCGACGCAGGCCGGCTTCTCCTCGCCCTCGATCTCGATGGTGTTCTCGGTGGTCAGCAGCAGCCGGCCGTTGCCCTTGTCTTCTGTGGCGGCGATCTTGACGCGGTTGCGCACGCGCTTGCCGGCGCGAACCGGGGCGAGGAAGCGCACCTTCTCGAGGCCGTAGTTCATCGCCTGCGTGATCTCGACGCGCGAGATCAAGAGGTCGAAGCTCGTCGGCGCCAGCAGCGACAGCGTGAGGAAGCCGTGCGCGATCGTGCTCTTCACCGGCGACTCACGCCTGGCGCGCTCGACGTCGACGTGGATCCACTGGTGGTCCTCGGTGCAGTGCGCGAACTCGTCGATGCGCGGCTGGTCCACCGTGATCCAGGACGAGATGCCGATCTCCTCGCCGACATGGGCGGCAAGATCGGCAGGCTTCATGCGTTGGGCGGTCATGGCGATGTCTCCGTCGTTGTCGATGGTCGATGGTCGTTGGTCGATAGGTCGATACGAGCGCCCCGTCGCATCAGGGGCGGTCGAGGAACTCGTTGATCGCGCGCGCCGACTCGGCGGGCCGCGTGAGGAGGAACAGGTGCCCGCAGTCGAACACCTTCAGCTCGCAGTTGGGGATCAGCCGGTGCATCAGCTTCGCGTTGAGCAGCGGCACGAGCGGGTCGTCGTCGCCGGCCATCACGAGCGTGGGCTGCTGCAGGCGGTGCAGCCAGTGCACGCTGGTCCAGCCGGCCATCGCCGCCACCTGCAGGTAGTAGCCCAGCCGCGACTGCCACTTGATGTGCTTGAAGTGCCTTTGCCCCAGCTCGGGGTCGCGCCGGTAGTCGCCGCCGTAGATGTCGCCGCTCACCTGCTTGGCGTACGTGCGGCTCATGAAGCGCCGCGGCGTGGCCATCTTCAACGCCACCTTCGGGTGCGAGGGCACCATCACCATGCCGGTCGCGGTGGCACAGAGGATCAACCGGCGGCAGCGCGCGCCCTGGCTGCGCGCGAACTGCTGCGCCACGCCGCCGCCCCAGGAGATGCCCAGCACGTCGGCCTGCGCGTGGCCGTAGTGGTCCAGCACGCCGGCGGCCAGGCGGGCGATGCCCTTCATGCGGTACGGAAGGGCCGGCAGCGGCGAGTGGCCGACGCCGGGGATGTCGAAGGTGATGACCTCGCGCTCGGGCATCCAGGTGGGCCACCGGGCCCAGCAATTCGATGTTGCCGCCGATGCCGTTGAACGGCAGCAGCGGCACGCCCCTTGCCGTTGCCGCGCTGCCGCCCCGCGCAGCAGCTGGCCGCCGACATGGATCATCTCGATGCGGAACGGGTGCTCGGCGCTGACGTGGCCGACGCCGTCGTCGCTGGAGGCCGGGAAGGCGCAGCGGGCGCGGCAGGCGCCCGCTTCGAGCGGACCGCCGCCCGCCACGTCGAGGGCGGTCGTCCTGGCGCCGCCGCCGCCGTCGCCGTCGCGGCCTGGGCCAGGCCATTGCTCGCCACGGTCGCCCCGGCCAGCGCCCAGGCGCCGTCCACCGGCAGCACGACGCCGCTGACGTAGGAAGCCAGCGGCGAGGCGAGGAACAGCGCCGCGTTGCCGATATCGGCCGGCACGCCCGTGCGCCCGAGCGGCACGGTGGATCGCACCAGGTCGTGCAGCTGCGGCGTCGGCGCGAGCCGCTCCATGCCTTCGGTGCCGTCGATGGGCCCGGGGGCGATGCTGTTCACGCGCACGCCATGTGCGCCCCACTCCAGCGCCAGCACGCGGGTGACCATGTCCACGCCGGCCTTGGCCGCGCACGCATGCACCTGCAGCGGCATCGGCACCCAGGCCTGCGGGGCCGAGATGTTGATGATCGCGGCGCCCGGCTTGCGCAGGTGCGCGAACGCGGCGCGCAGCGCATGGAAGGTGCCGAGCAGGTCGATGTCGACCACGGCCTTGAAGCCATTCGTCGAAGGCTCTCCGCGGGCGCCGGGAAGTTGCCGGCCGCCCCGAAACGAGCACGTCGATCGGCCCGAACTGCTGCACCGCGGCCTCGAGCGCGGCGCCGACTTCGGCCGGGTTGCGCACGTCGGCGCGGAACCCTGCGGCCTCGGCGCCCAGCGCCTGCGGGCGCGCGACCGCGGCGTCGATCTTCTCGGGCGTGCGGCTGGCTTCCACTGGCGCGGGCGCCATGCTGCGCAGATCGTTCAGCCGCCGAGATTGATGCCGCTGGTGCCGCCGAAGACGCACACATGCCGGCCGGAGAAGTCCGGCGGGTTCATGTTCAGGCCACGTTGCGCAGCTCGCGCCGCGGATCTTGCCGACGTTGCTCTTGGGCAGGGCGCGGCCAGCGCACGATCTTCAGCACCCTTGTAGCCGGCGAGCCGGGCACGGCAGTGGGCGATGAGGATCGGCCTCGCTCAGCGCCGCGTCGGCGACCTTGACGACGAAGAGCTTCACCGCTTCGCCCGTCTTGTCGTCGGGCACGCCGACGCAGGCGCACTCGACCACACCGGCAACCTCCGAGACCACCTCTTCGACCTCGTTGGGGAAGACGTTGAAGCCCGAGACCAGCACCATGTCCTTCTTGCGGTCGACGATCTTCAGGAAGCCGCGCTCGTCGAACTGGCCCACGTCGCCGGTGCGGAAGTAGCCGTCCGCGGTGAACGCGGTCTTGTTGGCTTCGGGCTGGTTCCAGTAGCCGGCCATCACCTGCGGGCCCTTGACGACGATCTCGCCGCTGCCGCCCACCGCCACCTCGCGGTCCTGGTCGTCGAGCAGCTTGACGTCGGTCGAAGGCAGCGGCAGCCCGGTGGTGCCGCTGAAGGACTCGATGAAGGCCGGGTTGAAGCTGACGATCGGGCTCGTCTCCGAGAGCCCGTAGCCTTCACGGATGAATTGCCCGGTGATCTGCTTCCAGCGGTCCGAGGTGGCGCCCACGACTGCGGCGCCGCCGCCCGCAGCGAGCGCCAGGCGCGACCAGTCCACGTCCTTCAGCCCGGGGTGCATCGTCAGGCCGTTGTACAGCGTGTTGACGCCGGTGAACACGGTCGGCCGCGCCGCCTTCAACGTGGCGACGAAGCCGTCCATGTCGCGCGGGTTGGGCACCAGCCAGTTCTCGGCGCCGACCGAGAAGTAGGTGATGAAGTTCACCATCAGCGCGAAGATGTGGTACAGCGGAATCGCGGTGACGATCACTTCCTGCCCGGGCCGCACCGCCTCGGGCATGAAGGCCTTGTACTGCTCGACGTTGGCGATGAGGTTGCGGTGCGACAGCGCCGCGCCCTTGGAAAGGCCGGTGGTGCCGCCGGTGTACTGCAGGAACAGCAGGTCATTGCCGCTCAGCGCGACGGGCTTGCGCTTAAGCGTCGCGCCCTTGTCGAGGGCCGCGGCAAGCGGTGTCGTCGAGCGCAGGCGGGCGTCGACCGGCGGGCTCGGCAGCTTGGCGCCCGTGCAGTCGCCGAGGTCGACGGTGATGATCGTCTTGACCGGGGTGCTCGCGACGATCTCGGCCAGCGTCGGCGTCGAGCCGCCGAAGACGACGATGACCTGGCTGCCGGCGTCGTTCAGCTGGTGCTCGAGTTCGCGCGGCGTGTACAGCGGGTTCACGTTCACCTGCGCCGCGCCGGCGCGAATGATGCCGAGCATGGCGATCGCGAAGGCCGGCAGGTTGGGCAGCATCACCGCGACGCGGTCGCCCTTCTTCACGCCGACCTCGTTCTGCAGGTACGCGGCAAAGGCGGCTGAGAGGCGGTCGACGTCGGCGTAGCTCAGCGTCTGGCCGAAGCAGCGGATCGCCGGCCGCTCGGCGTAGCGCTGCATCGCCTCGTCCATGAGCTGCAGCACCGAGGCGTGGGCGTCGGGGTTGATCTCCTTGGGAATGCTGCCGTAGCTCTGGGTCCAATGGCGCTTGCTCATCTCGGGTCTCCTGTTTGGGGTCGAAGGTCGGGGTGGGGTCGTGGCTTTCGCCTCAGGCCTGCGGCCGATAGGTGCCGCGTAACGGCAGCACGCTGTCCTGCCAGACGCGCTCGAAGCGCGCCGAATCGCTGACCGGCGCGCGCAGCATCGCCAGCGCCGCCTTGCGCTGCGCCTCGGTGCTCGAGGCCTTGCCGTGGATCGCCAGCGCGTGCGCCGACATGTCGCGCACCATGACGTCGAAGATCTGGTCGAGCACCGCGTCGCTGACGCCGAAGCGGCCGCGGCCTTCGAGGATCAGCTGGCCGTAGGCGACGAGGCAGAAGCATTCGCCGAGCGCCAGCATGAAGTCGATGTCGCGCGCCTGCGCTTCGCTCGGCCCGGCCTGGGTGAGCAGGGTGCACAGCGCGTCGATCTGCTCGCGGAAGCGCACGGCATTGGGCAGCGTGCAGCCGTCGTAGGCCAGCCGCCAGTCGTGGAAGCGCACCTTGCCGAGGCCCGCTGTGGGCCCCTGGTTCATCAGGAAGCGGTCGTCGGCAGCGTCCTCGCGCACCGGCACCTCGGCGAAGCGCTGCGGCTCGAACAGGAAGGCGCGCATGAACTTGACGACCAGCGCCATGTTCACGTGCGCCGTGCCCTCCAGCTTGGGCAGCATGCCGATCTCGTGCGTGGCGATCTCGAAGAAGGGTTCGTTCTCGAAGCCCTTGGCGGCGATCACCTCGTGCAGCGTGCGCACCACCTGCTCGCCCTGCGTGGTGACCTTCATCTTCACCATCGGGTTGTAGAGCAGGTAGCGGCGGTCGTCGGCGCTGGCGCTGCGCATGTAGTCGGTGGCGCGGTAAGCGAAGACGCGCATCGCCACCAGGCGCGCATAGGCGTCGACGAACATCTGCCGCACATGCGGGAAGTCGGTCACGGGCTTCCCGAACAGGATGCGGCCGGCGGCATGGTCCAGCGATTCGTACAGCGCGTGCGTGGCCAACCCGATCGAGCCGAAGCCGAGGTTGAACTTGCACAGGTTGATGGTGTTGAGCATGTTGTCCCAGGCCTTGGGGCCACGCTCGAGGATGTCGACGTCGGTGATCGGGTACTCACTCAGCGCCAGTTCGGCCACGTAGTTCTGGTCGTGCACGGTGTTCTTCACGCAGCGGTAGGCCGGGTGGCGCGACGAGGTGGCGAAGAACACGTAGTCGTCGCTGCCGGCGACCTTGCCGAACATCGACGTGATGGCCGAGATCTGGCCGTTGCCGATGTAGTACTTGCTGCCGTTGGCCTTGAAGCGGCCTTCGCCCGCGGGCGCGAGCGTCATGCTGCTCGCGTAGATGTCGGCGCCGTGCTCCTTCTCCGACAGCCCGAAGGCGAACACCTCGCCGTCCTGCAGCAGGCGCGCGGTCTTCTTCTTCACCTCTTCGTTGGCGCCCATCCAGATCGGGCCCAGGCCGAGCATCGAGACCTGGAACGTGTACCAGTAGCAGATGCCGTAGAAGCCCAGGATCTCGGCATAGGCCACGTTGCGCGAGCTGTCCCAGCGCGAGTCTGCCGCGCCGTAGCCGGCCGGCGTCATCAGCGTGGCCAGCGCCTGCTGCTCGCGCATGAAGTCCACGAAGTCGTGGTTCCACACCTTGCGGTGGTAGTCGGCCTTGATCTTGGCCAGGCCCTTGCGTTCGAAGAAGCCGATGGTCGCGCGCATCAGGTCGCGCGTCTTGGCATCGGCGAACTCGCGATGCTCGTGTTGCGGGTTGAACAGCGCCATGGTGAGATCTCCTGCTCGATCGGGTCGGGCCAAGCTTGCGTGGGGGGATCAGCCGCCGCTTGCCAATACTTGTTGGAAATAGTCGCGGACCGCTGCGGTGCAGAACGGCCGCAGAAGCGCGCCGTGGTACAGCCCCATGGCGTTGGCCCCCGCGGCCGTCTTGGCGGCCTGGAAGCCGGCGTACAGCGCGTCACCCTTCGCTCCGGCTGGCAGCGTGGCGCGCTTCTCGAAGTTGTAGACCGGCACCGTCACGTTGCGCAAGGCAAAGTCGGCCTGCGCATTCGTGGCATTGAAGAAATAGGCCGTCGGGTCCAGTTCACCACCGCACAGCACCATCGGGCCCTTGGGCGTCCAGCCCAGAAGCGAGTTCTGCTGGATCCGGCTGCGGGTCGTGCCGGCATTCAGCACGGCAGTGCGGGTCCAATCGGTCAATAGCCCGCCCGTGCCGAAGATCTTGGTGCTGGTGGGATCGTTCGCCGGCAGCTTGCCCTGGGACACCAACGTCGCGACCGATACGTCGGACGGGAACAGCGTCTCGACCGTGGCCGCGAAAGGTGCCTGGAAGGCGTCGGCGGCCGTGGGGTACATGTCGCCATAAGCCTTCTGGTAGCCGGTCAGGATGAGCGGGAAGAAGATGGTCGATCCCCAGGGCACCGGCCCGACCCCGACCGCCGTCTCGAGCGTCTTGACCCAGTCGTACGGGCCGGACATCGGGCCCGACGCGGTGACCGTGAATTCGCCGGCGTAATCGCGCTCGATGATCTTGTGCGTGGCCATCGCGATGTAGCCACCTTCCGAGTAACCGGTGACCAGGAGCTTGGCCGATGCCTTGGTTGCACCGTTGAGCGCTGCCAGGTGAGCCTTGGCTGCGCGCAGGCCATCGACCATGTCGACGGCATCCGCCTCGGCCATCATGTACGGGTGGTACGACAGCGACGATTTGTCGTAGCCGAGGAAGTTCGGTGCCACGACGATGTAGCCCTGGGCCGCGAACATGGCCATCAGCAGTGCGCCGGCTTCGTTGTTGTTGACATCGGCGATGTTGTACGCCCTGTCGGTGACCGTGCCATGGGCATTCAGCAGCACCGGCCGGTCGCCGCTGCAGTTGGCGCCGGCGCCCGTGGGCACCATCACGGCTGTTGTCGCGCTGGCGGGCTCCCCCCTGGGATCGCGCGTCATGTACTGCACGTAGCGGATGTCGACATCGCACTGTGCGGTACCGGTAACCGCCTGCCTGGCCGACGCCGTCGTGTAGGCGTCGATCGCGGCCTTGGACATGGTTTGCAGGAGCTGCGTGCTGACGATGGTGCCTCGCGGATCCTCGTCACTGCCGCCTCCGCAGGCGGCCAGCATGGCCGTCGCCACCAGTGACAAGCCCAGGCGACGGATCATCGTCGTCGGCTTTGCGAGCATGGCGCTCGTGACCATCGAAGGCTTGAATTCCATCTTTGTCTCCGTGCGCCGGTCAGAACCGGCGAGAGGTTGTGAATGAAGGAGTCATACGCTGAAAGCCCGGCCGGCTGCGGCGGCCCCGCGGTGCTCGCGTTGCGGGTTCAACAGCACCTTGGTGAGCCCCTTTCGCGATTCCGGCGGGGCCACACTTTGAGCCGCGGCGCCTGCGACGAAAATGTCCGAGACGGAAGAAATCCGGACCGAAACGGACAGTCGAAGCGGCACGGATGCCGCCCGCAGCGGCCTGTCCGGATCGGCGCGCCGAATGTCCGCTGGCGACCTTGCCGATGCGCCGGGCGAGCGGGAGAGTGGCGGCCCGCCGCACCGCCTGCGGGCGCACGGACCCTCGCCACACACCCACGAGAATCGGAGACACCATGAAGACCTGGACCGTCCTCACCCGCAGCGTGCTGCTGCCGGCGCTGGCGCTGGCGCTGGCCTCGGGCGCCGCGTTCGCGCAGACCTTCCCGAGCAAGCAGATCACCTTCGTCGTGCCCTGGCCGGCGGGCGGACCGGCGGACGTGGCCGCACGGGCGGTGGCCAACGAGCTGAAGACCGCGCTGGGGCAGAACACGATCGTCGAGAACCCGGCCGGCGCCGGCGGCTCGATCGGCACCACCAAGGCGCTGGCGGCACCGGCCGACGGCTACACGGTCATCGTGTCGTCGCAGCAGGAGCTGATCATGGCGCCGCTGGTCTACAAGTCGGCCGCCTACAAGCCCGAAGACGCCCGCGGCGTGGCGCTCATCGGCCACACGTCGCTGATGCTGGTGACGCGCAAGGATCTCGGCGTCGGCTCGATGGCCGAGTTCGCGGCGCTGATGAAGTCCTCGGCCAAGCCGCTTTCCTATTGCACGCCCGGGCTGGGCACCCTGTACGCGGTGGTCGTCGAGAAGATGAGCGCGATGGCGAAGGCCAAGGTGCTGCACGTGCCGTACCCGGCTTTCGGCGCCTGCCTGAACGACATCGCCGGCGGCACGGTCGACTTCGCGGTCGTGCCCATCGCCGGCCCCTTCCCCGGTTTCGTGGACAGCGGCGCGGTCAAGGCCATCGCCGTGCTCAGCGGCACACCGAGTGCTCGCCTGCCCAAGGTGCCGCTGGCCTCCGCGGCCAAGGGCTTCGAGGGCCTGCAGGCCTCGGTGTGGGCGGGCTTCCACGTCAGCGCCAAGACGCCCGATGCGGTCGTCGAGACGCTGAACAAGGCGATCTACGCCGCGCTGGCCAAGCCCGAGGTGCGTGGCCCGATCGAGGCGGGTGGCGCCACGGTGTTCGCGCCGATGACGCCCAGGCAGGTGAACGACTTCTACCTGAAGGACGCGCAGGAGATCGAGGCCGTCGCCAAGAGCATGGGCTTCACGAAGCAGTGACGCATGGCGCCGTGATGCAGTGACGCCGGAAGAGCCGGCGTCGGCGTGCAGGTCGTCGCCTCGGGCGTGCGCACGCCGGTCACCGCCGGATGAGGCAGGCGATCAGGCGCTGCGCGCCAGGCCGGGGCTGCGCCCCGTCCAGCGCTTGTAGGCGCGCCGGAAGCTGGCCGCGTCGGCGAAGCCCAGCGCCGCGGCAATGTCGTCGGTGCCGAGCATCGACGTGCGCAGGTAGTCCTGCGCCAGCGAGCGGCGCACGTCGTCCAGCAGTTGGCTGTAAGAAGTGCCCTCGGCCTCGAGCTTGCGGCGCAGCGTGCGCGAGGTCATGCACAGCGTCGACGCCACCGCCTCGATCTCGGGAAAGCGCCCCGGCGTGCAGGTCAGCTCGTGGTAGACGCGCCGCGTGATGCCCGACTGCCACTTCAGCTCTTCGAGCATGCGGGCGCAGGTGTTCGAGGCCTGCGCCGCAGCGATGGGGTTGGCCAGCTGCGGCGCGCGCTCCAGCCAGTCCGCCGGGTAGTGCAGCTCGTTGCCGGCCTGGCCGAACTCCAGCGGGCAGCCGAAGGTGCGCGCCAGCGCATCGGCATGCGCCGGCGGCGGCCCGGTGAACCGCACCCGCAGCGGCAGGCACCACGGTCCCATCACGTCGCGGAAGATCGTGAACAGGGCGGCCAGCGTCAGCTCGACGACGACCCGCGCCAGCGCCGGGCTCGCATCGGGCAGCCCGAGCCGGTCTTCGGCCGGGATGCGCCACACCGCGTTGCCGGCGGCTTCGAACCACTCGGCGTCCTGCATGCTGCTGCCCAGGCGGTAGAAGCGCAGCCCGGTGTCGAAGGCCTTGCGCATCGTCGGCGAGCACAGCATCGCGTAGCCGAGCATGCCGTAGCACGAGGCATGCAATCGCGCGCCTGTGCGCAGGCCGATGTCGCCGGGCGCGCCCAGCCGCACGGCGTTGCGCAGCACCGACAGCAGCTGCAGAGACGACACGCGCTGGTCGGGGTCGGCCAGCGCGCCTTCGGTGAGCCCCGTGCCCGCGAGCAGCGCGCCGGCATCGAGGCCGCACTCGACGGCCGCCTCCACCGCCGCGGCGATGCGCATCGGCGGATAGCGCTTCTCGCGCAGCGCCACGGCGCGCGCCGCCTCGACGGAGGGCGTCGCCACTGCGGCACCCGCCGAGCGGCGTAGGGTCGCGACGGCCGGAGAGTGATCTGCCCGCATGTGCCGATGTCCGAATTCGCACGCACTTTGTCCGGCCCGGCGCGGCTCGGCCATTCGGTCGATCCCTACGCTTGGGCGAGGCGGGCGATGTCCGCCTCGGCGCACCCGCGGCTGCTGGCGCGCCTAGTGTTCTTCGCCCGGCGTGGCCGGCGCGGCGCGCATGCGGATCACCGTCGCGGCGATGCCGCTGGCGATGATGGCGCCGATGCCGATCCAGCCGCGCGGCGTGATCTCGTCGCCGAAGGCCAGCGCGCCGAGCACGGCCGAGAAGAGGATGCCGGAGTACTGCAGATTGGCCACCACCAGCGTCGCTGCGTGGCTGCTGCTGTCCGCATAGGCGCGCGTCATGCACCATTGGCCGAGCGCGGCGAGGATGCCGATCGGCAGCAGCCACACCGCGGCCGACCACGACCACGGCGACAGGCCGCCGACGAGCATCCAGCCCGCGCCGCCCACGACGCAGCCCACCGCGAAGTAGAAGACCGTGCGCGTCTCCGGCTCGCCGGCCTTCGCCAAGGCAACGATCTGCATGTAGGCCAGCGCTGCCACGAGGCCCGAGAACACGCCGACGATGCCGGCGAACAACTCGCCCGCCGGCAGTTCCGGCCGCAGCAGCAGCAGCACGCCGCCGAAGCCGACGCCGACACTCAGCACCAGCGAAGCGTCCAGAGGCGCGCGCCGCGCTTCGCCCTTGCCCGGCACCCACGACATCAGGCTGCCCGCGATGACGAACACCGCGATCCAGATGCTGCTCATGTAGTTCAGCGCGTTGGCCGTGGCGAGCGGCAGCCAGGCGATGGCATAGAACCACGAGCCGAGCGCCACCATGCCGATGAGGCTGCGCCACACGTGCATGCGCCCCACCTGCGTGCGCAGCGAAACGCCGCCCACGCGCGCGAAGCCCCACATGAAGACCACGCCGATCAGGCCGCGGTAGAAGATCATCTCGGCGCTCGAGAAGCCGGCCGACGCGAACTTGATGCACACGCCCATCAGCGCGAACAGCAGCGAGGCGACGATCATCCAGAGGGCTTGCATGGTGCGGCGCTGAGCGGCGGCGAGTGAACGCCGGTCGTTAGGATATGCGGCGCTTGAGCGGAGCACCCTTTGGAAAGATTCGATGTGATCGTGATCGGCGGCGGCGTCATCGGCGCGTCCACCGCCTTCCACCTCGCCCGGCTGGGCGCGAAAAGCGTTCTCCTGCTCGAACGCGAGACGGTCGGCGCCGGCACCACTTCGCAGTCGTCGGGCATCCTGCGCACGCACTACTCGGTGCGCGAGAACGTCGAGCTGGCCCGCCGCTCGTGGGACGTCTTCACGCGCTTCGCCGAGTACCTGGGCGACGACGAAGCCTCGTGCGGGCTCGTGAAGTGCGGCTACCTCATCTGCGCAGGCGTTGGCGAGAAGCTCGAGGCGCTGCGCGCGTCGCTTCAGCAGCAGGCGGCGCAGGGCGTGCGCGTCGAATACCTGGGCCCCGCGCAGGCTTCGCAATTGCTGCCCATAGCCTCGTTCGACGATGCGGCCCTGATCGGCTACGAGCCCGAAGCCGGCTTCGCCGACGCGACGATGGTGGCCGCCTCCTTCGCCAAGAGCGCCCGCCGCGGCGGCGTGAAGGTGCGCGAAGGCGTCACGGTGACGAAGCTGCTGATGGATGGCTCGCGCGTCGTCGGGGTCGCCACGAGCGCGGGCGACTTCGCTTGCGGCACGCTCGTCAGCACGCAGAACATCTGGACCGCCGAGCTGGCGCGCTGGGTGGGCTCGCCGATGCCGGTAGTGCCCGAGCGCCACGCCGTGCTGGCGCTCGACTGCGCCGCGGCGCCCTACACCTCGGCGATGCCGGTGTTCAAGGACCTCGCCTCGCCGGGAATGCTCTACTGCCGCAGCTACGGCGGCCGCCAGATGCTGGTGAGCGAAGGCCTCGTCGGCGAGAAGGTGGCGCTGTCCGAGACGCGGCAGGCCGAAGTGCCGCTGGACTACGTGGCCGAGATCGGCGCCCAGGTGGCCGAGCGCTTCCCCGCCTACCACAGCGCCGGGCTCGCCTCGTCGTGGACCGGCGTCTACGACGTCACCCCCGACTGGAACCCGGTGCTCGGGCGAGTGCCGGGCGTGCCGGGCCTCGTCGTCGGCTTCGGCTTTTCGGGCCACGGCTTCAAGCTCTCGCCCACGGTGGGCCGCGTGCTGGCGCAGGAAGCGCTCAGCCTGGCCACCGACGTGCCGCTCGCGCCCTACTCCATCGAGCGCTTCGTGCGCGGCGAACTGCTCGTGGGCAAGTACGGCTCGGGCGCGGTGTCGTGACCGCGACGATGACGCGCACCTGATCTCCTGCCGCTATGCCGATCGCCAAGAAACGGACACCTACTTCGCGGGGCTTCAGCGCCGCCGACATCGCTGCCGCCAAGCGGGCCGCGCCATCCAGTTCGACCGGCGCTGCCAAGGTCGACTGGTCCAAGGGCATCGTCACTGCGGGCGGCGGCGTGGCGACGACCATCGCCGCCGTTCGCAGGACGCGTGGCCCGGGCAAGAAGCCCGCCAAAGAGCAGGTGGCCATCCGCCTCGATCCGGACGTTCTCGTTGCCTTCCGATCCGGCGGGCCCGGCTGGCAGACGCGGATGAACGCGGCGCTGAAGGAGTGGCTCGCGGCTCATCCGGCCAAGCGCAAGACACGCGGCCCGAGCGCGGCCTGAGCGCCTCGCCGGCCTACCCGGCAGCCACCAAACCAAGCAACGGCGCTGCCGGCGCCAGCCGCGGGTCCTTTGCCGACGGCGCGTGAAAGCGTGCGCAGGTGCGCCAGCGCTGTCAGCTGCTTCCCTGTTCAGCGTGGCGCGCGGCTCGCGCGAACGGGCTCCGGCCCACGCTCGCGGACGATGCGCACGTTGTGCTCACAGGTCGGCGCTGTCCTCACCGTCGCGGCAAGTGACTGTCCAGCGAACCGCGAATGGGGCCTGCGCCCGTTCGCGCAAGCCGCACGCCCTCTCACCACCGAGGTGCCCGTCGAGGGTGGGGCACGGTGGCGCTTGCAGGGCGGCGGTGGCGCCTGCGGGCGCAGGCCCCATTCGCGGTTCGCTGGCTCGACCGGTGGCACGCCGGTGATGACGACATCCTCGTGCAGGACAACGTGCGCCACGACCGCGAGCGTGGGCCGGAGAACGCAGGCGACGCCGCCGCCCTGCCGCAAGCGGCGCCACGTGCGGGAAGCACCGTATCCCGTGAGCGCGCGCCGGAAAACGCAGCCGACGCCGCCCTGCCGAAGCGATGCCGCCTTCAGGGGCAGCCACGGCGGCCCGGGCAGGAACGAGCGGCGGGAGTAACGCGGGAAAGGAGCGGAGACCAAGCGCGAGGGGCTTACCATGCCGCAACGCAGGAGGCTTCTCGAATGGACCACGATCGCGTGAACCGCCGCTTCGTCCGCATGCCGAGCGCGCTGCGCCTTGCCGCCGCGCTCACCCTGGCCAGCCTCGCCGCATCGTGCGCGGGCCCCACCGGCCCCGGCACCGCGCCACCCGCAGCCGCCACGGCAACCGCGCGCCCGAAGCTCGTCGTCTTCCTCGTCGTCGACGGCCTGCCGATGCGCCAGGTCACGGCTTACCGCGAGCAGTTGCAGCCCGATGGCTTCGCACGCTTCCTCGAGCGCGGCACCTGGTTCACCGAAGCGCACTACGGCTACGCCTACACCGTCACCGCCGCCGGCCACGCGACGATGCTCACCGGCGCCTACCCGCACGCCAGCGGCATCATCGGCAACGAGTGGCGCGACATCGCCAGCGGCGAGATGCAGTACTGCACCGGCGACGCGCGCCACACCTACATCGGCCACAAGACCGGCAAGCTCGACGGCACGAGCCCCGAGAACCTGCGCGTCGAGACGGTGGGCGACGTGCTGAAGCGGGCGACGCCGCAGTCGAAGGTCATCGGCATCTCGGGCAAGGACCGCGGCGCCATCCTGCCCGCGGGCAAGACCGGCACCGCCTACATGTACATGAGCGAGTCCGGCTCGTTCGCCTCGACCACCTACTACATGAAGGAGCACCCGGGCTGGGTGAACGCGTTCAACGCTGGCAAGCCCGCCGACCGCTACTTCAAGACCGAGTGGAAGCCGGCGCTGCCCGATGCGGCGTACGCGCAGTCGCTCGGCGACAACCAGCCGTGGTTCGGCACCCGGCCCGGCAAGCTGCCGATGACGATGGGCGCCTCGGCCGAACAGCCCAACCAGCCCTTCTACGGCAGCCTCTTGCGCAGCCCCTTCGTCGACGAGATGTCGCTCGCCTTCGCACGTGCCGCCATCGCCGGCGAGAAGCTCGGCGCCGACGAAGCGACCGACATCCTCTCCGTCAGCCTGTCGGGCCACGACTACGTGAACCACTACTGGAGCGCCGAGTCGCGCCTGTCGCACGACCACTTCCTGCACCTGGACCGGCTGCTGCAGGCCTTCTTCCGCGACCTCGACGCCACGGTGGGCAAGGACAACTACGTGGCCATGCTCACCGCCGACCACGGCTTCATGCCGGCGCCCGAGGTGAGCCGCCTGCGCGGGCTCGATGCCGGGCGCATGTCGTCCAGCGAGACGCTCGGGCGCGTCAATGCCGAGCTGGAGAAACGCTTCGGCGTCGCCAAGCTCGGCCGCTTCTTCTCGGCTTCGGCGCTGGTGCTCGACCGCGCTTTGCTGGCCCAGCACAAGCTCGAAGCCGGCACGGTGGCCGAGGCGGCGCGCACGGCGCTCGCGGCCGAGCCCGGCATCGCCGTGGCCTACACGCGCGCCGAGCTGGAAGCGAAGACCCGCGCCGGCGCGCCGTTCTTCGACGCGATGGTGAAGTCGTGGAACAAGGAACGCTCGGGCGACGTGCAGCTGGCGGTGAAGGCGAACTGGATGTTCGTCTCGTCGACCGCGAACACCACGCACGGCTCGCCGCACGCCTACGACACCCACGTGCCGATCCTCGTCTACGGCCCGCCGTGGGTGAAGGCCGCGCGCGTGGACCGGCGCGTCGAGACGGCGGACATCGCGCCCACGCTGGCCCGTTTGCTGGGTATTGCCGCTCCTTCGGCGGCCGAGGGCAAGCCGCTGCCGTTGAACTGAACTGAGGGCGACAAACCAGAGGGTGCTGCGCCGCAGTTGCGCCCGTGCTGGCGCGCTGCGTGCGGCACGAACCGTGGTTCGGGCCGTCGCTTCGTGTGCGCCTCAGCGCCTGGCAAGGTCGGTCTTCCGCAAATACTGATCCAGTAGCGGCCCGAGTTCCGGCGCAGATAGCCAATGAACGTGATTCCGGCTGCTGCCACGGACATGCTCTTCAAAGCCTTGGTCAAACTGCAGCCCACCATGCATGCTGAGCAAGTACCTGCCATGGCCAAGGTCATCACGCACGTCATATTCGATCGACACACGTTTACTGCCCGCGGCGGCAAGCACGGACTCCAAATCTCCTTCGAGACTCGTACCAGAATTCGCCCTCTGTTCCAATGCATCCTGGGACAGTACAAGCCTGATCCCTTCGCAAACCTGAGAGGCCTCAGCGGCCCGAATCAACGCTTCGAGGACCGGCACGCGTCGCCGGCACATCTGCCCATTCCGATCGCGCAACGAGAAGAACCTGTCTACGAGAACGACTTCGGCGGACGCCAGCAGCAGCGGCCGAGCGCAGTCCGCATATGCACTCGCACGCATAGGCACATGCGCACCACGACCCGAAGGCAGCGCACAGCTTTCATCAAAAAGCACTTGTTCGACCGATGGCCAGCCATGCGCGTTCGCGTTCCCGGCAACCACCCCGTCGACAAGCCTTCTCGCCAAAGCCGCCGCCGCGCTGCTCGCCCAAGGCTCGACGTATCGCAGTAACGCTGCCCCAAGCGGCAAGAGTGCACCATGGCGTCGACGGAGCAGTTCGACCGCCCGCGCCCGCTCGAGGTCCGAAAGCGCCCGAAGATGTTCAGTCACCCTGCGCGGCCAATCCTGCGGCAAGCAGCTCAAGAAGCGCCCGGTTTCGAAACCGAACAGATCGAGCAACAGCTTCAGCTCGCGCGCACTTGCGGGCGACGCGGGATCAACGGCGTAGCGCTCATTCATCGAACAACTCGCGCGAGCGCTCTTCGAAGAACCCGTCCGGCCAGCGGTCCTTGAACTCGCCAGCGCGTGTCACGCGCAACTGATGAACCGTTGTCGTCCCACCGGCTCTGGGAGCGAAGTACAACGCCACTATCGCCTCCGCGTGGCATCGGAGCTCGCGATCAGCAATCCGGTCCGCGCTGGTCTGACGCACCCGCTTGAGTATCCGAAGCAGCAGATGTTCGCTGTGGGTCTCCACAATCGTAAAGCGGCCCCTGTTGAACGCCCGGACGACTGCATCACCGATCTCGCACTGTGCAGCCGGATGCAGGTGAAGTTCCGGTTGCTCAATGAGGGACCATTTGGCGGCCCAGAGCGCCGTAAGCACCGGGAGAACGTAGCTGATACCACTTCCTACCTGCGCGAAATCCAGACGTCGTCCATCTTCATCCCGAAGAAACAACTGCGAATGCACTGACCACGCCGATTCGGCGCTCCAATTGTGATCGATGGGTTGTAGCTGTCGCTCTTCGCGCACTGACACAGCAGCTTCGATCGTGTAGCGCCGGGCCGCAATTCCAGGAGATCCGAGGACGTCATTGACGAGGTCGTCTCGTCCTCGCAACTCGGCACTCACCTGATGAGGCACCTCTTCGCCGTCAAGCGCCTTGAAACCCAGCCATCGAGCATAGGCCTGGACCGAATGTTCAGGCACGAACATATTGTCGTATTCCCCAACGCCAAACCAATCGGCCGTCACATCGCTCCCGCCGAGAAGCGATCTTGACGCTGGCACATGGGCGATGCCAACATCAATCGCCAACGAATGTTCGACCTGCCGCACCAACTCGTTGGTGGTCAAGAACAGCCGACGGAGCGGCTCAATGAGGGAACCAAACATCTCGCCCGCCACCGACGTAAGACCAAGCTCCTCGGTCCAGTCGACCCAAGTGCGGCACGTTCGCTTGTAGGCATGCGCCCGAATGCACATCGCGTCATCTGCCATCCATACCAAGCCACCAGCGCCCACTTCGGATAGCTGCTTTACGCGATCGAGCACCTCCTGGACCAGGTGCGTGAATTGGGCGTCAGCGAGAATTTCGTGAGCCAAATTAAGACGCAACAGGCCAGGCTCCTGCACGGATCGGAAAATGCGAGTCGTAAACGGGGGTTCGGGCCAGGATTGAGAAACACCGGCTGTGGCAGCCGCGGCGGCCTCCACGTACTCCAGGAGCGCATGGCCATCTACACTTAGTGCTTGCGTCAATGTCGAATCCGCAACGCCGTCGACAAACTCATATCGCACTGCGCGCCCGCGGAGCGAGAAGTACAAGCCTTGTCCCAGCTCGGTCCATTCGTTGTAGGCGGCCAATGGCCCGCTGCCGTTCGGCTCGAAATGATCAACCTCGCAGCCGAGGAGAACATTCGCGTGCTGCGGCTCATCGCCTTCTTCGCTCGTTGGCAGTTGATGGCCGGCGCTATCTCCTGCAAGTGCCGCCACAGCATCGGCCGCTAGCGACTTCTCTCTATCACGCTCCAACGACAACTTGCGCCTTAACTCGAATAGGGCGTCCCTTACCGCGCTCTTGCCGGCTGAGTTCGGGCCGAACATGAGTGTGATCGGCGCAATGGGAATCTCAACCGAATCTCGAAAGCACTTGAATCCACCCACGATCAGCTTGCTTATTGCCATCTTGCCCTACTGAATGCAATGCCCTGAGTTCAGCAGGCAGTTCGTGGCGGCCTGTCGGCCATTCGAGCCGCCCGCGACGATGCCATGTTGAGCTTTCCCTGAATTGTCTTCGATATTCCTTGAGCCGCAGTTCAGTGCGCCGCCTCGGGGCGAGCCGCCGTAGCGGTTCTGTCACTGCGAGCGCGCCCTTTCACTGACCTGAGGGCGCGGTACGTTGTACACCGTCAAGAACTCCGTTCGGGAACTGCGCTACGCTTTCCAAATGGCTTCTACGGCGCTGCCCCTGCCCCAGCACTATCGCGCGATGGCGCTCACGCGCCCCGGCGACGCCACGCTGCACGCGATCGAGCGCGAGCTGGCGCTGCCCGGCCCCGGCGAACTGCTGCTGCGCGTGCACTTGTGCGGCGTGTGCCGCACCGACCTGCACGTCGTCGACGGCGAACTGCCGCTGGCGCAGTTTCCGCGCGTGCCGGGCCACGAGGTCGTCGGCACCGTCGTCGCGGCCGGCGACGGCTGCGCGCGCTTTCGGCCCGGTGCACGCGTGGGCGTGCCCTGGCTGCACGACACCTGCGGCACCTGCCGCTGGTGCACGAGCGCGCGCGAGAACCTGTGCGAGACGGCGCGCTTCACCGGCTGGACGGTCGACGGCGGCTATGCCG